>CALGZC010000001.1 GCA_937934745.1 uncultured Blastocatellia bacterium
TCGCCGGTGCGGGTGCGGCATCGGTGTGCGATTACGGGGCGTGCGCGGGGGTATTTGCGGCGGTTTGGGATTTCGCGGATCAAGTTTCGGGAGTTGGCGTTACGGGGTGAGATTCCGGGCGTCAAAAAGGCCAGTTGGTAGGCTTTGCCTTCAATTGCTGTCGCGTTGTTTTGGACCGGGGCTTTTTCCTTCTCATCGGGACTTGTCCGCAAGACAGCCTGCCGCGCAGGCCGACGCCGTTTGTCGCAGGTATCCACGGTTGTCACCCGCCAATTCCGAATGCATCGCCGGGGTGATTGCTCTCAGAACTGCATCCTGTTACGCTTGACCTACGCCAGGAATGCTGGGTATAGCGTGCGTTTCTCGATCAACGGTTCGCCTGGTTTACTGGGCGAGTGTTTGACCACCTGCGCAACTTCCTGAAGAAGCGGTTGAAGCGGTTTTTGCCCTACCTGGGGTGGGGGTGCTCAGCATTGGTGGGGTGGGTTGCTCGAGAAGAAGTGGTGAGAAGATTGGCTGGAGGAGCTTCTGTGTCATGGGGACTTCCTGCTTTCATCTCGCTTTTCCCGTTGCCGACCTCGATGCGGCACGCCGGTTTTACGTTGACGGGCTGGGGTGTACGCCCGGCCGGAGGTCGAGTCGGGCGTTGATTCTCGACTTTTTCGGTCATCAGATTGTCGCCCACTTGGTGACTGAACTCCCCCCGCCGCAGTCGGGGATTTACCCGCGCCATTTCGGTCTGGTTTTTGATGACGAGTCCGATTGGGCTGCGCTGGCGGCGCGCGCCGAAGCGCAGGGGCTGTGCTTCCGCCAGCGCCCGCGTGTTCGCTTTCCCGGCGAGCCGACCGAACACCGGACATTTTTCCTCGAGGACCCGTCGGGCAATTTGCTGGAGTTCAAACATTACACCCACGCCGAAGCTGTGTTTGGCTGCGCCGATCTTGCGGCCGTCGGTGACACCTAGGCATAACAGGCCTTGTCACATAACAGGCCTTGTCAGCGGTATGATTGTCAGAAGAACTTCCAAACAGCGCGTGAGCCTTTTGTGGCTCCTTTTGATCGGCTGGTTGGGAGGTGGCTGGGTGCTGCCCGGTGCGGCGCAGACGCCCTATCAGATGCCCCCGAAACCTATTGCTGATTTGGTTGATGCACCGCTGCCGCCGACGGCATTGGTGAGTCCGCAGCGAACTTGGCTGTTGCTTGCAGACCGGCCGGCGCTGCCGCCGATTACCGAAGTCGCCCAGCCGGAACTCCGGTTAGGCGGCATCCGTCTCAACCCGCGGACAAACGGCCCCAGCCAGCCGGCCTACTTCACCGGGCTGACGCTCCTCCGTCTCGCGGATAGAACCAAGTCGCCGGTTGCCGGATTGCCCAGCCCGGCGCGGTTGGGCGATCTGAGCTGGTCGCCGGACGAGCGCTACGTCGTATTCACCCACACCGCCGGCGACCAGGTCGAGCTGTGGCTGCTGGATGTGGAAAAAGCCGCCGCGCGGCGCGTTGCCGACCTCCGGCTCAATGCCGCCGCCGGGCGCGCGGTGCAGTGGCTTCCCGGTAGCCGTTCGCTGTTATGCCGCGTCGTTCCACTCAAGCGCGGCGACCCACCGCCGCCGCCGACCGCGCCGGACGGCCCCATCGTGCAGGAAAATCGTGGGCGCGCCACCGCTGCCCGGACGTTTCAGGATTTGCTGCGCAACCCATACGACGAAGCCCTGTTTGACTACTACCTGACGTCCCAGCTTGTGCAGGTGGATGTATCCGGTCGCGTCAGACTCATCGGCGCGCCGGCCGTGTTCCAGAGCGCGACACCGTCACCTGACGGGCGGTACGTGTTGGTGCAAGCCCTCCACCGCCCCTATTCATACACCCTACCGGCAGCCTACTTCCCGATGCGCATTCAGGTCTGGGATGCCGACGGCAAGGTTGTTCGCGAGATTGCCGACCTGCCGCTGCGGGATGACATTCCGACGAGCTTTGACGCCGTGGCCAGAGGGCCGCGCGGCATTCAGTGGCGGAGCGACGCGCCGGCGACGCTGGTTTGGGCGGAGGCGCAGGACGGCGGCGATCCGGGCGTCAAGGCCGACATCCGCGACCGGCTCTTTTTCCTCGCCGCGCCGTTTGCAGGCGAGCCGCAGCCGTCCATCAGTTTTGCCTACCGGTTTGTCGCCATTCAGTGGGGGACGGGCCGGTTGGCGCTGGCGTACGAAGGTTGGCGCAAAACGCGCATCCGCCGCGCTTGGCGCTTTCAGCCCGATGCGCCTGACGCCGCGCCGACGCTGGTTTACGAACGCTCTACGGAAGATCGCTACGCCGATCCCGGTAACTTTGTAACGCATCTGGCCCCGGACGGTACGGTGCGATTGCTGTCACCCGACGGTGGTAAGACCCTGTACCTCATCGGCGAAGGCGCTTCGCCGGAAGGCGACCGGCCGTTCTTGGATCGCTTTGACGTACCCACAGGGCAAACGACCCGCCTCTGGCGGTCGGAGGCACCGTACTACGAAAGCCCGGTGGCGCTGCTGGACGCAGAGGCCAAAAAGGTACTGCTCACACGTGAGTCACCGACCGAGCCGCCCAACTACTTCATCCGTGAGATAGCGACCGGCAAGCTGACGGCGCTGACCGACTTCCCTCATCCGACGCCGCAGCTCATCGGCATTCAGAAGGAGCAGATCCGCTACAAGCGGGCGGACGGCGTCGATCTGACGGCGACGCTCTATCTGCCGCCCGGCTATGACGCCAAGCGCGATGGGCCGCTGCCGTTGATGATGTGGGCATATCCACAGGAATTCGTCAGCGCAGCCGCCGCCGGACAGGTGCAGGGATCGCCATATCGCTTTGTCCGCGTCAGTTACTGGGGGCCACTGTTTTTGCTGACGCAGGGGTATGCCGTCCTCGACGATCCTTCCTTTCCGATCATCGGCGAGGGCGGGCGCGAGCCGAACGACACCTACATTGAGCAACTGGTGGCATCGGCGCAGGCAGCCATTGACGAGTGCGCGCGGCGCGGCGTCGCCGATCCGAATCGCGTTGCCGTCGGCGGTCACTCCTATGGGGCGTTTATGACGGCCAACCTGCTGGCGCACTCGCGGCTGTTTCGCGCCGGCGTCGCCCGCAGCGGCGCCTACAACCGGACGCTCACGCCATTTGGCTTTCAAACCGAGGAGCGCGCCTACTGGCAGGCGCGCGAGGTGTATCAGCGGATGTCGCCCTTCAACTACGCCGACCAAATCCGCGCGCCCCTGCTGCTGATTCACGGCGAAGCGGACGACAATTCGGGCACCTTTCCCATCCAGAGCGAACGCCTCTTTCAGGCGGTGAAGGGCCTTGGCGGAACGGCGCGGCTGGTGATGTTGCCGCATGAGCGGCATAGGTACCGCGCGCGGGAATCCATTCTGCACATGCTCTGGGAAACCCACATGTGGTTGGAAGAACACGTCAAAAACGCTAAGCCGCGTGAAGCGGAGAAGGCCGCTTCCGGCTCACGCGAGGGAGGTCGGTAAGCCAACCGGCGCTGCATGAACCCATCGTCGCACTACTTTCATTCGCATCGGCTCAAGTTGCACTACTGGGATTACGGCGGCGAGGGGAACCGCCCGCCGCTGCTCCTGGTGCACGGCACGCAAGATCATGCGCGAAGCTGGGATGACTTTGCCCGCGCCTTCCAGGCCGAGTACCACGTGTACGCCCTCGATCTGCGCGGCCATGGCGATAGCGCCTGGGTGGAGGGCGCGATGTACGCCTTTCCGGAATTCATGCTCGATTTGGCGGCGTTTGGCAGCGTCGTCCAGCGCTTTCCAGCCGCGGTCGTCGGGCATTCGCTGGGGGGCGTGGTGGCGATGCACTACGCCGCCGCCTTTCCCGAGCGGGTTGCGGCCGTCATTAACATCGAAGGCTGGGGGCCGCCGCCGTCGGTCAAGACCAAAACCTACACTGAGCGCCTACGGACGTGGGCCGAGCGCGTGTTGGCGGCCGAGACCCGCGCGCCGCGCCGGTATGCCTCGCTGGAGGAAGCGACGGCGCGGATGAAGGAGGCGAATCCCCATCTGACCGATGCGATGGCGGCGCATCTGACGCGCTACGGCATGAATCGCGCCGCCGACGGCAGCTACGTCTGGAAGTTCGATCCTTATTTGCGCAACCTGCCGCCACTCGGCCTGCCAACCGAACTCGCCGGGGAGTTGTTTGCCGCCATCAAGTGCCCGGTGCTGTGTATTCGGGGCGCGGATAGCTGGGCTGCCAATCTGGCACAGAGTCCACAGCTTCAGATGATCGAGCAGATGACGTATATCGAAATCCCCGGCGCCGGCCACTGGGTTCACCACGACCGCTTTGACGCCGTTGTAGAGGCGACGCGCCGGTTTCTGGCCGCAAACACTGCGACATCGCCCAGGCCGGTCGGCGCCGACAGCGCTGCGCCGCAATAAAGCCGCCGTCGGGGCAGAGGCGCGACATCAGAGGATTTTCGCCAACCGGTCAAGTGTTTCCTTGAAGTCGGCTTTTTCGCTCGTGGACTGCCGGAGGAACTGGTTGACGGCGTCTATTTTCGAGATGGCGTAATCGGTGCGCTTGTCCTTGCCGCTTTTGTACGCGCCGATCAGGATCAGGTCTTTCTGGGATTCATAGGCGTCGAGAATGTCGCGCAGCTTCATTGCCTTGGCAATGTGATCTTTGTCAGCGACGGCCATCATGACGCGCGACACGGATTGCCGAACGTCAATGGCCGGGTAGTGCCCGCCAGCCGCTAGGGCGCGTGACAGAATAATGTGACCGTCCAGAATCGAGCGCGTCTCATCGGCGATAGGTTCGGTCATATCATCGCCTTCGACGAGAACAGTGTAAAAGGCCGTAATTGAGCCGCGCTGCGAATTGCCGGTGCGCTCAAGCAGCTTGGGTAGCTCGCTGAAGACGGACGGTGGGAAGCCGGCGCGCGCGGGCGGCTCGCCGGTTGCCAGCCCGACTTCGCGCAGGGCGCGGGCAAAGCGCGTTACGGAATCCATCATCAGTAGCACCTTCTTGCCCTGATCGCGGAAGTACTCCGCAATGGCGGTGGCGACGTGCGCCGCCTTGAGCCGGACGAGCGACGGCTCATTGGAAGTCGCCACGACGATGACCGACCGCTTGAGACCTTCGGGGCCAAGATCGTGTTCGAGAAAATCGCGCACTTCGCGCCCGCGCTCGCCGATCAGCGCGATGACGTTGACTTCCGCCTCGGTGTTGCGCGCCAGCATGCCGAGCAGCGTGGATTTCCCCACTCCGGCCGCAGCAAAGACGCCGACGCGCTGCCCTTCGCCGACGGTCAGCGTCGCATCAATGGCCCGCACACCGGTCACAAACCGCTTCGTGACACGCTGGCGCTTCATCGGGTCAGGCGGGCGGGCGGAAACAGAGACTTCGACCGCGTTTTGGATCGGCCCTTTGCCGTCCATCGGCTCTCCCAAACCATCGAGGACGCGCCCTAGCAATTCATCGCCCACCCGCACTTTGAGCGAGCTGCCGGTCGAGATGACTTCTGCGCCCATGGTAACATCCTGCAGTTCACCCAGCGGCATGAGAATGATTTCCGAGCCGCGAAACCCGACGACTTCGGCTTTCAGGTCGTGCGCCCGGTGCGGCGAGCGGATTAGGCACAGCTCCTCGATGCGTGCGCCGGGGACAGACGCGCGGACAAGCAACCCGACCAGTTCCGTGACGCGCCCGCGTACTTCAACCGAAGGTAGCCAGCTGAGCGCCCTAATGTAGGGCGACAAATCCAGTCGTGGTGCTGCTGACGCTCCCATCAGCTGAGTCCTCCTGGGTTCAAGTCACCGGTAGAATGGGTTACACCCCGAATCATAGCGCACCGTCAAGCAGGCTCGGACGGGATTCTTGTTTCACGCCTTGTTTCGCACCGAAGCCCGGTGCCGGGGACTACTGCGAGCGCTCCTGAGCTGGCAGCGCCGGAGGAGGAATCTGCTTGTACAGCACAAGACGTTTGAGTCCGCCTTTGGCGCGGCTAATGAACGGGACGTGAAAGCGGTAATTCGTCACCGCGCAGAACCCCGCGTCACCTTCTTTGCAGTAGGTCACGGACACGACCACATCGAACGCACCCATCCCGTCCGCCGTCACCCTGTAGGGAATGGTCACCGGAAAACGCAGCGTTTTCCCGGCTGCCGCCATCGCCTTGGCCGGGACGGTAAAGCCTTCTGTCCCAGCCTCGATACTGACGAAATAGCGCTGTTCCGCCTGCGGAGCGTACTTGAAGCCCGGCGGCAGCCTAACATCCACCACAAGCTCCCCTGCGCCGGGGATGAGCCGCTGCGCAGGGACACCGATCTGCTCCTCGTTGGGTAGGGCGTCGGCTTTGCGTTTGATCGGCGTGGGGGCGTTGAGCTTGTCAATCGGCAATGTCCGAACCCGCGTTGGCTCAAACTCGACCACGCGCACGACATGGTTGTTCGTATCGGCAACAAACAACTTGCCGTCGGCATACGCCAGCCCCCCCGGCTCGTGGAAGAGCGCCGGTAGGTCGTTTTGCAGTCCCGGCTTGCCGCTGCCGATGAGATTTGAGACAAAACGGGTGCGCAAATCAATCGTGCGCAGCTTGTGGTTATAGCTGTCGGCTACGTAGAGTTTTCGGCCGGCGACGGCTACGCCCAGCGGATGCTGGAAGCGGGCATTCTCCCCTTTGCCGTTGACGTCCCCGAAATCAAACAGATCGCCGCCGGCCAATGTCGTCACATTGCCGTCGGCGAGGTCAATCATGCGAATGGCGCTGATTTCGCTGTCGGCAACGTAGAGTCGCTTACCATCGGTCGCCAACCCCGCAGGCTGGGCAAACAACGCCGTATCGCGTGTCCCGTCGCGGCGACCCTCACCGCCCAGCCCGGCATACCGGCCGACCGTGCCGGTGTCAAGGTTGTACTGCCAGATTTGGTGCGCCCCTGCCATGGCGATAAACAACGTCCGCTCGTGGATGACCAGGTCCCACGGTGAACTCAACCCAATCGTTGTTCCCGGTCCCGTTGCATCAGTCCGCTCGTTGTTGCCTGTTCCGGCGACGATTTCCACCTGCTTGGTTTTGAGGTTGACACGCCGGATGAGATGATTGCCGGTATCGGCGACGTAAAGGAACTCGCCGTCGAGCGCTAGGCCCTGCGGATACCGGAACTCGGCGAAATCATAGGGGCCGTTCCGCACGCCGGGTGCCCCTGAACCGATGGTATCGAGCAGCCGGCCGTCAAAGTCGGCAACCACGATGCGGTGATGACCGGTATCGGCGATGAACAGCCGCCGACTTGCCTCATCGGCGTATATCTTCCCCGGAAACCGCAGCGGGCGGGCAGCTTCCCCGGCTGGTTCCGGTGTGCTGTTGTCCTTGCCTATCTGTAGCGTCCCCCGTTGCTTTGCCTCGGCGATGAGTGCGGCAATATCGCGGTCAAGGGCTTCACGGTGGCCCTCACCGGTGTACCGGCTTGCCACGTAGCCGTCAGGTGTAATCAGCACCAGCGTCGGCCAAGCACGTACGGCATAGGCGTTCCAGATGGTGAAATCGGCATCGTTGACAACCGGATGCCAAATGTCATAGCGCGCAACGGCCTGCCGGATGCTGTTGGTTTCCTTTTCGTTTGTAAACTTGCCTGAATGAATGCCGATGACAACCAGTTCGGTGGGGTACTTGGCCTCAAGTGCCTTGAGATCGGCGATGACGTGCAGGCAGTTGATGCAGCAGTATGTCCAGAAGTCAAGCAGGACGACTCTGCCACGCAGTGCCGCAAGTGACAGTGGCTTCGGCACGTTGAGCCAGGCAACACCGCCGTCCAATTCAGGCGCGCGCACAGGTCCGATTTGCAGTGTGGGGCGGATTGGCATGGGTGCAGTGTCAGCCGTACGCCACGCCGCCGGCAGTAGCAGCGCGGCCAACCCCAAGAATGTAGTGCAACCGAGAAGCCGCAGACGTTTCATAGAGGGATATGCTGTTTGGAAGTTATGCTGCTTGCATTGGTTGTCATAGGCAAGTGGAAACTACGCCAACGGGAACAATACAGGGAGGTACCGAGGTGAAAGAAGAAACCTTGCTGATTGATGGGATGAGCTGTGAACATTGTGTGCGCGCCCTCGAAGCTGCGCTGCGCGCGCTGGCCGGAGTTGATGTACGTGCTGTGGAAGTGGGCCGGGCCGTCATTGCTTACACGCCGGAAGCCATTAGCCGGGAGCAGATTATGGCGGCCGTTGAAGAAGCCGGCTTTACATGTGTTTGATCGAACGCCGGCGGGAAGGGACAGGGTCTCGGTCTGACGTGCCGTGCGCTTCGGCTCACGCTCCGGGACGGGGAGATTTCCACGCTCATCCGCAATACCGGCATCGGTAACGGCCTGGGATGAGCGCAATGCCGGGTTGCCGTCCAACCAGGGTGCCGACTAGTGATCGCCTGATGACAAAGGTAGCTGCCACAACTGCCAAGACATCTTCCAAAGCGCCTGGTTCCGGGACGACGCCGCGGACGGCAGTCATCGGGATCGGCGGTATGACCTGCGCTGCCTGTGCCCGGCGGATTGAACGGGTGCTGCGCCGCGTAGAAGGCGTTACCGCGGCAACGGTCAACTTGGCGGCAGAGCAGGCAGTGGTGACGTTTCACCCTGAAACCGTCACCTTGCCGGCGCTGCAGGCCGCTATCAAGCAGGCCGGTTACGAGGTCGTTCCCCCGTCCACTGGGACGGCAGAGCCGGCGGCCGACCTGGCCGCGCGTGAGCAGCGCGCTCTGGGGCGGCAGGCGCTCATTGCCGGTCTTTTGGCGCTGCCACTCGTCACCCTGGAAATGTTGCCGATGCTGATCCCGGCGCTCCATCACGCGCTGGGTTCAAGCGTCATCTTGCCGTGGGTGTTGTTGAGTTTGGCAACGCTGGTTCAGTTTGGCCCCGGTTGGCGTTTTTACCGAAAAGGCTGGGCAGCGGCGCGCGCCGGAGCGCCGGATATGAATACCCTGGTCATGCTGGGGACGACTGCTGCGTATGGTTATTCGGCGGCCGTGACATTATTCCCGACGCAATTTCCTGCCGGAACGCAGCATCACTACTACGAAGCAGCGGCCGTGGTGATTGCCCTGGTCTTGCTCGGCAAATACTTTGAAGCGCGTGTCAAAGGACAGTCCGGCGCAGCAATTCGGCAGTTACTTGAATTACAGCCGAAAACGGCACGGCTGATTCGCAACGGGCAGACGGTTGATCTTCCGGTATCGGAAGTCCGTCCGGGCGATCTGGTTGTCGTCCGCCCTGGGGAGCGGATTCCGGTGGACGGCGTTGTTGCGGAAGGGGCGTCCTTTGTGGACGAGTCAATGCTGACGGGTGAGCCGCTCCCGGTGACAAAAACCGTCGGCTGCAAAGTCATCGGTGGAACGATCAACAGACAGGGAAGTTTGGTTTTCCGGGCGGAGTGCGTCGGGGAAGCGACTGTTTTGCAGGGCATTGTGCACTTGGTGCAAGCTGCGCAAGGGGCGCGACCACCCATTCAGGAGACGGTTGATCGCGTTGTGGTCTGGTTTGTGCCGGCCGTGTTGGGAATCGCGCTGGCGACGTTCGGCATGTGGTGGAGTGTGGCGTCGTTAGAATTGGCGGTCGTCAACGCCGTTGCCGTACTCATTGTCGCCTGTCCCTGCGCCATGGGGTTGGCAACGCCAACCTCTCTACTCGTCAGTACGGGTAAGGCAGCACAGTGGGGCATCTTGTTTCGGACAGGTCGCGCCATGCAGTTCCTTGCCGATCTGCGCACGGTGGTTTTTGACAAAACCGGCACGCTGACCACCGGCCGCCCAACACTGACGGACGTACAGGTTGTGGCGCACCCACCAGGTTGCTCCGAAGCCGAACTATTGGGCTGGATTGCGGCCGTCGAGCAGCGGTCGGAACATCCGGTGGCGCAGGCGCTTGTGAAGGTAGCCGAAGCAAACGGCCGACCGCAGGCGGAGGTGACCGACTTTACCGCCTGGCCCGGTTTGGGGGTGACGGCAACCGTTGCCGGACGGCGGCTGGCAATCGGCACGCACCGGTTGATGGAAAGCCTGGGCGTGGACACAACACCGCTGACCCCAAGGGTAGAACATCTGGCAGGGATCGGTCAGACGCCGGTGTACGGCGCGCTGGATGGGCAACCGGTTGCCTTATTGGCTGTGGCTGACGAGGTCAAGGCCACGGCGGCTGCAACGGTCGCCCACTTGCGCGCTGAAGGCCTGGACGTTGTCCTGGTGACGGGTGATAACCGACATACAGCGCAGGCGGTGGCGAAGCGCTTGGGCATCTCCGAGGTCATCGCCGAAGCACATCCAGAAGAGAAAGCAAAAGCTGTGCAAATCCTTCGGGAGCGCGGTCCTGTGGCGTTTGTGGGCGACGGCATCAATGACGCACCCGCGCTGGCGAGCGCTGATGTCGGGGTGGCAATGGGCACGGGAACAGACATTGCCGTAGAAGCTGCCGATGTGGTGTTGATGTCTGGTGATCCAACCGGTATCGTTCGCCTCAGAGCACTTGCCCGCGTCACCATGCGCAACATTCGTCAAAATCTGTTCTGGGCGTTTGCCTACAATGTGGCGCTGATACCGGTTGCTGCCGGCGCGCTCTATCCCGCGTACGGTGTTTTGCTTTCGCCGGTGCTGGCCGGAGCAGCCATGGGGTTATCAAGTATGTTTGTCCTGGTGAATGCGCTCCGCCTGCTGCGGTGGCAGCCGCCGGGACAGCCGGATGCTGGGACAGGCGCGATGCGAGCCGGCTGAAAGGGAGGCCTGCGCACCGATGCTCTCTAGGATGGCGACGATGGCGCACCTGCTCGCCGCCGGGTTGTTCTGTCGTCCGTGGCCTGCACCGCTGCCGCCGCCCGGCTGGGAACGGCTACCGACCGAGACCTGCCGCCGCTTGCAGCCGTTTTTCCCTGAGATCGATCTGCGGCGTGATGTTCTATGGCGTGTTGGTCCGCTGCCATGGTGGGTGCAGCGGATGGCTGTCGTCCCACCCATTGCCGTCACGTTTGGTTCGCTTGTATGGGTTGCACCGAGTTGGTACGCGCCAGAAACTCAGGCCGGCATTGAACTCATTGCTCACGAGTTAGCTCACGTCGTTCAGTACCGTCGTTATGGCTACCTTGGCTTTACGCTCCGTTATGGGTGGGGATTTCTGACGAACTTCCTACGCGGGGCCGGTCTTGCCGAGGCGTATGAAAACATTCCCTTTGAAGTTGAAGCGCAACGTCGCGCCGCCGGCGTCTGTCGGCACGATGGATGGACTTAGAGCGGGAAGTATCCCGGAGCTGTAACCGTCTGTAGGACAATAACGATGTCGTCTGAACCAATCCGCCTGACAAAACTCGCTAAGCGCGCCGGTTGCGCCGCCAAGCAACCGCCGGGCACCCTGTTTTCCTGGCTGGGGCAACTGCCGCTACCGTCGGATCCGAATGTGTTGGTCGGCAGCCGTACGGCTGATGATGCTGGCGTGTATCGTTTGACCGATGACTTGGCGCTGGTGCTGACGACGGACTTCTTTACGCCGATTGTTGACAACCCGACCGATTTCGGAGCTATTGCAGCCGCCAATGCCCTGAGCGATGTGTACGCAATGGGGGGCGAACCCCGCGCCGCACTCAACCTGGTCGGATTCCCAAGTAACCGACTGGAGGTGGCTGTTCTGAACGACATCTTGCAGGGGGCACTGGAGATTGCCACTGGCGCCGGGGTCAGTATTATCGGCGGACACACCATCCAGAGTGATGAACCGATCTATGGCCTAGCCGTTGCTGGGTTGGTCAACCCTGCCCGCATGTTGACCAACGCCGGCGGGCGTCCCGGTGACGTGCTGGTGCTGACCAAGCCGATTGGGGTTGGGGTCATTACGACGGCAGCCAAAAATGATGCCGATGAGTTAGGGGCTCTGACGGAAGCGATTCGCCTCATGCGGACGCTCAATCACGCCGCCGCCGAAGCTGCGCTGGCCGTCGGTGTACACGCGGCAACCGATGTCACCGGTTTCGGCCTCCTGGGTCACTTGCGAAACCTGGCCTTTGCCAGTGGCTGCGCGGCGGAAGTGGATGCCGACGCGGTGCCGGTGTTGCCGGCTGCCCGGCGCTACGCCGCCGCTGGCTTTTGCCCGGGTGGGACGCACGCCAACTGGCGTTTTCTCAGTGACTGGACGACATACGCTCCTGAACTCACCAAAACTGAGCAGCTTGTGCTGTGCGATGCCCAGACTTCAGGGGGGTTGCTCCTGGCGGTGGCAGCCGAGGCAGTCGGGCGGTTGACCGACGAGTTGCGGCGGCGGCAAACACCGTGTGCCGTCCCTATCGGGAGGTTGGTGGCCGGTGCACCCGGACGACTGACGGTCAGGCGCGCCGGCGTCTCCGCCGCGCCGGAGGTTTCCATTTGACAAACGATGCCGATCGTCGCTAGTCTGGTGGGCGTTTCCTTCTCAGCCTTTCAGCGCTCCAGAGATTGAAACGCTTGTCGCGGGGCGTGGCTCAGCCTGGTAGAGCGCACGGTTCGGGACCGTGAGGTCGGAGGTTCAAATCCTCTCGCCCCGACCACGTTTTTCACTCAGGATTACTGTTACGAACTGGCTTGGAAAATGCTGGGTGATTCTCCGTCCGGCCTTTTCCACTTTCTTATTCCACTTTCTCACCGCCGAAAATAGGCGACATGGGCGTGATTGCACGGCACTTTCGTATTACCGGGCGGGTGCAGGGCGTCGGGTATCGGTATTTTGTTTTGTGTGTCGCACGCGAATTGGGCATTGTGGGGTGGGTGCGTAACCTGCCGGATGGCAGCGTTGAAGCCTGGGCAAAGGGACAGTCGAACGTCATGGAAACCTTTCACCACGAGTTGAGTTTCGGCCCCTACAACGCCCAAGTCACCGGAATTGAAGTGACGGAAGCCGATCCCTCGATCCAGTATGATGAGTTTCGTATCTTGCGCTAGTGTCGTCGCGCAGCCCGGCACGAAACGCGAACTGCCCGGATAGCCTTTTGACAGGAGCGCGCCATGGAGGAACTCCGACGCCTGATCCGTGAAATCCCTGATTTCCCCAAACCGGGTATTTTGTTCTACGACATCACCACTTTGCTTAAGGACTCGCAGGGCCTGCGCCTGGCGGTCAATCGAATGAGCGAATCTCTGTCCGGTCGGCCGGTGGACATCGTGATCGGTATTGAAGCGCGCGGCTTTATCTTTGCGCCGCCGCTCGCCTATCAGCTCGGTGCCGGCTTCGTCCCGGTTCGGAAACCTAGGAAACTGCCCGGCGCGGTGGAACGCGTCAGCTATGCCCTGGAGTACGGCAGCGACACCCTTGAAATCCATCGGGATGCGATCCAGCCGGGCCAGCGCGTGCTCATCGCCGACGATTTGTTGGCTACCGGAGGCACGGCAGCCGCGGCGGCAGCACTGGTCGAGAAACTCGGTGGGGAAGTCATAGGACTGACCTTCCTTGTGGAGCTAACATTTTTAGGCGGCCGCGAAAAGCTCGCCCGTTACCCGGTGACATCGCTACTGACCTATGACCGTTAGTTTGCGGTCCTGCGGGGTGTGCCGCTACAGCGGCTCCCGCCCTGCGTGGACCACGGGCCCAGGGGGGGCTGGCGTTTCGCCCGCCGTGTCTGGTTGGAATCGCAGGGTATCCCGGTAGGGAATACTGGTCAGCCGCTGCGATTGACGTTAGAGTGCAACACCGGCAGCAAGGGTGCGCTTGCGTAGCTCAGTGGATAGAGCAACCGCCTCCTAAGCGGTAGGTCGCCGGTTCGATTCCGGCCGCGAGCGCTTTACTGGCCTCTCTACGTCTGACCTGCCGCTTCTCTCAACGCTGCTGACGCCGTATCCCGTCGGTGGTGGCGCAGAGCCGCCGCGATTGCGCCGGCGGCCTTCCAAGGTCGTCTCCGCTCGCTGCTGCTTCCTGGGCTGACGCAGTGTGCGGATCAACGGCGCACGTGGAACGTTTGCTCGGCCAACCACAGGCGCTACAGGCCTATCTTCCTACCGGCACGTCCTGCCCAACGGATGTCGCTTCGGTGCAGCACGGCCGGGTTACAAGCTCATCGGCATAAGCTAGCCGACATGAACACAGGGGCGTTTTTCCGGGTTATCAACCGCTTGGCGTAAGACCTCGTGGACCACCGGAGCAGTGTCGCCTTCACCGAGAAACAGGTACTTGAAGGCGTAGCCAATCGGACTCCCTTCCGTCCAACCGAAGTACACATCGGGGATGACGCCGGTTTCCTTTTGGGCATGCAGGAGAAAGGCCGCAATGGCGTTGGGCACTGCCGGGCTATCGCAGCGGAGGACGCGGTGCTTGCCGACGGTGACGCCCCGCACTTCCAAAACTTCGTCGTTGAACTCTGATGGGTTGACAATGCTGACCTCGAAAAACAACACCGGCTCGTCGTAGTTGATGCGGTGAACGCGCTTGAGTTCGGTGCGTTTGCGGGTGTACTCATGCTCGCTGCCGCTTTGCGGTCGGTTGGCGGCAATGCGCAGCGTGTTGTGCTTGACGGCTTCCCGTAGGAATTGCTGCGCCTTGGCGTCCAGAACGACCCGCTTGGTGCGCAGCTCGGTCGCCCGCAGTGCGCGCGACACCAATGAGACGAAAATCAACGACAAAATAAACGCCAGACACACCTTGAGTCCCATCGGCCGTTCACGGATGTTTTCCAACGTGGTGTAGGTAAAAACCAGTGCGATGGCAATGAAGCCGGCATACGTCCAGCCTCCGTCACGGCGCGCCGAGATCACGACGGCAATTGAAGCCGATAGCATCAGCATGAGGACACCCGTGGCATAGGCATCACCCTGGGCCTCAATGCTCGCGTCAAAGAACCACGTGACAAACAGCGTCACAATCGTAATCACCACCACCAGCGGCCGATTTGCGCGCGCCCATTCCGGTGCCATGCCGTAACGCGGTAGGTAGCGTGGAATGAGGTTGAGCAACCCGGCCATGGCCGACGCTCCGGCGTACCACAGAATGGCTGCCGTCGTTAGGTCGTAGAAGGTGCCAAAGCCAACCCCGTAGAACTCGTGGGCCAGATAGGCCAGCGCGCGCCCGGCGGCTTTGCCCTGCGGCTGTAGCTCCTGTGGCGGAATAAGGAGCGTTGTCACCAGCGAGCTGCCGATCAGCGCCAGCGACATAATGACCGCTGCCGTCAGCAAGAGCTTTTTGGCGTTGCGAATCCGGCCGGCCGGATGCTCCGGCGTATCGGTGGGGTTACCCCGGATGAGCGGCATCACCGTCACCCCGGTTTCAAACCCGGAAAGCCCAAGCGCCAACTTAGGAAACGCCAGAAGCGACAACAGCAAGATAAGCCACAGATCGCCGTGGGAACTGCTGGCCGCCAGCGCTGCTTGCCAGCGGGGGAAGACCTCCGGGTGGATGGCGATTTCATACAGCCCTCGCCCGATGACAATCACGTTGAGACCCATGAAGGTGACAACCAGCCCAACAGCAAGATAAATGGCTTCGGCGAAGCCTTTGAGGAAAATGCCCCCCAGCAGGACGAGAAGAACAAACGTCAGCAGCAGCCGGTGGTCGAGCCAATGGGGGGCAAAGGGATTTTCGATCAGGTGTTCCGCCGCGTCCGCCGCCGACAGGGTCATCGTGATGACGAAATCGGTGGCGGCAAATCCAAGTAGGCACAGGACAAAGGTTTTGCCGCGCCAGCCGGGGAGCAACTGCTCCAGCATGGCGATGCTGCCCTGTCCGTTGGGACTCTCGCGGGCCACACGCCAGTACATCGGGACGGCACCGAACAGGGTCAGTGCAACGAGAAACAGTGTCGCCACCGGCGCAAGGGCGCCGACTGCTAGGAAGGCGATGTAGGGTTGGTAGGCAAGGGTGGAGAAATAATCCACCCCGGTCAGGCACATCACCTGCCACCAAGCTTTTGTCGGGTGGCTGTGCGCCACGGACTTGGTTGCCGCATGCGTCCGGTCGCGTGCGCCTTCGAGAAACCAGGCCCGGAATCGAACGATGGTACGTAGCATGTACGTTCACCGACGCACACCGGCTATGGCGACTATCACCATCGGCGGCGTCGCTCCGGGGCGGCATTCTAGTCCATTCCGGCAGGGATGCGCATCCCGAGACGGTCCCAGCGGCAGGCAAGGCGCCGCTGCCGGGGGGCGTGCCGGGCGCATCCGCCGCCAGCTACCGGCCGTGTTGTCTTGCCCCGCCGCCTGCCCGACCACAACCTATACCAAGCCCTCACACCGGCTCATCCAAACGGTGCGCCACACGCCGCAGTGCGCGCAACGAACCGAACGGATACAGGCACAACGCCTGCCCGGCCACATCCGTCAGCACCACCACCTCGGAAGGCTTGTTTGGAAGTGGAACCGCAACGGCTAGCCGGTGTGGCGTGGACTGGACGAGCGGAACACGTATGCCCTGCCGCATGAGGATAAGCTCGTCCCCATCTACAGCAATGCACAACCGTTGAGCGCCGTTGACATATTCTCCGACATAACGGGCATACCAATCCCGGGGAATGCGGGTGAGGCGTCGGTGCGGCTTGTCCGGCGACGGACCAAACCAGGTCACTTCAAACTGTTCGACGGCTTGGCGCAAACTCCGCTGCCAGGCCCTGGTCAGTAAGGCATAGCCCCACCCTTCGTCTGGAACAAGGCACACGACACAGGCATCGTCGTGGATGAGGGCCTCATGTTCCACAAGCCACACCTGGCCGCGCCGCCGCTGAAAGCAGCCCAAACCGGCGACCGTCCCCGGACGACTTGGTACGGGAACCGCTGCTTTGCGCAGTGCCGCCAGGTGTGCCGGCTGCCGTAACAGCCCCTCCACCAACCGGGCGGCATCCTCGGCCGTCCCGGCTAAACCTCCCGCCGCCCCCAGCTTGTCGTCCAAAACGGCCGTGGTCATGCCATAGGGCGTTAGGATATGCTGCCGAACCAGTGCATGCAAAGGGCGGGCGGTCAGTTCCTCAAGCCACGTTTCGATGGCCCTGAAGCCGAGATTGCTGTAGGAAAACACGCTGCCGGGCGGCAGCCAATTCATTGCCAAGCTGGCCGGCAGTGTATCCACAGTGGGCAGATTTTCATCCGGGAGTCCGGCCGTGTGGGTCAGCAGGTGGCGCAGCGTGATAGCCGTGGACGATGATAGGGGCGCATCGAGCGTCAGCCGACCTGCGCACTCGAGGGCGCAGACGGTCAGCGCCGTCACAAGCTTGGTGATCGATCCCAATCGGAAGCGTGTCGTGACCGGATCGACCGCGCCGGTCGTCAGGTAGCGGGGCGGTCCGTCGGTCGTCACCAGACACAGCACGGCGTCGGCTTCCGCCGGACAAACCGTAGACCAAGCAGCGGGAAGTAGTGTTGCCGGCCCGCCCATCCGCAAACAAATTCAGGGGCGCTTCCGCCGTGCCAAGCGCGTCCGAACGCTGCCCTGGGGCGATGCCTGCAAGGCAACCAGCGCCGTCTGCACGCCAGAACGCAGCCCCGGTGGAACGCGCAGGCGATAGTTCGCCGGAGCGATGTAGGTCAGTAATTCGGGATTGTAGCTGCGCAGGAGTTCCGGGGAAACACCGGCCTGCTGCGCCACCGTGCGCAGGTCAACAGCCGCCGTTACCGGCAGCACATCGTAGCGCAGCGGCGCTTCGCGCGGGATGTTGTGGAAGCCGTAAAGCTCGGGATGCTTCGCAATGAGGATCATTGAAAGGATGATCGGCACGTAGTTTTGTGTCTCGCGGGGTAGCAGCCCCTGCCGCTGAAGAGACCAAAAATCGTTGTGGCGACTGCGCGCCAGGGCGCGTTCCACGTTGCCTTCACCACAGTTGTACGCCGCCATTGCCAACAACCAGTCCCCGTTGAAGCGCTGGTGAAGCCACTTCAGGTAGCGAGCCGCCGCCCGCGTCGGTTGCTCAATGCCACCCCGCTCGTCAATCCAGGCATTCTGGGTCAGACCGAAGCGCGCGCCTGTGGAAGGAATAAACTGCCAGATACCGTAGGCCGCAGCCGGCGACAGGGCGCCCGGGCTCCAACCGGATTCTGCTTGCGCCAGCCAGACCAGATCCTGCGGAACACCTTCTTCGGCAAAGATCCGACGGGCAATGTCAAGGTAGCGGCCGCTGCGCCGCAGGCCGGCAATCATTGTGGCGCGCCCTGCCCCGCGCGTGAAGTAGGCCAGAAAACGCCGCACTTCGGGCGTCGTTGCCACGGCCGTAAAGTCTAGCTCGCCGCGTACTTCAACATCGGCAATGTCGGCATCCGACACGACAACATCCCGCAGTAAATCCAGCGGCGACGGGGTAAAGCGCTGTTCACCCCAGCCGGCTTCCGTCTGCTGCATTTGCAGATCGTAGTAGCGAATGCGCTCGATGAGCTGACGGTAATAGGCGTTGAGCGCCGGGTGTGCTCGTGCGCCTGTCGGGGATTCAAGCAGCACGTCCAGCGCCAAGTTGAAGTATTCCCGCGCTGACTCCGAACGGTTCGCATCAAACGCGCGTGTACCCAACACGAAGTAATTTTCAGCCCGTTCGGTCAACGCCCGCACCCACTCCGGGGGTGGCTCGTCGGCCAGGAGGTTGGGCTGTGGAAAGGCAAGATCGCGTGGTGGCGGTGCCGGCAGCCGGCTTTCCTGCGCCATCACGACGCCTGGCAGGAACACCACCAGCCCGATCCAACCAAAGTACGCCAACCACCGTTGAGTACGCATTTCGACCTTTTTGCCTGACCCGCAGAATCAAACGACGGCATACCGCCCGTTGACATACGGCACAAGCTATACGGTCTGGTTGCCTGTCTGCAAGTCAGATGGCGTTCCTGGCTTGACGACTTCGAGCGTCACGTGCAGGTCGCGCGCCCGGAGGAGAAAGCTCAGGTATTCTTCCCACGTTTTGCGGAAAATCCGCCAGCGCGGATGACGGTTGACGGCGTTGACGAGTCGGGCCACACCCAGAGACCGCCAGAGACGAAGGAAGGTGATTTCCACAGACAAGACGCGAAACCCACCGCCGACGTAGTAGGCTCCCGGATGACCGGCGGCAAAGTAATCAAAGCTGTAGGCGCTAAAGTGCCACCGGTGCGTTGGATCGTTCCATGAGCCAAGCGATGAGTAGTGCGGCGTTGTGATGTAGATCTGCGCCCCCGGAGCAGCGATCCGGTGGAGTTCGGCGAGGAAATCCGGCACCGATGCCACATGCTCGATGACGTGCCGGGCGTAAATGGTCTGGAAAACACTGTCGGGAAAGGGATAGGGGCGTTGGTCGAGGTCGTGAACAACGTCCACCCCCGGCAGGGGAACACGGTCGAGACCGACGGCGCCGGGTTGTTTGTGTCGCCCACAGCCGACATCGAGCGTGCGGTGCGTCGCGCCGTTTACCATGGTCAATCTTCGACCGGTGGCCGACGGATGGCGTAGATCGCCGCCCGCGCCTGCTCGGCGAGTTTCGGATGCGAGTCCGACAGACCGGCCAACTGCCCCAGCACATCCGACGTCCGCAGCAACAAGCGGGCAACATCCCCTTCGACGGCCTCGGTCATCGCCAAGAGGCTCTCCCAGGCGCACTGTCCATCGGCCCAGGCCCACAGCAGACGCCCGGCATCGTAGTCAATCGTCATCGCACAGTAGTTTTCATACTGCTCCTGCACGGCAGCAATGGCATAGGCAATACTCCGCGCCTGTTTGAGCGGGCGCAGGTATTCAGCGCGTGTCTCATCATAGAGCGGAAATTCACGGTCTTCGGCGGCGATGGCACCACACAGCGCTGCCAAATGGCGCGGGCTTTCAACGTCCAAAACACCCTCCCGAATCAACTCACCGACAAACACGGCGTTGTCCACCCGCAGTTGGGCCGCCCACAGTCCGTCAGCGGTCGGACGCCACTCGCGGTCGAGATACCCGTAATGCTGAAGGACGGCAACACATTTTTTGAACCGCTCCCAAAGGTCGTTCTCAATGTCGGCGCACTGTTGCACAAGCTGATCGTAGCGGTGACGCAGGTCGGCGATCTCTGCGGCGCGTGGTGCGCAGTTGGCAGCGTGGGGGCAGGTGGCACAGGGGAAGCCGGCGGCTTTGGTTTCAAGCCGCTCTACGGTCGCCAGGGCGGCAGCGTAGTCGGCGCGTATCTCCGGGTCATCCAGATCAAGGTGACGTTTGGCGTTGTGCCACCGGCGCAGTTGTTTACGGGCCGCAGCCAGTTCCCGCCACACCGGACGGTAGGCAGCGAATGTGTGGGCGCGGTCGCCGGCCGGACAGAGTTCGGCATCGGCATCAAGGGCCGCTTTGATGTCGTTCAGGCGTGGTCGCAGGCGGTCGGCGAGCTTGCGGTTTTGAAAGTGCCGAAAGCTACGCTCAATGAGGCTGCGCGCCGCTTGGGGTGACATCTGGCGCAGGAGGTTGAGCGCCATGGTGTAGTTGGCGTCAAAGGCGCTTTCCACCGGTTCGGGGGGACTGATCAGTTTTTGCGCAATGACGTGCATATCCTGGAACGGACCCGGAACGAAGATCGCAAACCCAACCCGGTCCCGTCCACGGCGGCCGGCGCGGCCGGTCATCTGGGCGAGTTCAAACGCTTTGATGTCGCGATGGCCATCATCCGACCGGAGGCTTGAAGCCGTAATCACCACCGACCTTGCCGGCATGTCAATCCCGGCCGCCAGGGTGGACGTGGCAAAGACGGCGCGCAGCGCCCCGGCCGCCATAGCGCGCTCGACAACGTGCTTCCAGGCCGGCAACTGTCCGGCATGGTGGGCCGCGATGCCTTTGCGCAGCAGAAGAGAAAACTGCCGGTGCTGTTCAACGTACGGCGCTTCGTCAGGATACTCGGCGACAATTTGGGCAATCCGCCGCTGGTGATCGGAGGAAAGGTCGGGTAATCGCGTCCGGCGGAAGCTGTCCACTGCTTCATCGCAGCCACGCCGGCTGGGCAGAAACATAATGGCCGGGGTGAGGTCGTACTGAAGCAGTGTATTCAGCACGTCAGGAAAAGAAGGCGGTTCAAACGGAAGTCGCACGTTGTACTCCGGAGTAACGTCGAACAGCCGTGGCCCGACCGACGACTGGCTTGCGCTGAGCGTGCGGTCATGTACAGTGTGGCCTCGGCGTTCCGGTCAAGAGTGTGCACGTGTTTACCTCTGGTGAGGATGCAACGGCGATGGAAATTCTGACGTTACAAAACCCCGACATTCAGCACAACTGCACGGTCAAGAAAGTTGACGACAAGGGCAAGGAGAGCGTGTGTAACGGCCACCTGCGAGAATGGCTCACGCCGACTGAAAACCTGCGTGCGCTACTGGGGGCAGGCGAGACCTATTACCGTTGCCGGCGGTGCGGTGCGGTCTATCGTGGCCCGATTCGCCGCCATTTGCGGGGTGTCAAGATAACCAATCAATCCCTCGTTCCACAGCCGGCTCTGCCGACACAGTTTCCGGTAGTCCAGGCCTGACGTTCGTTCGGTAACACGCGCCCCACCGCGAACAGACGGGCTCGAGCTTGACCCGGTGCGCGGTTCGCCGCCGCTGTTCAGGGTGGGGAAGGAGAGCGCGGACCGGGGGGATGCATTGAGGCGGAGCCGTCCTTCGGACACGCCTTGGCTGTGGGGTTGGCTGTGCCGAAACTTCGCCTAAAGCGTAAGTCGCGACTCGTT
>CALGZC010000002.1 GCA_937934745.1 uncultured Blastocatellia bacterium
CGGCGGCTCGGGCGGCGTGACCAACCGGACGTACACGTTTGACCAGACGGCGGCAACGCCGTTGCCGCCGACCGGCTTCCCGCCGAGCGGGACGTATCAGCCGAATAACAACGGCGGCTCGCGAACCTTCACGGGGCTGGGGCCGCCGCCTTACAACAGCAACCTGAACATCTTCAACGGCCTGTCAGGGTCCAGCCTGAACGGGACGTGGGAGCTGTTCGTGCAGGACTTCGCGGCTCTCGACGCAGGCAACATCAACGGCGGCTGGTCGCTGAGCATTACCACCACCGACAACAATGGCTTTGTCTGCTGCTGCGCCAGCCCCGTGGTGACACCGCCGACGGTCGCTGCCGCCGTGATCGGCTCGCCCTACACGCAGGCGATCAGCGCCAGCGGAGGGACCGCGCCCTACGCCTTCGCCCTTTTCAGCGGCGCGCTGCCGCCCGGACTGTCGCTCAATCCAACGACGGGCGTGATCTCGGGCACCGCAACGGCGCTGGGGATGTTCAACTTCACGGTGCGCGTCACAGACGCTAACGGCTGCCTCACCGACCGGAGTTACACCATTCAGGTCATCGCCGGCGCGGTGCCGCCGGTGCCGCCGCAGGCTTGTACAACGCCCATCTTTACCAACGGCGGCATTGAAAGTCTGCCGACCGGCGGCTTCGGCGGCGCGCCCATCAGCGTGCTCGCGCCGCCGTTTACCACCTTTGGCTTCACGGTCACTTCAACAACCAACTTTGCGCTGGCGGATAACTTCACCGTGCCGAGCGGCTCGACCTGGACGCCGACGGCCGTGACGCTCTACGCCTATCAAACCGGGTCAAGCACGATCACCTCGCCCATTACCGGCGTCAGTCTCCAACTGTGGGACGGCCCGCCGGGCGCGGGCGGCACGGTCATCGCTTCCCTGACGCCGGCGACCATTACGACGAATGTCTTCAGCGGCGTGTATCGCGTGCTCGATACCACGCCCGCCAACACCCAGCGCCCGCTCTTTGCCGTGACGGCGACGTGGCCGGCGTCATTCCCGGCGACGCTGGCGCCGGGAACCTACTGGCTCGAATGGACGCTCACGCCGCCGAGCGGCAACCTGTTCTATCCGCCGCGCGCGGTTTTCAACGGCACGGAAAACGCGCGCCAGCGCAACGGAACGACCTGGGCCGCTCTGGTTGACACGGGCGCTGGCTTGCCGGTAGACCTGCCGTTTGTCATTTGCGGCACGGCCACGCCGGCCTGTACGCCATCGGTCATCAATCCGAGCGTGTCACTCACCGTATCGTCGGGCACGGTCGTTGCCCCGAGCTGCGGCCCGCACGGCTACAGCAACGACTTCCTGATCAACGCGGTGTTCACCAACATTAGCAGTCAGACGGTGTCGCTGGCGGCCTTTCAGGTCGTGGAGTTGCAAGAGTCCGGCGGGCCGCCTCCGTCCGTGCCGTTCCGCCTGCTCACCGCGGACGGCGCGACGTGCACGAGCGGCGGCTTGGTCGGCTCGGTGCAGTCGTTGCCATCCAGCGTCATCCTGACGCCGGGCCAGAGCATCAACGTCACGTTCCGCATCGCCATGCCATCGGTACGGCGCTTCCGCTTCTTCGTCAACGTCCTCGGCTGCGTAACCGGCAGCACGCGGCTGACGGGAGAGACGGCGCCGGCCATGGCGATGGAGCCGCTGGAGTTGGAGTTTGACCCGCCTCAGGGCGGCAAGAACCCGCGCGTCAGCCCGGATAGCGCCGCCAAGCCGCGCGGCTCAGCGACCGGACGGCGTTAAACACAAACCGGCCCGGCAGGCGACAGGGCCTGCCGGGCTTTCCTTGGGGAGAAACCACGGCCTGCCGTACACCCACTGCCGCCTTTTCTCTAGCTCATGTTCAGAAAATTCATTCGCATGATTGTTCCCTATCTTTTATGATGGACTAGGTACGGCCCGAGTCCTAGCTCTGCCGGGGGTGTCCCCTGACGTTTTGTGATTTGTATGCCGTTTGTTCGCCTTCTTCACCGTACACGCGCCAAGCACCCCCGCAGTCTCAAACAACGCGACGCTTTGATTGAGTTCACCGCAGACCTCATCGAACGGGCCAACCTTGATCTTAAAGAAACCTACTGCTTCCAGATTGACCGGCGCGACATTCTGATTACCGACCTGCCGGACGATTTCCATGGGTTTACCATTGCGCAACTTTCCGACATTCACCACAGCCCTTACCTGTCGCTAGAGCGTCTAGAAGAGGCCATTGCCGAAACCAATGCGCTCCGTCCCGATGTGGTTGTGTTGACCGGCGACTACGTGACCCACACAACGCGCTATGTCGAGCCGTGTGCGGAATGCCTTGGGCGACTACGAGCACGTTTTGGTGTTTTTGCCGTGCTGGGCAATCATGACGTGTGGGTTGGTGCTTCAGCCGTCATCAAGGCGTTCGAACGCCATGGGATTCCGGTTCTCAACAACACGAACATCCCACTCTATGTCGGTGGCAGGTTTATTTACCTGTGTGGCTTAGGTGACACCACCACACGCAACGATGATCTGGCTGCTGCTTTGAAAGGAACACGGCAGCGAGATATTCGTATCTTGCTCTCGCACAATCCAAACATCATCAAAGAAGCCTCTCTGGCGGGTTGCGATCTTGTGCTTTCCGGTCATACCCACGGTGGCCAGGTTCATTTGCCGGTGATCGGCGCACCGATTTCGTACAACCGTCACGGCAAGCAATACACGCGCGGTTGGGCGCAGATGAAAGAAACGCAGATTTATGTCAACCGCGGCCTGGGGACGATTTTTCTTCCGATCCGATACCAGTGCCCGCCGGAGATTTCACTCCTTCGCCTTGTTCGACCAACGGCGCATGACGCCTAAACCATGACGCGTGAACGACGACAACGCGGCGCCGAGCGGGGAAGGGGATTTCAGGAAGCGATTAACCAAACCAACAAAGCGTATGAGCAACTTGGGCGCGCGTGTATTACACGCAAAGCGATTCCAGGCAAATACGTTGTGCCCAGAGACTTTCGCCGTCAGGGGTTGGCCGTGCCATCAACGGCGGCACTGGCACATTTGAAAACGGGAGACACCATGCCGGCAGCAAGTTTACGGGAAACCCTGGCGACTGCCCCAGAAGGCAGTGCGCGTGCTTTTGTCCCCGAATCACGCGGTGAGCCGGACTACGGTGGCGTCCTTGCCCCAACTGGACGCGGTATTTTTTATGATGCGAAAACAACAAAACGCGATCTGTTGGACTTTGACAACTTACATCCCCACCAGGTGACTTTTCTGGAGCGGATGGCTACCTGCGGCGCCGTAGCAGGTTTTCTCGTCGAATTTGCTGCCCACCAGGCCGTTTTTTTCTTACCGATTCAGGTTGTAACGCACCTGCATCGCGCTCGCCGGCGTAAAAGTATCCCCTATCACTTCTGCGCCGAGCATCTCGTGCCGGTACACTCCGGGTGTGGGTTCGTCATCTATGATTACATAGAAGCTATTGAGCGGCAGGAGCACCGGCATGGGATGGACTACGGACGTTTGGTGCTACCTTGAAAAAGGTGAAGCAGGATGCAGCCACAGAGCCCAAATCGTTGGGTGCTTTGAAGCGCGCAGCTTAGTTCTTTGAGGCACATAGTGCAATGGCGAGTTCCGTACTTAAGCCTATTATTCTGATCGCCGATGACGAAGAGCTGCTGTGTGACCTTTACGCTGACCTGCTGCAGCCGGAGTATACCGTTGTTGTGTCCCACAACGGACAAGAGGCGTTGGAAAAAGCCCTCTCACTGCCGGGTTTACAGGGACTGCTCACCGATGTGCGCATGCCAGGTATCAACGGTTTGCAGCTCGCACTCCAGGTCTTGGCGCAACGGCCGGAAGTCCGCGCCATTATCATGTCCGGCACCGACATCACGCCCCACGTCTATCAAATGTTTTCACCTGACCGGGTCGCGTTTCTGGTTAAACCGTTTGAGTTGGATGTGCTGCAACAGACCGTCCGGCGCTTGTTTGGGCAGCCGTAGGTTGTGGGTCGGGTATGACAGGGGTCAGCGGTCAAAGGCAACAATGAGTTCCGGCATCTCGGCCGCGAGGATGCGCTTGACCAGATTGAGCTTGTGTTCCTGCCACCGCTGCTGGAAGACCTTAACTGCCGGCGCTTCAGGGTTGACGTAAGTCGGGTCAAAGAGCGGGTTACTGCCTCCAAAAACGACGCCGTCTCCGGCCCGGCGAACATACCCTCCACCGACGGTAAAGAACTCAAGGATGAGTTCATCGGCTTTTTCAGCCAACTGTGTTTCAATAAGCCGCCGCAAGCGCCCCAGAGCCGGGGTCGTTTCAGTCGTCTGACTCGGTAAAAGAACTAAAAACAGGTGGTCTGCCAGAATAACAAGGAGAAAACGAAGGGTTGCCTCGCCGGGACGCGTCTGCATCAGTCGTCGTAGGGACTCCCGGTCGTCGGGTGGCAGGGAAGGAAAGTCTTCCATGGCCTTATCCACGTCGAGGCGGAACATTTCCGTACCGTCGAGGTGTTTTTCAACCTGCTCACATTTCATCACCTGCACCGTCGGGCTCTCACCACCGTAGGTTTGTGACAGGCCGAACATAATGCTGTGCAAGTTCGGTAAGACGCCGGGGAAACTCAACAGCAGGTCGCGCTGGCGTACGTTTGGGATGGTCTTTTCAAACATGACGCGTAAGACCATCGTCTCCCGTAGGAATTCACGTAGGTCGCCACGCCGCAACAACGTACCGGCTTTGAGAAACGACATCGGATCGTCAAGACGCTTACCGAGAAAGTCCACGTAAAAGCGGTTGAAGACTTCGATATCTTCTGCGGTGAGCGGTGAATCACTGGCTTGACGGTGTTCCATAGACTTTAGATGGCAGCTCTGACAGCAGCATGTCAAAACGAGGCTTGAGAACAATACCTCCGACACAACTCAATCGGTTTGGTCAACGGAGAAAGTGTGGTGTCATGGTAGTCCTCCGCGTTGGAGGTGTCCATACGGGATGGACTAAAGTCAACAAAGGTAGTCCGTACGGCGTATGTTCCGACTCTATCAGTTATGGCTCTGTTTCTGTGTGACCTGTGGTGTGTATGCGCAAGAGCCGGGGCGCACGTTTGCCGAAGACGAAGACGCACAGGCCCGCCTTCAGCGTGGCCTTTCGCTCTATCAGCAAACACAGTATGCCGCCGCTGTGGAAGTGCTTGAACCGATTGTTGTCCGGTATCCCGACCAGTCGGCTGTCTATCGCCTGATTGGCCTGTGCCGTCTGCAAATGAAGGAGTATGCATCGGCGGTGGCGGCGTTGCGCAAAGCCGTGGAATTGGCATGTGCCCGGGGCAATTGTGACGACTCGGTGGCGCACCTTGCCTTAGGGAAGGCGCTCTTTTTGTCCGGGGACTTTGCGGGAGCCGTTGCCGAACTGACGGCGGCCACAGCACATTCAGAAGCGGAAGCTGCAACGTTGACGCTCCTTGGCTACGCCCACTATCGGGTGGGTGATGTACCGGCTGCACGGAAGGTATTGCTTGAAGCTGTGGCGCGCGATGATCGGCAGACCGAAGCGTGGCGCTTACTGGCAGAACTTGATGTGCTAGGCGCAACGGCGACGCCTGACGACCCGGCGGCCATCAAGCGCGCCCTGGTCAGTATTGAGAAAGTCCAGCGCCAGGAGCCAATGCTTGCCGCCGGACTGCGCGGACGCCTGCTGGTTGCCCAGCGTCAGTTTACTAAGGCTATTCCCGAACTCGACCACGCCCTAACACAACAGCCGGATGATCCATCACTGGTCTTCGCCTTGGGGGTGGCGCTGTCGCGCGACAAGCAACTCGACCGTGCCGCCACGGTGCTACGCCGGGCAACCGAACTGCTGCCTAACGAAACCAGCGTTTGGCGGGAACTCGGTTATGTGTACGAGCGGGCCGGGCAGCGCGGTGACGCCCGTGCTGCCTATGAGCGAGCAGCCGCCCTGGGTGGAGAGGACGATTTCATCATCCGTGCGCTGGAAAGGGTCAACACTCCGCACGACGAACCGGTTGAGCAGCATCGGCCATAAGTCGGGCGGGCAGCGGCGACCTGGCAAACCTGACCGAACCGCAGACACAGGCCGGCCTGCCACGCCCGAAGTGACCACGTCCTGCCTAAACACGGCGGTCCCTGGGGATTCAGGCAGAGTCCGGCGCTAGTTGTCGTCGCCAAACAACCCGCTGATGCCCGTCCCTGATGTAGCGCGTGGCATTGTGGCGCTGATGCGTCCCACAAGTCGGCTAAAGGGCAACGTTTGGAGCATGACGTAACCCGGCCCTGTCAGTGATGCCAAGAACAGCCCTTCGCCCCCGAACAAGGCGTTTTTGAAGCCGCCAACGAACTGGATGTTGAACTGCACCGACGGCTGAAACGCAACGACGCAGCCGGTATCCACCCGCAACGTCTCGCCCGGTTGCAGCGTGTGAGAGATGATGGCGCCGCCAGCGTGAATGAACGCCAGGCCATCGCCGCGCAACCGCTGGAGAATAAAGCCTTCACCCCCGAAAAAGCCGGCCCCCAGCCGCTGCTGGAAACCGACGCTGATGTCCGTTCCACGAGCAGCGCAGAGAAAGGAGTCCCTCTGGCACAGCACTTCGCCCCCGAACTTAGCCAGATCAATCGGGATGATTTTACCCGGGTAGGGAGCGGCAAACGCGACATCGGCGCGGGTGTGACCGTAGTTTGTAAATGTTGTGATGAAAAAGCCTGCCCCAGAAAACACACGCCCAACGGCTTTGGCCAAATTGCCGAAGAACCCTTTGGAGGCGTCCGTTGCCATGGTGGTTTGCATTTGAATGCCATTGGTCATGTACAGCATGACTCCGGCCTCGGCGAGAACCTGTTCGTTTGGGTCAAGGGTGATAATCACGCCCTGCAGATCATCGCCGATAATGCGGTAATCAATGACATCGGACTGTGGCATAGCGGAACTCCAGAATACGAGGGTCGTACCCTTAGGTATTTGAAAATTGGTAGCACAGCCGAGGGCCTGGGTACAAAGTTTCAGGAGTGTCCCAACTCACGCAGCACTTGGGCGCGGAGCTTGTATTTTTCGACCTTATTGGTGAGCGTCCGTGGCAGTTCACCCACCAGCCGAATGTGTTGTGGCTGCATGAACTTTGGCAGGTGTTGTGCGGCCCACGCCGCTACTGCGGCTTCCGTCAGCGCCGTGTTGGGTTTCGGAACGATAAAGGCCACAATGTCGTCTTCATCCCCTTCTGCTGCCGGGATGGGAAACACCGCACACAAGGCAATGTCCGGGTGCTGATGGAGTAAGTCCTCCACAACAGAGCTGGAAAAGTTTTCCCCGCGCCGGCGCAGCCGGTCGCCCATGCGGTCAACAAAGAAATAATCGCCGTTTGCGTCCACGTAGGCAGCATCGCCGGTGTGAAACCAAAGCTGGCGAAACGCCGTGAGCGTCGCTTCCGGTTTGCCGAGATAGCCGTTGAACAGCAAGTTGGGAATCTTCGGGCGGAAGCAGAGTTCGCCGATTTCACCGGGAGGGCAGGGATAGCCTCGCCGATCAAGGATGGCCACTTCATGAAACGGCATTGGCCGCCCCATCGCCCCTTTGGTTGTGACGTCTGCCCCACAAACAACCGGGATCCCGAACCGTGCCGCCGTCTGCCGGATCTGGTCGCGCGTCGAGCCGCGCCAGAATTCGGCCGGGGTGCCTTCGCCTTCGGGCATTTCTTCAATAACCAGGCACAATCCAAGACCAGACTCTGTCTGGCCAAAGCCGGTTGTGACAATGTCAAACCCAAACCGACGCGCAATTGCCTGGTGGTCCAACGGCAGCGGCTGCAAATGCACTTTGGAGAGGGTGTGCATGCGATCCTGCGGACTCGGCGGCGCTTTCATCAGCCAGGGCACCATGACGTCCAGCAGGATAGCCGTTGTTGCCCCGGACTTGGCGATGCGCGCCCAGAAGTCATGCGGGCTGAAACGATTCCAGACGGCAACCTTGCACCCTACCCAGGCGGCACGCGCTACAAGCGCAAATGCGCCGGCGATGTGGTACAGCGGTAAATCACAGTAAATGACATCGTCACGGGTAAGGAGGTGGCGCGCAAGGAAGCAGTACTGATTCAGGCAACGGAACGACAACACCACGCCCTTCGAGGGCCCGGTGGTGCCGGAGGTGTACACGATGCTTGCCGGATCGCTGAACGTCGCCGTCAAGTTGGGACGCGGCGCCGGCAATAGCAAAGCCTCCCAGTCCAGCGGATGAAAGGCAGCCGGTAGCAGTTGGTCTGCGGGCCGGTGTTCGGCGTCGAGCGCATCTTCCGGCGGAGAATAGACAACGGTGCGGGGGACGTGGAGCAGATCGCCGACGATGTCCATCAGGCGCGGCAGCATCTGCTGCTCGGTCAGTAACAGCGCAGGTTGGGTGTCGTTGAGCGTGTAGGCGAGCAACTGACCGGTGAAGGTATAGTTGATGGGACAGAAAACGCCGCCTGCCTTCCAGATCCCGAACATCGCCAGCGCCGTGACCACCGAGTTTTGCATCAGCACGGAGACACGCTGCCCACGTGTGATCCCAAGGTGCGCCAATTGACCGGCCATCGCGTCGGTCAGGGCTGCCACCTGCCCGAACGTCAGGGTGCGATCCGTCTCACCGTCATAGATGTACACGGCATCGGGCGATGTTTGCGCCCAGGCGTCAAGGCACTCAAAAACGATTTCATCGCGTTCAAACTCGGTCAGCAGATCGCGCGTCAGTGAATCACGCATGGGTTCTCACCTCGTCATCCGGTGGGATCGGTCGGCGGGATCGGTGGCGACCGCCATGGTTTTGTACTTGCGTCAGGTGTGTCAATCCATCAGACAACGGTGTGGTGGCGGGTGGGCAGGCGCAGCTCAGACCTCATCGCAACGTCCCATGGAAAGCCACATGGCAGGGTGGCACGGAGGCCGGAACCCAGGGCAAGCGCCCCGGTTCGGAGCGGGGCCCGTTGTCGTCCAGGGGTGCTCGGACGATGACAGCGCCGGCGTTGCTGGCAGTTGTGAGTGTCAGCACCCGCGTGTGACTGCCGGCTGTGTAGTTTGTGGGTGCGAGGGTCACTGATTTGTCGGAGGAAACACCGTCTGCGGGCGCAGGGACCGTTCGTGGGGGAAGTAGCGCCCAACACCGAGAAAACTACCCGCGCTGTCCAAGACGGCAACCCCGATCTCCGGCGTCACCGGCTGGGGGCGTCCTGCGTCAGGGATGATGTCCTGGGGGGCGACAGGTTGGGCCTGTCCGCAGGCGAAACGCTGTGCGGCCTGCGGTGCCAGGGTGATGCGCGGCCAGCCACGCAGTAGGGCAAGCGGTGACAGAAGCAACTGCGACCAGTGATTCGCCATCACGGCTTGTTGTAGCCTTTCCAGGGTCACCGCTTCTTCAACGGTGAAACCGTCCACAGCCGTGCGGCGCAACGCCACCAGATGCGCGCCGCAGCCGATGCGTTCACCGATGTCATGGGCTAAGGTGCGGATGTATGTTCCAGATGAGCATGTGACATCACACTCGACAATGGTGGCCCCGTGGTCGTCCTGGCGGATGATGCGTCCGTCGGCGTCGGGGATAAAATCAAAGCGGAAGATTTCAATCGGCGTTGCTGCCCGCACGACCACCTTACCGGCCCGCGCCAGATGATACAGCGCCACGCCGTCGATTTTTTTCGCCGAGTACATCGGTGGCGTTTGCGTTTGCTTGCCGACAAAGCCACGCGCCACCTCGCGCAACCGATCTTCGGTCAAGTCGTCCGTCGGACGCGGCGGCGTGAGCGGCTGTCCGGTCAAGTCCTGCGTATCGGTCGCAAAGCCGAACCGTAAAACCGCCCGGTAGCTTTTTGAGGCGTCGCTCAGGAAGCGAGCCAACCGCGTTGCCGGCCCCACACAAAGGACCAGCAGCCCTGTGGCAAAGGGGTCGAGTGTCCCCGTGTGTCCCACCCGTTTGATCCCGATAAACCGTCGGACAAGAGCAACGACATCGTGTGACGTGGCGTTAGGCGGCTTGTCAATCAGCAAGCCTCCAGAAAGCAGTTGGGACATGCCGGAACGTCCGCCAACTCCTAGAAATGTGTGAGCGCACTGTCAACGCTAGCGAAAGAATGTTGTTCCGCTAACCATTTTTTCAGCAGTATCTCGCCTGGCGCACCACCTTAAATGAACATCTCTTCGTCCTGGTAGGCGCGGTCAACAGTCTTGCGCTCCGGTGTGACCAGCACGGTCAGGAAGGCGCGAACGGCAGACAACATAGCTGAAATTTCGCGCACCGGTCGCAAAACGTCCTGCTGGATGATGACTGCCGTGTCATCAATGCGCAGCGCCGTCCGCGACGCTACCTGAGCGTAGGTATCCACCTGCGTCCGTAGCTGTTCCGAGGTGTTTTTGACCAGTGCTGCCATCTCGTGCGCACTTTCCGTCGTGAGACGGGATAGTTCTTTGGTGGTTGCCGTCACAGCTGCCAGACAGGCTTGTGCTTCTGTCTTGAGCGTCGCCGTCATGTCGCGTACCAAAACGGTCGTCTCACGCGCTACCCCAAGCAATTCGTTCGTTCGCGCCAAAATCGGCGTGATTGCCTCTGCCGTCGTCTGGGCTTTCTCCACGATGGGCTTGGCTGCGGTGAGTAACTGGCGGGTTTGTTCGACGACCGGATCGGTTTTACCCCGTATCTGCTCGACCAGCCCAATGATCTGGGTCAGTAGGCGGTAGAGCACAAGCAGCAGCGCCAACTGCACGATAAAGACCACCACCAGTGCGACGCTGATCACGGTTTGAAAGATGTCATTCGTTACCACGGCTTGTGACCCGCCTCCCGCGTCGTCAGTCACGCGCAGGGGGCATGCGCGACTGCCAACCAGTGTGATGCAATAGTGTGATGCAATAAAACGTGTTGCAGTGCTGACCGAACAGCGCCCGTCTTACAGAGTCGGTTCACCCTCGGCCGTTTCTTTCCGGTCCAGCGCCAGAGCTTCTGCTTTTTTCTCGCGGTAGGCCTGCTTGCCGGCTTCGATGGCCGCCGTGACCCGTTCCCGCTGCTCGTCCAACAATCCGCGCCCAGAGTCCAACAGGTGCGCTGCCTTTTCCTTCCCCAGGGCGTAAAGTTCAGAGGTTTTTTCGTAGCCGCTGGTGTACAAATGGGACGCTTTTTCACCCAGCGCCTTGGCGTTTTCCGTCGTGTATTCGATACCGCGTCGGGTGGCGTCGCTAATATCGCTGCGGAGTTCACGTCCTGACTTCGGTGCAAATAACAGCGCAACGAGGGCGCCGATACTGGCGCCGGCAAGGAAATATGTGATCTTGTTCGAGCTGTCGGACATGGCAGCAGGTCCTTTCTATAAAAAGGAATGGTGGCAGGCACAGAGGGACATGAAAAAAGCTACACAATCTTTGTCACTAACCTACCACGCAGTTGTTGTCACTAACCTACCACGCAGTTGTTACCGGAGCAACTCATAGCCTAGACGCAATAGGCTTCACCGGGCGTTACACCGCCGGCAACCGAGCACAAAAGGCCTCGGGTGAGACATCCCCGACGCCAACCAGTGCGGCCAGTTCCGCGGCTGTGTAGCAAAAACCTGTATTCCACAAGTCAATCAGGTCATCACCGGCACGGCGGGCCGCGTACCATCGGCCGTACCGGGTTCGGAGCCAGTCATCGAGGGCAGCAGCCACCCACGCTCCACGGAGTTGGGCGACCGACTGTGTCACTGCATCGAGTTCATCGTACAAATCCCAATCGGAAAGCGTCAGCTCGAGATGTTGCGCATACTCGGTTCGCAGGCGATCAAACGTCCAGCCGGCAGTTTCCCGCCCGTACCACGCGATGCAGCGCAACGCTGCCCTCCGTGCCGTCTGCCACCGGTGGACAACCATGGCCCGCCGGATAGGGGGCGGTGGTTGACAATCAAGCTGGGTGGTCACCCACCGTTCGTCGAGCACCAGGTCGGCAAACAGTTGAGACCACACTTCGGCGACAGCTTGATCGCCATACAAACGCAACTCGATTGGCAGGTTGGAAGATGTCCAGGCTGCGTGCTGGACACGCGCCAGCTCGCCGAGAAAGCGGCGCCAGCCCAACCATCCGGCTTGTGCTGCGACCGACCAGCGGATGTCCGTCGGTACGCGAGCGCGAAAGACGCCCAGGACGTCGGTCGTGCGCCAGTGCACGGTGATGTTGGATTGCTGCCAGGGACGGATGCCGAAACTACGGAGCAGATCCTCGGCGACGCGCTGCCGCCGCCCGATTTCAAACGGATCAGGCAGCGCCCTATCCCTAGCGGCCGCTGCAAGCGCACGGCGGTATGGCGTCTCTGTTTCTGCCAGAAAACGCTCACAGGTAGCAATCCAGGCGGCAAGAGGTTGGTTCAGCAGCCACGGAGCGTATGCGGCAAACCGGTCCGCCGGAGTGGAGTAGCCCAGCTGTTGCACTGCCGCCGCCGTGGTGCTCCGGTGCTGTTCGCGTAAATCTATCAGTGCGGCGTAATGTGCCGCCAACCGAGCCTGGCGTTCACAGCATCCTTCTGGGTCGGGGTCGGCAGGCAGTTGTGCCAGGGCAACGGCCGTGTACCGTTGGTCGCGCCACCGAATGCAGGGGGTCGTCAACGCTCGGTGCAGTTCGGCTTCGACGGCGCGGCACCGGGTGCGAATGAACCAGCCTTCGGCAACGAGCTGAAGGGTTTGTCCACCGCGCCGTTCGGTTTCCGGGCGGGCTGCATCCTCCTGTCGCGCCTGGCGGAGTGCCGCGATGGTCGTCGGCGACCACAGATCACTGAAGCGGTCGTGGAGCGGTGCCGGAAGCGGCTCAAAGGGCGTCGCCTGTCGCCATCCACGCTGGCGTACGTCAGCTCGAGCCGCCTGAAAAGCGGCCAGCTCACCTCGGTAGTCATCACGTTTCATAACCTGTTTCTGACCGCCCTCACCACCGCCGTCTGCCTGACTCACTCGGACAAATGGCGACAAGATTGAAACCTGTGACGCAGGGGGCTACTATAGCTGGTGTTTGCAGCCATCTTTTGCGCATCACACTGGGATCCAGTCTGCTGTGGGATGCGCCTCAACCATGGGGATTGTGATGCCGGCTTCCACAACTCAGGACTATCTCAACGCTTTGCTAGAAGCAATTCGCCTGCCAACCCCTGAAGATGCCCTCCTAGAGCTACGCGCGAAGTTTCCGCACCTCGATCTGCGACAAGTTGCCGCAGATGTTCAATGGGGGCGTGATTTGCGCCGGCGCGGATACGGACGACGTGAAATTTTAGAAGACCTGCATTTGGCCTAGTGCCTTTGGTCTAGTTGGTTGCGTCGTCGGGCGCCGTGCCCGCCGATGAGCGGCGTCCCTGCCAAACGGTTTCGGTCGGATGGGGTACCCCCAAGTGTGCCATAATGCGGAAGACCAAATGATCAACCAACTCCAGGATAGATTGCGGACGGTGATAAAAGCCCGGACACGCGGGCAAAATGAGGGCTCCGGCGCGCTCCACGCGCAGCATATTTTCAAGGTGAATAGCGTTGAACGGTGTCTCACGGGGAACCAGAATCAGCGTCCGGCGCTCCTTGAGCATGACGTCGGCGGCCCGATGGATCAAATCGCGGGCGATGCCGGCTGCAATGTAGCCCAAACTGCCCATACTGCACGGCACAATTACCATACCATCGCACGGATAAGACCCACTGGCAATGGCCGCGCCCACATCCTTCGCCGGCAGGAGGGTAGTTTTGGCGCTCGGACGACCCAGCAATGACTCGACATCGCTTTGCCGCACACCGGTTACGGGCAGCAACAGTTCCTCCCGGATGACCGTTGCGCCCAGTGCGCTGATGACCAGGTGAATCCGCGCCACTTCTGGGCTGGCGTCCAGATAATATAGCAGCCGCTGGGCGTACAGCGCCCCGCTGGCGCCAGTAACTGCGACCGTCAAATGTTTCACAAGTACTTCCCGCTCGTCGGCGATAAGGTTTGGCAGCCCCGGGCACGGCGCTGTGGGGTGGCAGAGATTGCGGCAGTCATCATATCAACCGGTGATGTCGGAATGATAACCTAAGCGGTGGCAAGCGCGATCACATCAGGCGCAGAATAACGACGATGACAACAGTTGAACACTCCGTTGTGACGTGTCCCCAGTGTGGGCGGCGAAACGGCATACACCGCGCCACCTGCTTGTTTTGTGGATGTCCGCTCAGTTTAGCGGGACAGGAAGCGCATGTCCTTCCCAGCTTGCGAGAGGCGACCGACCTTGAGCCGGGTTATAATGTGGTTTTCCTTCCCGGGCCAGCGCTGACGGCCAGCATCGTAGAAGAAGTTGCCCGGGTGAGTCGCTTGACGACCGAGCAGGTAGCGAGCCTGCTTGCCTCCCCGGCCCCGGTGCCGATTGCCCGTACGACGACTGCGCACGACGCGAAACTGTTGGTTCAGCGGTTAGCTGGCCAGGGCCTCCGCCTGCTGATTTTATCCGACATGCAACTGGCGCCTCTGCATCCCCCCCGCCGTGCGCGGGCGCTGACTGCGGCCGGCGAATACCTTGAAGTCTGGGGCCACAGCCCGGCAGAACCTCTCCGGATTGCTTGGAAGGACGTGTCGCTGGTGGTGTTTGGCGTGCTGCAGTTTCACCAAGTGATGACGCGGGAATCCGCCTCCCGGCGCACCAAGGTCGAGCGCGAAGAAATCTATGCCGCCGATGACGAGGTGGCCGTGATAGACTTCTTCGGGCCAACGCTGGCCACCCATGTCCGCATTCGCGCCGATGGCTTTGATTACTCATGTCTCGGTGCCAAGCGCAGTCTGCTTGCGGCGGAAAATCATACCCGGCTAGGGAACTGGCTGCTTGACTCAGTCGGCCACACCGCTGTTGTCAACCGTGACTTCCGCACGGTGGCACGGGCGCTGGAACCCATCTGGGGACTTACCAAGACCAGCAGCCGACAACCCTTCAAGCGTGCCGGTATTGGCAAAGTCGCCACCGAAATGACGGAATATGTGGACAACGAACGTCAGTTTACGTGCTTTTCCCGCAGCCTCTTCTTCACTCTGCGTCCAGCATGAGCCAACAAACGGCGTACTGTTTGTTGCCGGTGGCGACAACGTATGTTCCGGGAAGGTATTTTGCGAAAGGCTCCGTCACCAACACCCATGACCACACCACGTACGCAACCAGAAGGTGCATCCGGACCGGCGGCCGGAGTTTCATTCGCGCCTGAGACGGCGCCGTTACCAGATGCAACTGAGACCTACACGGCGGATTCCATCACATCTTTGTCTGGACGCGACGCCGTGCGCCTGCGTCCGGCAATGTACATCGGTTCAAACGGCGAGTTGGGCCTGCACCATCTCGTGTACGAAGTTGTTGACAACTCCGTTGATGAAGCCCTGGCCGGCTACTGTACCCATGTGGAAGTCATCATCCACCCCGACAATTCAATCTCTGTGATTGACAACGGGCGTGGTATTCCGGTGGACATCAAGCAGGACGACCCGAAAAAGCGTTCGGCGGTGGAAATCGTCCTCACGGAACTGCATGCCGGCGCGAAGTTCGGCGAGGACAACACGTACAAGGTATCCGGCGGGCTGCACGGAGTTGGCGTTTCGTGTGTCAACTTCTTGTCCGAATGGCTGCGCGTCGAGGTGTATCGCAACGGATTCGTGCACGAGCAGGAATTTGAGCGTGGGATTCCGACCGGGCCACTGCGGCAAACCGGCCGAACAACCAAGCGCGGCACACGTGTCAGCTTTAAGCCGGACGGTGAAATCTTCACCACGACAACCTACGATTTCGACACGCTGGCGCAGCGGCTGCGCGAAAAAGCCTTTCTGACGCGCGGCCTCACCATTGTACTCACCGACGAGCGGGGTGAGCAGGAGCGACGGCAGGAATTTTTCTATCGCGGCGGCATCGCCGAATTCGTCGCCCATCTCAACCGCAACAAGACGGTGCTTATGCCCGAGCCGTTTTACTGTGAGGTCACCCAGGGCGATGTCACCGTTGAGGTGGCAATTCAGTACAACGACGGCTATGACGAAAAGGTGTTTAGCTTCGCGAACAACATCAACACGGTGGATGGCGGTACACACCTGTCCGGTTTTCGGACGGCGCTGACGGCGAGCATCAACGCTTATGCCGTGAGCGAAGGCCTGACCAAGCAGCTCAAGGAAAACCTGACCGGCGATGATGTCCGGGAAGGCTTGGTTGCCGTGGTCAGCGTCAAGATTCCCCAGCCGCAGTTTGAGGGGCAAACCAAGAATAAGCTCAACAGCGATGTGAAGGGCCTTGTTGATTCTGTTCTCCGCGAGCGGCTGAAGACATACTTCGGTGAACATCCGGCCGTTGCCCGGCGCATCATCATGAAGGCGGTGGACGCCGCGCGGGCGCGCGAAGCAGCCCGGCGGGCGCGCGAGATTTCACGCAAATCATCGCTCAGCAACCTGACCCTGCCCGGCAAGCTGGCCGATTGCTCCGAACGCGACCCGGCCAAGGCCGAGCTCTTCATCGTCGAGGGGGACAGCGCCGGCGGTAGCGCCAAACAGGGGCGTGACCGCCGAACACAGGCGATCCTGCCGCTCAAAGGCAAGATTCTCAACGTCGAGAAGGCGCGGTACGACAAAATGCTTTCGCACGGCGAAATCGGCGCCCTCATCATGGCGCTCGGGACGGGCATTGGAAAGTCGGACTTCTCCATCGAGAAACTGCGCTACCACAAAATCATTCTTCTGTGCGACGCCGATGTGGACGGCTCGCATATTCGGACGCTCCTGCTGACGTTTTTCTATCGCCAGATGCCGGAGTTGATCGAGCGCGGACACGTCTTTATCGCCCAGCCACCGCTGTACAAAGTCAAGAAAGGCAAGGTAGAGCAATACCTGCTGGATGACCGTGAACTGAATAAGTACTTGCTCAAGCGCGCCACGGAGGATGTTCAGGTCACGGTTGTGCCGACCGGCCAGATGCTGGCCGGTCGCGAGTTGGCCAAGTTCCTCGACAAGTTGTTGGAGTTTGAAACGTTCCTCCCAAAACTGGAACGGCGGATGCAGCGCGATGCGCGGTTGGTGGAGTTGACCCTACAGGCCTGTACCTCGGAAGACGGCTATCGCCCCGGCCGCAAACTCCACATGCTGTTTGAAGCGGAGGCCTGGCCGCGGCGGCTTGTGGAAACGCTGTCGGCTGCCGGATATGCCGCGGTCCTCACCCGTGATGAGGAACATGCTCTGTTTCGCGTCGTGGTGACGCTGCCAGGACACAGCACACCTGAACCGACCGTCGCGGTGGATTGGGAGCTGGCGACCCACGCGGAGTTCCAGAAATGCGTGACCATCTATGCTGAGTGGCGCCATGCCATGACCGGTCCCTACCTTGTCAACCAGGGGACGACCACAATGACCATCCCCGAACGCGCCGGGTTGAGCGAGCAAATTCTTGCCCTGGCCAAGCGGGACGTGACCATTCAGCGGTACAAGGGGTTAGGGGAAATGAACCCCGAGCAACTGTGGGAAACCACCCTCAACGCCGAAAAACGGACACTGCTGCAAGTCCGCATCAACGATGCGGTGGAGACCGATGCCGTGTTCACAGTGTTGATGGGAGATGCGGTTGAACCACGCCGGCGGTTCATCGAAGAACACGCCCTTGATGTCAAAAATCTGGATATTTAGTTAACCATCATACTCGGATTCGTTTCGGGTACGTGCGCTTGTCCACCTGTGCCGATCATCAGGTTGTCGGCGCGCTTGCCTGTTAGGGCCGCAAGCGCAAAGGGAGCTTTCGTTATGACCAAGCTTGATTCGTCCAATGAGTTCAGTCCCGAGGAATCCGAGGCCTGGTTCCGCGCCAAGAGCGAGGAAATCGTCCGCGATGTCGCGGCGAACCGCGCGGTCTACGCAGCCCAATTGGCAGAGGCAGCGCGCTATCATGCGCTGCTGAGGTCCTGATGCCCGAAGATTTCGGTCACCGGGAGCAGTCCTTTGCCATCTGGGACGATGAGCCCGTTAGCGCCTATGTCGCCGGGGCTAAGCGCCAGGGAAACGTCCCATCCTGCTGTTTGACGAGTACTTCATTCGCTTGCTTGAATTGTCGCACAATCGCGCCGATCACTCCTGCTTTACTGGGTGAGTTAGACGCCATCCACTGGGCACCGAAACAAGGGCGCCCCTGTGCGGGCTTTTTGTTCGGCACCTTCACGGATGAATTCTATGCCTCCTGTTTACGCGGTCAGCGCTGGCTGGGGTTGATGAAAAACGTTTCGGCGTACGACTGGCTGTGTCCGCTCTATCTGGTGTGCGGGCAACGGCCCGGCGACAGCCTTTGGGATATGTTGGTCCGCCGCCGTCTTCCCGCGGAGGATCCCGATCCCTACTGGCGGCTCAACATCTGAGCTTATTTGTTAAAGTACATTCCGCAAACTGACGATCCACGGTCGGTGCTGGCCCGCGATCTGTTGCGCCAAGGCGAGTGGCGGGAAGAGCCCGACGAGATTGTTCGCGACCGTGTGCCCACGCTGATTGCCCTGTACGAGCAAACGGCGCCTGGAACACGCTGCGCCGATTGAAGATTTCCGCCGTGCGCAGATTTGCAGTCTAAGCCGTCGTGCGCCGAGCTGTCGCCGTGGCAGGGAAGGGCAGACCGATTGAGAGGCTGATGCCTGCGGTTTGTATCGCGCGGGCAGCGTAGCTGTTCCTTGGCTTTGGCTGGGCCGAAACTCCGCCTGCGGCTCGTTTTCAGTGTGGGGTGTGCTGCGGCGCGATGGGTCGGCGCGCGATGGAAGGCGGCGCCCCACCGCAGCTTGCAGCCAAGTCGGACGGCGCCGTTGACGCGCCGCTGCGCAGCTTCAGGTGTCCGCCAGGCGCTTGCGCACAGCGCAGCAGCCGATCTCCTCCCCTGAGTCGCCACCTGAGGTTCAGCCACAACCGGAAGAAAGCGAAAGCCCGCGTTTGCACTCAGTCCTGCTGCGACTGCCTGCCCAAGACCTCGACCACAATCGGTCACAACCACGCGATGGTGTGTCGGAAGGTCTGGCAGGTCTGTCCACGCGGCGACCGGGACTGCCGTGCGGCGACCACCGGGCGTCGGCAGACAAGCGCCGTTTGCTCGGCGGGTTTGCGCGCGAGGCAGGCGGGTTTGAGGT
>CALGZC010000003.1 GCA_937934745.1 uncultured Blastocatellia bacterium
TCCCGTCCAGCACCGTCCCAGGCAGCGCCTCCGCCAACGCCGAGAAAATCCGATCCGCACGCCGCTGCGACGCCTCCAGCGCCGCCACCTTCTCGTCTAGCGCCGCCTTCTTCCCCTCCACCTCCGCCTTCGCCGCCGCCAGCGCCGCCGTCCGCTCAGCCACCTTCGCTTCCAGCTCCTTGGCTCGCCGCTCCAGCGCCCGCAGCCGCCACCGCGTCACCCCATACGCCAGCCCAACCGCGCACCCAACATACCCTGCCCACGCCCACCACCTCAGCCACCACGGCGCGGCGATGCGAAACCGCAGGCGCGCGGGCTGGCTTTCGCGCCCCCGCCCGTCACGCGCCCAGGCCGTAAAGACATATTCGCCGGGCCAGAGGTTGGTGAATGCCCGCCGCCGCTCGGCAGTCCAGGCGGCAGGCTGCTCGTCAAAGCCTTCGAGCTGCGTTCGGTAACAGAGGCGCGAGGGCGCGGCGAAGACCGGCGCCGATAATTCAAAAACCAGATTGCGCGCTTGATAGGGAGCATTCAGCCCATCGGTCAGCGTCAGCGCGGTTGGCCCATCCGCTGTCGCCTGGAGAATTGGCGGCGGCGGCGGCGGCGGCGGCGCGTCTAGCGCCGGATCGAAGACCGCGACGCCGTTGGGCGTCCCGCCCCAAATCCGTCCCAGATGATCGGTCATCGCCGCGCCGCCATTGAATTCGCCGCTCGGCAAGCCGTCTTCGGCGTCAAAGGTTTCAATCGCGAAATCGCCGCTCCCGCGATAGGTCAGTCGGGCGACGCCCTTATTAGTCAGGGCGTACGCCCGGCGCTGGGCGTCAAAGCGGACTTGATAGACGGTGTCGTTTGGAAAGCCTGGCGTCGTCGCTTCAGACCAGACGCGAAACTTGAGGTCGTCCCCTTGACCGGCGTCAAGCGCGATGACCAGCAGACCGCCGCCCTCCGTTCCGGCAAAAAGAAATTGCCGGCCGTCGGGAAACGTCATCGCCTGGAGGGTCATGACGGTGTTGTTGGGTATGCTCGGACTCTGCCAGCCGCGCCACTGCCCGTTCGTCAGGCAGGCCAGCCCGGCGCCCTCCGTCCCGACCCACAGGCGCTTTTCCCCGTCGGGGCCGACGGTTTCGCAAACGCTGTGGAGCAGGTTGGTTGGCAACCCGTTGGCGACGTTGAAGACCGTCCACCGCCCATCCTCGAAGCGCAGCAGGCCCGCCCCGGCTGTCACCGCCCACAGGCCGCGCCGACCGCGCAGGCCATCTGATTCAAGAAAGGCGCGCGCGCTTGCGCGCTCCAGCCCGAGCACATCCCGAACCGGCGTCAATCGCCCGTCGCCCTGCTTGCGGAAAAGACCCGCCTGCGTGCCGATCCAGAGCGAGCGGCCGATGTCGGGATCGAAGGTTTCATGCACGCTGAAGACTGTGTTGGTCGAGAGGCCATCCGCCGTCGTCAGTTGCCGCCAGCGCCCATCCGCATAGCCGATCAACCCTTTACCGCGCGTTCCGAACCAGTAATTCGCCCCCCCGTCCGGGCGAGTCGCAGCGCACATGCCGTAGATGCTCGCGCCGGCCAGCAGCGGAACGTTGTCGAGCGTCGCCCAGCCCGTGAAAGCGATTTGCAGCAAGCCGCCGTCCGTTCCGACCCACAGCCCGATGTGCCGCCCTTCAGCGGCGGCCGGGAGCGGCAACAAGCTCCAGACGCTGACGTTGGGCAAGCCGTATGCGGCATCGAACGCCGTGATCGCATCGGAAGCCGGCGCCCCATCCGGCGCGGCGTAAAACAGCCCGTCGCCGTCGGTGCCGATCCACAGCCGGCGCTCGCCGTTGGGCAGGATGGTTTCGGCAAGCGTCGTCACGCGGCTTCGGGCGGGCAGCGGGCGGCGCGTCCAAGCGTGGTCGCGCCGGCGCCAGAGCTGTCCATCGCTCCCGCCGACCCAGAGCGTCCCGGTCGCATCCACGAAACTGGCGAAGATGCTTCCAGCCGCGACTTCCGGCACAGACAACCAGGCTTGCCCGGCATACCGGAGCAGGCCGTCGGGCGTCCCGAGCCACACCGCGCCATCGGGCGTTTCAACCAGGCAAAGCGCGCGCGCGGCGGGCGGATTGCCCGGCAGCGGCGCGATGCGGCGCGTCGCCGGCTGCCAGCCGACCAGCCCGCGCTCCGTGCCAATCCAGAGCGCGCTGTCGGGACGCTCCAACAGGCAGTTGATCCGACCGGCGGGCAGTCCGTCCGCTTCGTCGTAGCTTTCCCAGGCGCCGTCCGGAAGCCGGCAGGCCAGCCCGCCATCCTGCCGCCCGAACCACACGCGCCCATCACGCGCAGCGAGGCATACGCGCAGGAAGTTTGACCGGCTGCGGTTGGGAACGGCGAAAGCTTTCCAGGCGCGCCCGTCAAAGCGCGCCGCGCCATCCTGTGTCGCCACCCAGAGGTAGCCGCTCGCGTCGGTCGCCAGGCTCATGGCGGAGACCTGCGGCAATCCGTCCCGGCCGGTGAACAGGCGCGTGAACGGTCGCGGCGGAGGTTCACCGGCGGCGCGCCCGTCGCCGGATGGCAGGGCGTCGCCCGCGCTGACCGGCGACAGCCATAGCGCGACCAGCGCCGGAGATAGGACAAGTAGCCAAAGCCAACGCAATAATGGCATGGTTATGCGGTTGGGCGACCAGCAGTGCGCCCGCTCATCATCTAGCGAAAGGCTCATCTCCAATCCGTATGCCTCTGCGGCAAGCCATCCTTGTCGAAGCCTTTGGCGGGCCTGACGCGCTCCGCCTGGTGACAGAAGCGACGCCCGACCTCGGACCGGGTATGCTCCGCGTCGCGGTGGCGGCCATCGGCGTCAATCGCGCCGACATCCTGCTGCGCGCCGGAGCCTACCATGGCGCGCGTCCGCCGGCGCGTCCCGGACTCGAAGCGGCCGGCGTTGTGGTTGAATCACAGTCGGCGACCTTTCCCGTCGGCAGTCGCGTGGTGATTTTCGGCCACCGCGCTGGACTCTACGTGACCGAAGCGGTGGTTGGCGAGTCCGAAGTGGCTGCCGTCCCTGAATCGCTCCCAATAGAGACGGCTGCTGCGCTGCCGATCAACTGGCTGACGGCGTGGTATTGCCTGCGCCGCCTCATTGAGTTGCAGCCCGATGACACGCTGCTCGTGCCGGCGGCGGCGAGCGGCGTCAGCACGGCGGCCGTCCAGATTGCGCGGCGTATCGGCGCGAAGGTCATTGCGGCGGCCAGCACGGCGGAAAAGTTAGCCTTCGCCGCGCAGCTTGGCGCGAGCGTGACAGTCAACTACGCTGAGATCAACCTGGCGGAGGCCATCCGCGACATCACCGACGGACAGGGCGTGACGGCGTTTCTCGATACCGTCGGCGGCCAGACCTTTGCCGACGGTCTCAAGGCGCTAGCCCCATTCGGGCGCGTGGCGGCGCTGGCCAATGTGACGCTTGAGCCATCGCTCATCAACACCCGGGACTTCTACCCGAAAAACGCGCGGATTTACGGCTTCCAGTTGGGCAACTTGATGGCGGCCGGGCGCTACCCGGAGGCGCGCGCTGACCTTGAAGCGATTCTGGCGCGCGTGGCAGAGGGGACATTCACCGTCCCCATCGCGCAAGCCTTTCCGCTGGAAGACGCGGCGGCGGCGCACCGGCGGCTTGAAGGCCGGAATGTCCTCGGCAAGCTCTTACTCCTGACATCTTCCCCGGCCCTAAAAGCCCGCGATGCCGACGGCGCTCAGACGCAGCCTTGAGCTGCACCGAACTGACCACCGGACTGACTTCCCACCGGACTTACCTCCGGCCCTCTTTCGGCACCTACCCCCGGTTGCCTTGCGATCTATCCATCGGATCAGGCCCTGTCGCCTGCACTGCCGACCCTGCCAGGCCGCGTCGCTCCTGCTCAACGAATGTGAAACACACTTTGAACGACTTCCCCGTTGACCAGTTCGGCTTTCCGCCAGGAACTGTTGTCGTTGAGCCGAATCCACCGCCGTTCGTTGAGCATGTAGTGCCAGTCGGTGTCGTTTTGATAAAAGATTTGACTCGTCCGGCATTCGAGAATGTTGAGGATGCCGTTGTCGTGATAGTTCTGCTCATCAAAGTCGGTGATGGCCTTCTGGCCCATTTCGGAGTACATCTCATTGAGTTCGATGAGAAGATCGTTCAGTTCAAGATCGAGTTCACGGACGTTGAGACCGATGCGCTTCGCCTCGCGCAGCGTGATCGGATAGACGTGCGACGGGTACTCTGCATTGAGCGTATGGCTGATAGCTTTGGCTTTTTCCAAGTCGGTCATATGGTATGACAGAATCTCCGTACACAACCGCATTGACAGTGAACTGGCCCGATCGACCGCTCCGATGACCAGCGGATGAATGTACCTGAAAATGTTCTCATAGGGGTTTATGGTTTCACCGCGCGACTCCTGCCGCCACAGGGTGAGGATGCGGTTGAGTTCGTCGGGGCTGACGCGCACGCGCAGGTTGTCTTTGTCAATCGGCGACAGGTCATGGGTCAGCGCCGTATCCACGGCCGACAGGTGGGCGAGCGGTCCCATCAAAATTTCATCTGCCCCGAGGGCAATCATCGTTGCCGCCGACAAGCAGGCTAACGGAACGGCAACTGTGACGTGGGCGGCAAAATGACGGAGCAGGTGCACAATCCGCAGCGACGCTGTACCGTCACCGCCGTCCGATTTGATGAACAATGTGACGCGATCCTGCTTACCAATCCCCCGCAGCAACTCATAGAACCCGACAACGTCGTTTTGGCAAACCGATCCACCAGGCGAGTTCCAATACACTAAAAACGTCTCGCCGATCTGCGCCTCGATCCGCTTGACAATCGCCTGGGTTTGCGCCAACAGAATCGGGGGACGCACCAGCTCCGGTACACGGGTGGCCTTGCTCCCCGACTTTGCCGGTGTCTCCTGTTTTTCAAGCGCTCCATTCGTGTTGGCCATACGGCAAATTCCCTTTGCCTGTTTTGTAGCCTGCCGGACGCAACACCGCGCCGCGCGTCTCGGTATCGGCTTATTACGCTCAGGCCCTAAGGGTTGGCTTCCGGCAGCCATTGTTCTTCAACTGCCCGCTTGAGCAAGGGCATTTTATGCCGCATATCACGCTCGGCAATTGTCCGCCCAACAGCTTTCCATCCGACCAGCGTGAGGAAGTCCGGCTCGTGAAAGACCATTTGATTATAGACTTCCGTTTGCTTGCCGCGTGGCGTCAGGGTCCAGATGTCTTCACCTGACATTGCACCCATAAAGCGACTGACCAACTGCGTTGCCCCCTGATAGATAATCTCATATTCGACCGGACTAAGCCCGTGGGCGACAAACTCCACACGCAGCTTGGTGCCGACGCCGGACTTCCTACGACCAATGCGCGTCACCCGTGCTTCCGTTGGCGACCACAACGGCAGCAAGTGTGGCTCGACAAGGTACGGGAAAATTGCCGCCGGCATCGCTCGAATCACCACCCGACCTTCCAAAACATCAACAACATTCATTGACAACGTTTGCACGCAGTGCGCACTACGGAATCACAACCCAGCACGGCTATCTTGGCACGACTCGGCAGAATGCTAAAACCGCACAGACCACTTACCTGAAAAGTAACTTGGCAGTACCGGACTGCAAAACCGGACCAATAAAAAAAGTGCCCTGCAAGGCTTCCTGCAAGGCACGCGAAACTGGAAAGGACGCGGAAGACTTGTGGGCTAGGTCGTCTTAACGACGTTTTCCGCCTGTGGCCCCTTTGGGCCGTTGACAATTTCGTATTCCACGATTTGCCCCTCACTGAGCGACTTGTAACCATCCTCTTTGATGGCCGAATAGTGGACGAAAACGTCATGACCACCTGGATTCTCAATAAATCCATAGCCTTTGCTGTTGTTAAACCATTTGACCTTGCCCGTCGTACGCGACATGGGGACTCCCTCCCGAAAACATACAGTTGGCGATACGCGGTTGAATAAACCGCACGTACCTCACGCCTCTCCACCGGTGCACTCGGCCAGCCCACAGGAGTGACGGCAGTTGGACAAAGTCAGCGGCGGGCAGGTTGTGCGTGAAGTAGCGCGAAAGTAACGTGTGAAAACACACACGTCAATCAATTTATATCAACGAGACAAAACAAAAAACCGTCCGCCGTGACTCACCAGCGGCGGACGGCAGGACCGGCTTTGTTGTTCGAGGGCTAGAACCCAAGAAAAGCAGCGAGGAAGGTAAAGAGCACCAGGGTTTCAATCAGCACCATGCCGATGAGCATGGTGGTGAAGATACGTTGGCCGGCACCGGGATTGCGGGCCGTTCCTTCACAGGCGGCGGCAATCGCATTGCCGTCACCTAGTCCGCAGCCGACGGCGGCAATCCCAACGGCCAGTGCGCCGAGGGCAATCTTATACGTACCGCCGCCGCCGGACTCATCCGCCGCCAGCGCCGGCAACGACATCGCCATCAACAACGATGCCGTAGCCACAGTTCGCAGAAAAAGCTTCTTAGGCATAGTGTCTCTCCAAAGGGTTAGGGATCGTCGGAAATGACGCCTCGCCCGCCTGCGCCTACGTTGATAAGTGCCATGTGGCCCGGGATTACAGCCTGCTACGTTGGGACGCGCAGCGTTCCAGCGACACACACCAAGACTGAGAGCGTAGTGCGAAGTCGGCGTTGGGCGCCGGTGAAAAAACTCCGGGAAAAACTCTACCTCAGGCAACCTAGGCCTACGGTGTAGCTTGGCAGATGCGCTGCCCGGCAAACCGTCAAGCATGGGCCTGCTCGTCATCGTGGCCGTGGTCGTCATGCGGCACAGTTTCACTGAGATAGATAATGGCCAACTGAACGAAAATAAACGTCTGTACGACAGCGACAAAAGTTCCCAACAACATGGGGAACACGGGAACAAGAATGTTGTAGATGGTGCCAAAGGCAATGCCGAGTTGTTCATCAACAAACATGTTGATCATAAGACGCAGTGCTAACGTCGCCGGGCGAATGGCATTGCTGAACATTTCAAAGATAAAAATGATGCCGCCCATGATCGCCATCAGGCCTGCCGTCAGCCCACCTGTGAAATGCTTCAGGTAGCCGAGGCCCTGCTGCGCAAACCCCATAAACATGTAGTAGATAAACGTCATCAGCCCCAGCGCCAACGTTACGTTGAAGTTGGCCGTCGGCGACTCAAACAAAGGGAACAGGCCCATCAGATTCGAGGTGAGAATAAGCGCCGCAAGGGGGAGTAAATAGCTCAAATACTTGAAGCCGTATTTCCCGATGGCCTGCTCAACCATGTCGCGCACTTGCAGGACAATGATTTCGACCACCTGCTGTCCAAGACTGGGCTGATCCACTGAAGGCTTGCCAACCAACAGTTTGAAGCCGAAAACGCAAATTACGGCCGCAATGAGAAGCATGATCACGTGACCCGGCAATTCCCGGTCTGAAAGTCCTGTCAAGTGGTGGATTTGCTCGACTAACCACGGATGTGGGTGTGCGGCCCCCTCATCGGCCACGGCCAGAAACAAAGGCAATGCTGTCGTGAAGACTGTCATGTGTGGTCGCTCGCATCCCGGAATTAGGCAGCCGGCTCACAGCGTTCCCCGTGCCATACCTGCACAAAGGCTTCCGCCACAACGGCCAGCGGTAGCGCGAAAAGGCCGCATACTACGGCAACCGCCATATCGGACGCAACCTGCACGACGAACCAGATCAGGGCGCCGATGACGACCCAGCGGAGAAAAAACTTCGCCATCTGAAGATGCGAGGGGCGACCGGTACCACCGGCCGTTGTCGCCGTGATCATGGCGTACAGGCTCTGACGCATCCAGAGAAAATTGAGGTAAGACAGGCCGCCCCCGAGGGCCACACCACCACCAACACTCCACCCACAGACGGCTGTGCCAACCAACGCGGCCCCGACCGTCACAACGCAGGTCACACGCCGAACTCGGCGTTCGATCATCGGCGGACTGACCACCGATTGTTCATCCGAAAACTCGGCCTTGGGCGGCGGTGCAGACAACATCTGTCATCCTTCAACCGACTCAGACGCGGACGTCTCGTTCGGCTCAGACGCCGAAGTTTTCCCTGGACGACGCAATCCAAACTTGTCCAGCCGATACTGTAAGGTGCGGAACGTCATTCCGAGCAGCTTCGCTGCACGGGTGATGTTCCAGTCGGTTCTTTCCATCGCCTGGAGAATTAGTGAACGCTCCACTTCTTCGACCGACACACCTTCCGATGGAAGTGAAAACGGGGCAGATTGTGCCGGTGCAGCTTCCAGGTCACCCGTTGCCCGTAAGATTTCCTCCGGTAAATGATGGACGTCAATCGTATCCCCCTCACACATCAGGACGGCCCGTTTGATTGCCGATTCGAGCTGTCGGACGTTGCCAGGCCAGTCGTAAGCCTGTAGGACGCGCAACGCTTCCGGCGTCACAGCATAGTGTGTGGCACCGCGCGCCTGCCGCACCAGAAAACGTTCAACCAGCAGTGGGATGTCATCGCGCCGATCACGCAGGGGAGGCAAGTGAATCGGAATCACGTTGAGCCGGTAATAGAGGTCTTCCCGGAAGGTTTTCTCCTTCACCATCTCTTCCAACGGACGATTGGTTGCCGCCACCACGCGGACATCAACACGGATGATCTTCGTCGAACCAACCCGCTGCACCTCACCCTCCTGAAGCGCGCGCAAAAGCTTAGCCTGGAGGGTGACGTTGAGTTCCCCGATCTCGTCCAGAAAGAGCGTCCCCCGGTCGGCGACTTCAAATAAACCTTTCTTTTCGGCAACGGCACCTGTAAAAGCGCCCTTTTCGTGACCGAACAGTTCTGATTCAAGGAGGTTTTCATTGATGGCCGCACAGTTGACGACGTGAAACACTTCAGCCACCCGCGGGCTATGCCGATGGAGCGCACGGGCGACCAATTCTTTACCCGTTCCGCTTTCGCCTCGAACCAGAACGGTTTCATCCGAAGCTGCCACTTTGAGAATAAGCTTCTTGAGCTTCTGCATTGGCTCGCTAAAACCTATTAGGTCGTCATCCAACGCATCAAGGCGTGCCAGGGACTGTGCCACCACAGCCAGCAAACGTTCGCAGTCCAGGGGTTTTTCAAGGTAATCCACTGCTCCCAAGCGCAGGGCATGTTTGACGGATTCAATTGAGCCGTGCGCCGTCATGAGGATCACCAGTTGCGACGGATCGGACTGGGTTAGGGCGCGCAGCAAGTCCAGTCCACTTTGCCCTCCCATTTTCAGATCGGTGAGTACCAAGTCGAAACGTTCAGTCTTGGTCACTCGCAGGGCAGCTTCGGCGCTCGGGGCCGTTGCCGTCCGGTACCCCTCGGCAGCCAGAATCATGTCGAGGATGTCACGCTGATTCTTTTCGTCATCCACAATGAGAATGCTGCGTTTCGACGGCCTCATCTTGTCAGGCTCCTACCGGCACCTGGGCTGGCTCCGCCTTGACCACGGCGGGGTGGACATCTTCCCAGCTCTCCGACCGGTTCAGCGGATCATGACAGGCATAAAGCGCTAGACCACGTTCGAGAATCTCCCGCAGGGGTAGGAAGGCATCGCTGCCATCTGGCAACCGGGTATAGAACTTGTGGTCCAATGTGCAGCGCAGCGTTCGCCCATCGTCCAGTTCGACTTCGACGACCTCTTTTTCACCGGTCGGAAAAACCTCGATCAGTTCATTGATCACCACCGACTGACCATCCCAACTGTAGGTTCTCAACCGCGCATCTGTCCGTGACCTGCCCTGTTCGGCCAGCGCCGCCACGGTCACGTATTCGCCCGTCACGGCATCGCGCACCATTGCATCGCCGGTCACGCACTTATTAAACGCATAGTCGGCAAAGCCTTCGAGTTGTTGCCAAAGCTTTTCAAGTTTCGCGCGGTCATGGCCGCGCTCAACGGCCTGAGCAATAAACTTGGCCCTGTGCGCATCGAGCTCCTCGCGCTTTTTCTTCCCCATGGCGCGGCGCACCAGGTCAGCCTCACCGAGTGAGTAGCCGGCTAAGCGCTGGAAAATCGCCATGATCTGTTCCTGAAAGACCGGCACACCGTAGGTGTTCTCCAGGACATCCTTCAGTTCCTTGAAGTCGTAGGTGACACGCCGCCGTCCATGTCGGCGCTCGATGTAGTCCTCCACCATTCCCGAATCGAGCGGGCCCGGCCGGTACAGTGCGTTAAGGGCAACGATGTCGTCCAAACCACTTGGCTTGAGTCGCCGGGCAATTTCGCTGATACCATCACCCTCAAACTGAAACACAGCATCCGTCAGGCCGTCACTAAAGATCTTGAGCGCCGCCGGGTCGTCGGTGGGAATCGCCGTCAGGTCGGGGCGCTGCCCGGTTTCCTTTTCGATGTTGGCCAGACAGTCCTCGATGATGGTCAGCGTTGTCAGCCCAAGAAAGTCCATCTTGAGCATGCCGGCCTTTTCGAGGTCGGTCATGTTGTACTGCGTCGCAATGACTTCGACTTCACCGCGTTCGCGGTCGCGGGCCTTGGTTTTGAAGACGGGCACCAGCTCGTACACCGGGCGCGGTGAAATCACCACACCGGCAGCGTGAATGGACGAATGCCGTGCGCCGCCCTCCAGTCGCCGTGCCAAGTCAATCAGGCGCTTGACCTCCGGGCGTTTTTCGTAAGCTTCCCTCAACTCCGGGACCATCCTGAGCGCCTCGGCAATGGAAACATTGCGCCCGCGCTGGGGTGGTGGAATGAGCTTGGCGATTTTTTCAACCTCCGGGTAGGGCATTTCCAACACGCGCCCGACATCTTTGATGACCGCCCGCGAGGCCATTGTCCCGAAAGTCGCAATCTGCGAAACATTTTCGCGTCCGTACAACTGACTGACGTACTCAATGACCGCGCTGCGCCCACGCATGCAAAAGTCCACGTCAATGTCGGGCATCGAAACGCGCTCCGGGTTGAGAAACCGTTCAAAGAGCAGGTTATGGGTGATCGGGTCCACATCAGTGATATGGAGGGCATAGGCGACCAGTGATCCAGCCGCACTACCGCGTCCCGGCCCAACGGGAATCCCGCGCTCTCGCGCATGGCGGATGAAATCCCACACGATCAGGAAATACCCCTCATACCCCATGCGCTCGATGACGTTGATTTCGTACTCAAGTCGCGCCTGGTATTTTTGTGCGTCTGTGGGGCGAATCTGGCGCAGTCGCTCCTCAAGGCCACGGCGGGTGACGCTTTCAAAGTAACTCGTCAGCGTAAAGCCTTCCGGCACGGGGAACACAGGCAGGTAGTTGGGCGACTTGCCGAACTCAAAGGTGCACATGTCGGCAATCCGCAGCGTGTTGCGCAGTGCCTCCGGGTTTTCATTCCCCCACAGCGCCCACATTTCCTGGGGGCTTTTCACATAATGATCGGGTGAATAATGCCAACCTGCCTCGCGGAGCGGCTTGCCGGTCTTGAGGCACAGCAAAATCTGATGCGCTTCGTGATCGGCTTCTGTCAGAAAGTGGGCGTCGTTAGTGACGACCAACGGCACATCTAACCGGGCGGCCATCTCGGTCAGCGCGCGGTTGACTTTCGTCTGCTTTTCTTCAAAGCCCCGGTGTGACTGAAGTTCGAGGAAATAGTGGCCGCGTCCGAAGATTTCATTGTATTCGCCGATCTCACACTTGGCGCGCTCCGGTTTATCACTCAGAATGAGCGATGCCGGAACACCGGACATACAGGCAGACAGCGCAACCAGTCCTGCGCGGTGCGCGTGGAGAACTTCTTTGTCAATGCGTGGATTGTAGTAGTACCCTTCGGTGTAGCCAAGTGACGCCAGCTTGACGAGGTTTTTGTACCCCGTTTCATCCTTCGCCAGCAGGATCAGGTGGTTCGTACCGCGCTCGCCATCCGTGTCGGGCCGGCCGCGGTCATGGCGCGAGCCACGGGCCACATAGGCTTCCATGCCGATGATGGGCTTGACCCCAACCTTTTTCATGGCGGCCGCGAAGCCCATAGCACCGAACATATTGCCGTGATCGGTGACGGCTACCGCTGTCAAGCCCAGACGTCGGGCTCGTTCGGCCAGCGCACCGTGCTGAATGGCTCCGTCGAGCAAGCTGTAGTCAGAGTGCAGATGTAAGTGCACAAAATCCTGGGTCGCCATGGCTCTCCTATGTCGGGGCCGGAAGTCTCGTCAGCCTAAACGCTGTCGGAGGCTACCGCTCGGCAGGGTATCGGTTTTTGCCGGGGGGTGCAAATCGCCCGCCGCATTTGGCACAGACCCGCCCCCCCGGCAGATAAGTATCTCCTAGGAAGCTGCATTGGCGCAGTTCATTACGCGAGGTGAGGCTGCCCTTTGTGCGCCAAGCGCAGCACCGGCTGACCCGGCGTTTCCCCACAAGCAGCTTCCCAAAAGCGGCTCGCCAAAAAGCAGCGGCGGAAACCTCAACCAAGCATCAGGCGCTGTCTGCTTTGCGCAAACATTCAGGCGTTGGTGTTGACTAGATTCGATAAGAAGCTCACATCAAGGTTGTGGCGTTTGAGGAGGGCTTCAAAACCAGCCTTGTCCACAGCCTTGATGTAGGCCTCCTGCGGTTCAACCCGTTTGTTCTTGACGTGATCAAGGAGCGCATCGTTGAGCGTCACATTGCCTTTGGCCTTGCCAGTCTGCATCGCCGACGGGATTTGAAACGTCTTCCCCTCGCGGATCATGTTGGCAATCCCCGTGTCGCAGATGAGTGTTTCCAGCGCCGCAACACGCCCGCCGCCGATCTTCTTACACAGCGTCTGGGCAATAACGCCCTTGAGCGACTCCGATAGCATGACCCGAATCTGAGACTGACGGTCGGCAGGAAACTGGTCAATGATGCGGTCAACAGTCGAAGGTGCGGTTGAGGTGTGGAGCGTGCCAAACACAAGGTGACCCGTTTCAGCGGTTTCAATGGCAATGGAGATTGTTTCAAGGTCACGCATTTCGCCCACCAGAATAATGTCCGGGTCTTCACGCAGCGCTGCCCGTAGAGCATCTTTGAACGAGTCCGTGTGGTTATGAACCTCACGCTGGTTGATCAGACATTGTTTGTTTTCGTGGACGAACTCAATCGGGTCCTCAATCGTAATAATGTGGTCACGGCGGTGGCGATTGATGAAATCAATCAGCGCACACAGCGTTGTGGACTTCCCGCTGCCGGTCGGGCCGGTGACCAACACCAAGCCTTTGCTCAGAAAACACAGTTTGAGGATTTCTTTCGACAGCCCAAGCATTTCCGCCGTCAGAATTTTGCTGGGAATGATGCGGAACACACCACCCATGCCCTTCCGGTCCATGAAAACGTTACAGCGGAAGCGGGCCGCGTCACCAAACTCATAAGCAAAGTCGGTGTCATGCCGGCGGTTGAATTCTTCGCGGTTTTTGTCGGGCATCAGCTCCCACAAAATTCGCTCCGTGTCGGCAGCCGTTAGGGGCTGTCCCTCGTGCCCCGGCATCACCACCATGTCGCCGTCCAACCGGAGCATCGGGGGCATGGATGCCGAAAGATGCATGTCTGACGCATTGAGCTGGAGCTGCTTTTCAAACAGCTTATCGATCTCCAGCGGCCCACGCTTGCGTAAGTGGATTGCCGGCCCCTGCCCTGTCGTCGCCGGCGGTGGCGGCGGTGTGGTCGGGGTGACTGCCGGCTGCGGGGCTGCCGGGGTCACTGCCGGCTGCTTTCCCGACACCGAGCCTGAAAATGACATCCCGGCCGCAGGGGTCGGTGGACGTGGAACAGTGCGGGTGGGTGGCACCGGTGGTGGTGTCGGACGCGGTGGGGTGGGCGGCGGTGTCACGTTCCCTGACGGACGAACGGCCGGCGGCGTCATCGGTGTCGCCGGGGTTGCCGGCTTGGCGGTTACGGTCTCAACCGGGACAAACGAGACTTTCATCCCACCGCCTTCCTTGGTAATACACACATCAAATGTTCCAGCGCCGTTGACATTTAGCCGGAAGTTCGTCGTCGGCTGACTCATCAACGCCGTTTTCTTGTCGTCCGGGATATGCGGTTGCAAGAGCCGATAAATATCAAACGGCGTCATCGGATTGCGGCTCAACTCGGTCGCGCCGGATGAGTTGAGCACCGTTGGCGCCTTCCCGGCCTGTAAAATGAGTTGATCCGCGCCCGCCATGCGCGGATCCTTTAGCATGCTTTCAATCGTCGCCGACATGGCGCCCCTCTCCCCAAAAGCCTGGTATTCGGTGGTGAAGGCAAATCGTCTGCAACAAACGTCGGTTAGCGACCACAAATCTAGTCAGTGACGTACGGTGATGCAAGGCTGGTTTTGCATCTCGGCGCTACCAACGACCGCCGGAACGGCGTGCATCGTTGACGGGCAACCAGGTGACTGTCGCGGTAACTCCCCACGAAAATAGAAAACGTGCGGAATCTCGCACTGCCGGATATGTGCACTCCGCTACAAAAGCAAGATTGAGTAGCATTGCGAAAACGCTCTACATCGAGGAGAAAACGGTCATCATGGGTGATGCCGCGCCGACTGGCTTAGCAGGTGCATTCTCGGCTTCAAGTGGCATTGAACACGTCCACCCGACACCTGTGCAGCGGCTCTGGCGGTTGCTGGCGCTGGACGCACGTGACTTATGGGCAATCCTTGCCTACACGATGGTCGCCGGGCTGTTTTCCCTTGCTGTACCGATCACCGCCCAGGTACTTGTCAACAACATTGCACAGGGGCAGTCCCTTCAGCAATTGGTGGTGCTGTCTTCGCTCGTGCTGTTTTTTCTGAGCCTCGCCGGCATTCTCCGTCTTTTTCAGTTGGTACTGCTGGAGCGGTTACAGCAGCGGATTTTTGTCCGTGTTTCCATCAACTTGGGCAACCGCCTGCCGCGCGTCCAGCTTGCTGCCCTGACCGGTGAGTATGCCCCGGAACTGGTCAACCGCTTTTTCGATGTCATCAACATCCAGAAAGCGTTTGCTAAGCTGGCACTGGATGGACTCGATGCGGTGCTCAAAGTGTTTGTCGGACTACTCCTGCTGGCCTTTTACAGCACGACCTTACTCGGGTTTGACCTCGCCGTGGTTGCCGCCGGGTTGTTCATCATTTTTGTCCTCGGCGTCAACGGTCTCCGAACAAGCATCCTGGAGTCAAAGAAAAAATACAAAGTCGCCGCTTGGCTGGAGGAGTTGGCGCGCTGCCACATCAGTCTCAAGATGAGCGGCACGCTTGACTTCGTCGCCGAACGGACGGATGCCCTTTCCGTCGCTTATCTCAAAGCGCGCCGGGCGCACTTTGCGGTGCTGTTTCGCCAAGCAGTGGGGAATTATTTCTTCTACGCAATTGCCAGCGCTGGGATCCTGGCCATCGGCGGGTGGCTCGTCATCAACCGCCAGCTCACAATTGGACAACTCGTGGCAGCCGAAATCGTGGTGGTTTCAGTTCTGGCCGGGCTCGACAAAGTCATCAGCCAACTTGAGCACGTGTACGATCTGCTGACGGCGCTTGACAAAGTGGGGCATGTTGAGGACCTGCCCACCGAGCGCCTGACCGGTGTTGTCCTTCCGGTAACAGAGGAAGGTGTTTCGGTCATCTGCCGCAATGTTCGTTTCAGCTACCGGCCCGGCGTGGAAGTGTTGTCCGGCGTAGATTTAACCGTTCAGCCGGGCGAATGGGTCAGCGTCGTTGGGTTGAGCGGGGCCGGAAAATCCACCCTGATGGCGCTGATTTGCGGCTTGCTGGAGCCATCCCACGGAACGGTTGAAATCAACGGCGTAGATGTGCGCGATGTAAACCTCGACAACCTGCGCTTGATTGTCGGGATGGTAGGCGACCGCGAAGAAATTTTTGAAGGCACGATTGAGGACAACATTCGGGTTGGGGCCGATTGGCTGACACAAGAAGACATTCGCTGGGCAATTGACCTAGTGCAGCTCACCGACGAGTTGGCCGACCTCCCGCAGGGCCTCCAAACCCCCCTTGTGAGTGGCGGGTACAACCTGTCACGGGGGCAAGTGCAGCGAATTCTTCTGGCCCGCACCATCGCGCGGCGACCCAAGTTGCTGATCCTTGACGAAGCGTTCATGGGTATTGACGAACGCACCAAGCTGAAAATCCTTGACGCCATTTACAACCGCGCCTACCGGTGGACGATCATTGACATTTCACATGACTCAGAAGTGGTCGTTCGGTCATCCGTCATCCACGTTCTCGATAAGGGCGTCATTGTTGAAAGCGGCTCTCCGGAAGAGCTGTCGTGGCGGCGCAGTGGGGCCTTTGCCTCACTGTTTCCTGAAGTTTCACGCCAGCTCGTCGGGAAACGGCTCACCACGGGCAAGGGGTAAACACACACTCTCCTGGTTTAGACCAGGCACGCACGTCGGTTTAGACGAGAAAGGATACACGTTGTATGGCTCAAACCGCCCGCCCCCTGAAAGCGGTTCCTGCGCCTTCCCCCGCCACGGTGTCACAGGCGTTACGGTTGGTCGAGTCCCCACGCCCAACGCAACCCCTAGCCTTTCTCTTGGTGTTGTTCCTGGTTCTGTCCGTTCTGGGACTGATCTACGTTCCGTGGCAGCAATCCATTACAGGGGTTGGGCAAGTGATGATCTACTCACCCAATGACCGCCCGCAAAACGTTCAGGCGCAAATTCCAGGGCGCCTCAAAGGGTGGAAGGTCAAGGAAGGTGATTTCGTCGAAGCCGGGACGGTCATTGCCGAAATTGCCGAAATTGACGCCAAGTTCCTTGACCCGAATCAGCTTGAGCGTTTGGAGCGGCAACGCGAGTTTCTGATGGCGCAGCGCGAAGCCGCGCAGTCCCGGGCGGCAGCGCTTCAGCAACAGATTGCCGCGCTGACCCAATCTCGAAACCTAGCCATTCCGGCAGCCCGGGAACGCGTCCAACAGGCGTCGGACCGGCTGCGCTCGGCTGAACAGTCGCTCGAGGCTGCCAAACAGACGCTCCTGGCCAATGAGTTGAATTTTGAACGCATCCGCGATCTCAACAAGGGAAAAAAAGACGCCGATGGCAACTGGATCATTCAACCGGGACTGCGTTCTGACCGGGACTTTGAACTGGCGCGGCAAGCGGTGGAGACGGCGCGGGCCGATGTAGCGCGCCTGCAAGCCCTGCTGGATGCTGCCGTCCGTGATCTCAAGGTCGCCGAGCTGGATGCGCAGCGCATCGAAAATGACACCCTGGCCAGCATTAGCAGCGCCCAGAGTTCGTATGCTGCTGCGCAGGAAACCATTGCCTCACTCAGCAACAGCCTTCAGAAGCTCGACATTGACATCCAGAACTTCCGGCTGCGCGTCAGTCAACGGCAAGTTGTCGCGCCACGCGCCGGACAGGTTACCCAACTGCGCGCCGTCGGTGAAACCGAGACGCTCAAGGCGGGCGATGTCTTGTGTGTCCTCGTCCCGCGGGTTACGGAAGAAGAACAAGCCGTCGAACTGATCATCAGCGACTTTGATGCCCCCTTAGTTCGCATCGGCGATCCCGTTCGGTTGCAGTTTGAGGGGTTTCCCGCCGTTCAGTTTGTCGGTTGGCCGTCAATTGCGATTGGTACCTTTGGCGGTCGGATTGTCGCCATTGACGCCGTTGACGACGGACTGAATCGTTTCCGTCTCCTGGTCAAACCGGATTACGAAGCGATTCAGAACGGCAAGGACGATCCCTGGCCAAGCCTTGAGATTCTGCGCCCAGGCACCCAGGCCACCGGTTGGGTCATGCTGCGCGTCGTGTCGCTGGGCTTTGAACTGTGGCGGCAATTCAACGGTTTTCCGCCAATGTTTGACCGCAATCCGATTGAGCGGAAGAAAAAGCTGAAAGAGGAGAAAGCCAAAACCAAGGACAAGGGTAGTAAAAGTGACGGCGAGAGCACAGATGATAAATAAGCCTTGGCGCGCGGTCGTTGCCGGCCTTTGGCTTATGGCCCTTTCCGGCGCGCCGGCGGCAGCGCAGACCGTAGCGCCGGGAATCGTCCTGACACCGACCGAAGATGATCGGCGGTTGGCCGCGGCCGTAGCGAGTGCTGCACCCCGGCCGCAGTCAGGACGACGGCCGGGCGTACTGGTGCCGCGCCCGGGGGGCGGGCCTTTGCCGCTGCTCCTTGAGCAGGTCTTTCAAATCATTGACGACCGCCACCCAAAGCTGCGCGGGTCTGTGATTGAGCGTCAGGTTGCCACGGCCAAACGCCTTGAAAAACAAGGCGCCTTCGATCCGATCCTGGCGATTTCAACCGATTACTTGCGCTACAACAGTTCATCCAAGCGCGGCAAGGTATCAGAAGCCTTCGGCATTGGCACGGAAGTCAACTTCCTGACACGTTCTGGCATTAAGTTTTTTGCTGCCTCAAACCTCAACCTTGGCGCGACAAAATCACCCCTCTCGGCCACCGGTGATGCCGGTGAATACACTTTTGGTCTCAAGGTCCCCCTGTTCCGCGATTTCCGTGTCAACGCCAAGGCTGTCGGCGAACAGCAGGCCTTTCTGGGTGAAACCCAGGCCGAGATCGGTATCACACAAACTCGCCTGGAGCTGTTCCGCAAGGCTGCCGATGATTATTGGAATTGGGTTGCGGCCAAACGCCGGCTGGATGTGGCGCGCAACTTGCTCAAACTGGCAGAAATCCGCAATGACGCCATCCGCCAGCGCACCATTGCCGGCGACCTCCCACCCATTGACGCAGTGGAAGCCGAACAGGAGGTACAGCGTCGCCAGGCTGCCCTTGCTAAGGCGGAACGTGACTTCCAAAAGGCGCAGTTCAAGTTGTCACTGTCCCTCTGGTTGGACGATGTGACAACACAGCCGCTGCCGGACGAAGGCAGTGTGTTGGACGTGACGCTACAACTCGAACCGACGGCAGTCACAGACGCCGAAATCCAGGATGCGATTCAACTGGCCCTACAGCGCCGTCCTGAGCTGCAGGCCATTGCCGTTCTCCGTGATGTCACACGCCTCGATTTGGACTTGGCGCGCAATCAGCGGCGTCCGATCTTGGATTTCGCCCTGGTGCCCGGACGCGACCTCGGCCCAGGCGGCATTGGGACAACGCTCAAAGCCGGCTTTATTTTTGAACTGCCGCTCCGCCAGCGTACGGCCGACGGACGCATTGCCCAGGCACAGCTCAAACTCCAGAAGCTCGATCTCGAAGAGCGGACTTTGCGCCAGCAAATTATCACGGAAATCAATGACACAGCCTCGGCCATTAACACTGCCTGGCAGCGCTACCTGGCAACTAAACGCGAACTGGAAGCAGCCATTGTGCTCGAACGCGGCGAAAATCAGCGCTTTTTGTTAGGCGACAGTTCGCTATTTCTGGTCAATCAGCGCGAACGGGCAACGGCCGAGGCGCGCAACAAGCTCATTGACGTCCAAGCCGAGTATGAGCAGGCGCGCACGGCGCTGCGGCTGGCGGCGATGCAGTTCTAGGTGGCAGTTCTAGGCGGCAACCACAACGGCGTTGGGCACAACAGCGCACTCACCGAAGGTGCGCAGCCCCCCACGGCGAAGCGGAGCCGACCGGCGTGCGGTCGCCGAGAGACGACGCCCATCAGGTTGCTGCGAAAGAGTATCCGGGTCGAGAACTACCCAATGCTCGGCAGCCGACTCCAAAAAAGCGACGCCACGCCGGCCGGCTCTTGTGACTGGGCCTTGGTCGTCGCCAAACAGTGAAGCCTCAGGCAGTCGGCAGGTCACTGCCCTGCACGATGCCCAACGGTTGGTATGCCCCCAAGCCCGGGAAGACCGTACTCAACTGTGGGTTCTGTAAGCGCCGCACCAGGATTTCCGCCAGCACCTGCCGGTAATCTGTCGTCACCGCCAGGTCGCCGCCATCCAGCGCGTTGTTGGCGAGGCCGGGCCACCGGCCAAACATCCGTCCACCGTTCACGCTGCCACCCAACACGAGCATGATGGAAGCGCGTCCGTGGTCGGTGCCGCCGCTCTGGTTTTCGCGCAGCGTCCGTCCGAACTCGCTCATGGCGACGAGCGTGACGCGCTGTCGGTAGCGCACCATGTCGTTGTAGAACGCCAGCAGGTTGCGGGCGAGTGAATCCACGTTGGTGGCATACGTGCCGGTGGTCAGGCCCTGGTTGTTGTGGGTGTCCCAACCGCCGACATCGAGCGTCGCGATCCGCAGCCCGACATCAAGCTTGATCAGCCGGGCGATGGTGATGAGCGCCGCGCCCAGCGAGCCGCTCTGGGTTTCAGGCTGCGCGTAACTCGCGCCGTTTTCAGGCGCGTAGGCCGGAATCGCTCCGCCGGTTGGCGGCCGGCCAATGGCGCTGTTGACCGACTGAATGGCATTGATGGCGTTAAAGCCTGCCATATGCAGGGCGGTCGTGCCGGTGTACATCCGCATCATCGCCGGAAAGATGGTCGGGTCGCCGGGCAGCGCGAAGTTGGCGAGATTCGGCATGGCGATGGCGCTGCCACTGCCCCGCAGCGCGCCGGGCAAGCTGCTGGAAGCCGCGACGGTCGGTATCGCGCCGCCCTGCCCGCCGGAGCTGGTGATGTGGCGCGTCAGCCAGCCGGTCGGCTGCCGCGCCGTCGGCACGCCGCCTTCCATCAGGTTTTGCGCGTCGAAGTGGCTGCGGTTGGACACCGTCAGTCCCGTCGCGTGAACAATCGCCAGCGCGCCCGCTTGATACAGATCGAGCAACGGCTGGGCGCTCGGATGGAGCCGAAAGTCCACGCCGTTGCCGATTGGATTGGCAAGCGGCAGTCCGGCATTGGCGCCGCTGTCGCGCAGGCGCAGATTCGACCGCAGGGCGACATAGTTCGGCTCGTTGACCGGCGCGGCAAAGTTCAGCCCGTCAATGCCGCCCCGTAGGTAAAGGACGACCAAAATTTCATTCGTCCCCGTGGCTTGCCCATACACCAGGCCGCCAATGCGGGCGACGCCCGTGGCGGCGTAGGCGGCCGCCAAGCTCGAACCCGCTACGAACTGACGTCTTGTCAATGGCATAAGCATTGGCTCCTCTCTTCTATCGCCACCAAAAGTCCGGCGACACGCACAGGCGCGCGACGGTCAGGTTGATGCGGGCGGTCACTTCCGCCGTCGTCCCTGACGGCGGCGCATCGGCTGACGCTGTCCCGCGCAGATACTCGATCAGCTCAGCGTAAACTTCCGGGCGCGCCGGACGCCCCAGAATGCGGTTGACAAAGTAATCCGCAATCTGGCGCGTCGTCGTCACATTGGGCGGCAAGCTGGCCCGCAGGTTGTGCTGGATGGCACTGTAGCCGTTGGTGAGCGTGACGGTGACATTGCGCCAACTGGCGCGAAAGGTATTTGTGCTGAGCCAGTAGGCGCTGACATCGGGGAAACCGTTCGGCGGCGGCCAGGCAAAGAGCTGCTGCCCGGCTTCCGCCGCCAATGAGTACGGCAGATAGCTCCCGCCGTTGTCGGCCAGGTTGGCGTCAATCGCGCGCAGGAAGGAGACTGTGTAGTCAAACGGGCGCTTGGTTTTCTCGCCCCAGGTTGCAGCAAACTCCGGCGACCGCAGGATCACCCGGACGACGCGTGCGATCTGATCGCTCGCGGTCAGGTTTTCCTGCCAAGCCACCACGGCGCGCTTGATCAGCTCCGGCGAGGGGTTATCGGCAACCAGCCGGCGGCACAGCTTGGCGCAGACGAACCGCGCCGTGCTCGGATTGGCCGCGAGCAAGTCCAGGATGCGCCGCCCCTGAAGCATTGGATCGGCGGAGGTCGCCGCCGGCAAGGGGACGTTGAGAACGGTTCGCGCGGCCGGGTCGTTCCACTGCGGAACGAAGATAAACTGCCCGGTGTTGGGCAGCGTCACGTTGCCGACGCGCTGGCCGGCAGCAATTGTCCAGCCGGTCAGCGCGGCGGCAATCTGTCTGACATCGTTTTCGGTGTAGCCGGTTGAGACTTGCCCGGGGGGAAACACCGGCGCATTGGCAGGGTTCGGGAAGTAATTGCTTGCGCCGAGTGTGTGTAGCTCCAGGAGCTCGCGGGCGAAATTCTGATTCGGCGCAGTGTTCCGGCTGCTGACCAGGTTGAGGTAGTACATCATCGCGATGCTCTTGGTCACTTCTTCCAGCAGAACGCGGAAGTTGCCAAGGGCATGTTGCCGAAGCAGACGGTTGTACAGCGGCCAGGTCGCGTAGATGCGCCCGTTGGAGCGGGCGTCCACGTTGAAGTGGTCATGCCAGAAGTCCGTCAGGATTTCCCGCAGTTGCCACTTGCTGTACACGGCGCGCAACACGGTCTCGGCGCGCGCTTCCTCCAGCGGGCGGGTTCGCTCGGCAAACGCCATGGCAATGCCAAAGTCGCCGAGCGGCCATAGCTCGCTCAGCGGCTTGCTCAGCGCGGTCAGCGGGCGTAGCTCGTCAAGCGCCGGATAGCCATTGCCGGCGGCGTAGTTGATACGCAGTCGCGCGCTCTGACGCTTGGCGAGAAAGAGCGGGTCATCGGCGTCATTGGGGCGAAGCTGCTCCTCGACATAGGCTTCAAAGCCTATCGCCCGAATGCGGTCAAGGTCGCCTGGGCGGGGTCCAAAGCCCATGCGGTTGGCCGCGATCACTTCCACGGGCGGCAGGGCAGGGACGCCCGCCGCCTGCGCGGTGTTGCGGTAAGGCGCAGGTGTGTCATCAAGCGGCTCACCTGCGCCGACACGCTCCTTGATGACTTCACGGGGTGAAACAGCAGACAGTAAGGTAGCCGGGGGCATAACGGTCTCCGTAGGTGAATTGGCAGGTTGCACACCGGCCAACAGCTACACAATCAGGTAGCCAAATCAAGTGTCGGTCAGTAAGTCAGCGTAGTTTGTCCCTTGTAAGAGATTCGTCCTCCGTAGAGGAAGGGCGCGTGAAAAAAGTTTGGAATTTTTTGACGCCCTCACAGCCAACAGTGTCGGTGGGCGGGCGACCTTGAGCCTGTAAACTTGAGCCTGTAAAGACGCTGGCTGAATAAGGATTACGCAGTTTGTAGCAGTAATGTAGTGTGGGATCAGCCCCCTATCGCCGTGTTTTGGCACGCGCGGCAAGATAGTCTGAAGAAAGTCGAGTTTTTTCTATGTCGTCTGATGCAGTGTCGTCTGAAACGGTGCTGTCGCGTCCACGCCGCAACCTGCTGCCCTATCGGCTGGCGACGCAAATGGCGTTTGTTTTCATCCACGTCTTGCTCATTCGCGCGGCGATTCCGAATCTAGCTTGGGCAATCTACGGGCTAATCTTCTGGGGCGTTCTGGTTTACCTCACGGCGCGGACGGGACGCTGGGTGTGCGCGTGGATTTGCTGGCTCGGTGGCATACAGGACATCTTCGCCCGCTTCGCCAAAGCACGTGTGACGTTCAATCCGCGCATTACGCAAATCGGCGTCCTGGTGATTGCCGTTCTGTGGGTGCCGCTGGCGTGGCTGTTTTGGCGCGATGCGATGACGGCGCGCGCCAGCTCGATGGGCTTTGACGCGGATAACCTCTGGTCACATACCCTGCATCTGGGTTTGCTTACGTTTGTGGCAGGCAGCGTGTTTGTCCTGGGCAAGCGCGGCGCCTGCCGGTACTTCTGTCCGTTTGGCATCGTGGTGGACGGCTGTCGTAAGATACATCAAGCGCGTCCCTCAGGAAAACTGGTGCAGTTAGGACTAGGACGCCGCCGTGCAACGCCGCAAGCTGCGGCAGAGCACGAAACCTGAAGCCGAAAAGGCTTCATGACGGGAGCCAGTGACATGATTTGCCATGCCTGCGGACGCGAAGTCCGCCTGTTCGGGCGGGTTGGCCGCCTTGACCGTTGCCAGGAATGCGGCGCCGATCTGCATTGCTGTCGCAACTGTCGCTTCTTCGATGCGGGCGCGCGCTATGAGTGCCGCGAACCGATTGCCGAGCCGATTCGCGATAAGGCAGCGGCCAATCATTGTGAACATTTCGCGCCGAACACAAAGCTGCCACTGACAGGGGTTTCCAAATCACGCACAGCGGCTGACGATGCCCGCAAGGCATTTGAGCAGCTCTTCCAAAAGAAACGCTAGTCCTGTGTGTCCTGGCACTGTGCCATAAGGATTTCAGCATGCGAGCTAAAGATTTGATGACCAATGATTTTGACTTCATAGCCGGCGAGGCGACGGTCCGGGCAGCGCTTGAGCTGATGAATCAAAGACACGTTCACTGCCTGATTGTTCTACCGCGCGACGAGTACGATGGGCATGGCATCATCACCGACCGTGACATCGTTTACAAGGTGATTGCCACCGGCGGGAATCTCGATCGGGCGCATGTTCACCAAATCATGACCAAACCGATGTTCTTCGTCGAACCCCTGCACGACATCCGCGCCGTGGCGCGTTTGCTGGCTGCCCACAAACTCACGCGGGCCCCGGTTGTCGAAGTCGGTAAGATTATCGGTATTGTCTCAATTACCGACATTATCCGAAACATCCGGTAAGGCGGCACGCCCGGCTCGGTTGTTCGGCGTACCAAGCACGCCCACGCAAACCAAGCAAAAACAAGGCGACAAGAGCTTGGCTCCTTGTGTATAGTTGCTCACTTCTACCCCAGAGCAGCCCTTGTGTCGGCACCGCACCACGGGCGCAAGGGTGCCGATCTGACGCCGAGGTAGTCCGCAGACGATGGCGACGGTTGACATCGGAACGATTGTTTCGCTTTGCAAGCGACGTGGTTTTATCTTTCCAGCGAGTGAAATCTACGGTGGACTTGGTTCGACGTGGGATTACGGCCCGTTAGGTGTCGAACTCAAAAACAACGTCAAGCGCGCCTGGTGGAAGGCCGTGGTCTATGACCGCAACGACATCGAAGGCATGGACGGCGCCATCCTGATGAACCGTCTCGTGTGGAAATACTCCGGTCACGAAGCGACCTTCAGCGATCCGCTTGTGGACTGCCGGGAATGCAAGGGCCGGTTTCGCGCCGATAAGCTTGATGAACTCGACTGCCCACGCTACAAACGCAAGGTCACGGCCTGCCACGCTCACCTTACCGAGCCGCGTGCCTTCAACCTAATGTTCAAAACCCAGGTCGGTCCCGTTGAAGAGGAAGCGGCACTTGCCTACCTCCGGCCGGAAACGGCGCAGAGTATTTTTGTCAACTTCAAAAACATTGTGGACTCCCGGTGGCGCAAAGTCCCGTTCGGCATCGCCCAGATCGGCAAAGCCTTTCGCAACGAGATCGTGCCGGGTAACTTCACCTTCCGTACCCGCGAGTTTGAGCAGATGGAAATCGAGTTTTTCTGCAAGCCCGGTACGGATGCAGACTGGCACGCGCACTGGATTGAAGAACGCTATAACTGGTACATACGCTACGGCCTGCGGCGGGAAAACCTGCGGCGGTACGTTCAAAAGCCGGAGGAACTGGCGCATTACGCCCGCGCCTGCACCGACTTGCAGTATCGTTTCTTCCCTGAACGCGCTGACGAGGAAAAGCAGTGGGATGAGCTGGAAGGCATCGCCAACCGCACCGATTACGATCTGAGCGTACACTCGAAAGGCAAACAAGAAAAGTGGGGGCTGCACAACGAGCACTCGACACAGAGCCTGATGTATCGCGATCCGGTCACCAACGAGAAGTTCTTTCCCTATGTCATTGAGCCGTCAGCCGGGGCCGACCGAGCCACGCTGGCATTTCTGCTGGACGCCTACAGTGAGAAACCGGGCGCGGATGGCGAGCCACGGGTGGTGCTGAAACTTCATCCGGCACTGGCACCGATCAAGGTGGCCGTTCTACCACTGGCACGCAACAAGTCGGAGCTGGTTGAAAAAGCTCAGGCAATCAAGGCCGACTTACAACAGCACGGGATCCGCGCCGTCTATGATGACACAGTAGCCATTGGCAAGCTTTATGCACGGCAGGATGAAATCGGCACACCGTTTTGCGTCACGGTGGACTACGACACGCTTGGCATCGGCAAAGCAAAGCCTGACGGTGCGCCGGAAGCGACGGCGTCTGCACCGGTGGCCCTCAAAGATACTGTTACGGTGCGCGACCGTGATACCTGGGAACAGGTTCGCATCCCGATCACAGGACTACGGGAGTTCTTCGCCGAACGGCTTGGTCCAGCTTTGTGAAACAATGCTGGGGCGTCCCCGGGGACCGTTAGGCTCAATCCCAACATTCGTTCAAGGAGTGTTTGTATGCAGAATCTCAAGCGATCATTGTCTCTCTGCGCGGTGGTGATGGCCGGTGCGTTGGCCGCGTGCGTGGTGAAAGACAATGTCCCGCCGCCGCCGCCGATGAAACCAAAAGACGAAAAGGTCAGAACGGTTGAACCGACTAAGCCGCCAACTGAAACGAGCGCCAAGCCGGCCGAAGGTGCGGAAGACCCGCTCATTGCCAAGGGGCGTGAGCTATACAACGGCAACGCCTGCGCCGGTTGCCATGGTGAAAAAGGCCAGGGTGTGTTGCCAAACGTACCAAAGTTTACCGATGCCGAATGGCAGAAGCAGGAAAAGGACGAAGCCATTGTGGCTTCCCTTAAGGGAGCGAAGGCGGCGCAGGGGATGCCGGCGTTCAAAGGTGGCAACGGCACGGATGAGGAACACAAGGCCCTGGTGGCTTACATTCGCTTCCTCGGCAAAGAAGCCGGCAAGTAGGTGTGCCGGACACGCGATGCCCGGCGAGAGGTCTCAGGTGGACGGCGGCCGGATCTGCTTCGGTTTGCCGTCACAACCACCAAACCCAACTGTTACACCGAAGACACTGTCACCTACGGCTTCCACCCATTTAGCCGGCCGGCTCTTGTCAATCCTCTTGTCGAGCCTTTTGGCAGCGCTGACTGTTGGTGGAGCCGTCACTGTCGGTCAGCCAGGCGTGGTCGCTCCGGGAGGGGCCTCCGACGAGACGGCGGCCAAGCGCCTGGCGTGTGGCAAGCGACGCTACCACGATGCCGGCGCCTGCATCGCCTGCCTCGGCGCAGATAGGAAACCGACCGTACCCGAAGCACCGGACCTGACGGATACCGAGTGGCAGCGCAAGCGGACCGATGCCGACTTGGCGACGGCAATTGGCAAGGGCAAGGGTACTATGCCACCGTTTAAAGGGTCGGAGGCCGACATTGAGGCGCTGGTGGCATACGTTCGCTCACTCGCCCGGTGAGCGGTGCAGTGGACGTGAGCCACCGATACCAGCTTGGAATTACACCCCATGAAAGTAGGCATCGTCGGCTTCGCCGGCGCCGGTAAAACGACCGTGTTCAACGCGCTGACAGGGCTTGCGGCCGAGGTCGGCGGCTATGGCGGGAAAGACCGTCCGAACTTAGGGAACATCAAGGTACCCGATGCCCGTGTAGATAAGCTGGGCGACATTTACCGCACCAGAAAACGAACCTACGCCGAGGTGGCGTTCGTGGATGTCGCTGGACCGTCCGAAGGGGCCCGTGCCGGCGGACTAGACACCGGGCTGGTTACTGCCATGCGCGACGTGGACGCGCTGGCGCATGTTGTTCGTGCCTTCCCTGACCCACTTGGAATGCGTCCGACCGACCCGGCCGCCGACATTGCTGCCTTCGATACCGAACTCATTCTGTCCGACCTCGTGCAGGTCGAAAATCGGCTGGAGCGGCTAAAAAAAGATCAGAAGGCGACCGTGCGCGAACGTGAGTTGTTTGCGCGGTGCAAGGCCGCGCTCGAGACCGAACAGCCACTGCGGGCGCTAGCCTTTGACGACGAAGAACGCCACCTGATGACCGGTTTTCGTTTCCTCTCGCTCAAGCCGCAGATGATTCTGCTCAACGTCGCCGAAGCTGATCTGACCGCTGGTGTTCCGCCTGCCGTTCATGAAGCGGCTCAGAAGCGTGCGATACCTACTGTCACCACCATGTGTGGACAGGTGGAAATGGATATTGCACAACTCGCGCCGGAGGAGCAGGGCGATTTCCTGCGCGATTTAGGCCTGGCAGCCCCGGCGCGCGACCGTTTTATCGTTGCAGCCTATGGGTTGCTCAACCTGATCAGCTTCCTCACCGCCGGCGAGGATGAGTGCCGTGCCTGGCCCATTCAACGCGGGACGAAAGCTCAGCGGGCCGCAGGCAAGATTCATTCCGACATCGAGCGCGGTTTTATCCGCGCGGAAGTCATAGCCTACACCGACTTCATCACCTACGGGTCGGAAGCCAAATGCAAAGAAGCCGGCAAACTGCGGCTGGAAGGCAAAGACTACGTCGTACAGGATGGCGACATTATTCACTTCCGCTTTAACGTGTGAAATGTTGAGGCTTCACCATGGCCGATGACGCACCCCAAGCGAAGCCGGATACTACGCCGGAGACCAATCGGACGAAACGCTCCGAGTTGCGGGAGTTCGTCGAGATGATCATCACAACGCTGATTATGGCGTTGTTTGGGATCACCTTCGTTGTGCGGTCGGTGAATGTTCCGACCGGCTCTATGAACAACGCAATTTATTCCGGTGATTTTTTGCTCGTTAACAAATTCATTTTCGGCTACGAGGGTGGGATCCCACTGGACGGGTGGTTGCCGCACCGCCCGATTCGGCGCGGCGACATCATTGTCTTCAAGTTCCCACAGAGTGAGGATCAGAACTACGTCAAGCGCGTTATCGGACTTCCCGGTGAAACCATCGAAATCCGCGGCCAGCGCGTGTACATCAACGGTCAGGAACTGCCCGAAACACGCATCATTGCCGAAAACGACCTCGAAGACGGCGGACGCCTCAATGTCCTAGAGGAATACCCGGCTGAAGGCGCGCAGTGGAAGGTCTACTACCGCCCCGGGTCGGATTTTGAGTACGCAGACCGGGAAGATGAACCGTTAGCCGAACCACCGCTGCCAAGCGGACGTTACCGCGACTACAAACATGAGCCCCACTACGGCATTGGACGACCATTCAAGATTCCCGAAGACTGCTACTTCACCTTGGGCGATAACCGCGACAACAGTCTCGACAGCCGTTACTGGGGCCCTGTGCCACGCGATTACGTCATCGGGCGGCCGCTGTTTGTCTATGCCTCATTTGACCCCAATCCCCAGGCATCGTTAGGTGAGCGGCTGAGTTCCTTCTTTTTCAAGGGGCGCTGGAAACGACTGGGGGCGTTGGTGAAATAGCCGCAGTGACAAAAGCCCTGCCCGGTGTGCTCTGCCATCCGGCTAACAATGCCGGCTAAAAATTCCGTTTCACATCTTGTCCGCTGCAAAGTAGGTTGGAAACGAAGTTTCGGCTTCCATTTTTGGTTCTCCCCTGTGAGGTCGTGCCCTATGATTGCTACGGAATCCGTCGTGCAGGAGACAAAGGCGGCGGCGGCGGACAAAAGCCTGATTAGTCCGCGTTTTTACGTCACCGATTACAAAAAGATGAACGCACTGCGCTTCGACCACATGGCTGATGCCTTCAAAGCCATGCACAAGCGCTTCGCCGACGACCCTAATAAGCACTTTTTCAAACGGGACGACGACCCGGATTTCGACCAGGACTTCTCACATCTTCCGAAGTCGTTTAAGGATTTTCTCATCCGTGGATGCATTGGCGAGTTTTCCGGCGCGCTCCTTTACAAGGAAATCGCCGACCGCATTGACGACCCCATCCTCAGCGATACCTACCGTCTGATGGCGCGCGACGAAGGACGACACAGTGGCTTTATTCGTCTGGCTCTGCGCGACATTAGCGCCGATCTCGATCTTCAGTTGCTTCAGGGTGAGAAGGAATTTGTCAGCATGCACCCGAAGCTGATCCTGTACACCACCTACCTATCTGAGGTCATCGGGTACTTCCGCTACATCAACATCTACTCACACCTCGAAGCACACCCTGAACATCGCTACCATCCGATCTTCAAGTACTTCGGTGGCTGGTGCCAGGACGAACTCAAGCATGGCGATTTCATCGGTCTCCAGCTTGAAGCTCAGAAGAACCTCTACCTGAACGGTGGCGTCAACAGACTACTCATCCGCTTCTTCTCACTGGCAGTGTACGTCACCATGTGGTTGCGCGACCTCAAGGCACAGGACTTCTATGCCTCGATTGGGTTGGATTGGCGGGCGTATGACTTGAAAGTGATTCGGGAAACGAATGCCTACGCACAGCGCGTCTTCGGTTTCCGCCTCGATGTGGACAACCCTAAGTTCATCCGTATTTTGGATCGGATGGCCGAACGCTATGCGCGGATGATGGAGCGCGAAGCCGCCGGTGCCGGCAAAGCTGCACTTGTCCCGATCCAGATGGCGCTTACGGCCGATTACCTGCGGTTGTTTGCGATGAAGGTCCGCACGGATGCCCCACCGCCGATCCCAGACTATCCGGTGACACCTGTTGTTAAGGGACTTTCTGTGAAGCAGAAAGGGCAACCGGCAACGGTGTAGTATGCCCACTGTCTTTGGCGTCGCGCTCCTGGGGAGCGGGCGCGTAGCACGCGCCCGCTTGCGTGAGCTTGATGAACGCTACGACACGCGCGTGGCAGTTGTGGCTTCCCACAACTTTGACCGCGCCTACGAACTCGCCCTCCCTATTGCTGCGGCTGCCACCAACGATTGGAAGGCAGCCATTGCCCGCTCTGATGTGGATCTTGTCATGGTTTGTTCGACGAACCCATACCATGCGCCCATGGCGCGGGCAGCGCTGGAGGCCGGTAAGCCGGTCAGTGTGGATTATCCATTAGCCCTGTCCTTCACGGATGCGGAACAGTTAGTCGAGCTGGCTTATGCGCGAAGCGTCGTCCTCCACGTCGAACACATTGAACTCCTGTCCGCCTGGTTTGAAACCTTCCGCAAGGCGCTTCCCCGACTAGGACGTCTCCATCGCCTGGCTTGGCGCAATGTCAGTTGTCGTCCGGCCGCACCGGAAGACTGGACCTTTGACCGCGCCCACGGCTTCTCGCTCTTCCAGCAGGCCAGCATACCGAGCCGGATCATCACCTGTGTCGGCCAGGCAACGTGGATTGAAGGGCAAGAAAGTTTTTCCGACGAAGACGGCACACGCTTCGGACGCCGCGCCACCCACCTGCGGTTTGGCTTTGGCGCAGACAGCATCGGCGAAATTCAGGACATCCTGACACAGATTGACGAAGCCGGGCCGGTTGCCGAACTTGAAGCAGTCGGTGAAGGCGGAACCCTGGTGGGACGCCGACACCGCGAAGTTTGGTACACCGACCCGCAGGGCATCACAACCGCGCTTCCGATCACGCCGCGTTCGGGCTTGTTCGGGCAAGACATCGCCGCGTTTCTGGATGCCGTCACCGGGCAAGGGCAACCCTACGTTTCACTCGACCATGTACTGGCAGCCCTGCGCTTCGCTGCCGCTGCCGAGCGCGCTGTCCAGCGTGGTCGGCGCATCCTGGTCACGACGGGCGTTGAGACTCAAACAGACTGCACGTAAGGTAGTAATGCAAGGTGCTTTGCGCGTTTGATGGCCCGGGCCAGGCGCCTTTGCATTGTCGGATTCACGCCTGTCAGACGGCGTGGCAGAATGCGTTTGTTGTCGCCGATGAAACGCTCCAGAAGCTTAACATCCTTGTAGTCAATGTAGTCAATCTTGGCTTCTAGCAGCGGACACCGCTTCTTCCGCCGTCCCGTACGCCGGTTGCCGCCGGCGGCGCCTCGGTTGCTGCTGCTAGCAACACGGCGGCCTGCGCCGCCAGCGGCCTGCGCCGCCGGACGCCGTTCTGCCCCCTGACCAGCCTCAGCCGTTGCTTCAACCGATCCTGTTGTTTCTGAAAGTTCAGCCATAGCGCTTTGTTGTCCTCCCTCTCATCACAAATCATGCCGGTCAGCGTCTGGCACAGCACTGCCAAGGTGACGCACCGACAACCCAACCGATTGGTGAACGATCTCAACAAGTCGCCTAGTGAATGACCTCTCCGGGTGGCAAGACGAGCTTGTCGAGAACCACACGAGCCTCTGTCAGACCGACTGACACCAGATGCTTGAGGTCGGCCCGCAACTCGGCGACGGCGCGCAGGTCAAGTTCATCGCCGTGTAAACCGTCAACGAGATCATAGGCCGCCTGTGCCCGTCCAAGACCTAACAGGGTAATAATTTCCTCATAGCACATGTCATGCGGGTCGCCACCCTGCAGCCGTTCTTCCTCTAGGAGGTCGTACGCCTGCTGAAATGCTTCCCGCGACTCATCAAGCCGGTTGGCCAGGCGAAGCGCAATGCCGAGCTTGACGAAGCTCAACGGTACTTCCAGGCCATCTGCAATGGCTTCCTTGAGTTCCTGGGCAGCAGCCTGCGGCTCGCCGTTCGCCAGCAGTGCATTGCCAAGACCATACCGAGCCAGTGGGTTGTGGGGATCGAGGGCGACGGACTCACGGTATGCAGCGAGCGCCTCTTCGAGCCGCTCCATCGCCATCAGTAAATCGCCGAGATCAAGGTACACCCGTGGATCCTTTGGCGCCAGATCAAGGGCAATCCGAAACTGCTGCAGCGCCTCATCGTATTTGTCTTGGTCGGCCAGCAAGCCGCCCAGTCCAAGGTAGTGCAACGGCTCATCGGGTCCAAGCTCGATAGCGCGGCGGTAGGCAACTTCGGCTTCGGGCAAGCGTCCGACTTCGGACAGGAAATTGCCGTAGTTGTAATGGCTCAACGCCTCGTCCGGTTCAAGCTGGAGCGCGCGCTTGAAATACTCTTCGGCAAGCTCAAACTCGCCTTCCTCAATGTAGAAAGCCCCCAACAAATGCAGTGGGCGCACATCGTTTGGAGACAAATGCTCAACTTTGCGCAAGTAGTCCACACCCTCGCTGTATCGCTCCGTATCGAGCAGCAGTGCGCCCAGCCGGATCAGGACCTCCGGTGACTGTGGCGCCAGGGCAAGCGCCTTCGTGTATGCCTCTTCGGCCTCATCCAGGTCACCTTCCTCGAGATAGGCATCACCTTTTTCCAGCAGTTTTTCTAGGGACGGCGTCGGCACTTTGGATGACGGCTTCGATTTACGTGATTTACCAGACATAAGTACGGGGGTGGATGCTCATAGAACAGGCATCCGGCAGAGGGTCAGGATGAACACGGCTACAGAATGGCCAAGGCGCGCCGCCGTGCTTCGCAGGCCGTCAGCTCTTGCGCCAGTCGCGCGTGATCTAACTGAGCGCCGATAAAGACAAGGTGCTCTTCGGGCGACGGTGAAAGGGTGACAGGGCGGATGTAGAGATCGCCGTTGACGTACATCATCACCCACAGACCGTCTTCTCCGTCAAAGCGAACGAAGCCTTTTGCCCGCACGACATCCGGTGGCAGGTTTCGCATAAAGTTCTCAAAGCGGTCGCGCACCAGCGGATGCAGCAACCGACATGATAGGGAGTGAAAATCCGTGTGGGCCTTGTAGTCGTCTTCACCAAGCGCTTGCAGCTTGGCGCGCATTGCCGCGCGGCGACGTTCGCGTTCAGACGGCTCGATATCCGCCAACAACCAATGAAAGTCGTCATCGCCGGCAACCTGCCCATGGGTTGCCAGATATACCGGCGCATCCGGGTTGTTCTCCGTAATATAGCGCCGGATTTCAGCGATCTGTTCCGGTGTTGCTTCGTCGGACTTCCCTATCACAACAACATCGGCAAACTGTGTCTGGCGCTTGACAATAGCCCTCAACACCTTCGATAGGCGCAGGAAGTTTTTGGGGTCGGCCACCGTGACCATCTTTGCAACGGTCACACGGTCAAGCAGGTGTGGTGCAGTGGCTTGGTCGAGGAGATCCACCGGGTCTGCTAACCCGGTCGCTTCCACAAAAATCATTTCCGGGCGGCGGGCGGCGACTTCGGTGAAGGCCTGAACGAAATCTTCACCGATCTGGCAACAAATACAACCGTCGCTCAACTCCATGACGCTGAAACCTTCACCCCGGAGCAACTCGCCATCAATGCTGATGTCGCCGAACTCGTTCATGAGAACGGCAACTTTCCGTCCCCGGCGACGCAGGTGGTGTAAGACGGCCAGCAACAACGTCGTCTTCCCACTACCGAGAAAGCCGGCAATAATCACGGCGGGAATCGGCGACGAAGCAATCGTGACAGACCCCATAACCATTTCCTTTCGGGTACGTAGAAAACCTGACCTCAGAAGACCGAGCATTGTACCACTCCAACCGTGGCCTCACCAAGGCACGCGGTGGCATTATGCGCCAACCCGTTGGAGATGAACCAGATTGTTCACAGGCAAGCCCTTGATCTTTCCGGCCAGGACGACCAACTGTTCCCCGTGCTCAATCCAGCCGAGACGTAGGAGCATCTCCACGCCGGCAGTAAACAACTGACCCATATCGCTCGGATTTGGCATAAGCAGCGGCTCAACGCCCCACACCGCAGAAAGCTGTTGATAGACACCGACATGCATTGTGATTGCCGCAATACGCTGCTTCGGACGCAGTAAGGCCAGCGCCCGCGCCATCTTGCCGCCTTCAGTAAAAACCGCAATGACACGCGCGCCGATATTTTCCGCTGCAAAAACGGCTGCTTCGGACAGCGCCCGCAGTGAAGAAGACCCCTGTAAGCTTACAAATGATTTGCTCATGCCGGCCCGCCAGGACTGCTGCCCGGCGAAGGCTTCTTCGGTGTAGTCCACAATCCGGCGCATGGTGCGAACAGCTTCGACCGGATATTTTCCGGCGGCCGATTCGGCCGACAGCATAACCGCGTCCGTCCCATCGAGAATGGCGTTGGCCACATCGGAGGCTTCGGCGCGCGTCGGACGTGGATTCTCAACCATAGACTGGAGCATCTGCGTCGCCGTGATGACGATGCGCCCCTTGCGATTTGCGTGACGAATGATTTCCTTCTGGAAAATCGGAACACGCTCAGTTTCGGCTTCAACCCCCAGGTCGCCGCGCGCCACCATGACGCCGTCCACAATATCGAGGATTTCATCAAGGTGGCTGAGCGCTTCAGGTTTCTCAATTTTGGCAATGAGTGGCGTCCCCCCCCCCAGCTCCACAATGTAGTTCTTGCACTGTCGGCAGTCTTCCGCCGAACGCACAAAAGACAACGCTACATAGTCCACCCCTTGCGCAAGACCAAACCGCAGATCGTCGCGGTCTTTGTCGGTCAGTGACGGCAACGAAGTCGGAATACTGGGCAGATTAATGCCTTTACGTTCGCCCAGCACGCCGCCGTTGAGGATCAAACACTCAACATCGCTACCGTGAATGGCGGTGACACTCAACTCAATGAGGCCGTCGTCAATCAGAATCCGGTCACCCGGTTTGGCATCATAGGCCAAACTGCTGTAGCTGCAACTAATGCGCTCGGCATTGCCGGGAATGTCCTCCGGCGTGATGACAATGCGGTTGCCCGTCACCAGGAGGACCGGTTCGCCGCCAATCAGTCGTCCGGTGCGGATTTTAGGTCCACACAGGTCAAGTAAAATTGCCAGCGGCTGGTGGAGTTCACCGGCTAGCTGGCGCAGCAAGCGGATCACCTCGGCATGGCCATCGTGTGTACCGTGCGACATATTGATACGGGCCACATTAACGCCGGACGTAAGCAATGTACGAAGCACTTCTGGCGTGCATGAAGCCGGGCCGATGGTAGCTACAATTTTGGCGCGCGCCATAGATCATCCGCTTTCCTTCATCGAGTGGATACACTCAGTGGCCGGAGCATAGCGCATCGGCGCGCGCCGATCACCCTCCGGTCAAGGCCAGGGCAGGTTATTCCTGTGTAGCGTCACGGTTTATTCGGCGTAATAACCTTTCCGGGCAAATACGCGCCAGTCTTTGGTCTCCCCACCGGAACGTTTGATTTTCACGGTAATACTACGAAAGCTCCCATCACGAGATGGGTGAGAGGGGCTGTAAGTGACGATGTACTGGTGGCGTAAATCCGTCTCAATTTGCTGAAATGCTGTGGCGTAGTCGGCCAGCTGGCGGGGAAAGAAAGCTCGCCCGCCGGTTGCTTCACACAACCGCTCGAGTGTCCGCCGATCCAGGCCGGTGAAGGTAATCCCACCGAACCCGTTTGGAACCCCTCCCGGAATGCCGACGGCATAGACCTGGACATCCGAGCGCAACGCCATGTCAATCGCCTCGCTGAGTTTGTACTGACTGGTTGTGTCCTCTCCATCGGTCAGCAGGATCATCACCCGGCGTCCGGCTTCGCGCGGCAGTATTTCACCGGCAACGACATACACCGCGTCAAACAGGCTCGTGCCAGTTAGCGAGGGGTCAAGCGGCGGTGTGCCACCATAAACATAGCCGCTAGGCTCAAACCGCACATCGTCAACGGCGCGTTCCAGTGCGGTCACATTACCGGTGAGTTTGTGGCGTATCTCGATGTCGCGGCGAAACGTGATGATGCTCGCTAAATCCTTTTCCGGGCGTAGCACCTGACGCAGAAACGCCTTGGCAGCCGTTCGTTGCTCGGCAATGCTGTACTGTTGGCTGCCGCTGATGTCAAACACCAAGGCAAAGGTCAACGGCAAGTCGCTTTCGCGGGTAAACGAAAAAATCTCCTGCGGCTTACCATCCTCCAGTACTTGGATGTCCTGCGGCGTCAAGTCATTGATATAGCGATTGCGCTTGTCCACAACGGCAAATGGCACCGAAACGAGCTGGGTTTGAATACTGACGACATCATCTGGTGTCGCTGCACCGGTGCCGGTCTCCGGCGGCACGGCAGATGGCGGACGCTGCAGTTCGGAAGAAGGCGCGGCGGAAGACTCGGCCGGTGCAGGAGGTCTCGGTTTCGGGAGTTCATACTGCCGCGGAGCCCGCTCCCGCTTCCGCCCACTTTGCGCGGCAGACGGCAACGAGAAGGCAATCACCAGGGCGACCACTGTGGGGACGGCAGCCAGTCCCCAAATCAGCTGCCGGCACCGTAGTAACGGTACTGTTCTCACCTTTGCTTCCTTCCCGCTCCCAAATGTCGCGGGGCCTGACCCACCCACAGGAGCGCTGCGAACTGCGCCGCAAACCATTCCCCTGCTTACTATTCTATGATGAAACGCTCATCAGGAAAGGGATGTAAGTTGTACTCACTAGCCATACTGCGGGCGTAAGCGCCGGCATCGGCGACCGCCAGCCAGTCCCCTTCTTGTACGTCGGTTAGCTCAATGCCCTGCGCCAAAAAGTCGGACGACTCACACAGCGGCCCAACTACATCGACCGTGTGCGCCGGCATGGGACGCCGGACCAAGGGCAAAATGCGGTGGTGCGCTTGGTACAGGGCCGGGCGAATGAGGTGATGCATACCGGTATTGACAATGACAAAGGTCTTGTAGGGGGTTGTTTTGACGTATTCTACCCGGGTCAACAAAATGCCGCAGCGCGCCACAAGGAAGCGCCCCGGCTCAAAGAGAACCTCCTCCGCCATACCCATCACACCCTGCCGCACCACTGTAGCATAGCGTGCGAAATTGACCGTTTCGCGGTGCTCATCTCCGGTGTCATAGTAAATGCCAAAACCGCCGCCGACATCAAACGTGGCCAGGGCGAAACCGTGTTCGCGCATTGCATTGACCAGCGGGCGTGTGTTGCGTAGCGCTACAGCGAAGTTCTCAACGTCAACAATCTGCGAGCCGATATGCAGTGACACACCGACAACCTGCACCCAACGGCCGGCTTGCTGAGCCAGCGCCAAACACGCCATCACCGCCTCGGCGTCAATCCCGAACTTATGACTCCGAAAACCGGTCGCAATGTAGGGATGTGTTTCGGCATCGACGGAGGGATTGAATCGGAAGGCCACGCGCGCCGGCCGGCGCAATGCCTCGGCTAAGGCGATGATCCGGCGCATCTCACCGACCGATTCGACGTTGATCTGCTTAATGCCGGCGCTAATCGCCAACCGTAGCTCTGCCTCCGACTTGCCAACACCTGAAAAAATAATCCGCTCCGGCGGCATGCCGCACGCTAGCGCCCGCCGCAACTCGCCCCCCGAAACAACGTCCGCCCCGCCGCCCAGCTCAACGATGCGCCGCAGGAAGATCGGGTGGGCATTGGCCTTCACGGCGTAGTGAATCGTATGGCGGAGGTCGGCAAACGCGGCTCTAAAATCTTCATAGCGTTTTGTAAAGTGACGTAGGTCGTAGAGATAACAGGGGCCCTCCAACGAGGCCACGACCTCCGTCAGACAGATGCGCCGGTCAAGACCAAACCACAGTCGGTCATTGATGTAATCAAGTAGCATGCAACACCCAAACATGCGCCCGGCGCTGTTTGCCTAGTACCGCCCCGTTGCATCCGAAGCTTCAGCATTGACTTCCCAGTTGTAGGTGTACACGAAAAAGTTAATCGGCTCGGTATATTGGACGTTGAGAATGACCTTGCCGCCTTGCCGCTTCAACGTAAACTTTGCATCTTCAGGCACTTGAAACTCATTGCTGATCTTTGACCACTGGGTTTCAAGCTCTTTCTCCGTGATGAATCCCTTGGCCCCAATTGCGTGTTTACGCGCCAGTTCGGCCAGCTCATTTTTGACATTCTGTTCACGCCAATAAACCGGCAAGATCTTGAACAGAATAAAACCAATGATGGCAACGACCGCCAACACACCAAAAAATTGAGCCTGGGCGTCACCACGCTCATTCTTTCGCGCCGGACAACGCAGCTTGTTGTGTCTGCTCATGCAGAACGTCCCCTCCTGGCCGTTCACGAATACGGCCCGAACCGTAGATAAACCTTGTGCCGTAGACGTTTGTCACCGTTTTTGCCATTTGTTGTTGGTTGCCCTGTATCATACCCGGCGAACTAACCTGTGCCTAGTCCTGAACCCACTACCTATCAGTTTTTGCAAGTCAATTTTTGCAAGCGATGGTTTCGTTTTGAGACGTACACTTACCTTGACCTTGGTTGAGCTGTCCGCCCATAATTTCACTGCTCTGCGTTGCGTACCGCCGCTTCTCCCCGTCGGCGTTGATTTCTTTCCGTCACTATGAACTCATGAACGTCTCCACCGAAACACCAGCAGGTCCGGCCGAAATTGCACCGGTTACAGCCCCTGCACCGCCATCTACCCCACGCCGGCTCCCCGCCGGTTCACGCCGCTCCTTGGGGGAACGCATCCTGCACAGGACACTACAGTTGCTCAGTTCCGTTAAGGTCGGTGTGTTTCTTCTGGGCGTCCTGATTGTTGCCTCGGTGTTGGGAACGGTGATTATCCAAAAGGGCACTACCGGGTTTGCGGAATACTATGCCAGCCTTCTCCCGGCTGAGCGGGAGTTATACGGCTTTTTGGGGCTGTTTGACATCTATCACACCCGCTGGTTTAACCTGCTTTTACTCACGGTCAGCCTCAACATCGTTCTGTCCTCGATGGACTACTTCCCGGCAGCCTGGCGTTATGTCAGTAAGCCCATCGTCAAGATCAACCAGGCGTTTGTCGGCCGCCAACCGTTTCGGCAGGTCGCCATCGCCCAACCCGAACTCGTAGCAGCACTCAAAGCGGCGGCAGCGGCACAGCTGCAGCCCTGGATGTACCGCTTGCTGCCTGTCGGGGCGGTGTACCGGGTTGTCGAAACAACCAGCCCCCACACCGGCAGTGTGACGATCCTGACCGAGTGCCATGCCTGGAACCGGTTGACCGCCTATGGGGTTCATTTGGCGCTGCTGACGATCTTCGCCGGTGCATTAGTTGGAGGTCTCTTCGGCCACAAGGGCACGGTGCGGATGGTACCGGGGCAGGCGGCAAATACTTTTGTGAGCTTTGGTGCGCCGGACGAGCCGGCGCAGGCATTTGCCATGCCTTTCACTCTGGTGTGTACGGACATCGAGCAGAACCTCCTCGATCCGCGCAAGCCTGACTTGAGCGCTGCCAACACGCTTGATTGGCACACACGTGTCCTCATCAAGGACACCGAGCGACAGGTGGAAATTCCGGCGCACATCCACCTCAACCACCCCTTTGACTACCGTGGTTACCGTTTTTTCCAAGCCAGCTTTGATAATTTTGGCAGCGCCCGTACGGTGACAGTTGCACTGCGTTCAACTGCAGGTGATGTGGACACACGCGCACATACCGTCGGCCGCGAGCCAACTGATATTCCCGGCCTCGGCCGTGTCCGGCTGGCGGATTTTATCCCCGACGTCACCTTCCAGGGCGGACAGGTACGCAGCGCCAGTGGTGAGTACCGACGCCCGATGGCCGTCCTGGACGTTCTTGGCGACAACCCACGTCAACTCTACGCCTTCCCCAGTGAAATACTGGAAACCCTTGGCAACGCCCCTTTCCTGAAGGCAAAAACGGAAACTGAAAACGTACGCCTAGTCCTGACCGACTTTGAGAAGGTATCGAGCGGTCACATCCTACAAGTTCAGTATGATCCCGGTGTCACAACTGTTTATCTCGGCTCGGCACTCCTGATTGTTGCGCTCTGGCTGGTATTCTTCTTTGCGCACCAACGGCTCTGGATTCTCGTTGAACCGTTGCCGGACGGTGCGACGCGCATTAGCCTAGCCGGCAGCACCAATCGAAATCGCCTTGCCTTTGAAAAACGATTTCAAGCGGTGGCAACACAACTCATGGCGGCATCCAGCGTGGCGACGCTGGCAAATTCTTCGGCGCTGGACGCCCTGTAAACAGTGACTATGGCCGAATCTCAGCTCCGAGCCAAGCTCCGCCAGTTGTTTAGAGGTAGTGATGCGACCGAAGCGGAGCAAATCGTGCCCCGCTTGGCCGGTATTCCCACCGAGTGTCTTCTGTTTCTGACCGGCATCGGCGCGGGACTGGCCGGGTTATCCCCCCGTACGGCGCTCGAGTTTTTTCGGGTGACGCCGGAGGTGGCTGCGCAACTCACCGCGTTGGAATTACAAGCCTGGGGCGAATGTGGTAAGCGCATCGCCGCGACCAACGTCGAGGTCGCATGTGATTTTTTTCGCGCCAGCCCACATGTCTTGGAAGCGCTCCCGGCTGCCTACCGACTCAGCGCCGTCACCGTGACAACACGCCAGAGTACGCTGTCGAGCCGCGCAGCGGTCGAGACCTTCAAGCTGTTTCCAGCGGTTATTACCCAACTGGACAGTTTACCGGCGCTGCCGCACTTGCTCGCCATTGTGAGCGAGGTCGCCCGTCATTCAGTACGGCACAGTCAGGACCTACTGCGCCAAGCGCCGGCCGTAATTGCCCACATCCGTGCGTTTGACACACCCGACCAAGCCCTGCTCCGGCAGCTCCTTGACCTGACGGCCGTATTCGCCTACCGGGCCGGCGGAACGGCGGCTGAGTTTTTCCTGGCTACGCCGGGATTCCTCACCGACCGCACCCACCCGCACTTAAATTTGCTACTGGAGCACACACAGGTGTTTCTGGAACGCAGCGGCGGCTTGGCACTGCACTACCTACGGGCGGCAACGGCAGTCGTCCAGCAAACCGGGCGCCCTGGCTATGACGCTTGGCAGCCGTTGGCACTCGCCATGTGTGCGCAAGGCAACAACAACAGTTACCAGTTTCTCAAACTGACGCCAGAAGTCGTCAGTGTGTTGGCGGCGGCCAAAACCGGAAACCATCTGCGTGCGGCATTTTTGCTGCTGTGTGATACCGTCAAAACCATTGACCAGTTCGACCGCCTAACGGCCCTGGAGTGTTTTAAGTCGGCCCCGCTGGCGCTTCGCCAGTCGAGTATCGAGCGCTTTCGCGACTGGGCGCTGGCTGGCATCACCCGCTGCCGGCAGGACGGCCGGGTGGCAAAAGCCTACTACGGACTCCAGTCGCGTGCGAGCCGCGAGGCGCTCAACGGGAGCGCACAACCACCTAGCGTCACGTTGGACACGGTGGCGACCGTTCTCCGCCTGTACGTCGAAGGGCTGACTGGTCGCTCCGTCACAATTGCCCCTTTGTCGAATACGCCGGAGCAAGCGCCGCTGGGGGACGGCCAGGTTATTCAACTGCCGCACTGCGTGAGCGACTTTGAGGACGAGGAATCGAACTTTCGGCTCTACAAGGTCCTCGCTGCTCACGGTGCAGGACAGATTGAGTACGGTACCCACGCCACCAACACCTCGGAGTTGCTGGCGCTTCTGCAGGAATTTCAACTGGCTTTTAGCCCTGACGGTTCCCGCGCGACGCAGGCAGGGCCGGTCACATACCGCACAGTGCTCAGGCAGTTCCCCGACCCGGAAACGGCAACGCACCTCTTCACCATTCTTGAGAACGGGCGTATTGACCGCCGGTTGCGGCGCGACTACCGTGGTCTCCGCCGCGACCTTGACTTCATCGCAGACCGCCTTCGTGCGACACGTCCACCGGTGCGACAACTCCCGCCGGAACGGCAGTGGATCGAAGTGTTGTTTCGGCTCGCCCTGTGCGGTGGTGTAGATGATGCCACACGCCGGGAATTGTCAGTTGTGGTGACAACGCTCGAGCAGATCACGACGGCCTACCTTGACACCCCGACAGCGGCACTAACGGATACCCTGTGGGCAACCCGGCGCATCTACGAACTCCTGGAGCAGCTTCAATCGGCTGACTCAGCCGAAGCATCTGTGGCACAACCCAGTCAGCAACCCGACGATGCGCCCGGCGAAACGGGCGCCGGCGAAGTCAGCGAACCACGCTCCGCGATACTCACAGCGGCGCAGCCGACGCAGGCTGGGCACAGTTTAGAACGCTGGGCGCAACAGCACGCTGCGCCGCCGGCAGAGAACTTGGCAGCACACTGGCTACGTGATGGGGTCACTGCCAACGAACAGCCCTTGGAAGCCACCGATCGGGCGTTTTTGTACGATGAGTGGGATCGTGAACTGGGTGACTACCGGGTTGCTTGGTGCCGTGTTATTGAACGCCATCCGGTTCCCGGCACACGGGCATTTGTCGAGATGACACGCACCCGTTACCGGGGCCTCATCGCTTCCATTCGCCATCAGTTCCAACTGATGAAGCCGGAGGCCCTCCACCGCATCACCGGCGAAGTGGATGGCGAAGCCTTTGACCTGGATGCAGTCATTGACCGCCAAATTGATCGGCGCGCCTCCCTCTCCGGCAACGAACGGTTGTATGTCAAGCACCTACGGCGGAGCCGTAGCGTTGCCGTCGCATTTCTCCTTGATATGTCGAGTTCAACTGCACGCACCATGACGCGCCACCCTCAGATGCCGTACAGCCGCCCAGGGCGACGCATCATTGATATTGAAAAGGAAGGGCTTGTCATCATGAACGAAGCCCTCGAAGCCGTCGGCGACAGCTACGCGATCTACGGCTTTACCAGCGAGGGGCGGCGCAATGTCCGCTTCTACGTTGTCAAGGACTTTGATGAACGCTACAACGCCGACATTGAAGCACGTATTGGCGGCATCACCTACCAAAACAACACCCGGTTGGGCGCAGCAGTACGGCATGCGGCGGCAAAACTGCGCCTCTGCGAGGCACGCACTAAGCTGCTTATTTTGCTGTCTGATGGTCGTCCATACGACCATGACTACGGCGACGCCCGCTATGCACGCGAAGACACGAAGCAGGCCCTAGGTGATGCGCGTCAAGCCGGCATTACGCCGTTTTGTATCACCATTGAGCGTAACGCCGACCACGAACTCAAGGAGTTGTACGGCAATGTCGGCTACACGGTCATTGACGATGTACTTAGCCTGCCGGAGAAACTACCCGGGATTTACCGCCGGCTAACGACCTGAACCGGTGTCGACAGGACACCTGACGGCGATGGTAGTTGTTTCGGGTGGACAGACCGGCGTAGATCGGGCAGCGCTTGATGCAGCGCGCCAGGTTGGTTTGGCCTGCGGGGGTTGGTGTCCAAAGGGTCGCTGGGCCGAAGACGGTCCACTGCCGGACGTGTATCCGTTGCTTGAAACCCCGACGGCTGCCCCGGAGCAGCGCACCGAATGGAACGTCCGGGACAGCCACGCAACACTGATCTTGATTGAGGATGAACTCAGCGGAGGAACGGACTTGACCGTGCAGTGCACGCTGCGGCTGCGCCGACCATGCGCCCTGATCACCCTCCAACTGCCTGAAGCAGCGCAACTGGTCTTCGCCTGGATTCAGACCGTGCGTCCGTTGCGCCTCAACGTTGCCGGACCACGGGAAAGCGAAGCTCCCGGCATCTATGCCTGTAGCTACAGGCTCTTGACGCAGGTTTTCCACTCGGTAAAAGTCTCGTTGCCCCTGTCGCCATAGACTCCAAACGTTCTTTCGTCCCACCACTGACCGTGATGCTCACTACACAACCGCTGCTTCAGGTGGAGCGGCTTGTCAAGCATTTCCCGGTCTCCGGCGGCGTTGTCAAAGCCGTTGACGAAGTGAGCTTGACGTTGCACCCGGGCGCAACCTTTGGATTAGTAGGAGAATCCGGCTGCGGGAAGACGACCGTCGGGCGCACCATTTTACGACTTATCGAGCCATCAAGTGGCAGAATCATTTTTCAGGGACGCGATTTATTAGCACTCAAACCGGCAGCGCTGCGCCAAGTGCGCCGTGATATGCAGATCGTTTTTCAAGACCCTTATGCATCGCTCAACCCACGCCTGCGCATCGGCGACGCCATTGCCGAACCACTCATCATTCACAACATTGGAACACCGCGGTCGCGGCGCGAACGGGTGGCAGAACTGCTGCGCATTGTCGGACTCGATCCCGATTACGCCACCCGCTACCCACACGAGTTCTCTGGCGGCCAACGGCAACGTGTGGGCATTGCACGCGCACTGGCGCTAGAGCCGCCGTTCATCGTCGCCGATGAGCCGGTTTCGGCGCTGGATGTCTCGGTCCAGGCGCAGATCATCAACCTATTGGCCGATTTGCGCGAGCAATTTCGTTTGACCTATCTGTTCATTTCACACGGCTTAGCCGTAGTAGAACACTTTTGCACCGAGATCGGTGTGATGTATTTGGGTAAACTCGTGGAGGTGGCGCCGACGAGTCAGTTGTTTACGCAACCGCGCCACCCCTACACCCAGGCGTTGCTGGAAAGCATTCCGGTTCCCGACCCAACCTGCCGCAAAGGGCATGCGCCCTTGGCCGGGGACCTGCCGAGTCCACTATCCCCGCCGTCAGGCTGCGGATTTCATCCGCGGTGTCCGATTGCGGTGGCAGAATGTCGTCACTGTGCCCCGCCACTTCGTGACAGCGGCGACGGTCATCAGGTCGCCTGCTGGCTTGCGAGATAAAGCAACGGTCGGTACGGGCCTGCGATGCCAACAGTAGTGGCCAAGAGTATTTGGCATCTTGTTTTCCCCGCGCAACCTGCGTGTGTCTTGGTGAGGCATCCAAACGTTCTTTCCCTGGACATCTCGTTCGGCCTTATGAACAATTGGCAGCAAGCCGGGTGCATTGTTCTGAGTTCCAGCAGGTTTTTTTGATTACCAAAGGAGCTTGTGCACATGCTGACTTATGCCGCGGTGTTTTTGATGACCCTCACGGTGGCATTTATCCTGACGCCTATCATTCGGAACGCAGCTTGGTCTTGGAAGTCACTCATTGACACTCCATCTGCTGAGCGCCATGTTCATACCGTACCGATTCCACGGGTTGGGGGCATCGCCATCTTTGCCGCTTTTTTACTCGGCATTGCCACGGCTCTTGTACTCGAATGGGTACCAAAAGAGGCAGCGGCACTCTCCTTCCAATTTCTTCTCCCCTGCCTTGCTATGTTTGTCCTTGGCCTGGTGGATGACATCCGGCGACTGCGGGCCGGGGTGAAGTTGGGACTTGAAATTGTCATCGCTGCCTGGTTCTACTTTGCCGTCCAGGGCATCGCTGCCCTACCGAATCCGCTGACAGGTGGGGTGATCGAACTTGGCATCTTTGGACTGCCGATGACCGTCCTCTGGCTGGTCGGCATCAGTAACGCTTTCAACCTCATTGATGGCGTGGATGGCCTTTCGGCCGGAGCAGCACTATTTTCAACGTTGACACTGGCTTACGTTGCGGCAGCCAATGACAATGTGCCACTCGCAATTTTTCTCTCGGCCCTGGCCGGCAGCACGGCCGGCTTTCTGAAGTACAACTTCAACCCGGCGACGGTCTTTATGGGGGACTGTGGCAGCCTTTTCATCGGCTTCACCCTCGCCGGACTGGCGATTTTGTACGCCCAGAAGTCGGTGACCATTGTGACGGTGGCCATTCCACTGTTGGCTTTCGGACTGCCGATCATGGAAACCGCACTGTCCATCGGGCGGCGCTTTCTGGCCGGCAAGCCGATCTTTGAAGCCGACCGCCGGCATATTCACCACCAACTGTTGGCGCGCGGTTACTCCCAACGAACAACCACAATTCTACTTTATGGATTATGCGCTTTTTTCGCGCTCGTGAGCCTGCTTGCCTATAACTCGCCGAATCGCCTGCTGGGCTTGATTCTACTCACATTGGGGATCGTCATCTGGATTGCCGTTCAACATCTGGGCTATCACGAGTTCGGCGAAATCGGGCGCATTCTTCAGCGGTCACTTAACCAACGAAGTATCATTGCCAATAACATCCGGATCCATCATTTGACCGAGGCACTGATGCGTTCGGAAAGTTTTGAAGAACTCTACATCCACCTCGCCGAATTCCTTAAGTCCACAGACTTTGTGCGCGGGGAACTTCATCTGCCACTCAAGTACATTTGGCATGTCCAGGAACATCAGGACTTCTGCTTTGCCCGACGCGGCAACTCTATGATTGCTACTTGGACGACTGAACATACTGCCGGTGAGAAGGGCTTTGTCGGACAACTCATCGTGGATCTGAAGTTTGAAGATGGACGTCGTGGACGCCTTGAGCTGCACTGTGCTCTAGAAAATCCTGTGCTCTTCGACATTAACTTGCTTTTTACCAAGTTACGCACTGTCTTCGAACAGGTGGTCTGGCGTTTAGCGTCTGCTACCCCTGAACCCTTTCATCTCTCTGAAGAACTCTCTGACTCAGGGAGCATTTTGCTTCCCAAAAGCCTATCATCGTGACGACTTATGTGTGGCTGCGCGCTTGCGGTCTGCTGCTTCATCCGACTTCTCTTCCCGGGCCTGACGGCATCGGCGTGCTTGATGGCCACGTTGAACACTTTCTTGATTTCCTGACAGCCGCGGGCCAGACCTACTGGCAAATCCTCCCTCTTGTCCCAACCGGCTATGGGGACTCCCCGTACGCCGGGCTGTCGGCCTTTGCCGGGAATCCGTTGCTCATTGCTGCCGAAACCCTCGTTGAGATGGGGCTGATTCCACGTGAGCGTTTGCACACCCGTCCTCAGTTTCCTGCCGACCGTGTAGACTACGGCACCGTTATCCCGTGGAAACAGGCATTGCTGGCAGAGGCATTTGAGCGGTTTGCTACCGGCGCTCCAACCGCCTGGCGAACCGACCTGGAGACATTCTGCCGCACTGAGGCCTACTGGCTGGATGACTATGCACAGTATCGCGCCCTAAAAGACGCCCACGACAACCGTCCCTGGCATACCTGGCCAACTGCGCTGCGCGACCGCGACCCGACGGCGCTTACGAGCGCCTTGCGTGAACTCGGCAAGGCTGTCGCCGCCCAACAGTTTCAGCAATGGCTTTTTTTCAAGCAGTGGCAGCGGGTTCGTACCGCCTGCCGGAAACGCGGCATTCGTATCATCGGCGACGCACCGATCTTCGTCGCTTATGATTCGGCGGATGTCTGGGCTAACCGCGCACTGTTCAAACTCGACGCGGACGGTCGTCCAACACACGTCGCCGGTGTTCCACCTGACTACTTTAGTCCCACAGGTCAACGCTGGGGTAATCCGCTCTACAACTGGCAGCGAATGGCGGCAGACGGCTTCACGTGGTGGCTGTCCCGCATGCGCCACCTGTTCGGGTTGGTGGACGTTGTTCGCCTCGATCACTTCCGAGGTTTTGCTGCCTGTTGGAGCATCCCGGCCAAAGCGCCGACTGCCGCCACCGGTCGGTGGGTCAAAACACCGGGACATAAGCTCTTCACCGCGATGAAAAAAACCTTCGCCCTGCTCCCCATCATCGCCGAAGACTTGGGAGTGATTACCCCTGACGTGACGCGCCTGCGCGACGATTTTGGATTTCCCGGTATGCGCGTACTCCAGTTTGCCTTCGGTGGCGACCCCCAAAGTCACGACCTACCGCACAACCACGTTGTAAACGCCGTTGTCTATACCGGCACCCACGACAACGATACAACTGTCGGCTGGTATGCCAGCCGCCCCGGCGTCAGCTCAACCCGTGAAGCGGAGACCATTGAGCGTGAACGGGCCTTCTGCCGGAGGTATCTCAACAGTGACGGAGTGGAAATTCACTGGGATTTTATTCGCGCAGCCTACGCAAGTGTGGCGCATACGGCCATTGTGCCGGTGCAGGACGTCCTCGGCTTGGGCAGCGAAGGACGGATGAACCTCCCGGCCAGCGAGCGCGGCAACTGGGCGTGGCGTTGTCAAGTAGACAACCTGACAACGGCAAAAGCAACACGCTTACGTGAGCTGGCGTGGTTATACGGTCGGTTACCTAGCAACACCGCTTTGTAGATTGACGGGGAAGCACCGGGATCCAGCAGTAAGCTGCGCGACTTGTCTTACAACTGTGCGTGGCTACCTCAAGAGCCATCATTACTTCTCAGCTACCGGCACACAAAAGCGAGGGAGCGATAGCTCCCCCGCCGGTCACTACCCCAGTCCGGGCAGTCTTAGTTGCCGATGGGTGAAGAGTTCGAGTTGGCCAACTGGTTTGAGGCATCTGACGAACGAATCACACCCGTCTCGTTGATGAAGAATGACCGGTTGCCCGTACGCGCAATACCGGTCGACTGGGACGGCCGGTTACGCACTGAGTAGAGTGCAGCCGATGTGGAGCTCTTCGCGGATACACCGTAGGTTTCGAGTAGGAAGCCGCTCTTCGGGGTCTGAGTAGCATTTACAACGGTCTCGTCGAGCATCCCCACCTCGTTGGTAGCCGAACCACCCAACAGGGAAAACGGTGAAGCAAAGTTCCCCCGGCCGATGCCTGACTCATAGGTCGCGTTGGCAGAGTGAATGTTGCGGAGTGTTTGCTGCGCCGAAGCATCGTTCGCACTGCGGCGGGCAGCAAGCAGGTTCGGAACGGCAATCGCCGCGATGATGCCGATAATGGCAACGACGATCAGCAGCTCGATGAGTGAAAAACCTTTTTGCTTCTTGAGGTTCATAGCAGATTGATCTCCTTGGCGGTAAGTTGGCGCATAGCCAGAGTAGTCACCCTGTACAACAAGGTATGGAAGTCCTGTGGCTCAATGCCGTCAAGCGCTGAACTTGGAGCACGGAGTCTTTGCCCCTAAAGTTATGCAAGCCTTATGCCAAGGCTCACTACGGCTTCGCGACACAGTACGGATCACCGAAGCGTCTGCCCAAACCGCTCCAATCGGTGAACACGTGGCACAGCTCTCACAAAGACATCACATAGCCTGGTCGGTTTTGTGTTATTGAAGCTGTTGGGCATTCGCATGTCTGTTGGTCGGTGACACTTTGTGTCACCAACAGACTACAGATTTTGTCACTCAAGCGACGGATCAACTACGTTTCCCCTGACGCTCATGGATACGCTCAAAGCCGAAGCCGATTTTGTCCGCCACCTTGTCCGTGAAGCCGGGCAGTGCATCCTAGCCGACCGCCGGCAGGAATTGCGTGTCAGCTACAAGGATCATGGAGAGCCGGTCACCGAGACCGATCGCACCGTCAACACATTTCTCGTGACCGAGTTGCGGAAGCGCTTTCCCCACGATCTCATTGTTTCAGAGGAAGAGCAGGACGACGAACCTGCCCGCCGAGCAACGGCTCGGCGGGTGTGGTTTGTCGATCCGATTGACGGCACAAAGGAATTTCTTGCCGGACACGACGAGTTTTCGGTCATGGTCGGACTGTGCGTGGAAGGCATACCCACAGTTGGTGTTGTCCATCAACCACCTACGGCGAAAACTTGGTACGCGACGCCGCAGGGTGCCTGGCTTGATGCACCGGGTGAACACCGGCGGCTTACGGTCTCAACCGTGGCCGACATCCCGGCCATGACATTGGCGATAAGTCGCTCACATCGCAACCGCTACCTGACTGCCGTCATCGAGCGCCTTGGCGTCCAGAAGGTAATTGTCTCCGGCAGTGGCGGTCTCAAGGTGGGCCTCTTAGTTGAGCAACGCGCAGACCTTTTCATCAGCGCCTCAACACAGGCCAAATTGTGGGATACGGCTGGACCCGAAGCAATTCTCCGCGCCGCCGGGGGTATTATGACCGACTTTCAAGGACAGCCCCTCGACTATCGCCGACCTGACCTCCACCATCGTACGGGACTTGTCGCCGATAACGGGGTTCGACATGCCGCCGTCATCGCTCGTATAAAGGACATTTTTCCCCGCAGAGGTAAGATTAACTGAATCTATGGCCACTCAGCTTTTCTCCCCTGACCAAGTGCAGCAGTGTTTTTTCCTGATTGCCGGCCCCTGTGTGATCGAAAATGAGGACCACACGCTGCGTCTGGCCGAGGCCATCGCGCATCTCACCCGACGTCTGGGTATCCCCTATGTTTTTAAGGCTTCGTTTGACAAAGCCAATCGTACCTCGCACCTGTCGTTTCGCGGGCCGGGCATGGAGGAAGGGATTCGCATTCTTCGGCGCGTCAAAGAGACCCAGGGTGTACCAGTGTTGACCGACATCCATGAAACCCATCAGGCGCGCCCGGTCGCCGAAGTCGCGGATGTCCTTCAGATCCCAGCTTTCTTATGCCGGCAAACCGACCTGCTACTTGCCGCAGCGGCAACCGGGCGCACCGTCAACGTCAAGAAGGGCCAGTTTCTTGCTCCCTGGGATATGCGCCATGTGGTTGATAAACTGCGTGCAGCCGGCGCTTCCGACATCTGGTTGACGGAGCGCGGCACATCTTTCGGCTACAACAACTTGGTCGTAGACATGCGCAGCTTTCCCATCTTGCGTGAGTTTGGTTGTCCGGTTGTGTTTGACATCACGCACAGCCTCCAGCGTCCCGGCGGCCGCGGGGTGGCTTCCGACGGGGATGCAGCGTTCATTCCACCACTGGCGCGCGCCGGCGTTGCCTGTGGCGTTGACGGCCTGTTTATGGAAGTTCACGATGACCCACCGCGCGCTCTAAGCGATGGGCCTAATGCGCTGCCCCTTGCGCAACTCCCTCACTTACTCCGCCAGCTGATGGCGATTGACCACGCACGCCGGGCAACGATGTGACGGTTGCGTGAGACGTGCAGTGGGTGTCGTGTTTGCGCCGGGCCGGCGACCATGATAAACCACAGGGCCCTATCATGGGGGCCGTCGCCGTTGGTTTGGTCGAGTTCGCCGAGCAGTGGCAGTTTAGAAAGCAGCGGGTCAAGAACGCTTTATGTCTGAAACAGTGCGCGAAGTGCAGGGGAAACTCGTCGCCGACGGCCTGCGGGTGGCGTTTGTTGTTAGCCGGTGGAATGATTTTGTCGTCAACCGCCTGCTGGCCGGTGCCCTTGACACCTTTGAGCGGCTGGGTGGAAGACGCACCCAATGCGCTGTCGTCCGGGTACCAGGCTCGTTTGAAATACCGCTGACCGCCAAAAAACTCGCGTTGACCGGCGAGTGGGATATGCTGGTTTGCCTGGGCGCGCTCATTCGCGGCGAAACACCACACTTTGAATATATTGCGGCCGAGGTCACGAAAGGCATTGCTACGGTTTCACTGGAAACCGGCGTTCCGATCACCTTTGGTGTCATTACTGCCGACAGCCTTGAACAAGCGATTGACCGCGCCGGGATGAAAGCCGGTAATAAAGGTGTCGAAGCCGTCATGGCAGCCGTTGAGTTGGCGAATTTGCTCCGCTTGATAGACGCCCGGCACACAACGCACGCCTGATCCCACTTCGAGCCGCCCTGTGCGGCTGTCAGCTCCTCGATCACTATGGGTTCACGACGACGTGCGCGTGAGTGCGCGCTACAAATGCTGTTTCAGTACGACCTCAGTCAACCATCCCTGACCGATCTCTTCGAGAGCTACTGGAATGAACTCACGGAACTCAAGGCGGAGCATCAGGTGGATGTGCCGAACTTTGCCAATCGGCTTGTATCGGGTGTGATCAACCATCTTGCGGCGATTGATTTGCTTATCAGCCGACATACCGAGCACTGGCGCATTTCCCGGATGGCGGTTGTGGACCGGAATATCCTCCGCTTGGCAGTGTACGAGTTTCTGCACGAACCGGAAACGCCGCGTGCCGTCGTTATCAATGAAGCGATCGAAATTGCACGCCGCTTCAGCACGCCGGAGGCGACGCAGTTCATCAACGGCATCCTGGACGCGATCAAACGCGAGCTTGAAACAACAACCTCGACGCCGCCTAGCCCACCTGCGGCGCCGTCGGCCTTACGTTGATTTCAAACGGCGCCTGGCCTACCTTTTGAATTAGATGTTTACTAGATGTTTACCCTCACCGATTTTGCGCGTCTTACGCGAGCGTCCAAACGAGGTCGCACACTTATGACAGGGATGAAGTTCCGCCGTTCCTGTGACCAATGCGGCGTCACCTTTTTTTCCACCGACCGCAAAGCGCGGTTTTGTCAGAAACATCAGCCGCGACGAGTTGCGCACAACACGACCGGACGCACCGCACCACCGACCTCAGCAACGCCCAAACTGGCAAAGGCTGTCATAGGGGCACGTCCTCCGGTTGGGTTATCCGGCACACAACGCCAGAAAGGTGTCACCCGTCAGCGGCAGCCGCAAATTCGTACGCTGACACCAGAACTACGTGCACGGATCGCGTCGGCTTTCCAACATATGCAGACCGTCCCCGGCAGCGCCATTCCACTCGATGCCAAACACCTGGAGCGCCATCTCCGTCAGATCCACACCGCCATTTCGCAGCAATTGTGGGTCAGCCGGGCGGTTGTCTCCCAGGTCATTCAAGAACTGCGCACAGCCCTCGCCGTCGCCTCTATCGAACTGACCCCGGAGCAAAAAGAACAGGCCATTGCCATGTACCGCCGGTTTATTGAGACCGGTGAACGACCGGCCGGCGGTCGGCGGCGGTTCATCGCCCAACAGCTCGGTGTCAGCCTAGACTCGGTTGTGTTGGTCATCCGCCACTGGGCGCAGTCCCAATACGCCCAATCCCCGACGCCGAAGCCGACCCGCCAGCAACTGTTCCTCATAGAGAAGGCTTTCTACCGACACCTCACCGAAGGTCACGAACCTTATGAGGATTTCCCAGAAGTCATCGCACAAGAACTCGGCTTTGTCACGCCCTACCAGGTTCTTCGCTGGATTGACGTGCTGTACGACAACAGCAAGTTTCCGCCAGACCTGCCGGAAGTAACCCCAGAGCAGCGGGCTGCCGTCCTGGAGGAATATCACGCATACTTACGCCAGGACGCACCACCGGAAAACTCCCTCCACAACACGATTGCCGAGAAGGTCGGCGGCCTTTCGCCCCGGCAGGTACACAAGGTCCTTTACGACTACCGAGTCGAGCTACGTCGGCAGTGCCTTGAGCGAACACTGGTCTCTGCCTGAGCTGGATTGCATTGACGACCGCCATGAAGCGCAAATCTCGTCGGTGCTGGTGGGTTATCCTTGCAACCTGTCTCCTGCTCCCACTGTTGCTGGTACTCAGCAACGCCTGGGTGGTGATCTCAACGCAGGCGCGAGTTTTCAGCCACCCAGCTCAAACCCCGGCTAACCACGTCGGATTGGTCTTGGGGACGGCGAAGTACCTTCCAACCGGCGGGATCAACCCCTACTTCCAAAACCGTGTGCAGGCAGCGGCGGCACTCTACCATGCCGGCAAAGTCAGACATCTGATCCTCAGCGGCTCGAATCAAACCACCGCATACGATGAGCCGACCGAAATGCGCAAATGCCTACGTAGCCTCGGCGTTCCCGATGCAGCTATGACCTCTGACTATGCCGGACGCCGGACCCTTGACTCCGTTGTTCGCGCCCGCGACATTTTTGGCCAAACTCGTGTCACGATTATCTCCAACGAGTTTCACGTCTACCGGGCGCTTTTTCTCTGCGACCGCTTTGGCCTGACCGCCATCGCCTACGGCGCCCCCGATCTTCCCTGGCCGCTCTCAATGCGAACACGGCTGCGCGAGTACGGCGCACGCTGCAAGGCCGTGCTGGATGTCTATGTTTTAGGGACACAACCCCGCTTTCGCGGTGCTCCCATCCCGCTGCCGCCTGCCCTTGAAGCAGCAGCTACTGTGGTGTCCGCCGTTCCACAATGACCCGGACGCCGTGTTTGGGTCGGAGCGTGAACACCGTATCGAATTCAATCGGATGACCCGGTACAAGGCGCACGCGATACCGTTGTACAAGCAGCGCCAACACCAGGGTTGCTTCCATCAGGGCAAACTGGCTGCCGATACATACCCGCTGACCACCGCCAAAGGGAAAGTAAGCAAACATCGGACGCGCAGCGACACGGGCCGGCGTAAAACGCTCCGGGTCAAAGCGTTCCGGATCCTCCCAGAAATCCGGGTGGCGGTGTGTCAGAAACTGATTCAGAGCCACCAAGGTTCGCCCCGGAATATGGTAGCCGCCGATTTCGTCATCGTGGATGGCTTCACGCGGGAGTCCCCACGCGGGAGGATATAGCCGCATTGTCTCTTCGATCACCATCCGGGTGTAGGGCAGCTGCTTCAGATTGTCGGCCGTCGGCGATGCGCCGCGTAGCACGCCCGAAACCTCATCGTACACCTGTTCGGCGACTACCGGTTCCTGGGTCAACACATACACCGCCCACGTTAGCGTGATGGCCGTGGTTTCATGGCCGGCCAGTAGCAGCGTGATGACTTCATCGCGCAGTTGTTGGTCGCTCATGGCCGAGCCGGTTTCTTCGTCGCGCGCAGCCATCAACATTGCCAGCAAATCCAACGGCGGATTGGGCGTTTTTCGACGTGCTTCGATGATTTGATACACCACTGTGTCCAGTCGTCGGCGCGCTGCCTTGAAGCGCAGATTGGCCGGCGTCGGCACCCACAGCGGCACGGGCAGTGTTGGGCGCATCTTAAGGCCGACAAAGTCAAAAGCCAGGCGCAGGTTGCGCCCGAAGGTGTCGGCCGTATCACTGACCGGCGTTGAGAACAACGTCAAACCGGCGATGCGCAACGTCAGCGCGGCCATATCCTGCGCGATATCGAAGGCCTGCCCCTGCGCCGCACGTGCGTCCCAATCCGGGAAAAACTTCTCAGTTTCTTTGACCATCGTGGCAACGAAACCGAACAGCGCCTGCCGGTGAAATGCAGGCTGCATAAGCCGGCGCTGCCGCCGCCAAAACTCGCCGTCGCTCGTGAGCAAACCGTTGCCCGTGATCAAACCGATCGGGCCGTCAAAAACCTTTCCCTTCCGGTAGTTGTGCTGGTTACGCAACAGCACGTGCTCGACGTAGGCTGGATGCAGTACCAAGTGCCAGTAGAGGCCCGGCAGTCCGCGAAACCGGATGATGTCGCCCAGTTCGTAGAACATGCGTGTGTAGAAACCCAGCAAATCCCGGCGTACGGGTAGGAAGCTTCCAAGTAGCCAGTGCTGCGCTTTGGGCATGGGCGCGTACCGCTTGCCTGCAGATGTGGACACAGTGAGTTCCATGCGGTGGTCTCCGATGCGCTGCCGACAATAACGGCGACTGCCTACGTGGACTTGAAGGTACGACTCCCAGGCTTGACAAGCGGGACGCCGGCCCGGCACAGCAGACAATCGGCAGGATGATAGGTCGGAATCGTCAGCGCCATCAACGCGGCAAAGCGAACCCCAAGGTCCGCCCGCCCGCCGCTGCGGTCAATCAGGGCGCCGACGGCGACCACCTGCGCACCGTACTGCGCCACAACCCCCATGGTCTCGCGCGTCGAGCCGCCCGTCGTGATGACATCCTCGACGACCACGACGTTCTCTCGCGGGGTGATTTCAAAGCCACGCCGCAGGGTCATCTCCCCTTGCTCGCGCTCGGTGAAGATGCACCGCACGCCCAGCGCCCGCGCGACTTCATGGGCAACAAGAATACCGCCAATGGCCGGAGCAACGACAACCTGGGGCAATGCGCCAAGGCGTCGGAGCTGTGCCGCCAGGGCAGATCCGACCCGTTCCGCCGCCGACGGAAATTGAAGCAGGCGCGCACATTGCACGTACTGGGGGCTATGAAGGCCTGAACTCAGTAGGAAGTGACCGGATAACAATGCCCCGGTTTCCTGCAACAGGCGAGAGACATCAGACGGTTCCATTCGCGGCTTTACTGCCGGCGGCCCTTGGCCGCCACGGGTCGGCATGTTTCAAGATTGGACTCAACCGTATCCTTTTCTCTGACCGATGTCCATGACCACCGCAGTTTTGCCATCCCCGCCCCAACTCAGCCGTGTTGCGCCCGAATCCGACACCCTGCTCGGGGTGTACATCCACTTCCCCTTCTGCACCACAAAGTGTACCTACTGCGCTTTTGTGACGCGGAGCTACGTCGCCGACCTTGCGGAACGCTACGTCGGCGCGCTGGAAACCGAGTTGCAGTGCTTTCCCACAACCTGCGCCACCCTACCGCTGAACTTTGCGACCCGCCGCGCCGACACGCTCTACATCGGTGGAGGTACGCCTTCCCGCCTGACGCCGCACCAACTCGAACGACTTCTGAAGGCTTGCCGTGCCGTCTTTGATTTGACGCCTGACGCTGAAATCACGGTCGAGGTCAACCCAGGCGATGCCACTTATGAGCGACTTGCTGCCTACCGTGCCCTGGGTGTCAACCGACTTAGCCTAGGCGTGCAGTCGTTTTTCGACCCAGACTTAGTCTTGACTGGCCGCGACCACGACGCCAACGCTGCCCGACAAGCATTTCAGGCGGCGCGCCGTGCCGGGTTTGACAACCTGAGCCTCGATCTAATTGCCGGTCTTCCCGGCCAAACAGGCGTAACGTGGCGCGCCAACCTGTCTGAGGCCCTGGCGCTTATGCCGGAGCACTTATCGCTGTACCTGCTGGAAGTGAAAGCGCACACAACACTGGCCCGTCAACTCGCTGCCGGCCGACTGACCGTTCCCGATGACGACTTGGCTGCCGAACTATACCTCACAACGCTGGATGTCCTGACACAAGCCGGTTTTGAGACGTATGAAATCTCCAACTTTGCCCGTCCAGGCTATCGTGCACGCCATAACCTCAAGTACTGGACGGATATGCCTTATGCCGCGTTTGGCGTCGGCGCCCATGGCTACGACGGATCTGAACGTTACTGGAACGACGACCGGCTAGAGAACTACCTCCTGCAGGTAGAGCAAACAGGCTCAGCCGTGGCTGGGCGTACCCAGCGCACCCCACAGGAACGTTGGCAGGAAGCCGTGATCCTGGGGCTGCGCCTGTCCGACGGTGTGTCACTTCAGGTGCTACGAAAACGCTACGGCGTTGATCTGCATGACTACAGAGCTGCCATCTCCGAACTCCAGGTCACCGGACTGCTCACCGTCACCTCCGACCGGTTGTACCTGACGCCACGCGGGCGGTTGTTGTCCAATGAAGTTTTCCTGGCGTTTTCCTGATGGATGAACGACATTCACGATAGCGCCGTTTGGCGGCGACCGATTCCGGTGCGTCCGTCACACCGGATCGTTCCCGCGCCGCCCCAGCTGTTGATGCATCCCTTGTGCTTGGTAAGGACCTTCTCTATGACGCAGAGAGTCAACGTGTTGTGCGTCCGTACAGCCGACGGACGTATTGAGCCGCTCGCCGGTCAGCAACTTGACATTCGCCAAATTTTTGACAATGCGCTGCCTATCTTTGAACGTGAAGAAGCCAGCGTCTCCTTTTTAGCGCGGTATGTACCGCCGAGTTCGGATGAGTTTTTTGTGACGCGCTATGAAGCCATCGGTGACGTCCGTCAGTTTGCACAGCGTCACAACCTCAAGCTCTGGCTTGACCCACAATGCGATTTCGAGGGGAATCTCATTCCAGAATCCGGCATCAAGGGCGATCCGGAGCGCATTGCCGGTATTGTTTTGAAACGCTAGCGGTCCTCCGGCAACCACCCTGGGACGCAGCGGGGACGCACGGTCTTGCTGGCCCGGAGTACCACCGGCCAAACGCGGCACGCTCATCGCCGGAACATAGCCTGCCGACGACCTGTTCCGGGGACGGCAAACACGGACCGCCGGCAGACAGGAAGCCAAAACCTGGGGCACTGGCTTCGGCTGGGGCAGTTTCCTGACGCCATCCAGGCAAAAACGCACCGTTTGACCACCCTGCCTGCAAGTCGGCGTCAGGCATGAAGCATTGCGCCCCGGCATAAGCTCCGGAGATGAGACTTGCTCCGGCTCTCCCAAGCGGTTAAATCATGTCGGCCTGGTGTGCATCCACCGGCCATTGCTCGCGGTGATGAGAAGCTCTGGCCCGATGTCCACGGTGTTGCGCGACGTCAAAATCACTCTCGACATGATCAAGATTGAGCACACGGTGTTTGCATTACCGTTTGCCTTTTTGGGGGCCGTGTTGGCGGCGCGCGGACTGCCTAACCTGAGGCAGCTCTTCTGGATCACGGTGGCGATGGTCGGAGCGCGCAGTGCGGCAATGGCCTTTAATCGCCTGGTGGATGAACCATACGATGCTGCCAATCCGCGAACGGCAAACCGAGCCCTCCCGGCCGGTTTGGTCAGCCGCCAGTTTGTCGTAGCGTTCACGGTGGTTTCGGCGGTGCTGTTTCTCCTGGCGGCGGCGATGCTCAACCGGTTGGCGCTGTGGTTGTCGCCGGTCGCCCTCGGGTCGGTACTCCTGTATTCCTACACCAAACGCTTGACGGCCCTGTCACATATCGTTCTGGGTTGGTGTCTGGCAATGGCGCCGTCCGGTGCCTGGGTTGCCGTGCGGGGTACGTTAGACGGGACGGCCGTCCTGCTTTCGCTGTGCGTTTTGCTGTGGACGGCCGGTTTTGACATTCTGTACGCCTGCCAAGACTATGACTTTGACCGCCGGCACCCAGACTTGCACTCGATTCCTAAGTCACTCGGTGTTGCGCGGGCGCTGGGCGTTGCGCGTGCCCTCCATGCCGCGATGTTTGGGGCTCTCGTCCTACTCGTTGTCGTGGCCGGACTCGGCTGGCTGGCGTTGGTGGGGGTTTTGGCCACTGGCGGCTTGCTGATTTACCAGCACCGACTGGTCAGCCCAACCGATCTATCGCGTTTAGACGCTGCGTTTTTTACGACCAACGCTTTCGTCAGTGTGATCCTGTTTCTGACACTGGGTGCCGACGTGGCATTACTGAGTCGGTAGTCTCCAAGCCGGCTGCTGGCCGGAGAAGGCGCAAACCACCTGCTTAGCCGGAGGTCGGCGATTCTTTGAGTCGCGCCTGAATGCCGCCGGTTTGTTGCCTGTCATGCGATCGCGCCGAGGTTGCCCATTTGCCTGCAACGATCTGCTCACCGTCCAGGGCAGCTGTCCAACATCAACAGTTTCAAAAACAAAACGTTGACGAATGGACGGCGATTAGCAAAGCTACGCCGGCCATCTGTACGTTATGGCACACTATCCGCCAGACGTTCCGGCGGCGGCTAAACGGGGCCGCCTCACCGAGCGTCGGCAGTGCACTATTGAGCGGAGTCGGTTATGAATCTCTACGAATACGAAGGCAAATCGCTGCTCAAGAAGTACGGCATCCGTGTCCCGGAGGGGATCTTCATCAACGCCCCCCAAAACGCCGGCAGCATTGAAGCCTTCGTCGAGGAAGTCGGCGAGGTGGCTGTCAAGGCACAGGTTTTGGCCGGCAAGCGCGCCAAAGCCGGCGGAATTCGCTTCTGCAAAACGGCCGAGGGGGCGGAATTGGCCGTCGAACTGCTGCTGCACACCACGATCCATGGGTCGGAATCGGTCGGCGTCCTCGTTGAACAACGGCTCTCGATTGTGGGGGAGTATTACCTTGCCCTGACCTTTGATGGTTGGTATCGCGCACCCGTCGTCATGCTGAGTCAGCAGGGTGGCGTGGACATTGAGGAGATCAGCCAGAAAAACCCAGAAGCAATCATCATCCGTCCGATTGACTCGATTTTTGGTTTACCGGAGTGGAAAGCGCGTGAGATTGCAGCCGAAGCTGGTTTCCGTGAGGAGCGCATGCGGAAGATGGCCGACCTGATGGTCCGCGCTTACCGCTGTTTTCGCGAAAATGACATCCGGTTGCTTGAAATTAATCCCGTCATCGAGACGCCCAAGATGAACTTTTTTGCCGCCGATGCGGTCATCATCCTCGACGACGACGCCATGACGCGCCACCGTGACTTCAACTACCCGCCACGCGGTGGGCTGGGACGGCCGCTGACCCAGCGCGAACTTCAGGCTAAACTCATTGACCAGAACGACTACCGGGGCGTCGCAGGCAAGTACATCGAACTCGACGGCGACATTGCCATGATGAGCGCTGGCGGTGGCGGCTCGATCACCAACATGGACGCGCTGATCAGCTATGGCGGCCACCCGGCCAATTACACCGAGTACGGTGGCAACCCGCCGGCCGAGAAGGTTGAGAAACTCACGCGGGTTGTCCTATCCAAGCCGGGCCTCACGGCCTGCTGGCACGTCGGCGCCGTCGCCAACAACACCCGCGTAGACATCACCATGGAGGGGTTCATCGCCGGACTCCGCGCCATTCGACCGCCTTTCCCGATTGTCGTCCGGCGCGGCGGCCCTGGTTGGGAAGAAGCACGTGCGGCATTGGAGCGGGCGCGGGAAGAACTCCACTTGGACATGACGATTTTTGGACCTGAAATGCCGATGACGGAAAGTGCCAAGGTGGTGATCCAGAAAAGTGAGGAGTACAAAAACAAACTGCGTACGTTGAATTGCTAGCGCACACCGGCAGATACGAGTGAAATGAGGCAGTGTTTATGGGCATTCTAGTTGATGAAAACACGCACGTTGTCGTTCAGGGGATTACCGGGCGGGAAGGCTCGTTTGTCACACGGGAAATGCTGCGCTACGGCACGCAGGTCCTGGCCGGTGTGACACCCGGCAAGGGTGGAGAGAAAGTTCACGGTGTACCGGTGTACGACACACTCAAGCAGGCTTTGACAGAGCACCCCACGATCAATACTTCACTGGTGTACGTCCCACCGTTATCCGCAAAGGATGCGGCAATCGAGGCAATCAGCAACGGCATCCGGTTGGTCAACATTATTACGGAGCGCGTACCTATCCACGACACCGCCGATCTGTACTCCTACGCACTCAGCAAAGGAACGCGCGTTGTCGGCCCGACTTCGGTCGGCATTTTGACGCCCGGTAAGTGCAAGCTCGGTCCTATCGGCGGAACAAACCCGGACTTCCAGTTCAAGCCCGGAAGGGTCGGGATCGTCAGCAAATCCGGCTCAATGACAAGTGAGACGGCCTGGGTGCTCTGCCAGGCAGGGTTCGGGATTAGTACTGCCCTCAGTGTGGGCGGCGATGTCATTGCCTGTTCAACCTTTGCCGATATTCTCCCCCTGTTCGAGGCCGACCCGGAAACCGACGCCGTTGTGCTCTTCGGTGAACCGGGTGGCGTTTACGAAGAGCAGGCGGCCCAGTTGGTCAGAGAAGGCGGCTTTACGAAGCCACTCATTGCCTTCATTGCAGGCAAGTTCGCCGACATGATGCCATCTGGGATCACGTTCGGTCATGCCGGTGCCATTATGGAGCGCGGTTTGGGGAGTCCTCGTCAGAAGGTTGAGGCGTTGCGCGCAGCCGGCGTCCTTGTTGCAGATGTTCACCATGAGATTGCTACACTGGTCGCCGAAGCACTAGGGCGGCACGCAGCGACGGTGTAGGAGGATCGAAGCAGCCGAGTGGGCAGCGGAGCCGTCAAGGCGTGGTTTGTGAGGGATAGTTGCCAGTGATTGAAACGCCGTGTTATACCTGCATTTTTCCACGCAGCTGCTGTTCCCCAACCGCCGCTGGTTGTCATTCCTGTTGGAGGCTTTCCTGTGAAAATTGCGGTTTGCATCAAGGCCGTACCAGAAACAGATACGCGCATCAGAATCGCGGCGGACGGCCGTTCCATTGACCGGACAGACGTTAAATTCATTATCAGCCCTTATGATGAATTCGCCCTGGAAGAGGCTGTGCGCCTCAAAGAAGCGAAGGGGGGACAGGTTGTGGCCGTGTCACTCGGCGGTGACGAAGTGCCCAATCTGCTGCGCGAGGCGCTAGCGCGTGGCGCGGATGAGGCGCTGCATATTTCAGGTGACGGCGTTGCCGTTGATGACCCGCTGTGCGTCGGCAAGACGCTGGCGGCCGCCCTTAAGACGCTCACACCAGACATTGTCTTTTTTGGCAAACACGGCGTCGGCGGCGACAACCAGCAGGTCCACGCCATAGTGGCAGAGAAGTTAGGGTGGCCGCAGGTCACGGTTGTCACAAAGCTCGAAATCGGTGACGGGCGGTTGCGCGCCGAGCGTGAGATTGAAGGGGGCATCGAAGTTGTCGAGACGCCGTTGCCGGCCGTCATCGGAGCGCAAAAGGGTCTCAACGAACCACGGTATCCAAAACTGCAAAGCATCATGCAGGCGAAGAAAAAGCCGCTGGTAATCAAGACCTTTGCCGATTTTGGGCTGACGGCGGCCGAAGTCGGTCCAGAAGCTGCCGGGCTGATGATTACGGCGCTGCGTTTGCCCCCGCCACGTCAGGCGGGGCGCAAAATTACCGGCGACCCTGCCCAACAGGTAGGTGAACTCATGGCGGCTCTACAAAATGAGGTCAAGGTTATCTAGGGTGGCACAACAATCAACGGACGACCGGTTGTTGCCTTCACGGACGGGAGCCTTTTCTGAGGAGATCGGCATCGTATGACGAGTGGTGTCTTGGTGTTTGCGGAGCAACGCGATGGTGTTTTCAAGAAAGCTACCTATGAGGCGTTGTCAGAAGGACGGCGGGTGGCAGTCAAGTTAGGGCAACCGATGTCCGCCGTTGTCATCGGTGCCAATATCGGCCATCTGGCCAATGAGGCGGCCCATTATGGCGCTGACACAGTGTACCTGGCCGACACGGCACCGTTGGCAAAGTATTCGACGGACGGCTACACCAAGGTTCTGGTCGAGGCGATTCAGGCCGCGCAGCCTTCTGTCGTGCTGGCCCCGGCGACGGCCATGGGGAAGGACTTACTACCACGTGTGACGGCACGGCTCGACGTCGGCCTGGCTTCAGATGTGACGGAAACACACGTGGCAGATGGTGGATTCAGCGTTGTGCGTCCGGTTTACGCGGGCAAAGCCTATGCGACAGTTGCGTTTCGCCGCTCACCGGCAGTCGCGACGCTGCGTCCGAATGTGTTCCCGGCTGCGGCGCCGGACACCGGCCATACGGCCGAGATCATCCCAATCGGCGCCACTATTGTGGATGCCATACAGGCTAAAGTCACCGATATTCTGGCCGCGGCCAGAGGCAAGATTGAGCTGACCGAGGCGAGCATCGTCGTTTCCGGTGGACGTGGCATCAAGGGGCCGGAAAACTACTATCTGATTCAGGAGTTGGCCGATGCCCTCGGCGGGGCGGCCGGCGCATCGCGCGCCGTAGTGGATGCCGGTTGGGTCGATCACTCGCACCAAGTCGGGCAGACTGGCAAAACCGTCAGCCCAACGCTTTACATCGCCTGTGGCATCTCCGGTGCGATTCAGCACTTGGCCGGCATGTCGTCTTCCAAGTTTATCGTGGCAATTAACAAAGACCCAGAAGCACCGATTTTCAAGATTGCCGACTATGGCATTGTCGGTGACCTGTTTGAGGTCGTGCCACGCCTCACGGCAGAGGTCAAGCAGATGCGCCAGACTTAGCCACTCCGGCGCAGCGACGACACATATTGTACGAGGCGATAAGTCATGATTTGTCCAAATTGCGGGGCGCAAAATCGTGACGACGCAAAGTTCTGTAAATCCTGCGGTACCCCACTGAGGACGCTCGCACCCGGCGCGAAAAACAGTCTAGCGACAGTGGCCGGCGGTTCTTCTACGGAGGCCACGATGGTCATTGGGCTTGAGGCTGTATTTCTTTCGGGGCTGCGCAAGGGGGAGCGCGTCACCATCACCACGTTTCCGGCGACCATCGGTCGCGATCCGAACAGCGTCCTGCCCTTGGCACTCCAAGACCAACTTGCCTCAACGCGCCATGCACAAATTCTGCGTGAAGGTGACGGCTACCTCCTGCGGGACGTAGGCAGCAGCAACGGCACCTACCACAACGGACATCGCATCAAAGAAGTCTGGCTCAAGCACGCGGATGTTATTGAGTTCGGTGTTGGCGGGCCGCAGGTGCGCTTTGATTTTATCCGTCAGTCACCAACCCCACACAAGGCGGTTGACCCCTGTGAGGTGGCAACATTACCGCCGATTCCGGCGGTTTCTGCCGGCACTCAGGAGCCGGGCCTATCGCCAACAGTCGGGCACGACATTGTCCCGCCCAGCCCTACATCGGCGGTGAGGCCAGGCGCCATGACGGTCGTTGAAGATCAGTCTTCGGCGCGACCGGCTGAAGCCCCACCGCCACCGCCGCCACCACCGCCGCCCTTCCCTGCGGCGGGGCCTCCCTCGCCCTTTGCCGGTACAACGACTGTCCAGGAAGACCCGCATCACCTACCTGAGAAAGCTTATCCGGCAGACTACCAAGCTCCGTCTGGTCTGCCGCCGGCAGACGGAGACCGCAAGTCAAACCTTGTTCTTCTGATCGTGATCGGTGGGGTTGCAGTCATCCTGGTCGTGGTGGTTGTCGCGGTCGTGGCCTATTTTCTCTTTTCCTCGAAATGAAAGGGCGAGCCATTCTCTGCTTCGGCGGAGAAGACTGGTGGTATCACCACCCACATGCCAACAACCACCTGATGAAGCGTTTCGTACGCGATAACCAAGTCGTTTTTGTCAACTCGATCTCGATGGGGCTACCCGGCTTTGGAAGCCCTGAACTGTTGCCGAAAATCCGCCGCAAACTGCGCAGTTACGCCAAATACTTGCGTCGGACCCCAGAGGGCATTTGGGTTGTGACGCCCATTCTCTCACCCTTTTTTGCCCATCCTGTCTGGCGGCGCATCAACCGGTGGCTTCTGGTCGGTCAGCTACGGCTCCTACTGCGCTGGCTACGCATTGAAAACCCGATTTTGTGGATTGCCATCCCGACGGCCCGCGATATGGTGGGGCAGTTCAACGAATCCCTGGTTGCATATCACGTATCGGACAAATATGATGCCAACATGGTAGATACCGGTGGGCATGTCGCTCTTATCCGCCGCCTGCACGAGGAGCTGATCGAAGCGGCCGATATTGTCTTTTACCACGGATGGAAGCTGTTGGCCGATGCCCAGCAAGGCCGTGAAAAATCTGTCCTCCTAGAGCAAGCCGTTGATTTTGAGCATTTTGCATCTGCCCGCCACAAAACTTGGAACTGTCCCCTGCCGTTAGCTCCCATCAAGCGTCTCGGAAAGCCTATCCTGGGTTTTTTCGGCGCCATCGAGCGCTGGCAAATTGATCAGGCGCTGATTGAATACGTCTGCGACCGCCGTCCAGAGTGGCAGTTTGTTTTCATCGGCAACAAGACCGCTCCTTTACAGATCGAGTCGCGTCCGAACGTCCACTTTATTCCGGCGCAACCCTATGCCGATCTTCCGGCTTTTGCTGCGCACTTCGACGTTTGCATTGTGCCCAAAGATGCAACGCACGACATTGTCAAGTACACTAGCGCAACCAAAGTGCGGGAGTATCTTGCGACCGGCAAACCGGTTGTCATCGTCCCCATTCCAGAATTCGAGCCAATGGCGGATGTCATCCGCATTGCTCGAACGCCAGATGATTTTATCTGGCACGTCGAAGAGTGCTTGACGAAAGACACTGAAACAGATGCCGATCGCCGTCAGATGGCTGTGCGCGATAAAACCTGGGACGCCCGCTTTGCCGAGGTTGCGGCGCTCCTCGAACAACAGCTTACCCGGCCGCGCCGTCAAGCCGTCCCTCTCCCGACGGATGGGATACGGTAGTTCGGGTTTACGCTTTCCACGGACAACTGTACGATACAACACAGTCAGCCCCACCAAGGCGCTTCGGCGGACCTTTTTTCTTATCCTCTCGAATCTCCTCGACAAAAGAGGTAATTCGACAACAGGCATTGGAATTTCATAAAATCGCCGTACCCGACACATGCGTGTTACCGGCTAAGTGGATTCAGGTCACTGCTAATTAATCCTGGTGCGATGTCTTCCCAAGTCGTACTTTTCGGGAGATGGAACATCCATGAGCTACAGTGCGATGCGATATGAGCTTGATGCAAGCGAAGAAACCTTCACCACCGAAGAAGATTGCTTGACACCGGACACAGCAGACGACGAGGCGAGCGATACGATTTCGGTTTATCTCAAGTCGCTGTCTCACACAAAGTTATTGACGCGACAGGAAGAAACCATGGTGGCGCGGGAAATGGAGCGTCACGAGCGCCGTGCAGCGCGCTTGTTGTCGCGGGCGCTCCCGGTTGCTGCGTATGTGGTTCAGCTTGCCAAGAGCTTGCAGTCTGAAGGCTTACGGCTATCTGACCTGCTGGTTGTCTCACGCGGCGAAGAAGATTCCGAGGTCGAGCGCTGTGAAGCGCCGATCAAGCCCGACATGGATGAACGGCAAGAGCGGGCGCTCTGTGAGAAGTTTGCCGCCATTGAAGCCGCGCATGCCGGTATCCGTGCCATGGTCGCGCAACCGGGCTACAAGCATACCAACCGCAACTTCGATGTTCACCGGCTCAGGGTTCAGATCGGACGCATTTTGTACAAACTGCCCTTCAACAAGACCATCCGGCGGCGCATTGAAATTGCATGGGGGAATGTTGTGGACGAAGCCCTCAGCCTTAAAGCAGAGCGAGCGCGGCTGGAATACCGGCTCAAAGACCCGACCCTCGATGCGGCGGCAACGCGACTCCTCAAACATCAACTCAAGGCGGTGCGCACCCGAATCCGCGCCCTGGAGTGTGATAATGCGCTCCCGCTCGACGCCATCATTGCCAACTGGAAGCACTTTGCCGAAATCAAGCAAAAGGCCGAGCATTATAAGCTCCGCATGATTGAATCCAATCTCAAACTCGTCGTGTTCATTGGGCGGGACTTTATGGGGCGTGGTCTCGCCATGGAAGACATCATTCAGGAAGGGAACATCGGGCTGATTCGGGCAGTCGAAAAGTTTGACTGGCGGCGCGGGATCAAGTTTTCGACATACGCCGTGTGGTGGATCAAACAGGCCATTCAACTGGCAATTGCCAACCAGTCGCGCACCATTCGCCTGCCGACATATATGGTGGACCGGGTGAACCGTGTCCGACGTGTCCTGCGTCAAATGACGACGAACGGGGATGAAGAGCCGACGCCCGAAGAGATTGCGCCGCTGGTCGGCTTGACACCGGACGACGTACGCCAGGTACTCAACGTGGTGACGGAGCCTGTTTCACTGGAAACCCCAACAGCAGATGATGACGGTGAACACTCACTCGGAGACCTACTGCCGGACCACAACACACAGGACCCCTTGCGTGAGTCCATAACGGCCGAAATGGCACAGAACTTACGGGAGGCGCTGAGCCGCTTGTCGGCACGGGAATCAGAAGTTCTGATGCTTCGGTTTGGACTTATGCCGGACGGACGTGAGTGGACGCTGGAAGAAATCGGTGCACGCTTCCAACTCACACGGGAACGGATTCGGCAGATTGAAATGCGCGCCCTGGCCAAGTTGAGCCATCCGAGCCGCAGCCGCAAGTTGCGCGATGCCCTTCACCTGTAGCGCAAGCCCCCACGCTGAACGACGTCATGCTGACACTTGACGAGTACCAGCAAGCCGCTGCGCGCACTGCCACGTACCCCAACCGTGGGAATAACCTGATCTATCCGGTGTTAGGGTTGGCCAGTGAGGCCGGCGAAGTGGCGGGCAAGTTGAAAAAAGTCATTCGTGATGCCAACGGGCAACTTTCCCCAGAACAACGCGAGCGCCTCCTGGCAGAAGTTGGCGATGTACTGTGGTATGTCGCGGCAGTGTGTACAGAACTCAATACCTCGCTGGAAGCGGTCGCCCATGCCAACTTGGCAAAGTTGGCCTCACGCGCCACACGCCAGGTCATCGGCGGCGATGGAGACACACGCTGAACAGGACCAGAGCTGCCACCAACCAGGTCCGCCAAGGCAGGCAACCAACAGCCAAGCGTCGCCGGCGTGCGCCAAACCGCTGCTGCTGAGTCGCAGCACCTTCTTTCCCTGAGGTTTTCCATGAGCGGGCTTTCTTCCCATGCGTGGACCGGAAGCCCGTTCGGCCCGGTGTTACACCGCGACCTACTTTCGCCCAGAAGCTACGGACTCTGAGCGGCGCAGGGGTGGGGCGGGCGCATCATGTGAGGACTGGCGGTTGAGCGCGGTTTCCTTCAGTCGTCGGAGCGTGGCAACCCCTTGCTCAAAGCGGCTTTTCAAGTCGGCCTGACCAAGTTTTGTCAGCAACCGTGCACCGGGCTTGACCAGCGGCGTCGCGCGCGCATTGAGGACGAAAGTCGGCTGCGCCGGAAAAGCCGTCAAGATGAGATAGGCAGCCGAGAGAATCAGCCAGGCACGGCCAACACCCAACGCCGCACCACCTGCTCGGTCTAGTGTCCCCAGAGGGGACTTCCGAAACGCCTTGCGCAGACGGCGAATCAGCATCGCGCCGCCGATACCTGCCGCGCCAATAGGCAACAAAAACCCAAGGCCAGAGGTGACCGGCGACGGCATCCCAAACGCTGCCAACCCACGCGCGATGTCGTCGTAGAACACCAGCGCGCCGACTAGGCCGCACAAGAGCGCGCTCAATGAAATCACCGTTCTGAGCAGGCCTCTGAGTGCGCCCCCCACGACCGAAACGCTCACAACTCCCAGGGCCAGCCAATCGAATACCGTCACATTCTACCTCAAAACAGTGCGTCAAGGGCGTCCAGCACGGACCGAACGCCGATGACTTCGAGACCTTCCGGCACACTTAGGCCCGGCAAATTTCCGGCCGGCACAATCACCCTTTCAAAACCCATTGCCGCAGCTTCACGCAGGCGTACCGCCGGTTGACTGGTGGCGCGCACTTCTCCTGCCAGACCAACTTCGCCGAACACGGCCGTTGCCGGGTCAATGGCCGTGTTGCGAAAGCTGGATGCCAGTGCCGCGACAATGCCCAAGTCCACGGCCGGCTCGGCCAGTGCCAACCCGCCGGCGACATTGACAAACACATCTTCACCCAGCATCTGGAGTCCGGCGCGTTTTTCAAGCATTGCAATGAGCAGCGCCACCCGATTCGGCTCAACGCCCTCCACCGTCCGGCGGCCTGTTCCGTACTTGCTGCTGCTGACCAGCGCCTGCAACTCAACCAGCACCGGACGTGTCCCTTCCAAGCAAGCGACAACAACCGAACCAGCGACGCCGACCGGGCGCTGCTGCAAGAACAGCGCCGATGGGTTGGCAACCGGCAGCAGTCCGGCGCCGGTCATCTCAAACATTCCCAGCTCGTCGGTCGGTCCAAAGCGATTCTTGACGGCGCGAATGATGCGGTAGTTGTGGTGTCGCTCGCCCTCAAAGTAAATAACCGTATCCACAATGTGTTCGAGCGTTTTCGGCCCGGCCAGCAGGCCATCCTTGGTGACATGGCCGATGAGAAAGATCGGTATATTTCGGTGTTTCGCCAGCAGAAGGCACTGCCCGGCCGTTTCGCGTACCTGGGAAACACTGCCCGGGGCGCTGTCCAGGCGCTCGGAATAGGTTGTCTGCACCGAATCCACAACGATGAGCGTCGGCTTGAGATCGGCGACAACATCGAGCACCCGTTCCAGACAGGTTTCCGGCAGGAGGTGCAAATCGCCGGGATGCAAGCCTAGCCGGTCACCCCGCAGTTTGATTTGGCGTTCGGACTCCTCGCCGCTCACATACAAAATGCGCTCGCCACGACAACTCAAACCGGCTGCCATTTGCAGCAGCAGCGTTGACTTCCCAATGCCCGGATCACCGCCGATGAGCAACAGGCTGCCCGGTACGATGCCGCCGCCAAGCACCCGGTCGAGTTCAGTGATACCCGACGATAGGCGGGCATCATCTTGGCTCGGGACTTGTGCGTAGTGCGTCGGCGCAATTTTTGCTCCCGACCGCAACCCCACCGTCGGTATGCCTAAGTCGCGCGCCAGCGCCGCCGCCGACCTGGCCTTTTCCTCGCGTTCCTCAACAAACGAGTTCCACGCGCCACAGTCGGGACAGCGCCCAAGCCACTTGCGGCTTTGATAGCCACAGTGTTGACAGGTGAAAATTGTTTTGTCCCTGGGCATTGGGGATTGCATCCGGGCGGGATTTCAGCAATGAACAAGTCACCGTTAGTTTCAACTTTCCATGAAATGACACGCTAGCTCAATTCCCTGTGACCATCCACCTTGCCGACCTAGACTACGATTTGCCACCCGAGCTGATTGCCCAGCAGCCGTGTGAACGGCGTGACCACGCCCGCTTGCTTGTCCTGGACCGTCGGACCGGGACGCGGCGTGACGCTTACGTGTATGAGCTGCCGCAGTTTTTGCATCGCGGCGACGTTCTGGTGCTCAACGACACGCGCGTGTTTCCGGCACGGCTCATCGGGCGACGCGAGCCGGGTGGGGCAAAAGTCGAGGTTTTTCTCGTTCGGGAACAAGCGCCACGCCGCTGGACGGCACTCGTCAGGCCGGGTCGCCGCATCCGCACCGGCGACCGGCTCGTGTTCGGCGAGGGCGCACTGTGGGGGACGGTCGTCGCGCCAACGGAAGACGGCCGCCGAACCATCGCGTTTGACGGCGCAGGCGATTTTTTTGCCATCCTCGATCACATCGGACGGACGCCCTTGCCGCCCTACATTACGCGCGAACAGGATAGCCCCGCCGATCGCGAGCGCTACCAAACGGTTTACGCTACTGCACTCGGTTCAATTGCCGCGCCGACCGCCGGGCTGCATTTCACGCCGGAGTTGCTGGCGACGCTGACCGCGCAGGGCGTCGAAATCGTCAAGCTGACCCTCCATGTCGGCTACGGCACGTTTCAGCCCATCCGCGCGGAGAGCCTGGCCGAACACCGCGTCGAGCCGGAAGTGTACGTCGTGCCGGCGGATACCGCGCAGCGCGTCACGGCGGCCAAGCGCGCCGGACGGCGCGTCATCGCCGTCGGCACGACTTCGACCCGGACGCTCGAAACCGTCGCCCGGAGGACGGAAAACGGCGTCGAGATCACCGCCGGGCAAGGCACGACCGACTTGACCATTGTCCCCGGCTTTAGATTTCAGGTGCTGGACGGCCTGATGACCAACTTCCATTTGCCGCGGTCGTCGCTGTTGGCGCTCGTTGTCGCGTTTGCAGGCCACGCGCCGGTTATGGGAGCTTACCGGCACGCTGTCGCGGCCGGGTATCGCTTCTACAGCTACGGCGACGCCATGTTGATTATCTGAGGCGTTGATTGCCTGCCGACCGGTCCGTTTCAGCCTGACGAAACTTCGCCTTATCGAGCGCGTTCATGCGCATGTCATCATCCTTTCCTTTCGAGGTGTCTGCCCAATGAAGCTTGCGTTCCTGCGTGGACTGACGAGCGTTGTTCTCGCTGCGGCGCTGTGTTTGCCCAGCCCACTCCTCATCGTTATGGCAAGAGCGGAAACGCCAGCAACCGACGTGGCGTTGCCGCCTGGCGTCGCGCGGGTCGCCAGCGTGGAGGGCATCACGGAGTATCGGCTCGAAAACGGTCTCCGCGTATTGCTCTTCCCCGATCAGTCAAAGCAAACCATTACCGTCAACATCACCTACTTGGTTGGCTCGCGGCATGAAAACTACGGCGAGACCGGCATGGCGCACCTGCTGGAACACCTCGTGTTCAAGGGCACGCCGCGCCACCCGGATATTCCCAAGGAGCTTTCCGAGCGCGGCGCGCGGCCGAACGGCACGACCTGGTTCGACCGCACCAACTACTTCGAGACCTTTCAGGCGACGGAAGACAACCTCCGGTGGGCGCTCGACCTGGAAGCTGACCGCATGGTGAACAGCTTCATCGCCAAAAAAGACCTCGACTCCGAAATGACCGTCGTGCGCAATGAGTTTGAGTCGGGCGAAAACAGCCCGTACCGCGTCTTGCTCCAGCGGACGCACGCCGTAGCCTACGACTGGCACAACTATGGCAAGTCCACCATTGGCGCGCGCGCCGACATTGAGAACGTGCCGATTGAGCGCCTCCAGGCCTTTTACCGGAAATACTACCAGCCGGATAACGCGGTCTTGCTGGTGGCGGGCAAGTTCGACGAAGAAAAAACGCTCAGGATGATCCACGAGTACTTTGGCCCCATCCCAAAGCCAACGCGGGTTTTGGAGCCGACGTACACGCTTGACCCAACGCAGGACGGCGAGCGGCAGGTCATTATTCGGCGCGTCGGAGATACCAAAGTCGTCATGGCCTGCTACCACGTGCCGGCGGCGGCGCATCCCGACAAGCCGGCGGTCCAGATTCTAGCCGGCGTCATCGGAGGCACGCCTTCCGGGCGGTTGCACAAGGCGCTGGTGGAAACCAAGAAAGCGGCGTTCGTTCAGGGCTTTAGCTTTAATAACAAAGAGCCCGGGCTGGTCAACTTTGCCGCTATTTTGCCGGCCGCGGCCGATATTGATGCCGTGCGCCAGATATTTCTAACCACCATTGAAGAAACGGCCGACAACAAACCGCCGACGGCGGAGGAAGCCGAACGCATCCGGCAGCAGCATCTGACTGACATCGAACAGACACTCAACAACTCCGAGCGCTTGGGGCTGGAGTTGAGCGAGTGGATTGGCGCCGGCGACTGGCGGCTGTTTTTCCTCAACCGCGACCGCCTCAAGCAAGTCAAGGTTGAGGACGTACAGCGCGTGGCCAAAGCCTATCTGAAACCGGACAACCGGACGGTGGGCATGTTCATTCCGACCGAAAAGCCCGACCGAGCAGAGATTCCGCCAACGCCCGACGTCATGGCGCTGGTGAAAGACTACCGGGGCAACGTCGCCGCCGCCGCGGGCGAAGCCTTCGACCCGACCCCGGAAAACATCGAAGTGCGTTCGCTTTACCCGCCGGCGCAGGGAGGGCTAGAGATGGTGTTGCTACCGAAAAAAACGCGCGGCAACACCGTCACGCTCGCAATGACGATCCGGCTCGGCAATGCGGCAGCCCTTCGCAACCAGGCGGTGGTTGGGAATCTGACGGCGCGGATGTTGTCGCGCGGAACGAAGCGGAAAACGCGGCAGCAGATCGCGGATGAGCTCGACCGTCTGAAGGCGCAGGGCGGCGTGTCCGGCAGCGCCACCGGCGTCAGCTTCAGTGTCACGACGACGCGGGAAAACCTGCCCGGCGCCATGCGCCTGGGCGCGGAGGTGCTGCGCGAGCCGTCTTTCCCTGAAAGCGAGTTTGAGCAACTCAAGCAGGAAGCCATCGCCAGCCTGGAGCAAAACCGCCGCGAACCGCAAACGGTGGCGATTACCGCGTTCCGGCGACACATCGCACCTTATCCTAAGGAAGACCCGCGCTACGCGCCCTTGCCCGACGAAGAGATTGACCGCATCAAAGCGGTGACGCTGGCGGATGTAAAGCGGTTCTACGAGACGTTCTACGGCATTTCCAACGCCCAGGTCGCGGTTGTCGGCGACTTTGACGCGGCGGAGATTGAAAGGCTCGGCAACGAACTGTTCGCCGGCTGGGAAGCCAAGACGCCATTCGCGCGCCTTGAAAGTCCATTTCGGGCCATCCCCGCGGCGGATGAGACGCTTGAAACGCCCGACAAGGCGAACGCTTTCTTCGTCGCCGGACAGCCGCTCGAAATCCGCGATGATGACCCGGACTACCCGGCGCTGGCGTTGGCCGGTTACATCTTTGGCGGCGGCTTCCTCAACTCACGCTTGGCGACGCGCATCCGTCAGAAAGAAGGTATTAGTTACGGCGTCGGCGCACAGGTGCAAGCCAGCTCGCAGGACCGCAACGGGCTTTTCATCGCCTTTGCCATCTATGCGCCGCAGAACCTGGCGCGGCTCGAAGCGGCCTTCAAGGAAGAGGTTGAGCGGGCCGTGCAGGAGGGCTTTTCCATCAAGGAGGTCGAGGCGGCCAAAACCGGTTATCTACAAGCCAGGCAGGTGTCGCGGGCGCAGGATCGGGAACTGGCATCGTTGTTGCTCAACTACCGCTACCTCGGACGCCGGCCAACGTGGGATGCCGAGCTTGAAGCCAAAATCAAGGCGCTGACGCCGGAACAAGTGTCGGCAGCCTTCGCCAAGTACATCAGCTACGACAAGATGAGTCGTTTCAAAGCCGGTGACTTTGCCAAGGTGCGGGGTGAGGGACAAACCAAGTAGAAAACCAAGGCGTTTGTTTTGCCTGGTTCGGCACCAGGCGCGCAGCGCTCAGGGCCGGATACGCTCCCCTTGACGTGGAGCTCCGGCCCCAAAAAACAAGGAACTTTCTCGGTTGCCTATCGTGTCGGACGGCTGAGAAAGAGATAAATGACCGTCCTTAGGCGTGTGAGAAGCGTTCAAAAGACGGGGTTCAAAAGACAATGACTTCTTCTCTGTGAGGCAAACCCCTATGGGATCAATTGCGTACCGTCATTTTGTGCTGCGCCCGTGCTGGGCTTCCTCGGTCGGTACCCTGGTGTTCCTGCTTTGCTTGGCGTCGGGGACGCTTGCCGCCGGCCCCGCACATCCTGGCGCACATGATGTTCAACAAGCACCCACAGCAGCTACAGGCGACACGGTAACCAAGTTTCAGCACTCCCCCGCTCCCGTCTATCTGGGTGTTTTCCCTCAAACGCTGTCCGAGCAACGCGCGGCTAAACTGGGTGTGTCGCCGCCGCAGGGTATATACCTGCTCAAAGTCGTTGAAGGGAGTCCGGCCGATCAGGCCGGACTCAAGCCGGGTGATGTCGTAGTTTCCATCAACGGGCAAGCCGTTGTCAACGGCGAGCACTTCCGTGACCTCCTCCGCAAGCAGACTCCGGGCCAAGCCATGGCGCTGGAGATCATCCGCGACAAACAGCGGCTGACCGTGACCGTCGTGCCCGACAAACCGCGCGCAAGCATCACTGTGACCGTAGACGGCCCGTTCGGGATCACTGTTGACCCTAAAGCATTGCAAAAACAAGCCGAGGAAGCCCGACAGCTAGCCGAGCAACTGCGTCGCCTCGGCGAACAACACCGCGTTGAGATCAAGCCCAAAGCTCTGGCAATGGTGTTTAGCGACCGTGGGCGGCTCGGTGTCCGCACACAAACCTTGTCCGAACAGCTTGCACAGTATTTCGGCGTCACCGAGGGCGTCCTTGTGACAGAAGTCCTACCCGGCTCCCCGGCGGATAAAGTCGGTATTCGCGCCGGCGACTGCCTGGTGCAAATCGGCGACCGCCCGATTCGGGACGGACGCGATCTGAGTCGGGAATTGCGGCATACCGAAGCCGGAGAAATCAAGGTGACGCTTGTTCGCAACAAGCAGACCCTGGTTGTGACACCGGTACTCGGCACGGTGTCTCCCCAAGGTGCCCTCTGGCTCGGCCCACTTGATGTTTACCTAGAGATGCCGATTGAAGATTGCTTCGGTCCGCTGTAATCCCCACGGATGCGGGATGACGGGCAACGTCATCCCCTTGCGCTCATCCTGGCGACTCCCACCGCCGAGGCTACTGACACCGATTCGACTTACTGATTCGATACCGGCGCTGCCGATGCCTGAAGCTGCTCGTTGAGGGCAGCCTCAATTGCCTGGGTCAACTCAGCGGAAAGCGGATCGACACTTGACGGAAAGACGGCGCGCAGCCTGCCATCGCGGCCGATGAGGTACTTTTGAAAGTTCCACCGCACTTCACCGGCCAGCTTCGCATCACCGCCGCCGGAGGTGAGGTACCGGTAAAACGGGTGCTGATTCGGCCCCTTGACGGTGATTTTGGAAAACATATCAAAGGTCACGCCGTAGTTCGACGTGCAAAATTCCTTGATCTCGGCCTCGGTTCCCGGCTCCTGGGCGCCGAAGTCGTTGGACGGAAAACCGAGCACACACAAGCCCTTCTCCCGGTACTTCTGGTTGAGGGCTTCCAAGCCCTTGTACTGCGGCGTATAACCACAGCGTGAAGCGACATTGACCACCAACAGCACCTTGCCCTGGTACTCGCACAGGTTAACATCCTTGCCGTCGATGCTCTTCATCGTAAAGTTCAGCGCCGGTGGACAACCGGGCGTCGGGTTCGGATTGGTGTCGGCTGGACTTGTCATAGCGGCCTGGCCTCCTTGAGGTTGTGTGGATGCAGATGACTGGTTTTGGTCGGCTGCCGCAGCGCAGCCAAAGCTGCTCACCGCCGTCAGCGCCAAGACAAACAAGACTCCTCGACTCATTACAACACTCCTTATCAAGCTCGTGCCAACCGGAGGACGAACCTATGCCCTCTCCGGTGAACGGACGCTTGTGGGTTGTGGGCACACTGTGCCGCGCCCGCACAACGTCTGACGGTATGTTTCAACGCATTGACGCAAGCGAAGGCGTTGAGACCATCCGGCTCGGCGCAGATGCCAAAAGGAGCGCCGTTTGATCCGTGTCCGGTCGTGCGCCGCAGCCCAGCAAGCGTCACGGCCAATGCTGGACAAAAGGTCTGCGCTGCGGTTGAAAGCGGCGAACTTCCCGACCTGAACTTCCTGTAGTCCGGGTCAGGCAAGGGGTGGGGCAGTCACAACCACAGGGTAGCAGGCAGCCAGCTCGGGGCCTCCGGCCGCCGCCGACGTGTATAATGACTGCCAAATGCACCGTGGCGGCAGCGCCGCATACAACACCGTTACACTTCAGCGCCGGCGACCTGATGTATGTCCGACCAAAGCTCACCTTTCGCGCCTCAAGAAATCATTCCAGAGGAAACCATTCCAATCGAACAACTTGCCTACCTGATGGATGAGCTGCCACCTGTGCTTCAGCCGCCGCCGATCCTGCCGAGTGTCGTCATTATCGGACGGCCCAACGTCGGCAAGTCCACCCTGTTCAACAAGCTCATCGGGCGGCGGCAAGCCATCGTGGGGGATGAGCCGGGTATTACCCGCGACCGGCACTATGGGATTGTTGAATGGTTGGGACGCAATTTCGAGCTGGTGGACACCGGTGGCATTGTCCCGGATGAAGACGCCGTAATGCCGGCCAACATTTTCAAGCAGGCTTCCTTTGCCATCGAAAAGGCAGCGCTGCTGCTGTGGGTGGTGGATGCCCGTGAAGGTATCACATCGCTTGATGAAGCCCTTGCCCGACACCTACACACGACCGGGAAGCCCGTCTTTGTCGTCGCCAACAAGGTTGAGTCGGACGCAGTGCGTGTAGCAGCAGGCGAGTTTTATCGCTTCGGCTTCGATGCTTTGTTCCCCGTCTCCGCAGAACACGGTAACGGAACGGCCGAGCTGCTCGATGAAATCCTGGCATTGACCAATGCACCGATTGCTGCGCCGTCTCTACCGGAGCGGATTCGCGTGGCTGTTATCGGACGGCCTAATGTCGGCAAATCGTCCGTGGTCAATGCCCTGCTGGGAGAAGAACGGGTGATTGTCAGTCCGATTGCCGGGACAACCCGCGATGCGATTGACACCGACCTAGTTCACAATGGACGCCCTTTCACGCTCATTGACACGGCAGGGATTCGTCGGAAAGGACGGACTACGGCCATGGCCGAAAAGCTTTCCGTCATCATGGCGCGTAAGGCGCTCGGCCGTGCAGATGTCGCGGTTCTCCTTGTGGATGCCGTCGAAGGGCCGACGCACCTGGACGAAGTGATTGCCGGCTACGCGCTGGAAAGTGGGGCCTCGATCCTTATTGCCCTCAACAAATGGGACCTGATTGCTAAAGATGCCGATACGGCCAAGCTCTACGAACGGCAATTGCGCGAGCGAATGAAGTTCCTCAACTACGCGCCGGTAGTCTTCATTTCGGCTCTGACAGGTCAACGTGTGACACGCCTCCTTGATCTGGCGGCGCGCGCCTACGACGCACGCTACCGGCGCATCCCGACCGGTGAACTCAATCGCTTCTTCGCCGAGTATCTTGAAACGCCGCACGCCACACTCCCGACAAAAACGCCGGTGAAGGTCCACTATGTCACCCAGGCGCGCGGCGTTCCACCCACCTTTGTCTTGTTTACCAACTCGACTACGGCGCTGCACTTTTCTTACCTCCGCTACGTTGAAAACCGGCTGCGCGAAAACTTTGATTTTTTTGCGACACCGCTGCGGATTGTTTCCCGACCGCGTCCTACCCAAAAGGTGGGCCGGTCCAAAAAGGCTATCAAGTCGCTATGACACCACGTTCCACCTTACCGAATGGCGTTGCCCTGTTCACCAAGCGTCTCAAAGCACAGGCGCTGGCGTTGGGGTTTTCAAAGGTGGGCGTCGCCCGCGCCGAACGGCTCACAACAGAGGAACAGCATTTGCTCAACTGGCTGGCGCGCGGCTACCACGCAACAATGGGGTGGATGGCGCGGACGGCAGAAAAGCGCACACACCCAGAACAGCTTCTGCCCGGTGCTAAGTCAGTAGTGGCCGTGGCGCTCAACTACGATACGCCGCCACGTCACACAGACACACCCGGCGTCGCCAAAATTTCACGCTATGCCTGGGGCGACGACTACCATGCCGTTCTGACGGAGAAGCTCACTGCCCTGCTTGATTGGGTCCGCGCCGAGCGCCCTGAAGCCCACGGCTATCTTGCGGTGGATGCACAGCCGGCAATGGACAAAGCCTGGGCCGTTCGCGCCGGTCTGGGCTGGCTGGGCAAACACGGCAACGTCATCACGCGCGAGTTCGGCTCCTGGGTGTTTCTAGGGGAGTTGTTCCTCGACATCGAGCTTGAGCCGGAAACCGAGCTGGTCCCCGACCACTGCGGCGTTTGTACGGCCTGCCTCGAAGCCTGCCCGACCAAAGCGATTGTCGCGCCCTACGTCGTGGACGCCCGGCGGTGCATCTCGTTTGCCACGATTGAATCCAAAAGCGAGACCCCGGAGATGGACACCCACGGGTGGGTTTTCGGCTGCGATGTGTGTCAGGACGTGTGCCCCTGGTCACGGTTTCGCCAGCCGACCACAGAGCCGCGCTTTGCGCCCCGCGCGGGGATGGTCGCCCCGACCTTTGAAGAACTCGCTGCCCTGACGCCAGAAGACTTCAAGCGCCGCTTCGCCGGCACACCGGTGGTACGCGCCAAGTATCGCGGCTTGAAACGCAACATTGCGGCGGCGCAGGGGGGCGTGGTGAGCGGTGGCGCAGGGCCGTCGGGTCCAGACGCCAGCTCCCGGCCGCCCGGCTCACGGGAGCAACGCCGCGTCAAAGCCGTCCAGTGAGCCGTGAAGGCGGCGGTAAACGGCTTCCAGCTTGGCGCGGCGGTCGGCAGCCGTCGGGGCCTTGGCATCATAGCCGAGCTTATAGGCTTCAAACGCATCAGCATCCTGCTTGGCTGCCTCAAGGACAATGCCGAGTCGCCAGGCAGCTTCACGGCGTGACGGTGCCGTTGGGTACGCTTTCACGGCTTCCCGCAGGCGGACTGTGGCGGCAGCCAGCTCGCCCTGTTTGTACAGCACCCACCCCAGCGTCATTTGGGCGCGGACGTAAAATTCCGCCAGCCGATCTTCTGCGCTCAGGCCGTCTAGGCCGTCGCCGGCGCTGTGGGCAGCATCGCCCGTAGCATCAATTGCCTGGCGCGCAAAGCGTTCGGCCATACCCAACTCATCTACATCGGCCAGCATGTTGGCCGCCTGGAGTAACCGCCATCCCCGCGCCCGGTCTTTGCCGGCCACGAAGGCTCTGGCGGCGGCTTCGAGTGGCGATTCCGTCAGTCCAAACTCGGGGCCTTTGCCCTTGGTGCGGGCTTGTTCAACCAACAGGGCAAAGCGCACGTATCGCTCAACGGCCTGCAGCTCAGCTTGGCTCAGGAGAGGTGGCGCAACCAACAGGGATGCCTGTCGTTCGAGGCTGAGCAGATGGTCCAGGTTTGAGCTGCGAACCGATAAGGCGCCCCCTAACACGGCCTCGAACTCACCGTCTGGTGTGATCTTGAGGAAGGTCTCAAACGGCTCAAGAGCTTGCGCATAAGCATTAGCCAGGATCAATGTTGCTCCCAGTTCAAACCGCAGTGTGGCGAACTGTGCCGTTTGTAGCGCTTCACTGAGGACATTTTCTGCTTCCGCTAAGTCGCCGGCCTGGCGCAGGAGGTGCGCCTCGACAATTCGCAGCCAAGGATAGTTCGGCTGTAACCGCTTGGCTTGCGTCCCGGCGGCAATAGCAGCCGCGAGATTACCGTTCACTGCGTGGATGTAGGCAATCTGCGTCAGGAATCGCACATCACGCGGATTGATGGTGAGCATGCGGGCCATCGGAGCGACGGCCTCACGCTCCCGCCCTTGCCCCAGATAGCACATCGCCAATCCACCCCAGGCCGTAGGATGTTCCGGGTCAATCTCAAGCTGGCGGTGGTAGTTAGCTTCGGCCTGTTCGTAATCCCCGGCAGCGCGTTGCAGGTCGGCCAACGCCGCCCAGGCCACCCGACTTTTGGGATCCAGCTCGGTAGCTTTGCGGAAAGCAGCCGCAGCATCTTCAAGCCGCAACCCGATCTGATAGGCCACGCCGAGTCCGTGGTACAAACTCGCAGAGGTAGCGTCGAGTTCAATGGCGCGCTTGAAAGCCGCCTCAGCGTCGGTTGGGGCCTCTAAACTCACGTAGAATAATCCAACCTGTTCCAACGCGGCGGCGTTGTCCCAAGCATGCGTCTGGAACTCGCGCATCAGTAAGACGGCTTCCTTACGCCATCCCTGCGTCGCCAACAGCAAGGGCATCGGCAAAATCAACGACCGAAACGCGCGCGCAGCCTCAGCTTCCGGCAGCAGTTTGACGGCTTGCCGAAAGATGTCCTGGGCGCCGGCGACATCACCGGCCCGCAGACGCTGTTCACCGAGCTGTGACTGAACGCGCACCAACGCCTGGCGGGTCGCTGCTTGCAGCGGCGATGCCGGATAGGTTCTGAGGAACTGCTGAAGCTGTGTGAGGCGCTCATCGAGCGTGGCGGCAGACAAAGCGGCATCGAGGTCGGCTTGTTCGCGCAGCAACTCGGCTGTTGTTGTCGGGGCTGCCAGCACCACGAGGGATACCGGCGGGGGGTCGGCCGTCGCCGACGGCTTCGGGCGCGTGTCACCCGCAGACCCGCCAGATTGTGTCGGCACAAACTGCGCCGAACCAACTGCGGAAAAACTCAGCATGGTGACGAAAGTCAGGGAGCGCCGCACGATGGCACGCACGACATCGGTTGTCATTGATGATGCCATAGTTCAGACTTCAGATTTGGTGAGTTTGGCGAAAGCGTTGCGTACCGGATACTCGCAGGCGACACACAAGATGATGATCGCTTGCAAAACGATGGTCAGGTCCTTTGAGACGTGTTCAGTGAAGATGCCGATAAACAGCTGTGACCGAATCAGCGCCCCAAACAGCACGGCCGCCAGCACAATGCCAACCGGGTGGTTACGCCCTAACAGCGCCACGGCAATGCCCGTAAAACCGTAGCCCGGCGAGAAGCCGTCATAATAGCGGTGGCGGTAGCCCAAGACCTCACTTGTCGCCACTAAGCCGGCCAGGGCGCCGCTGAGGACCATCGCCAGAACGATGTTGCGCGCAACATTGATGCCTGCGTACTCCGCCGCCGTCGGGCTGCTCCCAACAGCACGCAGTTCATAGCCCCATTTCGTTTTCCAGAGAAAGATATAGACGGCGACACAAGCCAGCACAGCAATCCCAAACGCCAAGCTCAGGGGAATACGTTCAGGAATGGCCGGCACGAGACTGTGCATCCGCGCCAGATGGGCGGCCGGGGCAATTTCATAGGTTTGGAGAATCGGATCGCCCGGCTCACGGTAGTGGTACTGCACAAGATAACTCACCAATCCGGCGGCGATGAAGTTCATCATAATGGTATTGATGACTTCGTGGGCACCAAAGCGGGACTTGAGAAGACCCGGTATGGCCGCCCACAACGCGCCGGCAAGCATTGCGCCGACGATACAGGCTAAAACGAGCACCGGTGACGGTAAATTGGTCAGCGTGAAGCCAATCCAAGCGGCAGCAAAGGCCCCGACGGTGAGCTGGCCTTCTGCGCCGATATTGAGGAGTCCACAGCGAAAGGCAACCGACACGGCCAGTCCCGTGAAGATCAACGGCGTCGCATAGAACAACGTGTAACCGATACCATCCAGTGATCCAAAGGCACTGGAAAAAAACAGTTCATAGACGGCCAGTGGGTTGTCACCCACAACCCACACAATGCCGCCCCCCAAGACAAAAGCGAACGCCACGGCCAATGCCGGGAAAAGCATATCAAGCAAGAACTTCTTCATAGGCGCTTCCAAACCGTCGGCAACACGATGCGCCACCATACCACCAAATGCGTGTGGTTGATGCCCGGCCGGTTGATTTTTGGATGCAAAGTGGACATCGGCGCGTTAAAGTTTTGTTTCGCGAAAGTTTTGTTTCGTTTTGGCACTCGTCTGAACCTCACGGTCCAAGAACCCACGGCTATGAACTTTCTGCGGCTGCTTGCTGATTGTAGCCCACTGCTCGTCGCGACGGCGCACGGTTATGGAGCTGCTTGGTTGGCAGTCAAGATGCTTTTTCGCCCGCTCAAGCCGGTTTATGTCCTCGGCTGGAAGCTGCCTTTTACACCGGGCTTGTTGCCGGCGGAGCGCGACCGCTTTGTGGATGCGCTCGCGGGCGTGATTGCCGAAAAACTGCTGACCGCCGACATCCTTGCCGCAGCATTCCAAGAGCTACACCTCGATGCAGACGTCGAACGGTTAGCCCGTTCCCGCTACGCCGAGCGGTCGCAAGCCGACACCCTCTTGCCAATTGTGGCCGGCCGGGTTACGGAGATGCTGGCGACGCTCAAGCACTCCTCAGAAGCGAAATGGCGGATTGCCCACGAGTTACGGGTCGTCATCGTCCGCCGGTTGGAACGCGACTACCACCCGGCGGTCCGCCAAACTGCGGCTTTTCTCGTCGGCGATGCTTTGGTTTACCGCATTGTGGACCGCGCCATCAATGAGTTAGCCGACCAACTGTCTGAAAGTATGGCTATCCGAGAAGTTGTGGACGAGGCGCTGCGGCGGTTGCCGGAGGCAATTTTTTCCAGCGAGCGCCCGTTGCAGAAACGCATCGCCCAGGATTTAGTACGCCATTTGAGCGAGCGGCTCGACATCAAAGGCATTATCAAGCGTCGTTTTGAAACCTTCTCCAACGAGATCTTTGAAAGCCTCGTTTACGAGACCGCCGGCCGCGAACTACGGGGCATTATGGTCTTTGGAACGTACGTCGGGTTTGCCGTCGGCATGCTGCAAACAAGCATCAACTTGTGGCGTACGTTCACCGGGCCGTAAAGCGCACAGTCACCGGCGGGGCGCTTGTACTTTCCTCCCGGTCAGGCTTGCACCGCTTTGGCTCGGCCGGGGGCATGCGCCCGGAGAGGCTCGAACTCCCAACCCTCAGATCCGAAGTCTGATGCTCTATCCAATTGAGCTACGGGCGCATCGTAGGCTGCGAGTTTCGTATAACCGGCCGCAGGCGGCTTTTCAAGCGGTCGCCGTCGTCGCGGCCGCGGCAGGTGCCGCCTCGGTTGGCGCCCGCAGCGCCCGGCGCAATCCCAGTACCAGGACAAGGTTGGCAACCGTCATCGTCCCCTCGGCCAGGCCGTGCAGCCAATCTACGTGGGTTAGCGACGGCGCGCGATAGACCGTTCGCGCCACAATACTCAACGCAATCGTGACCGCGACGAACAGGATCAGCAATCCGTAACCGACAATCGTTTGCGCATTGAATGCCTCGCGATCCCAGCGGCGGTTGATGGCCAAAAACGCGACGAAACAGACATAGGCCAGCCCGGCCGACTGAATCATGGCGCCGCGCGTCCCACCATATGGAAGCCACGCCCGTGCCAGCAGAAAACCGCCAACCGTTAGCGTGGCGACCGCTGTGGCGGCAAAGACAAAGCGCGGACAGCGCCGTACCCACTCGCGCAAATGCAGTGCCGCAACTGCCAACCCCACGCTGCCCACGAGCGTCAGCAGCTCATGGGTTTGCGGAATCCACATCAAATCCGTCGCGTCATTTGTGGCATGCCAGGCCAGGACACACAACCCTGCCCCCCAATGGGGCAGCATGGCGACGGACAACCGTTGCACATCGGTCCGCCCTAGCACCGCACCAAGTCGCCAAACCAAGATGATAGCCAGCGTCCACTCGGTGACACTGGCAATGTGAATGGCCCAGACCGGGGGCGACAACAAGCTCATACGTCACCTTCCAGATTCGAAATGGCGGTTGAATCAACCGCTTGCTTTCACCATACTGCGCGCGCCGAGCATAAAGTCGAGCATAAAGTATTGAAATCCCGGACAGCTGGGCTTGACCATGCAACCTGTCATTGAAATCGAGCGGCTCTCGATGGAGTACGTCACTGGCTTCTGGCGCAACAAGCGCGTCCGCTCGCTGGAAGACGTCAGCTTGGAAGTCTATCCCGGCGAAGTCTTTGGCTTTCTCGGCCACAATGGGGCCGGAAAGACGACAACGCTGAAGATTCTCATGCGGATTGTCTATCCGACCGGCGGAAGGGCCCGGATTTTAGGCTGTTCCCTTGATGACATCGCCATGCGCCGGCGGATCGGCTACCTACCGGAAACGCCGTACTTCTATGACTACTTGACCGGCTACGAGTTGCTGGATTACTTCGGCCGCCTGTGCGGCCTAGATGCTACCCAACGGGCGCAACGCATTCGGGATATGCTCGCGCTGGTCGGCATGCAGCATGCCGCTCACCGCCCGCTGCGCAAGTATTCCAAGGGCATGCTCCAGCGCATCGGCATCGCGCAGGCCATTCTGCACGATCCCGAAGTCGTCTTTCTGGACGAGCCGATGACGGGCCTGGACCCTATCGGGCGGCGCGAAGTGCGGGACATCATTGCCGGATTGCGCGATCGTGGCAAAACGGTGTTTTTTTCAACGCACATTCTCTCAGATGTGGAAGCGCTCTGCGACCGCGTCGCCATCCTCAAACAAGGACGGCGGGTGGCCTATGGCACGCTGGCGGAACTCCAGGCCGGGCGGTCGGCGACGCTCGAGCTGGTCGCGACCGAGACGACGCCCGAAACCATCCAGGCGCTGGAAAAGCACGCCGCCCGGGTGCGCAAGACGGCCGCCGGCGTCCATTGCGAACTCAAGTCGGCGGAGGATGTCGGCGAGGCGATTGCCGAGTTGCGCCGACACGGAGGACGGTTGGTGTCCGTTACGCCGGTCAGGTCAGCACTGGAAGAGTTTTTCGTCCGCGATGGTAGTGCCGGAGAAATCGCTTGACCGGCAAACAACCGCAAACAACACCTGCTGTGCTGCCCGTCTCAAACAGGACGGCGGCGCGAAAGCACGCCTCCGGCTTTCTCGGCAATGCCGTGTGCGCTCGAACAACTCCCCTCAACCGTACCGCAGTTGCACCGGCCGATACACTGCCACTCCCCACGACGGTGGAGCCAGGTCAAAGAATGCCTTGAAAAAGGATTCAAAAATAGGTCTTGACCGTCCGTCATAGCCATCCTACTCTCTGTGAGAGATCGTACAAAGCTCTCCTGCCCTACCACACATACACATCTGATGCGCACCTGTCGGCTGCTGGGGCTTTGTTCCCGAGGCTGATACCTCCCCCTGCGCGTTCAGAGCAATCTTCTCAAAAAGGGAGACTGGTCAATGCTACCGGCAAAGATGAAGGCTGCGGTTGTCCATGCCTTTGGAGAGCCGCTGACAATTGATGAAATGCCTGTCCCGCGTCCTGGCCCAGGTCAAATCTTGGTCAAGGTCATGACCAGCGGCGTGTGTCACACCGATTTGCACGCCGCGGACGGGGATTGGCCCGTCAAGCCTAAGTTGCCGCTAGTGCCGGGTCACGAAGGGGCCGGCTATGTCGCCGCCATCGGAGAAGGCGTGACCGCCGTCAAGGAAGGCGATCGGGTTGGCGTCCCGTGGCTGCATGACGCCTGCGGCTTGTGCGAATACTGCCTGACCGGCTGGGAAACCCTCTGCCACCACCAACACAACACCGGCTACTCCGTGGACGGCGGCTTTGCCGAATACGTTCTGGCGCCGGCGGCCTATGTTGGTCACATTCCCGACAGCTTAGATTTCATAACAGCCGCGCCGGTGTTGTGCGCCGGGGTGACTACCTACAAAGCCATCAAGGAAACGCAGGCCCGTCCCGGCGAATGGCTGGTCGTGGTCGGCATCGGCGGTCTGGGTCATATGGCGGTTCAGTACGCCAAGGCAATGGGGCTGAATGTCGCCGCCGTCGACATTGCCGCCGAAAAGCTCGATCTGGCGCGGCAGTTGGGCGCGCAGGTCACGGTCAACGCCAAAGAGGAAGACCCGGTGGAAGCCATCAAGCGGCAAACCGGCGGCGCGCATGGCGTCGTCGTCGCCGCCGTTTCAGCCTCGATTTTCCGTCAGGCCATTGCCATGCTCCGGCGCGGCGGCACGTGCTCGATGGTCGGCCTGCCGCCGGGCGACTTTCCAACGCCCATTTTTGACGTCGTTCTCAATCGGCTGACCATTCGCGGCTCGATTGTCGGCACGCGCAAAGACCTTCAGGAGAGCTTGCAGTTCGCGGCGGAGGGCAAGGTCAAGCCCCAAGTCGAGCTACAGCCGATCGAGCAGGTCAACGAAGTGTTCGAGCGCATGAAACACGGGCAAATCAACGGGCGCGTCGTTCTCAACGTCGGGCTCAATGGAACGAGCCCAAACTAAACGCCCCCAAACTAACGCGAGCTGACGCGCCCAAGCCAAAGCGCCGACTGGCGAGGGTCAGGGCGCCGCGCCGTTCAGTCGAGCGCAAACAAGCGCTTGATTTGCGCCAGCAGTTGCGATGACTTCTCTTCCACGCGCAGAGTTTGCGTCGCCGTGGTGCGCATCGCGTTACGACCGGCCTGCCGCGCTTCCAGGCGCTCGGCTAGAACCCGACTGAAGGCTTCCGACAGTTGCGGATTCGCGCGGAGCAAGCCGCAAAAGACATCACGGTGAATGGTATGCACGGTGACTTCGCCGACGGCGCGAATCGTTGCCGAGCGCGGCTCGCCGGTCATCAGCGCCATCTCGCCAAAGCAGTTGGGCGCCCGCAGCTCGCCCACTTCCAGCCCATCCACCTCGATCCGCACAATGCCCTCTGCAAGGATGAACAGGCTGTCACCCGGCTCGCCCTGCTGGACAATGGTTTCGCCGGAGGCGTAGCGGCGCAGGCGCATGCTGCGGACTGCAAGTTCCCGCTCTGACTCAGACAGCGTGGACAGGAGCGGAACCGCATCCAGAAGATTGGCGGCTGCCGTCGCTGCCTGCCGGGCAGCTGCTTCCGGCGACGGCTGCCGCAACAGCTCGATGCCCGACAGCGGCAGCGGCGTTTCAACCATCGCCCGGTCCAAGGCGTACCACGCGCGGTCGCGCACCAAGCTGGCAATGGCTTCCCGCCGCGCAAAATTACCGATGAAGTACCGTATGGCGTAGCGAATCGTGGCGTTTTCCAAAAAATCATACGTAGCGACAACCGCCGGCGGGTCGGTCAACAGTTCCGGTAGATCGCGTAACGCTTCAAGAATTACCGAACGCACACGTTCTGGTGGCATGCGGTAGGGCGCTTGAATGAACACCGTCTGGCGCGCCGCCGCCGTGGGCTTGGTGTAGGTCACAATCTGGCTTTTCGCCAGCAGCCCGTTCGGAATCGTCACCTGCTCGCGGTCGAGCGTGAAAATTTTGACGGCGCGCCAGTTGATTTCCAGCACCTCGCCCGCGCGCCGGCCGTCATCGAGCTGAATCCAGTCGCCGACTTCAAACGGCTGCTGGACCTGAAGCGTCAGGCCGGCCACGATGTTGCCCAGCGTGTCCTGGAGCGCCAAGCCGATGATCGCCGTAAACAGCGCCGAAGTCACCAAAAGCGAGGTGACCTGCACGCCAGCCCAGCTCAGCGCCAGCAAGACGACCGTGGCATAGACGATGCCCTGCACGATGTCGCGGAAGATGCGCTCGGCGGCCAGTCCGAGGCGACCAGCGATACCGGCGTCAAAAAATGCCAGCACGGATAGCCGCCCAAGCGCCAGAGCAAGACTGATCGAGGCGACGTACCTCAAAAGCGACGCTGGGGCGAAGCTCGACAGAAGCCGGTCGGCCAGTACCAGCACCACGGTCACGGCCAGGCACCAGAGCGGGAAGCGGAGCAATCGGCGCACCTCCGCTCCAACCGCCGATTTCACGATGAACAAGAGCGCCAGGCCAGAAGCCAGCACACCAAGTGTCATCCACCAGGCGTAAGCAAAGTCGGTCAGTTCCATAAGCAGACTCTCAGGCGTTTTTTCGGGCGGCACCGGGGGAGGAAAGCAACACACACCTGCCCTGCATGACAGACGGCCACGGTGACGCCGAAGTAGGCTGATGCCTGCAGCAGACCTCCACAGCAATCGGTTTCTTTCCGAATCCCTGTAGTACCCGATTTGCTGCCTGGTTTGCGCCCGCTAGGCGTCCGTTGTGTGAAGGGAAACACTGCCGAACACCTGCCGAATCAATCGGCTAGGTCAGACTAGGCAGCGGCGTGCTGTGCTCGGAAATGACAACCCGCCTCATCAGGCGCCCACAAGGCAGGTGTTGGCCCACACAACAAGCTCAGGCGCTGACCTACTACCGGCAGGGTTTGCAGCAAAAAACACCGAGTGTCCCTGGTTCTATGCCTGTGGAAAGCAGGCTACGGCGGCAGGTAGCCACATCGAATTGCCATCCCCCACACGACCGAAAGGCATAGCCCGGCCACAGATAATCCGATCATAAGCAGTACCCAGTAGGATGTCCGCTGACGAGTAGGCATCGTGTGTCGCCGGACTATCAGAGCCGTGTCACAGGTGAGCACCGATCTCTCGTACCTCAACCCTGCCCAGATACATCGCCGAAGCCGCCAGTTGATTCCGGCGATTGCCGATGGCCAGCTCGGCATCACCCCGTTCATTCGTCACAAAGAGAATGTCAATCAACACATAGTTGCGACTCTCGCCAAGCGCGACCGGCTCGTTGAGCCAGAGACCGGTCCGATCACGCACCCCGACAACGGCTCCACCCTGCGTGACACGCACTGCCGTCTGCAAGCGGTACATGACGTTCGGTTTGAGCGGCGGCAACGGCAAACGCAACCGGGTGGTGTAGTTCGATACGTCCGTGACAATACGCAGCGCCACCTGGTTACCATCTCGCTGTACCTCCGGGGGCCGTGAGTCTGGAGGCGCTTGTTCTTTTGCCAACCGTTCCAGGTCAGCCGGTTCAGCGGCCCACACCAGCGTCGCCCCCTGCCGTTGTTGCTCACTGTAGTAACCACGGCGGGCGTAGCCGTTCGTACTCCCCATAAAGTAGTAGCGCACCGGCGGCGACTTTTCACGCCCCGCCGACGTCAGTTGATACACGCGCATAGTTCCGTAGAGGGTGCCTGACAACTCCGCCAGCAACGGCCATTCGTGCTGGGTGGTTAGTTCCCGCAGCAGGCGTGACTCAGGTGTATCATCCACCAGAAGGACGACCTGCTCGCCCTCGCCAGCAGCCAGCGCCAGAAAGTTTTCGTCCTCCAGCGGCGTGACATACTGCGTGCCAGGCGGAAAGGCAAACCGATGGACATCGCTGCCAACAATGGTGGCCCCGGGCGGCACAACCTGTCGCAGCACCAACGCCAGATCGGCGTACGGTGCGGGGGTAAAGGTGCGCGTCCAGCGGTGAAAGCGCCACACGGCGCGCGCGCTAGAACCCAACGTCATCCCGGTCAGCACCAAGACCACCAGCGCCACGGCCATCCCACGCAGGACGTGCGACACAGTCCGCCACCGCTGGTCAGCCGCCCAGCGCAAAGCATCCACAACCAAGACCCCGATACACAGCGCAAACCAAGTCGTCAGCAAGGGTAACGACGCCGGCAACTTGTAGCTGTCTAGCACCGCCAAACTCAGAGCACAGGCCAACGTCACCATCAACAATCCCGTCCGTGGAATACGCCAATCTGGGTGCGATGGGGCACCCAATACGTGCAGCCAGTGCGTGATCGGACGAGCGTCTTTCTCAAGCTCCTGGACGATGATTGAAAGCCGACGCAGCAATCCACCGCGCTCAAACATCCAACTCTCCAACGTACCGATCTTCGGCAGCCTGACTTCTCCGCTGACGTACAACTCCTGGAGTTCAGCCGGAGCCGGCATCCCCCCAAACCGCCGGCGCAGCTCACGGACAAACTGCCAGTGGGACACCATGTGGGCTATCGTGCGCCCGGTGCGTACCATCAGGTACACCAACGCCCCCACCGTCATCCACTGGAACAATCGCGGCGTCAGACTATCCGGGGTAGGAATCAACAACAAACTGCTGTGGGACCACCCCTGGTAACGGCTGATTTCACTGAGGACATTCTCCCAGATCCCCGTGGCCGGACACCCGTACAGCACCGCCGCCGCCAGCTCGGACTGACGCCGGTAAGCCGACCAGTGCAGACTGACCCAGGCCAAATAGGGGAGCAGTCCGAGCAGAAGACCCACGAGATATGTCCGCCAAGAAAGGCTCCCGAAGACATCTCCGCGCTGGATCACAGCCCACCCCAAAACGCACGGGAACACACTCCAGCCGATGGGATCAAACCAACTGGCAGACAGTGACAAACCACCCCCTAACAGTCCCCACAACCACTTGCGCCAGACGCGGTCGGTAGCCTGCGCGCGCAGGAAAAAGTAAAAGCTCAACAGGACGCAGGTGACTGCGCCTGTCTCCGGGCGGAATGTTCGCAGCGCATTGAACAGGTTGGCATCGCCGATGAGGCAGGCGACGGCAAGCAAGCCGGCGGCGCGGCTGTGCAGCTTGCGACCAATGAAGTACACGGTGACGAGCGTTGTCAGCGCCAACAAAATGCCGTACATCCGTACCGGTGCAATGCCCTCGCCAAAGGTCATCAGCGCCGCCCACAACGTCCAACTGAGTACCGGTCGCGTCAGGGCCAGTTCGCCCGTTAACGCTTGGTGGAATAAAAAACCTTCGGTGGCCGTCGGTGCGGGAATCGTCCCAATGCGCCGGGTGACGAAAAAGACAAACAGGACAGCCAATCCGGCCAACAAACAACCGGCTACCCCATCCGCACGCCGGGCCTCGGCGGTCCAGGCGGGCGTAGCGTTGGACGACAGCCGCAGAGGTTCACTCTTTGCCGCGGCTTTGGCCAAACTGTTGGTCATGGCATCGTCCTAAGCGTCTGCCACGCGCGGACAGGTTGTCCTGCTGCGCGGACGAACCTCAATACTAGCTCAGCTCCATCGCCTGAAACGTTTCCAGATTCCGCTTGAGCTGAGACATAAACTGGTCGGCAACTGCGCCATCAATCAACCGATGGTCAAATGTCAGCGACAAATACACCATGTGGCGCACGGCAATCGCGTCGTCGTCGGTAACAACCGGACGCTTGACAATAGCACCGACGCCGAGAATGGCAACTTGCGGCTGATTGATAATGGGCGTCCCGATCAAACTGCCGAAACTGCCGTAGTTGGTAATCGTAAAAGTACCACCGGTAACTTCATCGGGCTTGAGCTGCTTGGCGCGGGCGCGGTTGGCCAAATCGCTGATGCTGCGGGCCAAACCGACCAGGTTTTTTTCTTCCGCATGCCGGATAACCGGCACAATCAGACCCCAGTCCAGCGCTACGGCAATGCCAATGTGGTAGTGCTTCTTGTACAGGATGTTATCACCCTCGATTGAGGCGTTCAGAACCGGCCAGTCGCGCAGTGCATCCACCACGCCTTTGACGATGAAAGGCAGAAAGGTCAGCTTCACGCCATGCTGTGCTTCAAAGTCGCGCTTGTTGCGCTCGCGCAGCCGGTGAATGTGCGTCATATCAACTTCAAACACCGACGTAACATGTGGTGCTGTGTGCTTGCTGAGCACCATTCGCTCGGCGATTTTCTTGCGCATCGCCGTCATCGGCACGACCTCTACGGCTTCGCCACCGGGCAGTTGCACCGCCCCTTCGGCTTCTACCGTCGCCGGCGCAACCGCCGGAGTCAACGCCGTGGGGGAAATAGGTGGCGTAGCCGGTGTGCCGACAGCAGCAGGCGTCAAGGTCGCCGTTGGAGCCGACACAGCCGAAGCCGACACAGAGGGCGCCGCCGCCTGGCGCTGTTCAAGAAACGCCAAGAGGTCGTGCTTCGTAATGCGCCCGCCGATGCCCGTCCCGCGAATCTGGCGTAAATCCACGCCGTGTTCCCGCGCCATCCGCCGAACAAGCGGCGACGAGCGGATACCAAAGGTGTCCGTTGACTCGGCGGCATCTTCCACATCAGCTTCATCAATCTGCGTTGCTGTGGCGGCAACGTGGTTCGTCGCCGATGATTTTATCGCCGATGATGCGGTCGCCGCAGCAGGTGTAGTTGCCTCAACAGGTGCCGGCGGTGAGGTAGAAGCTTCCGGCATCGCCGCCGGAACTTCATCACCGATATACGCAACAACCGTATTGACGGGAACGGTTTGATTTTCCCCGACCAACACTTCCAGCAGGATGCCGGCCTGGGGTGCCGGTATCTCGGCGTCAACCTTGTCGGTTGAAATCTCAAAAATCGGCTCGTCGCGTTCAACGCGGTCACCGACCTTCTTCAGCCACTTGATGATTGTGCCTTCCGTAATGGACTCCCCCATCTGGGGCATAACGACTTCATGACGCATAAGAGCAATCCTTCATAGGGATGACGTGCCGAGCGCCGTTTTCGCACAGGGCCGCTCGGTAAGTTCAGTTTAATACTCTACTAGCTTGCGCACCGCCGCCATGACTTTCTCAGCATTAGGGAGAAAGAAATCTTCCAGGGGCGGACTGTAGGGCGTTGGGGTATCAATGGAGGCAATGCGCACAATTGGCCCGTCAAGGTGCTCGAAGAGTTCTTCAGCAATAAAGGCTGCAAACTCGCCGCCGATGCCGCCCGTTCGTGTTGCTTCGTGCAAAATAATCACTTTGTTGGTTTTCCGAACTGTCCGGGCGATCGCTTCCTTGTCGTAAGGCAGCAGGGACCGCATATCCACCACTTCCACCTGAATGTCATCCTCGCGGGCAAGTGTTTCCGCCGCCTCAAGTGCCACGTGCACCATCGCGCCAAAGGTGATGATGGAAACGTCGCTGCCCGACCGGCGGAGTGCTGCTTGTCCAATCGGCACAATGTAGTCGGTTTCGGGCAAGTCTTCCTTAATCCGGCGGTACAGGTATTTGTGTTCGAAGTACAGCACCGGGTCATCATCTCGGATGGCGGCCTTGAGGAGGCCCTTGGCATCGTAGGCCGTCGCCGGTTCGACGATCTTGAGACCCGGGGTGTTCATAAAGAAGGCTTCCGGATTGCGCGAGTGGAATGGACCGCCACGAACGCCGCCTCCACAGGGACCGCGCACGACAATTGGAACGGCTAACCCCTGCCGATAGCGACTTGTCGCGGCATAGTTGGTCAGCATGTCGAACGCGCATGAAATAAAGTCAATGAACTGCATTTCGGCCACCGGACGCAGTCCCAGGTGCGCCGCACCACAAGCAGCGCCGACAATCGCGGCTTCTGAGATGGGCGTGTCAATGACCCGCTCCGGACCAAACTCTTCTAGCAACCCAGCAGTGACTTTAAACGCGCCGCCGTAAACGCCGATGTCCTCACCTAAGCAGAAGACATTCGGATCGCGGCGCATCTCCTCAAACAATGCCTGCCGGATCGCTTCAAGATAGGTTGTAAGTGCCATGGTTGTAGAATGATCCAGTCGGTTAGGTGGACTTTCTCGTGCGTCGGCATAGCGCACAGTACACCATAATTGCAATCACGCACAGCCTGGAAGGTTTTGACCCAGTGGGCGGCAAGTCGCACCTTCAGGGCGGGGAAAGGCGAGCGCGGACCAGGATTTATGGAGTCGAGCCGTCCTATGGGGTTTGGCTGCGCCGAAACTCCCCCTGCGGCTCGTTTTCAGTGTGGCGTCTGCTGTCGCTTGATGTACTGGCGCGCGATGGCAAGCGGCGCGCCGCCGGAGCTTGCAGCCAAGTCGGACGGCGACCACAGCGCCCCCTTCCGATCACGCTTCTGGATGTCGGACCGCTCCTTGCGCAGCAAGCGACCG
>CALGZC010000004.1 GCA_937934745.1 uncultured Blastocatellia bacterium
TGGCTGGCCACCAGATAGGCCACGAGGTCGAACTCTTCCGCCGTGCACTGCAACAGACGCCCAATCAGCGGGGTTGGCGGTGGCGGTTCGGGCAACGGCTGCCCCATCTGCTTCAAGACCGTCGCCCAAAGGCCGAGCAAGGCGGCATGGCGCGGCGCATAGCGTTCAAGCAACGCAAACAGGCCCAGGGCGCTGGCCAGCTCGTGGCGAAACCCGGGTCGGGTTTCGCCATTGTTAGGGTGATTGTCAGGGTAGCGGTACATGTCCGGCGGTCGTCGCCAGGCATCTTGAGGAGCTTTGGCCAGGTCGCTCCGAGGCGGTCGGTTCGCGCCGCGGATGGCCCCCTGGAACGCCGGGTGAGACTTGCCCCAATCGTGCCAGAGGGCGGTCAGTTCAAGGAGTTCCTGCAACCTATCGGGCAGGCCCAGTTCTCGGGCAATCTTCTTTACCTCATCGGCGACCTCCTGGCTGTGGCAGGCGATGGTCTTCCACGGGCTAAAACTCAACGGCTCGCCGTCTTGTTGATCGTCCGCCTCATCGAGTGCCCGGGTTGCCGAACCAACTGCTGGCTCATCCACGGGTGGAACCGAGTCGCCCGATGTGGCATCGAAGCCGCGATCCGTGCGATAACCGCCAGAATCGGCCGCGACGCAAACGACCCGTCCGGGCAACATCGCCTCGCGTGTCGCGGGCTTCCATTCGCCGTCAAGCCAGTCCCAGACCCAAGCCCGCTTGGACGATTTCAACTTTGAGGAACCTTTGTCGCATAGCCAGTCGCGAGCCTTCAGGAAGGGGATCGCACAAAGTTCCCGCCGATGGGGACGACGCTTTGGCGCAGGAGACGCATCCTTGCCGAGGTCGATCCAGAACACTTGCAGGTCGCGTTCATCGCCGGAGCGAATGAACCGGCTGATGTCCAAGTCCGCGCCCGTCAGGTCGGGCGTAGTGTCGAACAGTTCGTCGAACTCCTTGCGGAGCAGCAGATGCGCCGGAGCATACGGGTAGAGCCGCTGGCGCGCGTCGTCGCCTAGCGATGCTTCATGATCTTCCAAAGACTTGATACCAACATCGCGGAGTTGCTGGATGGTTTCCCAGGCACTTTCGAGTTCTTCGGGTTGATAGGGGGCAGCATCTTTGGGTTCCTTCCGACGATTAACTACTACCACTTGGCCACTGCCTCCATACCGCGCACAACGGCCGAACCGCTGCACGAGACTCGGCCACGGCGCGAGTTCGGTGATGAGGCAGCCAGCGGAAATATCCACCCCGGCTTCCACCACCTGCGTTGCGACGATGATCCGGTCCGCGCCCCGGCCACACGCAGCCCGGTTGAGAAACTCCGCTTGCCATTTCTCGCGCTCGGCAGGGCGGAAGCGGCTATGAACCAGCCGCGTTTCTCCCTCGCGGCGCTTCACGATGGCGTCAAAGGTCTGGCAGGCTCGCTCGACCGTGTTGCACACCACCAAGGTAATCTTGCCGAATTCGCCGTCGCTCAGCTTGGCGTGCTCTTCGAGGATTCGTGCCGCGAAACTGTTAGGTTCGTCCGGTACGATCGTGGCGGTCGTCACCGACTTGGAGATGTCCCACAGACCGCCGTTGCGCTGTGCATCCGGAACCTCGCACGGGTCTTGGACCCACTGCGAATGTTGCTTGTCAGTATCCACAGTCCGCAACCAATCGGGTTGCAGCGTCGCGCTCATCCACCAGGTGTAGCAGGGGCGAAGCTGCTTGGCGCGATCCTGGTCGCGAAAGGCTTGCAGTTGGGCCGAGGTCGCCAGCCCGACATCCATCAGTTGCACCTCGTCCATCACCCAGAGGGAGTCTTGACTGAGCAAGCCGAACTCCATTGGCCAGCGCGCCCGCGGGCTGGCATAGCCGCGATTCAAAGCGCGGGAGAGCAACATGTCCTGCGTGCCGATGATGATGGCCGGTCGTTCGGGGTGAAGGAACCATTCGCCGCTATCTTCTCCGCCCATCGCCAAGTGGATGGTGGGTCGCCGCGCCTCGGCAATTCGTGCAGCGAGTTGCTGCGCCACCTGTTTGGTTTGTTCCACCAGCACTCGCATCGGCAGGCACCAAACCAGCCGACGGGGCCAGCTAGCGTCCCCGCGATGCAAGTGATGGTAGCTCCAAGCGGCCAACATGCCTTCCGTCTTTCCCAGGCCCGTTGGAATGCGAATCAATCGGCTAGCGCACGCCCGATGGGAGGCGAGCGCTATCTGCCAAGGATATGGGTCATATCCATTCAAAGACCTGAAATATTCAGGAAACTCAGCGCGACTCACTATTTTCCTCCTCGACTGGAACAATCCGAACTGTCAGCCCGTTGAAGCGCGCGGTTTCGCGCTTTCAACTCGCGCGCAAAGCAGGCGCGCTTGAGCGCGTCAAACATAGCGCGTCAGACGCCGAACGATCTGGCTCGCAAGCTTGCGCATCGGCAGACGGATCGCGAGACGCGGCGGCTCCAGCCCCTCGGCGATAAGCGGTTGCCACGCAAGCGCGGCTTCCGTTTTGCGAGGTCCGGTGGATACCGCAAGAGCTTTGGGGCTGCCTGTCAACCGCAGCACGAATCCGCCGCTTGTATGAACTCAATCCCATAGCAGCTTAGAAGAGTGCTCGGAAGCACTTTGAAGAGTGCTCGGAAGCACTTTTCCAGAGAAAGATTCTTACCCGCCCTGGCTTGACCTGTTGTGCGTCTGCAATTTTGTTGCACTTAATAAATAAGACCTTGTGATGTAATACGCAATCATGTGAAAGCACAATGTAACTGTTGTGTGTCAACTAGGGTACCTCATCGAAAGCTTTGTGCCTCTGGAAAGGACCTGGGCTGTGAACTTAGCGTTCTAGACTGTGCTGAAACTGAACACTAAGGCTGGCTCCTCTATCGTTTGCCTGCTTTCTGCTTTTCACATCTTTGGCCGCGCTAAGGGCCAGCTGTATCGGTTTTGCGCCGATGCCGCTCAGCGCAGAGAGGCGCGCTGCCGCCCGGCAGCCTGTCGCCAACCGCCGACCGGACGAAGTATGCTGCGCCCGATGGCGCTTGGGCGCTTGGGAAGCGCGTACGCTGTGCAAAAAGACTGTTGATGTCGGCTCGCCTGTCTCTGACGACACCGTTGATAGAACTTCCCGCCTACTTGCGGCGGATCGGGACGACTACAGCCGGAAATTTGGCTGCCGAACTGGCCCCCGTCGTCGGCAAACCGGCAGCCGCAGATGTCACCGTTGAAGATCTCCTTCTCTACCTGCCGTTTCGGTACGAGGATCGTTCACACTTGCCACGTATTCGCGATCTGACCGACGGCATGGCCGCCTCCGTCGCCGTTGCAGTTTACGCACCGTCGAGCACGCCGATTCGGACGAAAAACGGTAAGCAACTTACCCTGTTTGAGTTTACCGGGCGCGATGAAACCGGACGCATCCGTGCCTACTGGTGGAATCAGCCGTATCTGCGGCAAACGTTTCCAGCCGAGCGACGGGTCATTCTGTACGGCGAATGGCAGTTCTCGAACCGTCACCAGTGCTACCAGGTTGAAAACCCGGACTATGAGTTGCTCGGCGATGACACCGAAGACGATGTGCCGGAAACAATTCACGTCGGACGTTGTGTGCCCGTCTATCGCAAGCTCGGCGCATTTCGGGCGCGGGCGCTGCGAACACTCATCTTCCGCCTGCTGACGGCGCTGGGCGACGTGCCCGACCTAGACCTGCCGGACGAGTTGCGCAGCCGCAGCGGCCTCGCCGGGCAGCTTCCGACCAAGGCTGAGGCGCTGCGTGCTGTGCATTTTCCATCCGTCGGTGCAAACCTCGGTGAGCTGGAAGCCCGCCGCTCACCGGCCCATGCGCGCTTGGCATTAGAAGAGTTTTTCTTGTTGACGCTGGCGTTAGGCGACCGCCGCAGACGGCGTGAGCAAGCGGGTGACAAGGCAAAAGTGGTGATTACCGACGCCATTCGCGCGCGCGTCCGGCAGGTTCTACCGTTTCCAATGACGCAGGCACAAAAGCGCGTCATCCGCGAGATTGTGACGGATATGACCGGAAGCCGTCCGATGTCGCGGCTATTGCAAGGCGATGTCGGTTCGGGGAAAACCATCCTTGCGTTGCAGGCCCTGATCATTGCCGTCGAGAACGGCTGGCAAGCGGCCCTGATGGCACCGACGGAAATTCTGGTCGAGCAACACCACCGGTCGCTGACGCGCTGGCTGGCCGGGATGCCTTACCGCCTGGCAGCACTGACCGGCCGCCTTAGGCCATCTGAGAAAAAGGCCATCCGCCAGGCACTGGCAGCGCATGAACTGGACATCGTCATCGGTACACAGGCGCTGATTCAGGAGGAGACAACCTTTGCTCGTCTGGGACTGGTTGTGATTGACGAACAACATCGCTTTGGCGTCATGCAACGGGAAAAACTCGTGACGCGCGGCATTGCGCCAGATGTACTCGTCATGACGGCGACGCCCATCCCGCGCAGTTTGGCGATGGCCGTCTACGGTGATCTGGATGTTTCCATCCTCGACGAATTGCCGCCGGGCCGCAAGCCGGTCGTAACGGCCCTGCGCGGACCTGACCGGCGCGCGCGCGTTTATGATTTTATTCGGCAGGAGTGCACAGCGGGCCGCCAAGCCTATATTGTCTATCCGTTGGTTGCAGAATCGGAAAAACTCGATGTCGCGGCCGCGACGGCCGCTGCCGAAAAGCTACAGCGTGACGTGTTTCCGATGTTCACTGTCGGCCTGCTCCACGGGAAGCTGAGGGCTGACGAAAAAGACAGCGTGATGCAGCGATTTGCTGCGGGCGACATTCAGATTTTGGTCACGACGACCGTCGTAGAAGTCGGTATTGACGTACCGAATGCTTCCGTCATGGTTATCGAGCATCCCGAACGCTTTGGCCTGGCACAACTGCATCAACTGCGCGGCCGGGTTGGGCGCGGGACGGCCAAATCATACTGTGTGCTCATGACGCCGGATAGGATTTCACCAGAGGCCCTCGAACGGCTGAAGTTTTTCGCTGAGACACCGGACGGCTTCACCATCGCTGAGAAGGACCTTCTGTGGCGCGGACCTGGTGAAATGCTCGGCGTTCGACAGTCAGGCCTGCCGGTTTTTCGGGTTGGTGATATCGTTCGCGATACCGACTGGTTGACCGCAGCGCGACACACAGCCTGGCGCATTCTGCGCGATCGGCCGGATGACCCACAAACGCGCCTGTGGCTTGCACAGGCGCAGTGCAGATTCCCGCTGACGACCGGCGGTGTTCACTAATGTTTCACCAAGGAAGGCGTGGATTGTGCTCATCCTTCATAAGTTACACGGGTTAGGCAACGACTTTCTCGTTTTTGACGCGCATCAGGAAGGCGCGTCAAGCTTTTTAGACAATGACATGCTTCAGGCACGGGCTGTCTGCGACCGCCACTGCGGCGTCGGAGCAGACGGAGTGATTGCCGTCCGCATCGCTGATACAGCCGCGGCCGATTACCGCATGACGGTGTGGAATGCAGATGGCTCGCGCGCCGAGATGTCAGGCAATGGACTGCGCTGTGTTGCGGGCTATATCCGCCGTGTCCTGGGATGGGAAAAAGCAACGTTGCGCGTTATGACAGATGCCGGCGTGCGCGTTGTGACGTTCCTTGAATCGTCCGGTTTCGAGACGTGCTGCGTCGTTTCTATGGGGTCGCCTGTGTTACAGGCTGACGCCGTTCCATTTCGGATGGAAGCTCCTCTTCCGTCGCCGCCGGTAGATGTCAGCCTACACGTCGGCGCAGAGACTGTGAAAGCGACGGTCCTTTCCCTGGGCAACCCCCACTGTACGGTGTTTGTAGAAGATGTGCGCGCCGCACCGGTGGCGCGCCTCGGCGCCCAACTTGAACGGCATCCTGCCTTTCCCAATCGGACAAATGTAGAATTTGCATCGGTCCGTAACCGGCAGAACCTGGAAGTCGCTTTCTGGGAGCGCGGCGTCGGACAGACGAGTGCCTCTGGCACGGGCGCGTGCGCGGCGGCCGTCGCGGCCATGCTCAAGGGACTGGTTGACCACACCGTGACGGTTCACACCGAGCGGGGTACGCTCAAGGTCAGGTGGGAAATGACGACAAATGAAGTGACGCTGACCGGGAACACTTGCTACATTGCCCGCATTGAATGGGCCGGCATCGGCATCTAATGTCTCGGCGGCTCTTCGGATGCCAAGGCAAGGTGCAAGCCTCAGCCTTCTAATGCAGGCAATAAGCCTCTTCGGGGGCTGCCTCCGCGACCACACGGCGCCGCGGACTACTTCTGCGCTGTTGCTCGTCAACGGCTTTGGTCAAAGCGTGGATACGTTGCAAGGATATGTTGGAAGCTGATGCACGCAAAGCTAACGCCGATTCAGACATTCACCCTAGGGCGGCAGCGTCTGCACTGTTGTGGCCGTTGACCATCGGCCGGGTACTAGCGGTGCTGTTGGGTATTGTCTGGCTTTCGGCCGGCGTCATCAAGGCGCTCGAGCCGTTTGATTTCGTGCGGCAAATTGCGAGTTTTCACCTCGTGCCGGGTGGTGCGCTGCAAACGGCCCTTGCCTGGAGTTTACTGGTGACCGAGTGTGCCCTGGGCGGGGCGCTGGTGGTCGGTTATCACCTGCGCTGGGCGCTGGTCGCTGCCAGCGCACTGACCGGGGTGTTCATGGGGGCCTTGGGCTGGGTGCTGATGGCCGGGATCCCGGTTGAAGACTGCGGTTGCTTTGGCTCGCAGTTCAAACGCAGTCCGAAAGAAGCCTTCCTGGAGGATGGGTTGATGTTGACGGTGACACTCATCGCAGTCCGGTTGGTTTGGCGGTCAGGCGGGACACCGACCGGCACGCGCGGCGGACAGGCTTGTGGGCCGGACCGCCGTGAGCCGGCGGCAAGCTGGCGCAGCGGCGTGGTGCTGTTCTGCGCCGCATTCGGTTTTCTGACACCGCTCATCTTTGGATTTCCACTTGGCGGGAGCGATTGGTCAACCATCCGACCGTCTGGGGTGAAGGTCAACCTGGCCACCGGTGCCCACCTTGTGGCCCTGCTGGACACCGAATGCAGCCACTGTCAGGAAAGTGTCCCGCAGCTGAACGCTTACGTCGGCGCAAACGATCTTCCACCCTTTGTGGCGCTGTGCGCCAATGAAGCCTGGCGCCGCCAATTCTTTATCCAACGCTTCGGGGCAAAGTTTGAACTGGGTGAAATCGGCAAAGCCGACTTCAAGCGACTCCTTGCCGACGGTGATACGCCACGTGTTGTCTTGCTGCGGAACGGTCACGTGGTCGCCGTGTGGGATGGGCATCCGCCGACGGTCGATGAAGTCCGCCGGGCGTACCGATCACCCGCGCGGATGAAGCGGTAGCCGAACGCCACAGCGATGACGTTAGTCTGGCGACGCGGTGCTGTGTCCGGCTTGTGGTGGCTACCGGGGCGAGGCTTGCTGCCATTGGCAAGACCTGATGCCGGACACAGGTTGTCCTTGCCGATCCTGCCTGTCCCTTTCAGATGTACGCTGTTCGCGAACGTGTGTGCCGTCCCCACGTGAGGGGGCATCGTATTGACAGGCGTGCTATCATCCCTGCCTGCAAAGTTGAAACAGGCCGACTTAGCTCAGTTGGTAGAGCAACTGATTCGTAATCAGTAGGTCGCCGGTTCAAGTCCGGCAGTCGGCTCCACCGCCTTCTTCGCAGCAAAAGCCTGTTCGGCTTCTATCGCTTCCACCGGCCGGGCTACTGCACCTGGTAAGTGATGGTAATCTGCGTGTCGTCCTGTTCGTCGCCGTCTTCAGGCGCGGCCATAATGACAAGTGCCTCACCCGAATTCCGTTTGGCAGAAAGCGCTCGCAAATTGCCGACTACCGTAGGCGTCACAGAAAAGCCGTCGCCCTTGAGTCGCTCTTCATAGAATCGGAGGACGGCATCTGCCCCGTCGTCGGTTTTGAGCATAAGCGTCCCCGAAGCTTTGTTACCTGTGCCGGATTTCAACTTAGCAATGACTTTAGCGCCGGGGTACAACACGACCCAGTTTGGCAGACCATCCTGCCCGCCAACTTCGGGCGTGGCAGACTCAGACGACGGCTTGCTCTGGGCTGTGTTGTCGGGTGGCTTGCTCTCGGACGACTTTTTTTCCTGCTGCTTCTTAAGCTCTTCAAGCGAAATGGTTGTGACTTCCCCAGTTCGTTTATCGCGGAACGTGACGAGCTCTTTTTCTTCGTCCACGGAAAGCACTTCAATGTCGGGATTGATAAACTCAACCACCTTAGCCGCCGTTCGTACCGGATTGTCCGCTACATGCTCACCGATTGAGAACAGGAAATAGCCGACAACCAGCACGACGATGACGCCGATGACCGTCAGGCCGCCGCAACCAAGTAGAACCCACAACCATGTGTTACGTTTCTTGGCCGCCGGCTGAGGTGGTAAGGGTATTAGCTGCACAGGTAACCTTCCTTTCTGGACGAGGTCAGCCTTTGATCGCTACGTCAATGGCTTCAGAGAAAATCTCCACGGCGCAGTCCACCTGTTCGGCGTCAATCACCAGCGGCGGCGAAAAGCGAATGGTCGAGTCGCCGGCACCCAAAACAATCAAGCCACGTCGGAAACATTCCTGCTCGACACGATTCCGCAGCTCGGTATCAGGGGTCAGGGTTCGGCGGTCGGTCACAAATTCCACGCCCAGCATGAGACCCAACCCACGAACATCGGCAATTCGGTCGGCGTACTTGGCCTGCACCATTCGGAGACCGCCCAGCATGTACTCACCCATCTCGGCCGCGTTCTTGAGGAGTCCCTGGTGCAGCAAGTCAAAGGTTTTGAGCGAAGCGGCGATGGCGACCGGGTTGCCGCCGAACGTTGAAGCATGCGCTCCGACGTGCCAGTTCATCAGGTCGGCGCGGGCAACTGTCGCGCTGAGCGGCAACCCTGAGGCAATACCCTTGGCCGCGCAGAGCACGTCCGGGGTGACGCCGAAATGCTCGATGGCAAACATTTTGCCGGTACGCCCCATGCCCGACTGGACTTCATCCACGATCAGCACGATGTCGTGTTCATCACACAGACGACGTAACTCGTGGTGAAACTTCGCTGGTGGAACAATGTATCCACCTTCGCCTTGCACGGCCTCAACCACAATCGCCGCCACTTCTTCCTTCGGGCAAGTTGTTTTGAAAAGCCGTTCTTCAATGACTTTGACACACTCAACCTGGCAAGTTTCCGGTGTTTTGCCGTAAGCGCAGCGCAAGCAGTTGGCGTAGGGGATGTGTGTGACGTCTAATGCCGCCCGCCCAAAACCGAGCCGCTGCGCCGGGCGCGAGGATGTCAATGAAAGCGCCCCCAACGTCCGTCCGTGAAAACTGTTGAAGAACGCAATGAACTTCGCACGCCGTGTGGCATACATGGCGACTTTGAGGGCGCACTCCACGGCTTCTGCGCCGGAGTTCCCAAAGTGAACGCGCTTGGGGAAGTCGCCCGGTGTTTCCCGCTGCAAGCGTTCGGCGATTTCCGAAAGTTGTGGGTAGTAGTAATCTGCGCCGGCGATGTGAACAAACTCCGCGGCCTGTTTCGTAATCGCTGCAACCACTTCGGGGTGGGCATGCCCGGTGGCCAGGACGGCAACGCCGGCGTTGAAATCTAAAAAGACATTGCCGTCCACGTCCTGGATCAACGCGCCCCATCCACGCTCAATGACCAGCGGATAGGGGCGCGTGTAGCTTGGTGAAACATAACGATGATCTTTTTCGACCACGGCTTTGGCACGCGGTCCGGGGAGTTCCGTGACAATACGGGGAAACTTGCTAAGCGTCGGGATTGCGGCTGACATCAGAACCTCCAAAAGCAACGTTTGGCGTGCAGTAAACGCAGGGAATCGGCGACTCAGGTGGGGTGGAGGCTAGTCAGCAAACAGCCCGGCGCGGCGCCGCAGTGGAAGGCAGGTCAGGGCAACGCGCAGGCGAAGTGCGGTGGTATGGTGCCGAAGTAAGGGCATGGCGCAGACGCAAAACGGCGCAAGGGGCTGAACTGGTGATTAAGGTGCGAAGAACCCGCGTCCGGGGCGGTATTATGCCGAATCGAAGCCCTTTGATGCAACTGACGCCCAGCAGTCCGGCGGCGCGGCCACTGCCGGCCCGGGCCCGCTTCCGGCAGGAAGCCGGCAAAACCGACCGGTACAATGTGCGTTCACGCACGAAAGTGCATTGCATTCCGGCAGGCTTGTCTTATAATCGCACCCGGTCTTCCTCCACCGGCGGAGGCGTCTTGGTTTCAACCGGGTTATCGGTCTGATGCGCCGCCGAGATTCGTCGTCGTTTTGACGCCCCAAGTCACTCCACACAGTGTTGATCGTCCGCCGAGGAAACTGTCTAAGGAAACCGTTTTCGGTCAATGCACGTCGCCCGGCCCGCCGAGGTTCCCCATGAGCATCGCACTGAGTAACCACTTTCTCGCTCGTCGGCTGCACTCGCTCAGCGGTGTCATTCCGATTGGTGCCTTTCTTCTGGAGCACCTCTACACCAACTTTCATGCCGTCGCCGGCCCAGACGCTTTCAACGAGGCGGTCAAAGGCATCCAAGACATGCTGCCCGGCATCCTGCTGCCACTTGCTGAGCTTTTCCTCATTGGACTCCCCATCGCTTTTCATGCCATTTACGGCATGTACATTGCCTACACCGCAAGAAACAACGTGCTGAGCTACGGCTACGCGCGCAACTGGAACTATCTGTTGCAGCGGGTGACGGGGGTGATTTTGTTGATTTTTATCACGGCCCATGTCCTGACCATGCGTTTCGGCGTCGGTGGGTTGGGGCTGGCCGTTGCCCATCATCCCGAACGCGCCTTTGAAATTGTGCAGTATTGGCTGGCTCAGCCGCTGATTATGAGCTTTTACGTGCTGGGGATTTTCTCGGCCGCCTTTCATCTCGCCAACGGTTTGTGGACGTTTGCGATTGTCTGGGGCATTACAGTCAGTACGCGGTCGCAAAAGGCGTTTTCTTACGCTTGCGCCGTCTTCTGCGTCTTGGTGTTTGCCGTCGGAGTTCGGGCTGCGTTTGCCTTTGTTCCGTAGACCTTCCTCTCGGATTTCACGAATCAGATTTCACGAAGCAGAAGCCCATGAGCAACAAACCCAGCATTATTGTCGTCGGCGGTGGCCTGGCCGGTCTTATGACTACGATCAAGGTCTGCGAACTCGGCTACACGGTTGATCTGTTTTCACTGGTGCCCGTCAAGCGGTCACACTCTGTCTGCGCGCAGGGTGGCATCAACGGCGCCGTCAACACAAAAGGGGAAGGCGATTCGACGTACGAGCACTTTGACGACACGGTGTATGGCGGCGATTTCCTGGCCGACCAGCCGCCGGTCAAAGCCATGTGCGACATGGCGCCGGACATTATCTACATGTTTGACCGGATGGGCGTCCCCTTTTCGCGCACCCCCGAGGGACTGATTGATTTCCGCCGCTTTGGCGGCACGAAGCACCACCGGACGGCATTTGCCGGCGCGACAACGGGACAGCAGCTCCTTTATGCGCTCGACGAACAGGTACGGCGCTATGAAGCCGAGGGCAAGGTTCGGAAGTATGAAGGATGGGAGTTCTTATCCGGCGTCATTGACAACGGCCGCTGCTACGGCATCACGGCGATGAACCTGCAATCGCTGGAGGTCAGGGCTTTTGCTGGCGCGGCCGTGGTCATGGCCACCGGTGGGATCGGGGCAATTTTCGGTAAGTCGACCAATTCTGTCATCTGCACCGGCAGTGCACAGGGAGCGTTGTACCGGCAGGGTGTCAAGTACGCCAACGGGGAGTTTATTCAAGTTCACCCGACGGCGATTCCCGGCGAGGACAAACTCCGGCTAATGTCGGAGAGTGCGCGTGGCGAAGGCGGCCGCATCTGGGTGCCGCGCATTCCAAAAGACCAACGCGCCCCGAAAGACATTCCCGTTTCTGAACGGTGGTACTTCCTCGAGGAAAAATATCCCGAGTACGGCAACCTCGTACCCCGCGACATCGCCACGCGCGAAATCTTCCAAGTGTGCCTCGATGGTTACGGCGTCGGCGGTAAGTTCCAAGTGTACCTCGACCTGACCCACATCCCTCGGGAACAGCTTGACCGCAAGTTAGGCGGTATCCTTGAAATCTACGAGATGTTTGTCGGCGAAGACCCGCGCGAAACACCGATGCGTGTTTTCCCCGGCATGCACTACACGATGGGTGGGCTATGGGTAGACTATGAGCAGCAAACCAACGTCGCCGGACTGTATGCCGTCGGCGAGTGCGATTACTCCATTCACGGAGCCAACCGACTCGGTGCGAACAGCTTACTGTCCTGTGTCTATGCTGGGATTGTTGCCGGGCCGGCTGCCGTCAACTTCGCCAAAAACAACTCGGTCAAAGAGGTACAGGACCCTCTTTTCGAACGTGAGCGGGCACGTCAGGCGGCGCTCAATGAAGCCCTGAAAAACAAGCGTGGGACCGAAAATCCACGCCTCCTGCACGCCGAGCTGGGACGTGTGATGACCGAAAACGTGACAGTGATTCGGTATAACGACCGACTGCGTCAAACGGATGAAAAAATCCAGGAACTGCTGGAACGCTACGAGCGCATCAACCTTAACGAGCAAAACTACTGGGCGACCCAGGCCATTCCCCACGCCCGTCAGTTGGAAAACATGCTGCATCTGGCACGGGTCATTACGCTCGGTGCACTGAATCGTGACGAATCGCGTGGGGCGCACTACAAGCCGGAGTTCCCGGAGCGCAACGATGAGCGTTTCCTCAAAACCACCATTGCGACCTGGACGCCGGAAGGTCCGCAGTTAACCTACGAAGATGTTGACGTTAGCCTCATCAAGCCGCGCAAACGGGATTATTCCAAGAAGAAAGCCGCTTGAGACCGGTGCCGACCTGCTCTTGCCACGTATCCTCCCGAGCTGTCCTCTCGTCGCCGGGATGAGTCTTGGCTGTCTCCTGTCCTCAACGGCCGAGTCCGCCGCCGGCTTACCGGGCGGGCAGAAGCGCGGGCAGCCGATCGCCGTCACCGCCGTCGAACATGTTCCGCCGGGGATGCGGAGCCTGCTCAAAGTCAAATGCAAGCAGGGCTTCTGCTGGAGCGACCTCAGCGGCGACAACCGGCTGAGGCTGACGGAGACCTGCGAATTTGCGCCGCCCGCTCGGGGGGGACAGTCGGAAGGGACGGACGATCTGCGCCAGGCGGAGCTTGACCCCTACCGCTTTGTCGTCGGCGCTCGTTCGCTAGCCTGGCAAGTGACCGACTTCGTGCGCGACTGCCGGGTGGACATCACGGCAGAGTTCATTCCCGCCGCCACCGGGGTGTCTGCTCTGGACGGCGACGGCTTTGCCGGTCCCTGGGCGATGTATCGGATTGCTTGTCGCGGCGATGTCGGTCTGGCGACCGCCAAAATCATCGCGCACGAGAACAATCAAAAGTACGCGCTGCGTGGCAATACTCGCGTCAAGTTGCCAGACTCCACCGGGGGCAGCAACGATGAGCCGGCTGCCGCGCTGCGCACCAACCCAGTGTTTCTTCAGCCTGCCGAGGGCACGTGGAAGCGATTTTGCAAGGAAACATTCTCATATTTCCAGGGAGTCGAGCTGGCGCGGCGCCCCCCCGGTAAGGGCCCAAAGCGTCAGTATGTAAGTTTTGTAAGCTTGATGCCGCCCCCCCGAATGGAGATCGCCCCGATGACCCGTGACAAGATCGTTCTCAAGATCAGACGCAAGGATGCACCTGACAAACTGGCTCACTGGGAGGAGTTTGCCCTCCCTTACCGGCCCAACATGAACATCATCAGCTGCCTGATGGAGATTCAGAAAAATCCCGTTACGGCGTCCGGTCAAGCGACGACACCAGTCGTGTGGGATTGCTGCTGCCTTGAGCATGTCTGCGGTGCGTGCTCGATGGTCATCAACGGTAAAGCGCGGCAAGCCTGCAGCACGTTGGTGGACAAACTCGAGCCAGGCCCAATCACGCTTGAGCCGCTGACGAAGTTTCCGGTCGTTCGCGACCTACAGGTTGATCGTTCGCGGTTGTTCAACGACCTGAAGAAAGTCAAGGCTTGGATTCCGATTGACGGCACGTACGCCATGGGGCCTGGGCCTCGCCTGGATCAGAAAACAACGGCGATTCGTTACAAGCTCTCCACCTGTATGTCCTGCGCCGTCTGTATGGAAGTTTGCCCACAGTACAATGAACGGTCGGCGTTTATCGGCCCATCAGTACTCAATCAAGTTCGGCTAATGAACCTGCATCCGACCGGACAGCTCAACCGTGACGAGCGTTTGGAGGCGATTATGGGAGAAGGCGGGATTACGGACTGTGGTAATGCACAAAACTGTGTCAAGGCATGTCCCAAAAATATTCCGCTGACCGAATCCATTGCCGACCTCGGGCGGCAAACGACGATTTACGGTCTGTTTGGCTGGCTCAACCCATAGTTTGCCGTGAGGTCCGACCAGCTCCTATGCGGATGGGGGGCGGCAGGCTTGCCGCCTTTTCAGCTTGCGATGCGGCGCCCAGCCCATAAAACAACTAAAACCTGTGGAGCGTGGTCATGGTTGCTGTGGAGAGCGTTTGAGTTTGTCTTATAAGAGTTTGTCTGAGTTTGCGCTGAGGTTTTTGGCACAAGGCGCTCTCTTATGCCCCCTAGACCCTGCCCTGGGAACGCGCGAGTTCGAAAAGATGCGCACCTACCCAGGACGCACAGGATGAAGAAATAGCCGGTAACGGTAGTACGCCGGACACCCACTGCTACGAGAATGGATGGTTCATCCCTGTCGAAAACGGACTAACGGCGCAATGGCTGAGATCACACACCTGACGGCTCCTGAGCTGGCCCGGCGCTTGGCTGCCGGCGAATCTGTCAACTTGCTCGACGTTCGCGAGCGTTGGGAGTACGCATTGAATCAGATTCCCGGCAGCCGGCTGACACCAATGAGTGAGCTACCGGAGTGGGCGCAGCAACTCGACCCCACACAGGAGTATATCCTTTACTGTCACCACGGGATTCGAAGCCTGCATGCCTGCGCCTACTTGCGCAGCAGGGGCTTTACCCGGCTCGTCAACCTGGCCGGCGGTATTGACGCCTGGTCGCGCGAGGTTGACCCAACCGTGCCGCTGTATTGAGCGGGATGGTTACACGTTCGGTGTCGTCGGTGTTGCCTGCGCGAGGGTGGCTTGAACACCTTCGGCAAGCGTCGTACGCAAGCGTTGGTACTCAGGCCACGACCGCCCGGCAATAAGGCCACCGTCCACTACCAAGGCATGGCCGGTAACGAAGCAGGCATCGTCGCTGGCCAACCAGAGAACGGCCTGGGCGACATCCACCGGCTGCCCGGCCTGGCGCAGTGGTTGGGCTTCCTTTTGCAGCGGCGCCATCAGCGGTGCAAGGGCGCGGGAAGCCTCAGGCGCTAACCCAAAGGCGTTGCCGAAGATGCCGGTCGCGATGAAACCCGGGCAGACACAATTGACGCGGATACTGTACTCGGCCAGTTCCATCGCCACGGAACGGGTGAGATGGATGACGGCTGCCTTGCAGGCACTGTAGATATGCGGCGCGTGACCGGTACGCAGTCCGGCGATGCTGGCCGTACTGACGATGTTCCCTGTTTGGCGCGGCGACATCACCCGTGCGGCGTGCTTCATGCCTAGAAAGACGCTCCGCAGCAACAGCGCGACCGTCTGGTCAAAACCGTCAACGGATGTTTCGGCAATTGGGGCCGATACGCCTTGCGCCCCGGCGTTGTTGAACATGATGTCAAGTGCGCCGAAATGGGCGACGGCAAAATCTACAAGTGCGGCAAGGTCGTCTTCCCGCCTAACGTCGGCATGCCGGTAGGCAGCACGGTCGCCCAGTTCGGCCGCGATGCCGGCACCGCGTTCATCCTGGATGTCACTCAGGACAACCCTGGCCCCTTCAGCATGGAACAAGCGCGCCGTTGCTTCACCGATGCCACTTGCCGCCCCCGTGACAACGGCGATTTTCCCATCGAGTTTGCCCATACGATACTCCTGTCGGGGCCTCGAACGAGGCCGTTATCTGCCGAAGAAACGCTTGATGCGGTCCCAGAGGGAAGGTTTGGGGATGTCGAAGAACGGTTGGTTGAACTCTGGAATGGCTGCCGGCTCCTGAAACGACTCTGGTGGGCGTGACTCCCGTAAACTGCGCAGGCGGCTGGCCATCGGAGTTTCCAGATCGGGTGGTGGCAGGGCATCCGCTTCCGGCAGCGCACTCGGTGGGGGCGAGAAGCGATTTGAGCGCGGTGTTTCCCCAGACGCCGGTCGCCGGGGGGTGCCGCTCCGCAAACGCGATGGGCTTTCATCTTCCACGGGGTAGGTCCTCCGTCAAACGGCTCAGCAGCTAACGCTCCAGCGTAATGCGCGGGTCAAGTAGCCGGTAGAGTATATCCGTCAGGGTGTTAACAGTAACGTAGGTTAGGGCGATGGCTAACAAGTTGGCCTGTACCTGATTATACTCTCGTTCATGAATGGCACGCACCGTCAAGTCACCGACGCCCGGCATTGCAAAGATGGTTTCCGTCACAATAGCACCTGTGAGAACGATGCCAAACTGCAAGCCAATCACGGTGACAACCGGAATCAGGCTGTTTTTGAGGACATGCTTGAACAAGACAACGGACTCTGGCAGCCCCTTGGCGCGGGCGGTTCGCACGTAATCTTCATTCAGTTCTTCGAGCACACCCGAGCGGACAAGGCGCGTCAGAATGGCCGCCATGGCCAGTCCAAGCGTGACCGCCGGGAGGATATAGTGTGTCGGAGTTTCGCTGCCGGATACCGGCAACCAATCGAGATAGACGGCGAAGATCAGAATTGCCAGTGGCCCGAGCACGAAATTCGGCAGCGCAATACCGCCTAGTGAGGCAATCGAAATGACGGTGTCCGGCCAGCGTCCGCGAAAGACAGCGGCAGTGATCCCCAGGGGGATGGCGACGACAACCGCCACCAGGATGGCGGCTCCGGCGAGCTTGAGTGTGGTCGGGTAACGCTTCAGTAGCTCATGCATGACATTCTTGCCGCCAAACGTTTCACCGAGATCGCCCCGGAGCAGGCCGCGGTGTTTGTCGGCCCCATCCGGGGTGATAGCGCCAATCCACAGGCGGACATACTGCTGCCACAGCGGTAAATCCAGACCGTGCTTGTGGCGTAGAGCCTGGATGTCCTCCGGGCGCGCACTGTCGCCGAGGTACATCACCACCGGATCGCCCGGTACAAGATGAATGAGCAAGAAGACCAGCGTGACGACGGCCCACATCACAGGGATAACGACTGCCATCCGCTTAAGGAACATCAGGGCCAGAGACACGAACATTGCCGACACTGGGAAACTCACGGCCACTGACCTGTCAGGCTCACGAGTGACCAGGACATACGCCAACTCCCTGGGGGCCAAAAAAGCAGGGCAACCACTGCCGGTCGTGGCCGGGCAGGTCATCTCTTCGCTCAAAACTCACACCGCCTCCGGCAGCAGCAAGTCTGCTTGCACCTTCACACCGTTCACCCGTGAGGAAAACCGGTGTCGCCCCGTTGAAGCAAGCAAGGCGCTCACATAGCAGTTCATGTTGCGCGGCCGGATGGGCTATCGGTGGTCCTTTCCGCCGGGGAAACGGCTCGCCGACCCCACGGCGTGAGCGGTCGTCCGAGCCGACATGGCGCCGGCACATTGCACAACACACTTCACCATACACTTGGCCGAAAGCCTGCGCCCCGAGCGCGGCCGCCTGCGTACCAACCTGGCGTACCCACCAGGCTGAAGTCTATACCCAGGCCATAACTACCAGGCAGATGCGTGGCGTGGCGCGCTGCGTTTCCGACAGAGAGGCCGGGGACGGAGCGTGGGCCGTGAGCTTTACGAGAGCAGTCCCTAGTTGAGCCGACATTGAAGCCGGCGAATTGCCTTTTTGGCAGCGGCGTACTCTGGGTAGTACGCCAAAGCCGTTGTGTACGCTTGCATGGCATCCAGCCAGCGTCCCTGAAACTCTAGCACCCGTCCGTAGTTGCAGTACGGATAGAAATAACACTCATACCGCTTAGCCTGCATGGCGCGCTTAAGCCAGGGCGTTGCCGAAAGGGGATCGCCTCGCTCAATCAAGTACGCGCCAATGTCGTTGTAGGGATTGCCAAAATCCGGATCAAGCTCAATTGCATGCAGACATTCCGCGATGGCGCGATCCAAATCTCCGAGGAGACTGTACGTCCACCCCAGAAAGGTGTGGGCCTCGGCCGTCGGATAGAGCGCAATCGAGCGTTCGTAAAGCTGGATCGCCTCTTCGAGTTTACCTTCCATTTGCCGCCGGTATGCGGCCTGAAAGTAACGAGCTGCTTCCCGTTCGGCGACTTCATCGGTTGCCTCAAGATGCTCAAAATCGTCGCGCGTATCGCTCATCGTGTTGATCCTCGTTGGCAACTCACCGTGCGTTGCCGGTGTCCTCAGGCCGATGTGCTCGCCGTCCTTTTGTCATAAAAGCCGCAACTGCTTCAACCGAAGTCTGTCCTTGGTCGGTTAGCTGATTCAACAATCGCAGGAAAAGCTCGGCAGTCGCAAGTGCATCTCCCGGTGCGCGGTGGCACGCCGTATGGGGAATCTGTAAATGCGCTGCGATGGCGCCCAGACGGTAGCTGGTCAGTCCGGGTATGAGGCGGCGCGTCAGTTGGACTGTACACAAGGTCGGTGCCGTCCAGACAAAAGTCGCATCTACCCGCGTCAACTCGGCGGTGAGAAAGCGACGGTCAAAGGCCGCATTGTGGGCAACCACAACAGCGCTCGCGAGCCGCCGCTGGACTTCCTGGGCAATGGCGGCAAAGGGTGGAGCGTTAGCAACCATCGCATTTGTAATACCGGTTAGGTCAGTAATCGCCAGTGGGATCGGCTCGCCAGGGTTGACCAGACTCGCAAAGTTCTCGGTGATGCGACCCCGCTCGATGGTGACACAGGCAATCTCGGTCACACGCCCCTGGGGCGCTTTACAGCCTGTCGTTTCAACATCCACCACGACAAAGCGCGCTTCGGTCAGCGGTGTGGACGCGATAGGTAGTGCTTCCGTCAGTGGCTGCCAGCGAAGACGGCAATCTGCGCCCAGGACGGCTTCGGGGATTTGCGCCAGCAGAGGCTGGAGAATCCGGCGCACTTGCTCAGGCGATGCCCGAGGTGCTTTGAGGAGATCGCGGCCAAGCGTGGTCAGATCAACCGGGCCGCGCGCTGCGGTCAAACGTGTCCGAAGTTCGTGCAGGAGAGGCTGGGAACTCATCGGCACGGCAAGCCTTCGCTGTCCGCCTGGAGGTGATCCCGACCCATCGCTGTTTCGCTACCGAGTTGCATCGTTGCCAACCTTCCATAAGAATCGGTCTCTTCAGCCCCGAACCTGGCCCTGTAATCCCAGCAAAGCGCTGCCAACCATGAAAGCTCTGAAGCCATTTCGTGAACTCCTCGCCGCCGGCGGTATCCACCTCTTTGATGGTGCAATGGGAACGATGCTCTATGCCAAAGGGGTGTACGTCAACCGGTGCTACGATGAGATTTCACTCTCCAATCCGGCGCTAGTGCAGGAGGTCCACCGCGAGTATGCCAAAGCCGGTGCGGAGATTGTCCAGACCAACACCTTCGGCGCAAATCGCCCAAAGCTCGAAGCCCACGGATTTCAGGATCGTGTGCAAGAGATTAACTACAAGGCAGCCAAGCTTGCCCGCGAGGCAGTCGGTCCGCAGGTGTACGTCGCCGGCTCAATCGGGCCGCTCGGTATCCGGATCGAACCCTGGGGACCGACCTCATTTGAGGAGGCGAAAGCCTTCTTTCGCGAACAGGCCGAAGCCCTGCTGGACGGGGGCGTGGACTTGATCGTGCTCGAAACCTTCACCGACCTGACCGAAATTCGGCAAGCACTGGCGGCCGTGCGCGAGCTGTCGCCTGATTTGCCGGTGGTTGCCCAAATGACCGTCGGCGAAGACGGGACGACCGGTTATGGGACGGCACCGGAAACTTTTACCAAGCGTCTTGACGAATGGGGTGCGGATGTCATCGGCCTCAACTGTAGCGTCGGTCCGAAGCCGATGCTGGAAGCCATTGAACGCATGGCGGCCGTGACCGAAAAGCCCCTGTCTGCCCAGCCGAATGCCGGTCTGCCCCAGGACCTCCATGGGCGCAAAATTTACCTTTGTTCGCCGGAGTATATGGCGAAGTATGCCCGGCGATTTATTCAGGCCGGCGTCCGGTTTATCGGTGGCTGCTGTGGCACAACACCGGAACACATCAAAACCCTCAAGGCGGCTGTGCGGGCGCTGTCGCCGGCGAAGCGCCTTGAGCCTGTAATTCAAATTGCTGAAGCAAAGCTCCCTGACGTGCGGATCACGCCGACCGAGGAAAAGTCCCGCTTCGCACGGAAGATCGTCCACGGAGAGTTTGTCACCAGTGTCGAGATTGTCCCCCCACGCGGCTGCGATCCCACCAAAATGCTCGAAGGCGTACGCCTGCTCAAGGAGGCAGGGGTGGACGCCGTCAATGTTCCCGACGGCCCGCGCGCGCAGTCCCGTATGAGTGCCATTGCCACGTCGCTCATTATCGAACAGCAGGTCGGCATCGAAACCGTGACGCACTATTGCTGCCGCGACCGCAATCTGCTGGGGATGACCTCAGACCTGCTCGGCGCGGCGGGACTCGGTCTGCGCAACATTCTGATCATCACCGGCGATCCGCCGAAGATGGGGCCTTACCCGGACGCCACGGCCGTCTTCGACATTGACTCCATCGGACTGACCAACATGGTCAAACGCCTCAATCTGGGACTTGACCTAGGCGGGAACGCCATCGGGCAGCCGACCTCGTACTTTATCGGCGTCGGCGTCAACCCCTGCGCGGTTGACTTGGACTATGAGATTCGCCGGTTTGAGTACAAAGTCGAAGCCGGGGCCGAGTTTGCCGTCACGCAGCCGATCTTCGATGTGGCCATGTTTCGGGCTTTTCTCAAGCGGATTGCGCACTGCCGGATTCCCATCATTGCCGGCATCTGGCCGCTAACGAGCTACCGGAACGCAGAATTTTTGAGCAATGAAGTGCCGGGCGTGGTGGTGTCGCCGGAGATTCTCGAACGGATGCGACGGGCCAATGCCTCGCCGGAGGACGGACAGCGGGAAGGGTTGGCGATTGCCCGCGAAATGCTGGCTGAAGTCCGCGACCTGGTGCAGGGGGTTCAGGTGAGCGCACCGTTTGGACGTGTGGCCTACGCGCTGGAGGTTTTCAGTGTCCTATGACGCGGCGGCACACGGAAAGCAGCCCAGCCCTGGCTTACCAATACGCCACCAGCCGCAGCCACAGCACGCCAACCGTCAGCCATACCGCAAGGTTCACCAGCGACGCCACCCATCCCAGCCGCCACCAGGTGCGCTGACTGACATAACCGGCGGCAAAATAGATCGGTGCGGGTGTCGTGCCGTAGTGCGTCAACCCCGCGCATAGGTTAGAGGCATAGGCCAGAACAAAGGCGGCTAACAGCGGCGGCGTTCCGGCGGCCAGCAACACAACCAGGAACGGTACGTACATTGCCGTTGCGTGGGCCGTGATGCTGGCAAAAGCGTAATGGGCGTAGAAGTAAGCCACGACCAAAACCAGTCCGGCGACAGGCCAGGCCCACCCCGCCGCCTGGCCGGCTACAGCACGTGCAAACCGCTCCGTCAGCCCCGTCTCGCCCAAAGCTTCCGCAAGGCGAACCAGTCCGCCGTACCAGAGAAAGACATCCCAGGCGAAGCGCTCGCCGGTCACATCGGCCCACGTCAGAACTCCGGTCAGCAACAGCGCACCTACGCCGATCAGCGCTACAACGGCATAGTTGAGAAGGCCTTCCAAAGCCATACTGCGCCACAGGGCCGCTGCCCCGGGGAGCGTCGGCAGCAGCCAGAGGACAACGATGCCGACGAGTACACCGGCGAGAACACACTCATCCCGACTGACCGGCCCAAGCCGATTGAGTTCTGCCTGGGCCAGGCGGGAAGCCTCAGGCGTGTGCTTGATCTCTGGGGGAAACAGGCGGTACAGCAGCGGCGGCACAAGGGCCAGGGAAATGAGCGCCGGCAGGCAACCACCGATAAACCAGCTGCTGTAGGTTAGTTTCACCCCGGCAGTGGTCTTGGCCAGCTTGGCAATGAGGATGTTTGAGGCCTGTCCGGTGAGAAACAGAGCGCAGGCAATGACCTCGCACTGATACACCATCACGACCAGAAATGCGCCCAGTCGCCGCGCCGTTGCTCCGGGGCGAGAGTCATAAGCTTCGGCGATGCTCTGCACAATCGGAAATAGCACGCCGCCGGCACGCGCGCCGTTGGACGGAATGGCAGCCGCCAAAACCACATCGGCCGCGACCAGCGCGTAGCCTAAGCCGAGCGTTCGTCGTCCCAGTACGCGGATAAACCAGAAGGCAAGGCGGCGTCCGAAGCCGGTGCGCGTCATAGCGCGTGCCATCAAGCACGCTGCCAGGACAAGCCAGACCGTCGGATCGCCGTAACCGGCCAGGGCCGATTTCGGTGGCAGAGCGCCGGTAGCGGCGGCCGCTACCACGCCGAGCAGCACCACGAGACCGCCAGGTGCTGATTGGAACACGAGACCGCCGATGACGGCAGCGAAAATTCCTGCCAGCAGACGCGCCTCGGCAGCAAGATCGGCCGGGCAGAGTATCCAGGCCGCACTGCCAACGGCAAGCGGCGCCAGCCGGTGCCAGAGCGTGGGGACAATGGTCAGTTGCGTCATGCGGAGCTTGCTCCGAGGGCATTCTAGGGTTGGCGATAACAATAGCCGTAGCTTATTCTTAAATAAGGTTATTTTATAGCGCCGAACTTGTGTGAGGCAGTTCGGCCGGGTGTCCAAATTGTTTCCGCCGGTTTTTGCGGCAGTCAGGAGTAGCATGTATGGGCCTTATGCAGATTGACCTCACTGAAGAGCAGTCCCGCATCAAGTTTTCCGTCCGCGAGTTTGCCGAAGCTGAGATTGCGCCCCACGTGATGACGTGGGATGAACCACAGCAGTTCCCCTTGGAACTCCAGCCTAAACTGGCCGCAATGGGGTTGATGGGCATCCTCATTCCCGAAGCCTACGGCGGGTCGGGGTTGGGGTATGCCGAGTATGTGACCATTATCGAGGAATTGGCGCGGGTGGACCCGTCCGTGGCGCTTGGGGTTGCCGCCCACAATTCGCTCGGCACCAATCATATCTTCCTGGCCGGGACAGAAGCCCAGCGCCAAGCCTTCGTCCCGCCGCTAGCACGTGGTGAGCAGTTGAGCGCCTGGGCGCTAACCGAACCCGGTTCTGGGAGTGACGCCGCCGGTTTGGCAACGACGGCCGTGCGGCAGAACGGCTATTTTGTGCTCAACGGCAACAAAAACTTCATCACCCATGCCAGCTACGCCGACACCTGTGTTGTTCTGGCCAACACCGATCACTCCAAAGGTACGCACGGCATTTCGGCGTTTATCGTACCGACCGATACCCCGGGTTTCGTGCGTGGCAAAAAAGAAAACAAGCTGGGCATGCGTGCTTCTGACACAGCAAGTCTGGCCTTTGTGGACCTTAAGGTGCCGGCCGAGAACCTACTCGGCCGGGAAAACGAAGGCTTTGTGGATGCGCTGAAGATTCTTGACGGCGGGCGGATTTCAATTGCTGCGCTTTCTGTCGGTATCGCCCAGGGAGCGTATGAGGCGGCGCTGCGTTATGCCAAGGAGCGGCATGCCTTCGGACGCCCAATTGCCGAGTTTCAGGCGACGCAGTGGAAACTGGCCGACATGGCGACGCAGATCGAAGCTGCGCGCTTGCTGACGTGGCGTGCCGCACTGTTGAAAGACGCCGGTAAACGGACAACCTGCGAATCGGCAATGGCCAAGCTCTACGCTTCAGAAGTTGCTGTCAGAGTTGCCGAGGAAGCCATCCAGATTCACGGCGGCTACGGTTACACCAAGGAGTATCCGGTGGAGAAGTTCTGGCGGGATGCCAAGCTCTGCACGATTGGCGAAGGGACATCCGAAATCCAGCGGCTGGTCATTGCACGCGAGATTTTGCAGCATCGCTGACGGCGGCAACCCATACGTCCTGAGCGCTGCACCGGGTCACAGGCGGAGCAGACGGGATTCCGACTACAGGCGGCGCTGCCTATGTCAAAGCAACGCGTCTCGAAAGAGTAGCCGGTGTGGCGGCAGCCTCAGGTCGCGGCCGCCCGTCCAAAGCGGGTGGCCGCGTATTCCTCAGCCCGCACCGATCTGGTCGTCTGCGCGCCGGCGGTGCGGCCATCAGGGTTTCCGGTGCAGAACGCAAGCAGGGGATGCCAAACGGTATCCGGTGAACGTCGTTCTAAGGACCGTCGAAAAGAGGGCAAGCCGTTGCCCGCCTACGGTGCGCACATTAACGGCTGCAGGCTGCCAGATAAGGTGCCGCTTCTTCCCGCGCCGGCGCCGACATACGACAGGGCAGCACCCAGTGCCCATAACCGGCCAGGCGTCCCCGTACGACATCGCCGTAGAGCGTCTGGAGGCGGCGTGTCAGCGGACCGGGTTGCCCATCGCCAATCGTCCGCCGATCCACCGAGCCAATGGCGGCAATCTGCGCTCCCGTCCCACAGAAGAACACCTCGTCGGCAATGTACAGCTCTGACCGGTCAATCGGACGGAACTCCGTCTCGATACCGAGTTCTCGCTGCGCTAACTCGACTACAGTATGGCGTGTGATGCCTTCCAAGATGTCGGCGTAAATCGGTGTTGTCACAAGTTTGCCGTCTCGGACGATAAACAGGTTCATCGCCGCCCCCTCGGCGACTTTGCCGGCGGAATTCAGGACAATAGCTTCGTCATAACCATTGTCGCGGGCTTCTGTCGCAGCCAGCGCGGAGTTGACGTACGCCCCGCAAATTTTCCCCCGCGCCGGAATGGCATTGTCTTCGATGCGCCGCCAGGACGAAACACCGACCGCCAGCGGCCGGCTCGTATCCACATAGTCGTGCATTGGAACAACAAACATCGTGAAATCGTCCCCAGGCGAGAGTTTGGTACCGATTTGACGCGCCGTTTTGTAAGCTAACGGGCGTACATAGACATTTTCACAGTACCCATTTCGCCGGACGAGTTCAGCCGTCAACTCACACAGCATCTCCGCGTCATAGGGAAGCTGCATCTTGAGCAGGGCGGCATTGCGGAGGAGACGGACGAAGTGCTCACGTGGACGAAACAGGTACACTTCTCCGTCATCCGCGTTCCAGTAACCGCGAATACCCTCGAAGACGGCCGTGCCGTAGTTAAACGCATGCGTCATGATGTTGATGTTAGCTTCGGCCAGAGGCACAAAGCGTCCCTCAAAAAAGGCAATTTCACAATGGCGCATGGGCTAATTCTCCCTTGAGAATCAAACTGACTTCGACCGGCATACACGCTCAACTAAGCCAATCGTTTAAAAATCTCAATCTGCGCGTTATGCTGACTGACGCGCGTTACACAAGCGGTACCGTGCAACTGTGAAAGCGATCGGCCGTTCGGGTTACTGCGCGGCTGAGCATGGCCTTGGCGGTTGCACCGATAATCCGCAGGCCGCGCTCGATGTCTTCCAACGTGACGTGGCCGTAGCTGAGGCGCAGGGTATTTCGCTGTGGATTGTCACAGTAAAACAACCGCCCCCGACTGAAAACAACGCCTTGTTGGCGGACTTGGTACAACAACTCCGTAGCATCGAGTGCGTTGGGCAGCGTGACCCACAAAAACAGTCCGCCTGCCGGCTTTGTCCATGTTGTTCCGGCCGGAAAGTCGGCGGCCAGTCGCGCCAGCATGGCGTCGCGCCGGGCGCGATAAATGGGACGAATTCGCTCCAGATGCGCTTCATAGCGTTTGCGCCGGCAGAAGTCCCACAGCGCCGATTGCAGTAGTGGAGACGTTGTGATGTCGCTGTTTTGCTTAAACGCCGTCAGGCGCACGATGACCGGGCGGGCTGCCGCACACCATCCGATACGCAGGCCGGGTAACAGACTCTTTGAGAAATTGCTGACGTAGATGACGTGTTCGGTATCATCCAGGGCTTTCAGATGGGGCAACGAATCGCCGTCAAAGCGCAGGTGTGAGCCGTAGTCGTCCTCGATAATGGGCAGGTTGTACTCCTGTGCCAGCCCCAGCAGGCGGAGGCGACGCTCCCAGCTCAGGCAGGCCCCGGTTGGGTTTTGAAAGCTCGGCACAACGTACACCAGCTTCGGGCGCTGCACCTTCAGGACGTTTTCCAGCACGTCCACGCACAAGCCCTGTTCATCGACCGGAATCGGTAGGAGGCGCGCCCCGGCCAGCGCAAAGGCCGTCATTGCCCCAGGATAGGTCGGATTCTCAATGGCCACAGCATCGCCGGGTGAAACCAACGCACGCGCAATCAAGTCCAGCGCCTGCTGGGAACCACTTGTCACGATAATGTTTTCGGTGGAGACCTGCGCGCCGCTTTCACACATGCGCCGCGCCAGATACTCGCGCAGCCGTTCATACCCGGCGACCGGCCCATAGCGATAGACCTCATCCCCCAGCGTCCGTTCAGCAAAGTGCAGCGAATTGCGAAACTCGCGGGTTGGGAACGAAGTGGCGTCTGGAAACGAGCCGGAAAAGGAAATCACGTCGCGCAGCGTACTGACCTGATACAAATCAAGTAGTGACTCGACAACCGGACTCTGGGCGCGCTCGGAAAAGATGCCTTCCCAGACCATCTTGTGGGAGGGCGTGCGTTGGGGCACACGCCCTCCCGGTCGCGCAACCTCGGCAAGGGTCTGCCGGGCGACAAACGTTCCACGGCCGACAAACGATTCCACCACCCCATCGGCCAGCAGTTCGTCGTAAGCCATTGCGACCGTACTCCGATTGACGCCGAGTTGCTGCGCCAGCTCACGCGTCGCCGGCAGGCGCGCACCGGGGGCCAGTTTGCCGTCCCGGATGGCCGCAAGGACGGCAGCCTTGATCTGCAAGTACACCGGCGTCTTGGCGTTGTGGTCGAGCGTAACGTGCATTCTGTGACAACAGTCCGGCAGGAAAGGCCGGATTGATTTTTACTGCTTGGCACAGCATCTTATGGCAAAGTAACGCGAAGAAAACAGCCAATCTGTTTTCTCATCCCAGCCATTTCCCCCGCCCTCCCCATGTCGGATTCTGTGGCAGACGTTTGCCTTGTTGTTCCTGAACACCAGGCGCAGCACGATACCGGGACGCACCCGGAGACGGCGGCGCGAGTTCACGGTGTCGTGTGCGCGCTCAGGCACGACGCGCAGTTGCGGGCAGCCTGTCGCTGGGAGAGGGGGCGCTCCGCGACGCTTGACGAAGTGTCCCGCGTGCATACGCCGGGACATATCGCGTTGGTCGCCGAGTCTGTTGCAAAGGCCCGGGAAACCGGGCGACGGGTGGCGCTTGATCCCGACACGGTGGTGTCGGCCGGTTCATATACGGCAGCACTCTCGGCCGTCGGTGCGACGTTGGCAGCGGTTGAAGCGGTCGGACGCGGTGACGCGCGGCGCGCGTTCGTCGCCGTTCGCCCTCCGGGTCACCACGCAACGGCCGGCCGCGCGATGGGCTTCTGCCTGTTCAACAACGTCGCCCTAGCCGCCCGTCAGGCCCAGCACCTCGGCTTCCAGCGTGTGCTCATCGTGGATTGGGATGTTCACCACGGCAACGGGACGCAGGAGATCTTTTACGCCGACCCATCGGTGTTTTTCTTTTCAGTGCATCAGTTCCCACACTACCCGGGCACGGGCAGCCGCTGGGAGTGCGGGACGGGCGACGGCACAGGTTACACCCTGAACGTTCCCTTACCGGCGGGAACTTCTGCCGCCGAGTACCGTGCGGCGTTTGAAGCGGCGCTGGCAACAATTACCCGGCAGTTTCGGCCAGATTTCGTGCTGATCTCGGCCGGCTTCGATGCGCACATCAGCGATCCGCTCGGCGACCTCAACCTGACCGACGCCGACTTTGTGCATCTGACCCGCCTCATCGTTGACGTTGCGGAAACTTGCTGTGGTGGACGGGTCGTCTCGGTGCTTGAAGGTGGCTACAACCTGACAACGCTGCCCCAAACGGTGTGTGCGCATGTGGCTGCGCTCACCGCAGACCGCAGCCCGCCCCCCTGAAAACCCAACCTGAAAGCCTGCACTGAAAGCCCTGCGTGCCGGGGAAAGTCCGGCGGTGTTTTCGCCTGTTTTCGCCCCGTGTGTTCACTGGCGGAGAGAGCCTTTAGGAGAGAGCCTTTAAATGACACATGCAGTAGCCCGATCACGCCTCCGACGACAACGTGTGACAGGAGGGCGGCGTGCGCCGATGGGGCAATCCGCCAGGGGCAAAGGGCGCGCACTGGCGCGACTGCGCCGCCTGAAGCAGTGGTTTGCACGTTACATTGGCAAAAACTACGGTCATCTTGCTGCCGATTGCGCCATCTGTCCGACACCGTGCTGCTCCGACGCCCAGTTTGTCAATGTTCACATTGTCCGGCTTGAGGCCGAGGCAATGGTCGAGACCTTGCGCCGGAGTCCACAACACGGGCCTGACAAGGTGCGCGCCGTTCAAGCACGGGCGCGCGCGGCGATTGCCCGGTACGGCCTGACGGAAACCGGCGATACGTTTGCGCAGACATATGCTTGCCCTCTGTTTGAGCCGGGTGTTGGGTGCCTCGTTCACTGGAAGGCCAAACCAGCAGCTTGCATTCAACACGGCTGCTATGAACGATGGGAGGACTTGCCCGAAACCGGCACCCAGCGCGCAGTCGAGCAACGGGTTGCAGCTTTGGACGAAGCCGTGTATGCCGCACCCGCCGTATGGTTGCCGATTCCACTCTGGATCGCCAAATTAGAGGAAGCGGAAGGCCATCAATCGTCATCGTGAGCCGTCGCTGTGCCGATGGCGTTTGCCACCTGAAAAACCGAACAGGGTTTGAGTAACGTGGAGAGGGCTTGGGACTATGCCGCCGACTGTCTGGTGCGCCCATCATGCCGTGCGCTTTCCCTTGAATTCGGCGTCAGTTGAGCAACTCTGTCCTGCCGGCCACAGTGTACGGCTGGAAGGGGTGACGGCCCATTGCCCGGTTTGTGATCTGTATTGGGATGCCCGGCAGGTGGAGCAACCCGATGTGTGCCCATACTGTCAGACGCCGAATGTCACCCGCCGGCTCTGTCACACGTGCGAACAAATCACCTACCTTCCGCCAGACGTGTCCGGTCGGCCGCAATGTTCCCGCTGCGGTACTGTGTTCGACAAGGATGAAGCGCTATCCCATACGTGCCGTTTCCTGCGGACAACCGTCGTCACACAGCATCGCCAGTGTCCGGTCTGCCAGTCACCGGTAGAGGCTCCGGCGGCTGTTTCACAATCCGGCGCCGCCACCCAGGCGATCATCGTCCGTCCGGGGCTGCCCCCGGCAACTACGGAAACCGAGGCTACGTCGGCGGCGGTTGCTCTGGAGGAGGGCATCACCATCACAGCGCCGGTACGGGCACGCGAACTGCACCAACGCTATTTGCCAAAGCTCATTCGCGTCCACTTTGACTACAACCTGCGCCGTTTCCTCCGCAACGAGAAAGGGCTGTTCTACGCCTGTGGCGTCGGCACGCCGCCGAACAGCTACCACATCATTCCAAGCTGGTCGCGCTTCGGTGTCGCAGGTGATTTTGTCCATTGGTTTTCCGAAATTTTTGAGTGTGACCGGCCGCGCGGGGGGGAAATCTGGGTTTCTGCGCCGGCCATTGCCGACGCGGAAGGGGTTCTGCAGGTCAAGGGACGGCTGGAAGTCAATCGCCCGCCAGATGTACCGCCGCCATCCGATGTGCTGCTGCCATCTGAGGCTGTCGCGTCGCCGGTCAGGGTGGCTGAAGCCGCCTCAAAAACCATAGCTATTGACGCTGCACTGCCGCTCGACCCTGTGGTGCATCCTGCGCCGGCTACCTCGGAGGAGGGCAAACAACGGGGAACCCAGCCCAGGCCGTTGCCGGCCCGGCGCGCGCGGCGGCGGTGGTTATGGCCGACGGTTGTGGTGGTTGGGATTGCAGGTTTGACTGTGTGGAAAACGTACTTGGTGCCGCCGGCAGCCATCAACCAAACCAAAACTGCACCTCAGCCTTCTGGATCGCAGCCCAACCAACCGCAAGCTGCGAACCAAACCGGCCAGGAGGCAATTCTCACAGCGCTGGACGGCCTGGCGCAGGCGTTCAGTGCCCAACAACGTGAGCACTACCGCAGCTACTTCAATACGACGCTCCGGCCATACTACAACCGGCGCGAGGAAATGTCCGAGCGCGCCGTCAACGACATGGCGAAGCTAGGGGAGATGTACACAGAGCTTTCCATGGCCCATGCCATGTCCCAGGTGCAACTTGACGCCGGTGGAGAAAGCGCAACAGTGCTGACCGACCGGACGTTGCGCGGCCGCCATCGGCAGACAGGAGAGACCCTAAACGACACCAGGCACCTTCGCTACCGCTTTGTCAAGCGTGGCCGGTACTGGCTGGTGGCCGGCGTCACAGAGGTCAAACCGACGTCGGAGACGCCACTCAAGTCGAAGGCGAGAGCGAAGTAGTCGTCATCGGGGTCAAGGTGTCCGGCCACAGTGCGCCGACGGTCGAAAGCAGCACAACGCAGCACTCGGATTGCGCGCACCGTGTGCCAAGCCATAGGCAGCACACGCCTTGTCACGTCCTGATGGGTCGTTTTACCGTCGCAGCGCGCAGAATGCTTTTTTCAGAATGCTTGTTCAGGATTCTTTCGCTGGAGGGAGCTGCTGTGAGCGCGCAAATCCTCGATGGCGTGACGGTTGCCGCAAAGCTCAATGAGGAAACCGCAGAACGCTGTCGCCATCTGACGGCACGGGGTGTCCGGCCAGGCCTGGCCGCCGTTCTCGTCGGCGACAATCCGGCTTCGCGAACGTATGTTGCCGCCAAAGCCAAAACCTGTACCCGGCTGGGTCTCTATTCGGAAGTCATTCCGCTCCCCACCGAGACCACAACCGATGAACTCCTCACACGGATTGCCACGCTCAACCAGCGCGCCGACATTCACGGTATCCTTGTCCAAATGCCCTTGCCGCCGCAGATTGACACGCCGACGGTCATTCGGGCGATTGATCCGGACAAGGATGTGGATGGTTTCCACCCGGTCAATGTCGGACGTCTCGCCCTCAAACAAGAGGGCTTTATTCCCTGTACCCCCGCAGGGGTGCTGGCGCTGCTGGAGCACTACGACATTCGACTGCGGGGACGGCGCGCCGTGGTTCTTGGCCGGAGCACAATTGTCGGCCTGCCGCTGGCGTTGCTTTTGCTCCATCGCGACGCAACGGTGACGGTGTGCCATTCGCGAACATCCGACTTGGCCGCCGTCGCGCACACCGCCGACATCCTCGTGGCTGCCATCGGACGGACAGCCCTCGTGACGGGGGAGTTCATCCGTCCCGGCGCCGTGGTTGTTGATGTCGGCATTAACCGCCTCACAACGCCGGATGAAGTCCGCAGGTACTTCGGCGACAATCCGTCGCGGCTCGCCGAGTTAGACAAGAAAGGGTACACCCTGATCGGCGACGTCCACCCCCGTCAGGCAGCCGACTGCGCCGGCTACCTGACGCCCGTGCCCGGAGGCGTCGGGCCACTGACAATCGCCATGCTGATGCGCAACACCCTGCTTGCCGCCGAGCGCGCTTGCCGCCCATGAAGAATGTTTCATAATCGCCAGTGCTGCCTCCTAAGAAACAACGGTCTGGTGGTGACCCGAACGGTGAGCCGCTCGGCATTCGGCGCAGTGGATATGAATGATCTGTCCGACGCAAGCTTTTACATCGCGCCAATGCTGGAAAGCGATCTACCGGCCGTCGTTGAGTTGGAGCGCCTGGCGCGGTTGAGCCGTTGGGGTTATGAGAGCTATCGCACGGAGCTGCGCCACAATCCGCTGGCCGTGATGCTTGTCGTGCGCGGCCGAGTTCCGTTTGTGACACGTCTGATCTACGGTTTTCTTGTTGGGCGCGTCCAGCCTGCTGCCCGTCACGACGGACGCGAACTACACATTGCCAACCTTGCCGTCTATCCTGAAGTGCGACGGCAGGGGCTAGGACGGCGGTTGTTGAAAGAAGCCATGTACACCGGGCGTCTCTACGGGGCAGCAACGGCCTGTCTCGAAGTCCGCCTGTCGAATGCGGCTGCCCAAGCTCTTTACCTCTCACTGGGCTTTACCGCAATCGCCCGGCGGCGCGGCTTTTACACCGATCCTCCCGAAGACGGCCTGCTCATGGAAGTCAAGCTTTAGCCGGCATTCCGTCGCCTCGGCGTGCCTGTCTGCGCTTGCCCACGCAGGGGGCAACTGCCTGGTTGGCGGGCAAGTCGCATCGGTTGTACTCCCTGTCATCTCTGCTCCCCAGGCGCATCAACGGACTAACGCGCGTGGCCATTGTCATACCCGACGGGGACTTGCTCAGGGGAAAGGTCCTTATGTGCCTGACCGCGGAACGGCGGTTTATCCCAGTTTGCCAACACCCCATTCCACGGCGGAATGACAAGCGAAACCCGTCCGGCGCAGATGGATTTACAGCCAAGGCGAATGATCGGATGTGATGTTCCGTCATAGGGATAGCCAATTTTCGCCAGGCGCGTCACTTCAAACGGCGTAATAGCGTTGAGGTTTTCCTCTCCGCTCAGGATGCCGATCCAGCATGTTCCACACGAGCCGGTTTGACATTCAACCGGGATCGGCCCTGCCACGCAACGGGGGTCTTTTTCCCTAAAGGCAGCCGCGTTGGGCATCTGCCCTGCCGCCATTGTCAGTGTTTGGCCGCAGATTGCCTTGAACGCGGCCGCCGGATCGGTTTCATCAAAGCGGATCGTGTAGGTTTGATTGATTTCGCTCCGCAGCAGTCGGTCCCACAGTGAGTGCGGCTCGGGCCGGCGGCGTTCGGCCACCACATACGCCGGCTCGAGTGGTTGCGCCGCAATGGGCGGCGGCGGTGTCTTGAACGCTTCCAGACCAACCTGCTGTAGCGTCGCATATGCGACGGCCGTGATCCCCAGCGCCAAGTCGGGAGCGACGCCGGTGCGCCGCGCTGCCTGACGGATGTGACTTTCAAGGGAAGTTCGCGGCGGCGTCTTGAGGTCGGTCAAGACTGCTTGTTGTACCTTGGGCCAGTAGCGATGGCCGTAGAAAAACCGGTGTGACGTGTGCACCTGATCGCGTAGGTGGTAGCGCCCCCTGAGCAAACAATCCCGCTGCGCACGCGCCTCATCTTCGGTGAGCATCCGAAACAGCTTGACCGGGTGGAAGGCAAACCATACCCGCAGCGCGTGGCGGTCAACCTCATGGACATCGGGCAGTAGGCTGGCGACAATGTCACCCCAGGCCTGGTCGTCATGGCGACGTAAAAACTCAATGAACTGATGGGCAGCATCCGGTATCACAGCGGTCGTCCCCCAACATTTATAAAGGTACCTTCTTGAAGGCCGGTTCGGTGCGAAATCCTGTATCGTATCCAGACTGTTACCGGGATGTCTACTCAGTGCGGAGATGGTGATGCAGGCGCTGCGGTTGGTCGGCAAGCAGCTTGAGGTGGTTGATGTTCCGCGTCCATCTGGAACGGATATGGCGCTTGTGCGCGTTGAGTACGCCGGCATTTGCGCGACAGACATGGCCATCGTCGAGGGTGGTTATACCGATCACGCGGGGACACTCGGTCACGAGTTTGTCGGCATTGTCGAGTCCGCGCCTGAGCCGGACTGGATTGGGCGGCGGGTTGTCGCCGACATTAACATCGGATGCGGCCGCTGCACTGCTTGTAAGGCCGGTCATCGGCGCCACTGCGTAGAACGTGCCGTCGTGGGGATTCGCGGGTGGGATGGCGCGTTCGCCGAATGTGTCGCCGTCCCGCCGTCCAACTTGTATGCCGTCCCGGACACCGTTTCTGCACTGGATGCCGTATTTGCCGAGCCGCTGGCCGCTGCCGCGCGCCTGTTGGAGCAGGTCAACCTCTCACCGGCGGCGACAATCGGTGTGCTTGGCGATGGCAAACTCGGTCAGTTGATTGCCCAGGTGCTTCAGGCGCATCAGCGGTCGGTGACACTGATCGGCCGTCATGCCCGTAAGCTGGACATCGCCGCGCAGTTCGGGATAGCCGTCGGCTTTGCCGATGAACTAAAGTCGGCTACGCGGTTGTTTGATGTGGTAGTGGAAGCGACAGGTCGGGCAGATGGTTTGGCTGCCGCGTTGCGCTTGGTGCGGCCCTGTGGGACGGTTGTCTTGAAGTCCACGTTTCACGGTACGTGGCCGCTGCCCCCGGCTGCAGTCGTCGTGCCGGAAGTGACGATTGTCGGTTCACGCTGTGGTGATATGGCCAGGGCGCTGGCGTTGCTGGCGGCCGGGGTCGTCCGGCCGGCCAGACTCATTGAGGCAGTGTACGACCTGCGGGACGGCCCCCTGGCGTTTCAGCATGCCAGGACACCAGGTACGCTCAAGGTCTTACTGCGCATGGCCGGGACATCCGGCAACCGTGTTGGGTGAAGCGTCCAAACGACACGCTCGCACCGGCTTCGCACAAAGCAAGCGGTTGACGCAGTAGGCTGATTTCTGGTAACTCGTAGCCAAGCTTTACATTGAAAGCCAGTTTTCCAGGGCGAGTTTTATCGGTTCGTCTCGCATCCGTCGTCGAGCCGATTTTTTCCAATAAGGTGACACCATGCCATTGACTTCTTTGCGACCGATGCTGGTTCGTTCATTGACGGGATTGACGCTGACAGCTCTGGTCGCCGGCGGTGGGTTTGTCCACGGGCAAAATCCGGCGGAAACAACGGTGCCGCGCTTGGTGATGTCCGAGGCGATGCGTGTGTGTGCCGGTTATATTGGCCCGGCAGCCCCCGATGACCTCCAAATCGTCGGCAGCGACAAGGAAGCCTACGTACGTGAGTTTTCACAAGGTGACTTGGTCTATATCAACCGTGGGCGCGATGCGAACTTACAAGCCGGTGCGGAGTACCAGATTGTCCGCAATGTTGGCCCGGTCAGCGATTTAGCCAGGAAAGGGCGCGTGTTAGGCACGCTCGTGCAGGAGCTTGGCTTGTTGCGGATCACGGAAGTCCGTGATACATCGTCCACGGCGGAAATCACATTGGTCTGCGTTGGGACGGTCAATTTGGGCGACGCTTTGGTGCCGTACGAGCGGCGTCCGATTCCGGCTGTGCGTCCCTACCGTCCGCTTTCGATTGTCGGCGCGCCAACTGGACGGGCGACAGGGCAGATTCTGGCCTCCCAGATGTCGCGAGAGCAACTTGTTCGGAACGACATTGTGTATATCAACCTTGGCGCCGACGATGGCATCAAGGTGGGGGACTACCTGACGGTCTATCGCCCGCTGGCCACCGATTCGATCTCTCGCTTCCGTGATGACCGGATCGGACAACGTCGCAATGACGGTTTTTCCAGCGACCGTTTTCGAACTCGAGACAATGCTTCCCTCACTTCCTCGCCGAAAGGCTATCCACAAGTGGCCGAACGAATACCTCGGAATGAGTTGCCGCGCACGCTGGTCGGTGAAGTGGTCATCATTCGCACGGAGGCAAATACGGCGGTTGGAGTGCTCACTCGGACGACGCGCGAAGCCGTGATCGGTGACCGCGTTGAATTGCAGTGATGCGTTGGGCGGCAAAGATGCGTCATCTCAGCCGGCAGCTTTAGAAGCAACGGCGCATCTTGCCGCCTGGGCCGACATCAATCTCCTCCATCTCAAGCACAACTACGAGTGGCTACGGCGACAGGCCGGCGTCCCTGTCATGGCTATGGTCAAAGCCAATGCCTACGGTCACGGCCTCATTCCCGTAGCTACCTATTTGCAGGATGTTGTCCGGGTAGATTGGTTTGGGGTGGCAACGCCGGACGAGGGAGCCAGGTTACGCCAAGCCGGGATCAAGCGCCCGATTTTGGTTTTGGGCGGTTTTTGGTTCGGACAGGAGGAAAGCATTGTTCACTACGGCTTGGCGACGACACTCCCTGATCCGGCTTACATCTCGGCCCTAGAGCAGGCAGCCGGCAGGCGCGGCCGCATCACTGCCGTTCATCTCGAAGTGGACACCGGCATCGGCCGGCTAGGCCTGTCACCAACCCAGCTCGATGCCGTTTTGCAGGCCCTCGGACGTTGCCGCCACATCCGATTAGAAGGCTTGATGACGCACTTTGCGTCCGCCGATGTGCCGGAGCACGCTGAATTCACACGGGAGCAGATCAAGCGTCATTGGTCGGTGGTGGAGCGCGTCCGGGCTGCCGGTTGGTCGCCCGACTACATCCATTTGGCCAACAGCGCCGGACTGCATGCCTTTCTACCGGCTGCCGCCGGCAATCTGGTTCGGGTTGGTGGTTTGCTGTACGGTATTGCCGGCGATGCACTTTCCCCCGTCTGCCCACCGCCGCCGACCCGTCCGGTGCTATCGCTCCATGCGCGGATTCTGGGCTTGAAAACCGTCCCCCCTGGGACACCACTGGGCTACGGCTGCACGTTTGTCGCCCACCGGACGACCCGTGTCGCCACCGTGCCTCTCGGTTATGGCGACGGCCTCCACCGGGTGCAGTCTAACCGCGGCCGGGCACTGGTGCGTGGACGTTTAGCCCCGATTGTCGGGCGGGTCAGTATGGATGTCACCATGCTGGATGTCACCGACATCCCCGATGTCGCGCTCGGCGATGTCGCCACCTTCATCGGGGCCCAGGGAGGAGCGACCATCTCGGCGGAAGCGTACGCTGCCGCCATGGGGACGATTGCCCTGGAGGCCACCACTGCCCTGACTGCCCGCGTAACACGGCACTACGTAACCTGAGTTCCGACGCAGTATCCGTTGCTGCCAGTCGTGGTAGGCAAGAAGACCCGCTCCCCTGCGCTACACACCGGCCGGCAGCGGGGCCAGTGGCGGGTTGAGCAGTGTGAACGACTCGAAAAACCGCTGTACATCGTCCCGGTCAAGCTCAATCGGGAAGGTTGTCACGACGACCAACTGATAGAGGCGGGGCGAAGCAAAGATGAAGTCCACGCGCCCAAAAACAGCCTTGTCGCCATGCGTCCCGCTGAAAAAGACAGCGCGGGCCGGACAGTTCTGGACGATGTAGCGGTCTTCCTGCTCAATAGCACCTCTGTAAGGACGTAGCAGGGCATCTCGCGCAGCATCCATGACTTGATCGGACGTGGCCTGACCTAGCTCTTGGCGTGTAAACGTCCGTACCGCGACCTGACAGACCGTTTCATTCGCGGCCGTACTCGTGAACACCAGGACCGCCCCGGTGAGACTGTCCTCACGTTTGGGCTGCTCAAACCCACGCGGCAGCCGGACGCGAAACCCTCCCTCTTCGGAAACTAACTCAAAACCTGTCCGGCGTTTTTCTTCATCCGGGCGCTCCCGCTGCCGTCCACTCTGCGCCGGTGCCGTCAGCCAGAGGAACGAGCCTATCCAGACCAGGCAACCAAGTCTGCACGCCCAGACGAACCACCGCTGCCGTTGTCGGACATTTACCATGCTGTTCTCTGCGCGGCGTAGCCGGACACGGATAGTGTCTCGCCGTCGGTCTCAAAGGTGATAGCGCCGTCCCGCCCGGTATGCCACTGCCCGGCGCGGGGAAGCAAGCTCGTATAACGATTCACCACATCAGGATGGGGATGCCCGAACGGCGACCAACGCGGCGCGCTGAAGACGACATGGGCAGCCTGGGTCGCCGTGATAAATGCCTCGGAACTGGAACTGCGGCTGCCGTGGTGGGGTGCTTTGACGACATCACACGCCAGGGGCGCACCGGCTGCCACCAACGCCTGCTCGGCTCTGATCTCAATGTCGCCTGTGAGCAAAAACGACCGCCGCCCGTAGTCAATGCGCAGCACCAACGAGTCGTCGTTGGTGCCGGTCGGTGTCGCCTTGGGTGGCGGCCACAGGAACGTCAGCCTGACAGCCCCGACTTGTGTATGCATGCCGGCGTGGACCATCTGCCGTGGAATACCGTAGCGGTCGAGTGCCTGAACAAACTGCCGGAAGGTCGGATTGTCGGGTCGCACTGCGCCATGCCAGGCGTGGCCGATGTGGAGGTTGGCGGCCAGCGCCGTTAGACCGCCAACGTGATCCGTGTCTGGATGAGTGGCGACGACAGTGTTCAGGTGACGAATGCCCCGTGCCCACAAATACCGTGCGACGACACGTGTCCCAATGTGTCCGAGGTCTTCCTGGAAACCGTCAACTACCGGTCGGATGTCGGTGGGCTGTCCGCCTGCATCCACCAGCAGGGTCTCGCCGGTCGGACATTCCACAACCACACAGTCGCCCTGCCCGACATCGAGAAAGGTCACACGCAGGACGTGTGGGGTCCGCCAAGAACGCGGCGGCGCTACGGTCAACCAACCGCAAACGCCGCACAGTGTGAAACCCAATCCCACCGCCATCGTCTGTAACGGACGGGGCTGAGGCAGCGCAAGTGGTTGCCACCGATGGAGTGCCAACCCCAACAGGCCGACGCCGAAAGCAAAACCGCCGTAGACGGCAAGGCTCCCCCAGTCCTCCCAGTGGGGAACGCGCCAGCTGCCCCACCCTCCACCGGCGTCGGCCATCGCCGCCAGTCCCCAGACCCCGCCCACGACAAAGGCTTTGAGCAGTTCTGCCAGCGGCGGGACCAAGGTGAGGGTCAAGAAATAGCCCAGTGTGCCCAGGAGGACGACTGCTAAAACAAGCTCGGCAACCAGCGTTATCATGCCGCCCCACAGAGTGATGCGGTTGAAGTAGGCGACCTGGAGGGGCAGTAAAACAACCTGTACACACACCCCGGCTACCAACGCGCCAAACACCGACCGCAGCAGCGTTTGCCCATTCCAGTCGCCGTAGCCGATCCGCTCAAGCTTTCCGGCCCAGCAGGATTTCTCCAGCCGATACGTAACCGGTTCGCAGCGCATCTGTTCACGAAACCGTGACTCCCGCCAGAACAGTATGTCTGCAAAGCGCCGAACCGGCAGCGGGGCCAGGGGTGGGTAGGGCGTTGCGCGGGTTGGACGCCAAGCCCCAACAGCACGGAGGCGGGTGTACAGCGGCAGGGCCACGCCGACTAGTGCAAGAACAGCGCCGAACGTGAGCTGAAAACTCGGCGCAAACAAGTTTGACGGCTGTGTTATGAGGAGCGTGCAGGCACAGGCGCCCAGAACGTTGAGCGGGTGCGGTTTACGGTCAACCAGACGCGTTGCCTGCCAGGTCGAAACCGCAACGGCAGCCCGCCATACCGGCGGCTCAAGCCCGACAAGGAGGGCGTAACCCCACACGGCGACCAGGGCAACACCGGTTGTTAGCCAGCGGTTGCGCGTTACCAACCTCAGCAGCCAGGTGATGCTCGCCGCTAAGAGAGCAAAATGCGAACCGGAAATAACAAGGAGGTGGAACGTTCCGCTGCGGCGGAACTGCTCGGCCCATGTAGCGTCCAGAAAGCGGTCGCTACCGAAGACGACGCCGGACAGCAAGCCGGCCGTCCGGGCATCAAAGTTGTCTTGTAGGTGATAGATTGCCCACAGACGGAGCTTGCGCAACCGGAGCAGGTTGGATGCCGGCGCTGCCTGCCTGCGGGTCAACGTGACAACCTGCCCTTGGGCATCATAACCGCGCCAGTCCAGGTAGGCGCCAACGTCGTAGTCGCCGGGGTTGGTGTAGCGACCACGCCGGGTCAGCCACACATCAGCCGTCACGAGATCGCCGGGCTGCAGTGCCAGTTGATGCCATTCAGGTAAGTGTTCCGGGCGCGTTAGCGGCAACGTCAGGCGTACCCGCCCGCGGACGGGTTGCGCACAGGGCTGATGGGGAAGTTTCAATGTTGCTACATCCAGGTCAAAGACAACACGCCCAACTGCCGGCTCGGGCCAGTCGGCCACCCGCCCGGTTACTTGCAGTGGTACATCGAACACGGTGCTGCGGAGATGCACCCGCACGCGGTCGGCCGTTTCCCAGACCTGTTGCTCGATGGATGCCGCCCAAGCTCCGCCGACAATTGTACAGATTGCTGCCAGGTGAAGTCCTGTCCGTGGGTGAAAGTGTGGCCGGCGTCGCCAAACCGCCCACAACGTCCATAGCCCGGCAAAGCTCAACCCCCACAGACAAGGTGGTGTGGACGACAGCAACCGTTCTCCTGCAATCCCCAGCGCCAGGCACAGGGCGGCCAGGAAAAGCGGGATATGGGTCAGTTGGGGCTGCCGAACGATGACGCCGTTGCTTGACACGGTTGCAACTGTTCCCTTAGTTTCCATGCCAAAACAGCTTGGAAAACTATTCCTACGACTCACGCGACGGTTTGCGGCACTTATATTAGCCTCGGCCACCTTGGCCGTTTACCGCAGGGTATTCGCACATGTCAGCAAAGCTTGGTGAAATCCTTCTCAAAGAGGGTTTGATCACACCTCAGCAGTTGAAGGACGCGCTCGACTACCAGCGGGCGAATGGCGGCCGACTTGGTTCGATTCTTGTCACCCTTGGTATGGTGCAGGATGAAGCCATTACCTCGGTGCTTAGTCGTCAGTATGGCGTTCCCGCTGTCAATCTTGACCTGTTTGATGTCGATCCAAATGCCGTTCGACTCCTGCCAGAGGAAACGGCCCGGAAATACATGGTCTTGCCGCTGGCGCGCAACGGCTCGACGATGACATTGGCAATGGTGGACCCGGCCAATGTCTTTGCCGTGGACGACATCAAGTTCATGACGGGACTGAACATTGAGCAGGTCGTAGTTTCTGAAGTGTCGCTGGAGCGCGCGCTGGCGCGTTACTATGCACCGGAAAAAGGCCTCGTGCTGGCCGAAAAGATGAGTGAGTTTTCGGCCGGCTTCAATGACCAGTTCAGTCTCGGTCAGTTGAGCGGTCTGACTGCCGCTCCGCCTGCTGCCCCGATCAACCTTGATGAAGCGATGAGCGAAATCAGCGAGGCGCTGGGCGAGGGCGATCTGGAGGTTTCGGAAGTCCCGACAGAAGAGGTTCTTGACCTCAGCGCCCAGTCTGCTGACGAAGCCCCGGTCGTCAGGCTGGTTAACATGATTTTGGTCAGTTCACTGGAGTATGGGGCGAGCGACATTCACATTGAGCCTTACGAAAAGGAATTTCGCGTCCGTTTCCGGGTGGATGGTTTGTTGCGGGAGGTGATGCGTCCACCGCTGAAGATGCGGGCCGGGTTGACTTCCCGCATCAAGATTATGGCCAAGCTCGACATTGCCGAAACCCGACTTCCCCAGGACGGCCGTATCAAGATCAAGCTTAAACGCGAAACCGGCGTCCGTGATCTTGACTTCCGGGTGTCAACCCTACCGACGCTCTGGGGTGAAAAGATCGTTCTCCGGCTGCTCGACAAAGAAAAGCTGATGCTTGACATGACGAAGTTGGGCTTTGAGCCGGAAAGTCTGGAGAAGTTTAAGCGCCAGATTGCCAAGCCGTACGGGATGGTGCTCGTCACAGGACCCACCGGCTCGGGCAAGACCAATACGCTGTATTCGGCGCTGGCCAGTCTCAATACGCCCGACACCAACATTATGACGGCTGAAGACCCCGTGGAGTTCAACCTGACCGGCATCAACCAGGTGCAAATGAAGGAACAAATCGGGCTGAACTTCGCCGCTGCGCTCCGCTCATTCTTGCGCCAGGACCCAAATATCATCCTGGTCGGCGAAATCCGCGACTTTGAAACGGCTGAAATTGCGGTCAAGGCGTCACTGACGGGACACCTTGTCCTATCTACCCTGCATACGAATGATGCTCCCTCGACTGTGAGCCGTTTGATGAATATGGGGATTGAGCCGTTTCTGGTGGCTACGTCGGTCAATCTCATTCAGGCGCAACGGCTGATCCGTCGCATCTGCACGGAGTGCAAAGCCCCTGCCAAAATTCAGCCGCCGGCGCAGACGCTGATCGAACTCGGCTTTACGCCTGAAGAGGCAGCCAAGGTTACGATTTACGAAGGCACGGGGAAGACCAAAGATGGCCGTGAGTGTCCTAAGTGTAAGGGCTCCGGTTACAAGGGGCGTGTTGGTCTTTACGAAGTGATGGAAATGAACGATGAGCTGCGTGAACTGATTCTCATCGGCGCGTCAGCCCTAGAACTGCGTAAGAAAGCCATTGAGCACGGCATGATCACGCTGCGGCGCAGCGGACTGCGAAAGATTATGGACGGCATCACGACCATCGAAGAAGTCGTTCGTGAAACCGTTCTTTAGTACCTGCTTTTCCGGTTACCCGGATCCACGCACGGACTGCTATCAACGCCCTACCGGGAATCCCGGCTGCGAGCTGCCCAGGGAGGTTACTGTATGTCGTCAAACTTTGTACTGAGCGACCTGCTTCGAAAGATGATCGAATTGGGTGGCTCAGACTTGCACATTACGACCAATTCCCCGCCGCAAGTGCGCGTCCACGGCCATCTCCGCCCGCTCGATTATCCAGAGTTGACGCCGGCAGATACAAAACAACTGGCCTACTCGGTGCTGACCGACGCTCAAAAGCACCGTTTCGAGGAAACGCTTGAACTCGATTTCTCGTTCGGTATCAAGGGGATGTCACGTTTCCGCGCCAACCTCTTCAACCAACGTGGCGCGGTCGGAGCCGTCTTTCGGGCCATTCCCTATGAAATTCGTACCTTTGAGGAATTGGGCTTGCCACCGGTTGTCAAAAAGCTCTGTGAGAAACCACGTGGCTTGATTCTGGTGACAGGTCCGACCGGTTCTGGGAAGTCTACAACGCTCGCGGCGATGATCAACAAGATCAACGAGGATCGTCACGAGCACATCATCACCATCGAGGACCCGATTGAGTTTCTGCACCCACACAAAAACTGCCTGGTCAACCAGCGCGAAGTTCACGCCGACACCCATAGCTTTTCCAATGCGCTCCGCGCTGCTTTGCGTCAGGACCCAGATGTGGTACTCATCGGTGAAATGCGAGACCTCGAAACGGTTGAGACGGCTCTGCGTATTGCGGAAACCGGTCACCTAACCTTTGGTACGTTACACACGAACTCGGCCTACTCAACTATTAACCGAATTATTGACATCTTCCCGGCACACCAGCAGTCGCAGATTCGGACGCAACTGAGCTTGGTTTTAGAGGGTGTCCTGTGTCAGTCGCTGCTACCGAAAGCCAATGGCCAGGGACGGTGTATGGCGCTTGAGATTCTTGTTCCAAACTCTGCTATCCGCAACCTGATTCGGGAAGACAAAATCCACCAGATCTACGGGATGATGCAGACCGGTCAAGACAAGTTCGGCATGCAGACCTTCAATCAGTCGCTCCTGGGGCTGTACTTGAGCCGCCAGATTACGTTGGAGGTGGCTATGGCGCGTTCGCATAATCCCGATGAGCTGCAGGATTTGATCAACCGCGCTACCAGTGGCGTTGGTGGTCCCGGCGGGCCCATGCCGCCAGGCGGGCGTCCGATGCCGCCGGGAAGTACTATGCGTCCGGGTGTGCCGCCGCCGGTACGCCGCTGACTGCTGTCTAGAGAGGTTGGACAAACACCGGCAAGTCACGGAGTTTTCACGCTGTGACTTGCCAACTACGTTTGAGTTAGCCAACAATACAGGCAAGCTTTGCAGTCATGAATGGAATCGGCAGACGTGTAAGAACTCTGCCGGTCATTGCGGGTTTGGTGCGGGTGGTTCTCGGTTGTCCACGGCACACGCGAGCTTCGGATACGTAGCAGCCCTCGCGCACCACCTGGCCACCGTCAACAAAGCGTCACAGAGACATCTGTGCAAGGAGAGGAACTCGGTCATGCCGACATATGTTGTCGTAGGACGCAACCAGCGCACCAACCAGCCGGTGCGTACCCAGCGCACTGCTGCCAATCGCGAAGAACTTGAGGCGATGCTCCGCCGTGAGCAAATCACAGTTGAGAGCGTGCAGGAAAAAGGGCGTGACATCGCACTTCCAAAGCTGGCCGCCGGGAGCGTCAAGGCGAAGGAGTTAGCCGTTTTCACACGTCAGTTCTCGGTTATGATCGACGCCGGCTTGCCGTTAGTACAGTGCCTTGAAATCCTTGCTGGGCAGCAGGATAAGAATAAGTACTTCAAGCAGGTTCTGACGCAGGTGCGGACGGATGTCGAAAGTGGTTCGACCCTCTCTGATGCCATGGCCAAGCACCCCAAGGTGTTTGATAATCTCTACACAAACATGGTAGCAGCGGGTGAAACCGGTGGTATCCTTGACACTATTTTGCAGCGGTTGGCGACGTTTATTGAGAAAATCGTCAAGCTTCGCTCGGATGTGATTTCAGCACTCATTTATCCGTCGGCAGTGATTGTGCTGGCAGTGGTCGTCATCGCCGTCATCATGATTGTGGTGATCCCGGCATTCCGAACCATCTTTGAAGGTTTGCTTGGCCCTGGTGAACGCTTGCCGCTGCCGACAGAAATCGTCATTTCTATTAGTAACTTCATGGCCAGTTACTGGTGGGCTTTGGGTGGTGCAATTATACTAATTGTTCTAGTCATTCGGTCTTATTACAAGACTGACGGCGGCCGCTACCAGATTGACCGTTTGCTGCTTAAGATTCCGGTTATTGGCGACATTTTACTCAAGATTGCCGTCGCACGGTTTTCCCGCACGTTATCGACATTGTTATCAAGTGGCGTGCCGATACTCGAATCACTCGACATTACGGCTCGTACGGCCGGCAATGTGATTGTCGGTAATGCCATCAACCGCGTTCGGGACTCGATTGAGCAGGGGCAAACCATTGTCGAGCCGCTCAAGGCTAGCGGTGTGTTTCCCTCAATGGTGTGCCAAATGATCGGCGTTGGTGAGCAAACAGGCGCACTGGATGCGATGTTAAACAAAATTGCTGATTTCTACGAACTTGAAGTGGACGCGGCAATTGCTAACCTCCTCACGCTCATTGAACCCATTATGATTGCTTTTCTCGGGGTGACCATTGGGAGCATTGTGATTGCGATGTACTTGCCGCTCTTCGTCCTAGTCGGTAAGCTTGCCGGGCGTTAGTAGTGTCGCTCGATAGCCTAAGCGCAAAGGGTAGCAAGTCTTAGGCTTAGCCGCTCAGTCGCGCAAGACACGTTGACCGCTGACCCAGGATGGCAGGTTGAGCACCGGGCGGTAATTGCCTTCTTCAAAGCTGAATTTGAAATAGCCGTCAAAACGCGACACATCGGAAATGCCTTCCCCGCGCGCCAGGGTTGGCATCCGAAAGCGGTCGTTGAACTGTGAGTAATCCACTGTCACCGAAATCGAGCGGATGTTTTTGAGGTTTTTATCTAAAACCTCCAAGTTGTACATCCCATCAATGGTCAATGTCAGGACTTCACCCTGTTCACTGAGATAAACTACGCCGGAGGCTAACGGTACGGTACGTGATCTTGTGCGCGGACGAAATCGAAAGCCCAACTCTCCCTCCCTAGGCGAGGTTGTTGGCTCAAACTCGTAGTAGGCAACGCGCTCTGGCGTGAGTGGAAAGAAAATCAGGTCGAAAAAGCCCTGTGCCGAAAGAATTGTCAGCGCTTTGGGGTCAATGCGCCTCTTGGGCCGGCCGTTATCATCGGTATCGCTCACGATGCGCGTCAGCACCGGATACTGGCCGGTCTCGTCCGGCCGCGTTGCAGGTTCAACAATGACTTCGGTTTCGCGGCTTTGGCGTTGGCGTCCCGGTGTGTCGCCAATTCGACGCGGTTTTTCGTAGCGTTCGACTACCAATCGCTGCCGATAGGCACAACGATCGCGCACGACGGCCGACTGAAACTGATTGCATACAGCCCGGCACACGACCGGTGGAAGATCACGACAGTCATAACTGGGGCTGCCTGGGCACTCGGGACTGAGAAGCGACGCCCTGCTTGCACTCAGGGCCGGCCGACTTGACGGCGGACTGCTGAGACCCCACAGGACAATAGCCGTAACGACGGTGAACCGGAAACCAACTCCATACTTCATGGCGTTTTCCACCTCAACAGGCAGGGCTTTGAGATCATGAGATCATGGCGATGCTTGACAAGTGCGACCGGCGTTGGCGCATAAAGTACGCCGAAGGCACATCATAGCCAAGTTTGGAGTCGTGTCATGCAGGATCGCACCTACCGCCTCACCTCGGGATTCAACCTCGCTGCCCTGGCCAATGACATTCGACATTTTTTCCTGATGCGCGACCACCGCGTGCAGGTTGTGCCGGTCGGCGCGGCCACCGTTGTCCAGGCCGTGCGCGATTCAACGCTGACGACTTTGCTGGGGCAGTCATCGGCTCTGACGGTACGGTTACAGCCCTTGGGAGACCACCTGGTGGTTGAGGTTGGGACAAGTAAATGGTTGGAAAAAGCTGCCCTGGGTGTTGTTAGCTACGTCTTGTTGGGTCCGCTGGTGGTGCTGCCGATTGTTGGCGCATTCAATCAGCTCAAACTGGTCGAAGACCTGTGGACGCACCTTGATGCTTATTTCGCCCAATACCCTGCTGCCGATTGGCAAGCACCGCCTACCCCTTCCTACCGCAGCCAGACCCCATCGCCTCCACCGTCGGACATGCAGGTTTGTCTTGCCTGTCAAGCACCGATGCCACCGAATGCCGTTTTTTGCTCTCGCTGTGGAGCGCGGGCGTCCGTCGTCCCATACACTCCTGACGGAGGTGCGGCTTCGACCTGCCCCCAGTGCGGGCTTATCAATCAGATGGGGGCCCGGTTTTGTTCGGGTTGTGGCTACCGATTTCCGTAGGTTGCCGCAGCGGCTCCTCGAAGAGGCTTCCTAAGGCAGACCGCCTATCCTGTTCTCTTGTCAGCGCGTTACCGAGATGCAAAGTAAAGCCACAGAAAACGAACCAAGCTGACCAGGAAAGAGACCGTGCCTACGCCGCCCAGCGCCAGCGCCCACCGTGCACGATGTTGAAGGACGGCCAGGCGGTGCTGCAGATCGGCCGATAACTCGGCGGTTTCCTGAAGTCTAAGGGTTCCGGCCTGCGCCTGAATCGCCAGGAAAACCGCGATGATGCCCAGAGGAATGGTGCAGAGCCACCCGCTAAGCGCCGAGATGAAGCCCAGCGTCAGCCCCAGGAAGGCGCGTCCCTCAAGCCAGCCCAGCTCGTGTTGTGCTGTTCCTGGAGGCGAAGTGCCTGTCCAATCTGGTTCTGCCACGTCGCCTCAAAACCAGCCTCGCCGGCCCTGGACGTACGTGGCCACAAACTCCTGATCCGGCTTGGTCAGGTACATCACGCCCTCCACAAGGCCGATGATCCCGGTGATCAGTCCACCGATCCCACAGGTCAGGACGGTGACGCCCAGCATGATCAAGCCCTCAACCGTGTAACCGAGGATAAACTTATGGACGCCGAAACTACCGAGCAGAATAGCGCAAATGGCAGCCGGAATTTTTTTGTCTGCACCGGGGAGAGAGCCACCGGGAGACGGTGGATACGGTGCCGGTTGGTAAGGAGATGTGGATTGTGAGCCATAGGGGCTGGAGAAGATGTTCAGGTTCAGTGCGGCATCAGCGGCGGCCGCCGGACGTATCCGTTGCATAAACAATCCTTATCGGTAGAAAAAAGCTGACGAAGTCAGTCTGTCATACGGCGGGCACCGGTTTCTGAAACCACTGTCGTCCACCGGTCAGGTTGCGATGTGATATCGGCGTGGGTTGCCCTCCGAACCAGGGACGACGCCTTCGATGTAGGTTGCCACAAACTCGGCGTCGCCTTTTGTTTTGTTGTGGCACACCTTCGACCAACCCAATGATCGAGGCGGCCCTGGGGATGAACAGGATAACAAACCCCAGGTCGCTCAGGTCAGCAGGTCGCTGACAACCCCGAACATAGTACCGCCAACTGTGGCGGCAGCCAGGATGATACCTTTCTGCTAGTGGCCAAGGATACCCCTGTGGTCTCCAAAAGTGCTGAGAAAAATGAAGTGCCGAGAACAATGACCGGCAATGCAGCCGGCATTTTTTGTCCGCTTCTGAACCCTGTCCACCTAGCATCGGTAGTACCGGGAGCGGGTATGATAGTTGTTGGTAGGTGATTGAGATCGTACTCCATAGGGATCTGTACGGCGTTGTCAAGCTGTTGCCAAGTCCAACGATTGTCAAGCCTAGCAATCGTCGTCACGATAAGCTATTCATAAGCCAGAGAAACAACCAGACCACCGTCGCCAGCGCTCCCAAAATCAGGCCGGCCAGCGCCATGGATTGCCCTTCGTCAATGCCAAGTCGCCGCAGATCATTTCTTGTTTGTATGCCGATCGCAAGAGCAATCGGACCTAGCAAACCACAGCAGAGCACACCGAGCAGTCCTAGAATCAGGGCCATCCGTGCCTGTGACTGTAAGCGTGCGGCCACCGCAGGGGGCGTTGGTTCAGGATGCCAAGCCGTCCCATAGGCTGGAGGCGTATAAGGCGCTGTCGGTGGTGTGAGAGGGCTAAAAGGATCCTGGGGAGGATTCTGGGGGAAGGCGCCGGTGCCATAGGTCACCGGAGGTGGGTACGACGGCATTTGGTAGGATGGCTGCGGTTGCGTCGGCGCTTCATAGGGGCTGGTGGCGGGGGGAGGGGCTGCTGCCGTCAAATTTGGATTGGGCGTGCCGCAGTTGAAGCAGGCAGGAACGGCATCATCGTTTAACGCACCGCAGTTGGGGCAGTAGTATGCCATATGCGCTAGGCCCCAAAGGTTGAGACGGTCGGCTTGGCACCGGTCATCAGTAACCCTAGCTCGGCGTGTGTTGCCTGGGTCGGATCAACCTCGCCGACAATGCGTCCTGCGTACATAACCAGTAGCCGGTCACTCAGCGATAACACTTCTTCCAGTTCGGCCGAGACCAGGAGGATGCCGACCCCGGTATCGCGTAATGCCAGTAACTTGCGGTGAATAAACTCAATGGCCCCGATATCCACGCCACGGGTTGGCTGGGCGACAAGCAAAAGTTTCGGCGGAAGCTCAAATTCACGTCCAACCACCAGTTTTTGCTGATTCCCACCCGATAGCGACCGTGATAGCGCCAGTGGGTTCGGCGGGCGCACGTCAAAGTCCCGAAGAATGGTCTGCGTGCGCCGGTCAATGTACGCACGATCGAAAAAGCCAAACCGCGTTGCCGGCGGTCGGTAATGGTCGCCGAGGATAACATTATCTGCCAGATTGAAGTCGAGCAGAAGCGCCCGTTTATGCCGGTCTTCAGGAATGTGGGCGACGCCTGCGGCCCGGATGGCGCGCGGCGACAAGCCAAGGATGGAGCGGCCGAGCAGCCGGATGTCACCTGCGGTCGGTTTGAAGAGACCGGCCACACACTCGATGAGTTCCGATTGGCCGTTGCCTTCGACACCGGCGATACCCACGACTTCGCCCATGCGCACCTGGAAGGAGACCCCCTGAAGCGCCCGGGTGCCGTTCGGCTTGATCAGCGTCAGATGGTCAACTTCGAGCAGGAGATCTTTGGGGTGGGCCGGCGTCTTCTCAACCCGTAAGAGCACTTCACGTCCCACCATCAGGCGTGCGAGTTCTTCGGCGGACGTCCGGCATGTTTCAACCTCACCGACAACTTTGCCGTCGCGCATGATGGTCACCCGGTCTGACAACGCCAGCACTTCGTTCAGTTTGTGGGTGATGATGATGATGGTTTTACCTTGCGTGCGGAGTGCGCGCAGCACGGCAAACAGTTCTTCTACCTCCGGAGGCGTGAGAACGGCCGTCGGCTCATCGAGAATCAGAATGTCTGCGCCACGGTACAGCGTTTTGAGAATCTCAACGCGCTGCTGCTCCCCAACAGAAAGATCGCTGATACGTGCATCAGGATCGGCCCGGAGCCGATATTGCTCGCACAAACCGAGTAGTTTTTGTCGTGCACCGGCGTAGTTCACCGTCAAACCCACGCGCGGTTCTGCCCCGAGGACGATGTTTTCCAACACCGTCAGCGTTGGGACAAGCATGAAGTGCTGGTGAACCATGCCGAGTCCGGCCACAATGGCATCGCGTGGGGAGGCAAAACGGATTGGCTGCCCGTGAAGCAAAATTTCACCTGCGTCCGGTGTATAAAGACCGTACAGGATGTTCATCGCCGTGGACTTACCGGCGCCGTTCTCGCCGATGACGGCGTGGATACTATGCGGAGCAATCGTCAGGGTGATGGCGTCATTGGCGACTATCGGGCCAAAGCGCTTAGTGACGCCACGCATTTCAACGGCCGGCGGATGATCCATAACAACGCGAGAGGGCGTATAAGAATGGGCCCGTGCCACATACAAGTGGTGCATCCTGCTGGATTCGAACCAGCGACCTTTGGCTCCGGAGGCCAACGCTCTATCCAACTGAGCTAAGGATGCAACCGAGGAGAGAGGCACGAAGGTAGCTTGGTTTCCCGGAAAAAGCAAGCCGTATGGTTTTCAGCCCGTAGTTTTCAGGTTTCCAACCGGCAGTTTTCAGGCCGTGGTGAGTTCCTCTACCCGTGCCGATTGAATGACCACCGGTTTCAGTGGCCGATCCTGGGCGTTGGTCGGCGTTTCGGCAATTGCATCCACGACGTCCTGCCCAGAGACAACGCGCCCGAAAATGGTGTAGTTGGGGGGGAGGGCGCATTGCTTGTGCATGATGAAAAACTGACTGCCATTCGTATTCGGTCCACGATTCGCCATGGCAACGACGCCCGGCACGTAGCCTCTCCGGTACAGGGGGGAGTTCGGGTTGATTTCGTCGGCGAACTCCCGCCCAAACGCAGATTCACCCCCCGCACCCGTCCCGGTCGGATCGCCGCCCTGGATCATAAAGCCACGAATCACACGGTGAAACGTAACATTGGTGTAGTAGCCAGAATTGGCCAGCAGGGTGAAATTTTCGACGGTTTTGGGAGCGTCTTCGGGGAGCAGTTCAAATCGAATCTCACCGTAGTTTGTAGTCAGCGTGGCGATGAGCTTGGCGGCCATGCCGGGTGTCCTTTCCTGAGTAAAGATACCGAAGCATACCCCAAGCCCATCGTCCTGTCACAACTCGGTGACGGTAGCCGAGATGATCCGCACCGGCGTGATGGGTTTATCGTTAGGGCCGGTCGGCGTTTCGGCAATCGCATCCACAACGTCCTGTCCTTCAAGGACCCGCCCGAAGATGGTGTAGGACGGTGGCAGTTGATAATCGCGGTGCATGATGAAGAACTGACTGGTGTTTGTGTTCGGCCCGCGATTGGCCATCGCCACAATCCCGGCCTTGTAGCCGGCCAGATACAAAGGTGATTTGGGGTCAATTTCATCGGCGAATTCACCGCCAAAGGCCGACTCCCCGCCGGTGCCGTCGCCTCGTGGATCGCCGGTCTGGATCATGAAACCTTTGATAACGCGGTGGAACGTCAATCCGTTGTAGTATTTGCGTTCTGCGAGTAGGCGAAAGTTTTCGCACGTTTTGGGCGCGTTCTCAGGCAAGAGTTCAAAGCGAATCCGCCCCTTGGAAGTTTCTAACGTTGCCACCAACCGTTTTGCCGGATTGTTGGGGGGCGTATTGTCGGCAGGTGGAGTCGGGGCTGTTGCCCCTGGTGCGGGCGGTGCCGGTGGTGGCGGCGTGGTACACGCGCCGGTTAGGACTGCCAGGATCAATCCAATGGCGTATAGCAACCGGTGTGGCGCGCAGGTACGCCTCTGTGTGGGAGGAAACCAAGCCATCATAGGTCAAACAGTCGTTTTTCGTCGCTGACATTCGTCGCTGACAGTAGTATTCAATTGATGTTATCCCTCGCGGTGAGCACGCATGTATTGGCACGTACTGCGATTGATATGCAACGCCGGGCAGTGGGTTTCCAGAAACATGGACGGCTTCCGGCTGTTGTTGGCGCCGATGTTGCTACTGACGCTTGCTGCCTGCCCAGGGTCGCCGTCCGACTCTGCTGACGTGTGGCCCTGCCAACAGCAGTGGCCGGTCGCGTCACCTCATGGATTTCGTCTGTCGGGCGTGCCGACGCCGCCAGACACCGGCGCGAACAGCCTAGATGCCGCCAAGGCAGCGGCCGTCACCGCCGCCATTGCCGCAGCAACTGGGTTGACGCCGGCACAACGTGACCATGCCCAACTGTGGCGGGATATTGCCGTTGGTGACATCCCGGCTGCCCGCCGCCGGCTTGCCACTACCGTGTCCCAGGATGATCGGGCCTGGCTGAATGACCGTGCAGTCGCCCAGGCCGAATGGGCTTTGTATTCGGGGCGGCCGGAAGATTTTGAAGCTGCCCTTCAGGCGTGGAACGCAGCGCTTCATGACCCAATCTGGGCGGAGACGGCGCATTTTAACCGGGCACTTTTGTTCCGGCATCTAGGACTTGCCTCCCGCGCCGAAACCGAGTGGGTGCATTATCTTGTGCGCTATCCTTCAGGCGGCTGGGCGGTGCCTGCCCGCCGCCACCTAGCCGACCTGACGCAGCAACCACCGGACATTACTGAGTTGTGGGCAACGTTTGGAACCCTTGCTACCCGGCCGGACGCACCGGCTCTGGCGACGTTTCTCGCCGACCATCTCGGCCGTCTCATCGGTGAGGGTGCGGCCTCACTTGCCGAGGGTATGTTGCTCTCCGGCAACGAACAAGACCTCGCACGGTTGCGACAGATGGCGGAAATTGCACGTCGGCAGGCCGGGGAACGGTGGGTCGGTGATCTCGTTGAAGCACTCGACGGTATTCGCGGAAGTCACCGCACGACAGCCTGGTTAGCTGCCCGCCGAGTTTTACTCAGCGCCCGTCAGCTCTATCCTGTAGAAGGAAAGCCAACCGCGGCCGAACCACTGTACACTCAGGCGTGCGAACAGTTTTTGGCACTCGGCGACCGAGCAAGTGCGGTAGAAGCCAAATTAGGGCTGGTCTATTGCGCCGTTCAAAAGCCCGATGTCGCGCTGCTTGATCGCCTTAGTGCTGCGTTGTTAGCGACGGCACAGACGCAGTGCTACGTGCGGCTGGAGGGGCAGGCGCGTCGCATACGGGCACAACTTGCCTTGCGTCAAGCCAATGCGCCCCTGGCTGCCGCCCAGTGTCGTGCTGCTCTAACGTGCTTCCAAAAACTTGCCGATTGGGAAGAATACCAACGCACACTCCTCATCCTCGGCGACGCTTATGAGCGCCAGGGGCGAACGGCAGCCGCCATAGCGGCGCTGCGGGAACTCCTGCAGGTCGGATTACGATGGGGAACAAATCCGCGCCGCCGGTCACAAGCCTGCGCTTTTGCAGCTCGCACGTGTGCTGCCGCCGGGGCATTTGAAACTGGTTTGGCATTTGCCGAAGAAGCGCGAATAACGGCAGAAGGGCAAACGTTTCCCGCCTTTCAGCTCGATGCTGAGACTTTGCTGGCGGTGCTCAATGTGCGGTTGGGACGGCAGAGCGACGCGGCATCGGCACTGGAGCGCGCCGAACGTATCTTTGCCGGTGTCACCGACCCGCGCATGCAGGCTGTGCTGGCGCTGGATTTTCTGCCGACAGCTGCTTGGTGCCGCCTGGAATTGGGAGAGCCAATGGCAGCCTTGAGCCTGTGTGCCAAAGCGACCCAAGCGCTGCGCGCCGGGCAGCACGACGCCTATTGGCCGGTCGTGGAAGGCGTGCGCGGTGCAGCCTATGCCGCGCTCGGCGACGACCTGGCTGCCGAAGTGGCGCTTGCCCGGGGAATTCGTCGGTTGGAAGGGTTACGCCGCCGGTTGACCCGGACACCGGATCGGCAGCGTTTTTTTCACCGCTATGCCGAGTTGTACGAACAGATGGCGCGTCTTAACCTGCGCCGCGGGCGTCCGGCCGAGTCGTTGGTGTGGTTTGAGCGGGCACGCATCCAAACCCTCCTCGACCGCCGAGGTCGCCATTCGGACAGCGGTCGGGTATCCATCCGTGCCGTGCAGCGAGCCTTACCGGCCGGCCTCGTCGTTGTCGCCTATGCCGTCGGAGCAAACCAAACTGAAGGTTTTGTCTTTGACCGGCAGGCGTTCCGCCACCGGACACTACCCGTAACCCGCGAACAACTCACGCGGCTGACAGACGCGCTATTGCGGGGGCTTGCCGGGTCGGCCGACAGTATCGAACCGCTGCGCCAAGCGGGACAAGCGTTAGAAGTTGAACTCTTGTCGCCACTGGGTGTGACCGACAACCGTCTGACTTGTCTGGTCATCGTGCCCGATGGCCCACTGTGCAGCTTGCCCTGGGGCGCACTGTGTGACGCGCGGGGGCAGTGGCTGGTGGAGCGAACGCCGATCTCGATCTGTCCGAGTCTTCTGGCGTTAGTGCAGGCACTCAAGGCACAGACAGCGGAATCCGAACGACTGCCACCTACCCTGCTGGTTGCCGACCCGGACATCATCCCCGACCCTGAAACAGAGGTTTTGCCGCCGCTGACCGGCGCACGGGATGAAGTCACCTGTCTCCGAGCCCTTTTGGGGGCGACGCCGTTGACATTGGTCGGCAGGCAGGCAACCAAGGCAACATTGTTAGCCGCGCTGCGTACCGTCAGGCAGGCGCATCTGGCCGTTCACGGAACGGCCGACGGCGCAGAGCCACTGCGGGCGACGCTGCATTTAGCGCCCGACGGCGACAATGACGGACGGCTGACGGCCGCCGAGGTGTATGAACAAGATTTTCCCCAACTCCGCCTGGTGACCTTGTCGGCCTGTGAGTCGGGCCTGGGTGTGCCGCTGCGCGGAGAAGGGGCGACCGGGCTGGGACAGGCGTTCCTGGCAGCAGGTGCCGCGAGTGTGGTCGCTACCCTTGGACGGGTGGAGGACCGTTTCATGCGTGAGCTGATGTGTACGTTTTATGCCGCGTTACAGGCAGGGGCGAGTCCGGCGGCTGCCCTGCGAAGCGCGCAGTTGGCGCATATCGGATACGGGCCGGGCGCGTGGGCATTGGTGATCGCGCTGGGAGCACCGTAGCGGCTATGTCAGATCAGTGTTTCAGACTTACCGGAAAGCGTGGCCGCGATGTACGTTACGAAGTAGGGTTCTACAGATGAACGGCGTCCCTGCCACCTTCTATGCACTCCAGGCACTGGAGGCACAGCGCGTATGTCTTTCCCCATCAATATTCAAGTTGAAAACCCCATCAACGATCCGCTGCGGATTGAAAGCTGTACGGCCGAGGTGGCCGAAAACGGCGACATCAATATCAGCGGCGAGGTCGTGCACACTGGCACCGACGGTGTTCGGCGCTACAACCCGTCTCTACTATTTACAGTGGTAGATAAATACAACGTGCCCATTGGTAGCGGCCGCACGATGGCCGGGGGGGAGTTTTTGGTGCCGGGTCAGCGGGCATACTTCACCGGCACAATTCCCCGGATCGGACAATCGGCACGGTTCGGCAAAGTCATTGTGAGCGCCATTCCGAACAGCGGCTTCCGGGAAAATAAGAAGCGTGGTCGCTCTGCCGGTTGAGGTCTGGGTTCGCAGATATCCCACCCACCCAGAGGTATCCTGCCCCGGCCTTGCAGAGGCTCTGTTAGGCTTTCAAGTCCGCGACCAAACGCGCCAGCCAAGGCTGCCGATGATGCTCACGTACGGCTACCCCGACGCGCTTCATCCAGGCAATTTCGTCGGCGGACATCGGGCCGCGATCAAGGGCCGCGAAGGCGGCGGCAAGTTCTTCGGCATCCTGTGGGCCGGCCAAGCAGACATCAACGTTTGGATTGGTGAGCACAAAGCGGTAGCAGTCAGCTGCGCTGGGTGTCTGTTCACCGGCAGGCGTGAGGCGTGGGTTCAGCAGCGATCCCCATCGGGTTGCCGTGTAGGCGACAACGCCGACGCGCCGTTGGCGGAGATGAGGAAATACTTCTGTCTGAGCACCCGGGTGTGCGGCGTTGTAGCGCACCATGATGGCGTCAAAGGCCAGCTCGCCGATAAATGCCCCGAACTTCTTGCGTTCGTGACCTGAGATCATGATGCAACGGGCGCGCCCATCCTGCTTGAGGCGCAACGCCGCATCCACAATCCGGCGCGGTGGCAGGTCATTCCACCACCCAAGTAGGAGAATATCGGTGTAGTCCGTATCAAGTTCACGCAGAGCAGACTCCAACGCCGGCTTCATAAGGAAACCGACGCGGGTGTACGTCTGAATGACGATCACCAAACCTTCTCGGTCGCGCGCCGCAAGACGTCGAATCGCTTTGCCAAAATCCGGGCGTTGAATTGATCCCCAGTACAGATAGTTGATGCCCCGCTCGTAGGCAGCTTCAACTTCCCGTGCCCCAATGCCATAGCTTGAGCCAAGGCCAATGCGGCTAACCCGTAAGCCGGTGTTGCCGAGCGATGTTTTGTCCCATAGCGATGTCATACGATGCCATCAGAAGCGGCGCGGTAAGCCCGGTCGGGCTGAGATGGATACCAGGGCTGTGACGCGAGGAGTGGGACTTGTAGGATTCGAACCTACAACCAACGGATTATGAGTCCGCTGCTCTAACCGTTGAGCTAAAGTCCCACAGGAATCTCTTGCATCGTAGCCTTCTGCATTGGTCAGCAGCAAGTCATTCACCAAGTCATTCACTTCGCAGTTGTCACAAGCGCGAAGATGACCGACCCCAGAACACCGAGGAGCCACAGACTGATCGGAATGATGATCACTTGCTGCGGCGTCTTCTTGTAGGCAACCGCTGCCAGACCGATCCCCATGAGCGCAATGAACCAGATGGAGAAGACGTCAACCCAGCCTGCGGCAGCCAGCAGCCAAGCGGGCCAGGACTCGGGCAGCAGCGCAGCCAGGTTACTGACCACAAAACTACCCCGCGCTCTGAGGATTTGTTCGATGTCCGGTGGGCGAAGGAGTACGACAAGCGTGTTTAGAACGTACTTCGTGCCCTCCGTGGCATACAGAGCATAAGCCGTCACCGACAAAACATGCGTAAAATCGGTTTGCCCATTGAGCAAAAGCAGGCCAAGGTAACACGCGCCGGCCAGCGCTACCGTGAAGAGGACGGTGAAAACAACCCCCACCACCGGCGCAAAACGCTGAAAGCCTGCGGTCAATTCAATGCCTTGCTCAAACTGGCGTTGTTCGGCATCAGACAGATCGCTCCACCGTTTACCCTGTCGTTCAAGCTGGTATTCAATGCCGCGTCGGGCCAGTTCTTGAGGGTTGACCTTAACCCACAGGCTGAAAAAGAGTGAGAAGCCGGCTGTGATTGCCGCCATCGCCAACATCGGCGCGAGGACCTCTGGTTTGTGGCGCAACGATGCAAACACTGCGCCCGGCGAGAAAAACACTCCCATCAGCTGTTGCCAGACCGTCATGGTCGCCGAAGGGTCTCCGGCGTAGGGAGTTTCAGGGGGATTGAGAACATCGGACATGTCATAGCCCTTTTTTCGTATCCTCAAGGGGTCGGCCTGCCGTTTGACAAATTACAGCACAGGTTGGCGACTTACGCCAAAGTAATGTCTCCCTCCAGCCGGCGCTGATAACGATATGACAAAACGTATCATTCACTGGTTTCGGCGTGACCTGCGTCTTGACGACAACACGGCCCTGTTGGCTGCCTACGCGGCCACCGATGAGGTCATCCCCGTTTTCATCTTTGATGACGCGATTTTGCGTCGTCCCGACACGGGAGCAAACCGTGTTGCCTTCCTGCTGGACAGTCTGCGCGCACTGGACGCCGCTTGGCGTACCCGGGGCGGACGGCTCATTCTGCGGCGTGGGCGACCGGAGGAAGAACTGGCGCGACTTGTGACTGAAACCGGCGCCACTGCTGTTTATTTCAATCTCGATGTCGAACCGTTTGCGCTGGCGCGGGATGCGCGGGTCAGGACGCGCTTAGCCGGGCAGTGTGCGGTAGTCGGATTTGAAGACGGTGGGCTGACTGCACCCAGCGCGGTCAAAACCAAGTCCGGGACGCCCTACACAGTGTTTACGCCGTACAAGAATGCCGTGTTAAACCAAACTATTCCGCGTCCGCGTTCCGCGCCATCCGTTGTCAAGCCACCTCCCCAAGCCACGAGCTTACCGCTTCCGACACTCGCCGAACTTGGCTTTGCAACCACGGCCTGCCTCCCGCCGGGTGGTGAAGCGGCAGCGCAAGCGCGGTTGAACGATTTCATCCAGCACAACGCGAGCCGTTACGCCACAGCGCGCGATGCGTTAGCGGTAGATGGCACATCGCGGTTGTCCCCCTACCTACGGTTTGGCTGTCTTTCTCCACGCCGCGCCTACTGGAACGCCCGCGACGCCTTGCCTGCAGGAGCCGCAGGGCTAGAGGCTTGGGTGACCGAACTCATCTGGCGCGATTTTTACCGGCAGATTCTTTTCCACTTTCCGTATGTTGAGACCGGAGCATTCAAGCGGGCCTATGACGAGCTGGCGTGGGAAAACAACGAAGCCTGGTTTGAGCGCTGGTGTGCGGGCCAGACAGGGTTCCCGATTGTAGATGCCGCCATGCGACAACTGTTGGAGACCGGCTGGATGCACAACCGCGCCCGGATGATTGTGGCGTCATTTTTGACGAAAGACCTGTTGATTGACTGGCGATGGGGTGAGCGTCATTTCATGACACATCTGGTGGACGGCGACTTGGCTGCCAACAACGGCGGCTGGCAGTGGGCTGCTTCAACGGGAACGGATGCACAACCCTATTTCCGCATCTTCAACCCAACAACCCAGGGAAAAAAGTTTGATCCGACCGGGGCATACATTCGCCGTTATGTCCCCGAACTGCGCGCCGTCCCGGATCGCTGGCTGCATGAGCCGGCCTGTATGCCGCCGGACGCCCAGCGGGCCTTCCGCTGTGTGCTCGGCAACGACTACCCGGCACCGCTTGTCGATCACGCGCGTCAACGCGCCAAAGCGCTGGCACTGTTTGGGCGAGTGTGTGGCAGCCGCGCATAGTGTGCTGCCGATTACGGCCGATCAGGGCGTGGCATATTTAGGTTTGTCCGGGCAAGTGATGTGCTTTCACCGGCGCGTATGGCAGGTGATGACTTGATGGCTTAGCCCCGCTGACTTACTGACGCGCAGAAGGCTCTACCTTAGCCAGGAAAGCCAGTTTCACCCTACGCGACACAGATTTGCGTCTGTTTGAGTTTTCCTCTGTTTTGAGCTTCCCAAGGAAGACCTTCCGGCAGGGCCCCGCTTTGCCCCATCGTGTTCTGGAACCGCTTCCAAAGTCGGCCAAGAGTTGGTAAAAAATGCGGCTTGGTTTTCGCTTTGCTTGACATTTGGTTTTTTCAGGAGACCATCCCAACTATGGTATCTGCGCCTGCTTCGCACAGCTCTGTGCTCAAGCTTGCTGTATGGCGTGGTGTGCTTGTTGCCGGCCATGGCACGCTGCTGCTTTGGCTTGGGCTGTTGCTTGCCGGCTGTGACACGAAAGAAGCCTCCAAGCCGGAAGACCCACCGCCTGCACCGAGTACGGCCGCCACGCCGACCGAAAACACTGCGCCGACCGACACCTCTAAAGCAGATGACAATTCGGACTTTGAAATCCTGTCCACCGACAAAAAGAAGAAAACCATTACGTTCCGCGACAAAAAAACTGGCAAGACAGAAACGCTTTCCACGGAAGCGTTCTATAAGCTTCAGGCCGAGCGCGAAAAAGCGCGCGCCAAGGAGGTCGGCAACTCAGCTCCCAAGTATCAGCCCGGAGTCAAAGAGGCCACGCCGGAGGACTTACCAGCGTGGGTGGCACTCTATGCCGGTGCAGAGGTTTCAATGAATCTCAAGGCTGAACGGGACGGAAGAGCTGCCGGGCGGATCTCGATGACCACAACCGATCCCCCCGACACCGTTAGACAGTTTTACGAAAAGCAGCTCAAGGACAACGGCTTTACGACCACAGCCCTCAATAGTGGCGATGGGCGTGCGATTACCGCCCGCCGTGAGTCTGGTGAGACAGTGATGATTGGCATCAACATCAACAGCACGACCAAGAAAACGACCATCATGCTGACCTACGCCACGAAGTAGGTGGTGGCTACCTCGTTTAGGTGTATGCCTCGTTCAGGTGTACATTAGGCATGCATGCTCTGTGCGCTCGGTTCCATCCCGAGCGCCCGATTGAGCAGGGTTTCAAACTCCCCATACGCTGCTAAGTAATCCTCACGGCTCAATTGGATGACACGGTGGGCTTCCACAGCATCATAGACGTGCGTGATTTCCGTGTGGCGGTCGGTTGCGCCGGGGATTTCCTTGTAGGTCAGAAAGTAATGCCGCAGGCGCTCGATCAGGTTTTTCGGGCATTCACTAATATCACGCCACTCGCCGTACACCTCGTCCCCGCGCAAAACGGCGATGATTTTGTCGTCGGCCTCATTGCTGTCAACCATCCGTAAACCGCCAATCGGAATCGCCTGCACGAGAATGTCGCTGTGGTGAATCGGCTTTTCGGTGAGCACGCAAATATCCAGCGGGTCGCCGTCGCCGGCCATGGCCGTCCGTCCGGTTCGCTCAGCACAGAAGGCACCTACGCGCGAGCCACAGTAGGTTTGCGGGATGAGTCCATACAGCGTTGGGCAGTGGTTGGAATACTTCTGCGGTCGGTCAACTTTCAAGTGGCCCGTCGTCTTATCAAGCTCATACTTGACGGCATCGGTCGGCACAATTTCGATGTAGGCCGTGACCTGCATCGGGGATTGAGCGCCGATTGAAACACCGTGCCACGGATGCGCCTTGAACAAGGTGCGCATCATCTTCCACAGGGCAGCTTCGAGGGTTTGATCCATAGTATCCCCACTCCAGGCAAACTAACCTCAACCATAGCGAACCACCCCACGGTGCAGGTCGCGTAGAGACGCCTGTACCGCTCTAGCCGGTGGCGCAAGGCGTAGGGTTACGCTCATTCTGCATTTTGACTTTGTTGCTTTTCGTACGCTTTCAGAACTTCGGCATAAATGACCTGCAACGGCTTCCCCGTTGCTTCTGCCAGTGCGCAGCAGTCATCGTATTCAGGCATGACTTTTTCCAGTCCGTTGGGTAGCGTGGCGGACTTGAGGCGCACCACACCGGCGGCAGTCGTCAGGTGGACTTCACGCCGTGGGAGTGTGTAACGGTCGGACATACGTCGCCGCAGACCGAGCGTTGTTGTCTCCTGAAAGATCGCCGCCACCAAGCGCGCTTCGTCTGCGGGGCGGCAGAGAACGGTGAGCGCGACGGCCGGACGATTCTTTTTCATCTGAATTGGCGTAAAAAAGACATCGAGTGCGCCCTCCGCCAGCAACCGCGCCATAACGTAGCCCAACTGCTGTGGGGATTGATCATCAAGATTGGCTTCCAAAACGGCAATGGTTTCACACGTGGGCACCGCGCCGGCGACTGCGGGATGCTGTTGGGTGGTGACGTTCGGAGCAGGGCCAAGAAACACCCGGAGCGCATTAGGAAAGCCGGGGATGTCGCGGTCTCCGGCCCCATACCCGGTGTGCGTCACCGTGAAGTCCGGTGTTCGCGTGTAGGCCGCACAGAGGGTCGTGAGAATGGCTGCACCGGTAGGCGTTGTGAATTCACCCTCCAGGTCGCCGGCGTAAAATGGTACGCCGCGGAGTAACTCGGCCGTACCGGGGGCAGGAATCGGATAGCGTCCGTGGGCGCAGGCGATCAGGCCAAAACCGACCCGCAGAGGCGACGCAGTCAGGCGCGCAACACCCAGTTGTTCAAGGCACAGGCACGCACCGACAATGTCCACGATGGCATCCACGGCCCCAACCTCATGAAAATGCACAGCTTCAGGGGGAAGCCCATGGACATGGCCTTCGACTTCCGCCAGTCGCCGGAAGATGGCGATGGACTGCGTTGTGACACGCTCGCTCAGTCCGGCCGCCGTAATGATGGCCGTAATCTCGGCTAGCCCACGCCCGTGCGCAGTCTTGGGTTCGTGCGAGTGGTGATGGTGGGACGCAGGGGCTTTGAGCACGACATCAAACTTGGCACAGTCAATCGCCGCCCGCTTGACGCGCCGCAGTTGCAGCTCATACCCGTCAAGCCGGAGTTTGGCTAGGTCGGTACAGAGCCTGTCAAAAGATCCGCCGGCGTCCAGGAGCGCGCCGATGATCATGTCCCCACTCACACCTGCAAAGGCATCAAAATGCAGGTGAAACACGCGTCCGGTTTGCATAACAGATGTTTCCTGGTTGCCTGCCGCGACTAAGCGCCATACCTTGCGCTGCGCAGCGGAGGGGGGCCTGGCCGCCCTTCTGGGGCGGTAATTTGAAGGCGTTGTGGTGGGTACTTTGGTTGCAAAGTGCCTGTTGCCTACGTGTGAATTGGCGGTGACGCAGCCGAGCGTTTGACAGGCAGGTGATAGGCATCGTCCGACAACCGGAGATGAGTAGGCGTTGATGATTGCACCCTTGCTTTGCCTGGCTGCGGAGGAACTCACCCGGCAGGGCAGGGAAAAGACAAAGCGGGGAACTCACCGCCCCGCTGTGAAGGTTGGTTAGAAAGTGGTAGAAAGGTATGGTGCACCCGACAGGATTCGAACCTATGACCTTCTGATTCGTAGTCAGACGCTCTATCCAACTGAGCTACGGGTGCTTGGGTGGTGCGGATGAAAGGACTTGAACCTTCAAGGGCCGAAGCCCACATGGTCCTGAGCCATGCGCGTCTGCCAATTCCGCCACATCCGCATGTACCCTGGCGGCACGATAGCTGCCAAGGCAGCGATCAGTTGTAGTCGGTGTCGCCTCGCCTGTCAAGTCTGCCGTGGCACGCTCACGCTACCCGGGAAGGCTAAAAGTCTAAGCGTGGCAACCGTCCTGTCGTAGATTTGAGGGTTTCCTGCCGTCCGCGTTCAACTTCGAGCATGAAGGTTTGCAACTTAATGCGGTCTTTGCGGCCCGGAGCCGACTCGACGCCTTCGCGTACGTTGACGGCGTAGGGTTTCACCGTCCGAATTGCCGTTGCCACGTTTTCACTCGTCAGTCCCCCGGACAGGATAATCCGCGCATACTGTCTTGCGGCTGCCGCCAATCGCCAGTCAAAAAGTCGTCCTGCTTGTCCATCGGGTGACTCACCTTCCAGAACCACCGCCGCCACAGGATAAGTTTTGACCCGCATCACATCGAAGTCGTCGCCGACGCGCAACTTCTTGACCAAGCGCCAAGCGCCAAGTTGACGGCAGTAGTCGGCGCTTTCATTGCCATCGAGCTGAATGACGGACACCTTCGCCGCTTCGACCATCGAACGTAGCGCTTCAAAGTTATACTCGTTGTGGAAAACGCCGATAACCGGGACAAACGGTGGCAGGCGGTCGGCAATCTCACGCACAGTCGCGGGTGCAACGTGGTATTCGCTCCGTGGGTTGAGGTCAAACGCCAGTGCATCGGCTCCGGCATCCAGAGCAAGCGCTGCGTCATGGTAGTTCATAATCCCGCTGACTTGGGTTTTGACCATCGCTGCCTCCCGGGTAAAGCGGCCTCAACGCGCCGTCCAAAAACCGTTTTCGGGAAAACGTTTTTTTCGGAGTATGAACGCCACTGATTATCACCGAGACCATATCTGGCGACAAGCTGTGGCGCAGAACTCACCGTCGCCTCAGCCTATCAGGTCAGTTGCGCCCTGCTGTCAACTTGCGCCACCATCGGTGGCGGCGCTTCGCTGTGTGGCGCACCTGCACAACCTACTCTGAACCGAAAAAACACCTGTCAAAACACCTATGCCAACTCGGTATGACATTGTAGGCGGACGTCCCTTACACGGTAGGCTGCGGGTCTCCGGGGCAAAAAATGCCGCCCTTAAGATGATCGTAGCGGCGCTCATCGCCGATGGTGTGACCACACTGTACAACGTCCCACGCATTACCGATGTCGAAATTACGCTCAAGCTGTGTGCGGAACTGGGTGCCGACTATGTCTGGCGGGATGAGACAACGGTTGCCATTGATGCCCGTAGGGTGAGTAATCCGGTCATTCCGCTCAAGTACAGTGGCTCGACCCGAACGCCGATTCTGTTTGTGTCGCCGTTGCTCCACCGGTTAGGGAGGGCAGAGTTGACAACAATTGGCGGTTGCTCAATCGGCCCCCGGCCGATCAACTACCACATTGCCGGACTCCAGCAGTTGGGTGTCACGGTAGAAGCACTCTCGCGGACGGCCTATCGGTTTCACGCCGATCACCTCCAGGGCAACGTCATTACGCTGGAATATCCCAGTGTTGGGGCGACAGAGAACCTGTTGATGGCGGCCGTCGGGGCGCGCGGCCGGACGGTGATCCGCAATGCTGCCATTGAACCGGAGATCTTAAATCTGGCCGGCTTGCTGCAAGCCATGGGAGCTATTGTGTACCAAGATGTTAATCGGACTTGGATTGTCGAAGGTACCTCGCGTTTCCGCGCCGTCGAATACGAAGTGATGCACGACCGCATTGAGGCCGCTTCCTTTGCGGCCTGCGCCGTCGCCACCGGCGGCGAAGTGTTTGTGCAGGGCGCTATGCAGCGCGATATGGTGACGTTTCTCGACTGGTTGCGCAAAGTTGGAGGTGATTTCGATATTCGCCCGGACGGCATCCGTTTCTACCGCTGCGGCCGACTGCGTCCTGTCAACCTTGAAACCGATGTCCATCCGGGCTTTATGACCGATTGGCAACCCCCCTTTGTCGTCCTGCTGACGCAAGCCGACGGAATTTCGGTGGTTCACGAGACGGTCTATGAAAGTCGTTTTGGTTACGTCGAGGCGTTGGTGTCTATGGGCGCGCGAATTCAACTGACTACCGATTGCCTCGGTAGCCGGGAGTGCCGTTTCACCAACAAGAACTATCTCCACAGCGCCCTCATTTCCGGCCCAACCCCCTTACGTGGCGGGCAGTTGCACATTCCCGATCTCCGGGCTGGCTTTGCCTATGTGATGGCGGCATTAATCGCGACCGGCGAGAGCCAGATTTATGGCACGGAGTTTGTCCAGCGCGGCTACGCCAGCTTGATCGGCAAGTTGCAGGGAATCGGCGCAGAAATCGTCGAAACACCGGTGGAAGGCCCCGCTGAGACTGTATGAGCAAAATACTGTGGCTGCCAACGGCGTTTCAGACGTGTCGGAAACGGTGGGCGCCGGTGCGCACACTTATAGTTGCCATTATGAGTTGGGCGTTATGGGGCGCGTCTGCAACAGATGATGGCTTTGGGCAGTCACCGTCTGTAACAACACGCGAGTTTCTGACCGACCGTCTTGTGGCCACTGTCAACGGCGATGTCATCACTGAAAGCGACCTGATTTGGCTGCTGGCCTTTGATCCGGGGGTAAACTTGGCATCCATTACGAACGGTGATCTCCAGCGTGTCCTGACAGCGAAAATAGACCTCCTCTTGTTGGCCCAGGAAGCAGCCCGCTTCCCGTTGGCGACCTTGACGACGGATGAAGTCGCCGCTGCTAAACAGCGCTTGGTCAAACAATTTCCCTCAGAAGCCGTGTTCCGCGAACGTTTAGAGTCTGTCGGATTAGATGTGGAGACCTTTGATCGCCTGATCCGCGAGCGCTTGCAGGTCGAAAAGTACATTACCTTTCGCTTTCAAACCTTTGTACTTGTTACAGACGAGGATGTGCTGGTGTACTATGCCACCAAAGTTCGTCCGGCGTTGGCAGCTGTCGGAACGGTTGCACCGGAGATGCCCGACGATGAACAACGGGCATTGATTGTAGAGATCTTGTCGCGGGAGCGCGCAGCGCGTGAACAACAGCAGTGGTTAGCTGCGGCGCGCCAGCGCGCCGAAATTATCCCCTTGGCGCCTTATGCGAGAGGGGCGATGGGGGACGGTGCGCCGGAGCGGAGGCCGGAACCCTAGCAGGGTGTTCTGGGGATTACGGTGAGTTAGTCGCCAGAGCTGGGGCATCTTTAGCGCAGCGAAAGCCAGTGGACAAATCGCGGAATGTGCGGTCGTTCATCAGCCGGCGCGTCACCATCGTTTTGCGGGCATCATCGGCAAAGCATCCCCCGCGGATGATCTTAAGCGGCTGAAACTGCGGTTTGATAACTGCCTGACTACCGGGGTACAGGTCGTAGCCACTGTCGGTCCACTCCGAAACATTGCCGGCCATGTCGAGCAAACCAAACGGACTTTCACCGCCGAAACTACCGACTTGACGCCGCTGGTCCTTAATTTGGCTTATGTCGCGTCCGGCATTGAGCTTAGATGGATCGAACTCGTTGCCCCACGGGTAAAGACGGCGATCCGTCCCACGTGCAGCGTACTCCCATTCAACTTCGGTGGGCAGACGCTTACCGGCCCACTTGGCAAAAGCCTGGGCGTCATCCCAACTGACCTCTGCCACCGGCAGCTTGGCTGTCCCCGGCGGGAAGGTTTTCTGCCCCCGCCAGTTCGGTGGTGGCGGATGGCCCGTTTCCTGAACGAATTTGGCGTACTGCTCGTTCGTAACTTCGGTCTTATCTATAAAAAACGGTGCCACCTGCCGTTCGTGCTCCGGTTTCTCAAAGTCATCGGGGCTGGCATTGTTGCCCATAATAAACGTACCGCCGGGGATGTACACCATGCCGGGCGGCGGCGCCGGTACCGGCGGTGTGTCCGGCCTGCCGGCAGTCATCTTCTGCGTGGTATCGCCCTCCCTGAGCAGCCCACGCTGGAAGTACCATCCGCCCCCAGCCAGAACCAGTCCAACCACGACGACACCTGCTGCCATCAGCCAGAGCCGGTTGTTGGCCGGTGCTACCGTTTCCTCGGCGGTCACATAGGCCCTCGTTCCACCTCCGAACTGCATGTCCAGCTTGCGATTGCTCCCGGTTGAACGCCGATGTATTTGGGTGTCCGATTTGTCCGGCGTGGCTGACACTTCTGCTATCAACTGGAGGGTCTGATGGTTCTCTGCCGAAGTGTTGTGCAACCCGGCCTTTGACGGCCGCTTATCGTCAACGGTTTTGTGGTCGTTCAACAACTGGGTTGCGGGCAAAGTTGTGGGTAAGGTAGGGCGGGAAGTGGTCGCCGGTGTGACACCAATCTCCCGAAGCGCTTGGTCAAGTTCGCCGAGCAGGTGCAGCGCGGTTTCCGGGCGGTCGGCAGGATTTTTGGCCAACGCCCGTAGAATCAGTTGGTTAATGGAGGGAGGGACATTCGGATTGACTGTCGCCGGCGGCAACGGTGCTTGGGAGACGTGGGCAACCAAAGTCGCCATGGGGTTTTCGTTCTGAAACGGGACTCTACCGGTAAACAGTTGATAGAGCATCACCCCCAAGCTGTAAATGTCCGAGCGGGCATCCAGCTCAAGACCCTGGCACTGCTCCGGTGACATGTAATCCGGCGTCCCGACAACCGTCCCCGAAACCGTCAGGGTGCTTTTGTCTTGGCGTTTGAGCTTGGCGATGCCGAAGTCGAGCACCTTGACGCCTTTGATGTGGTTGTCTTCGTCAAGCAAGAGAAAGATGTTATCTGGCTTGACATCCCGGTGAACAATGCCTTTCGTATGGGCGGTATGCAGCGCGGCGCATATACCTGAGAAGATGAGGAAAATGTCGGCATACGACAGCCCGTGTCCTTCGCGCAGCCACTCGCCCAGCGACATACCTTCGAGGTATTCCATAACGAAGTACACCAGATTGGAGTCCTTCGTTACCCCGAAGTCAGTAACGCTGACAGCGTTTGGATGGCGGATTTGGGCGGCGGCCTGTGCCTCGCGGCGAAAACGCGCTATGGCCGTTGCATCTTCACCGAACTGGGCGTGCAGAACCTTGAGAGCAAACGGCGTTCCGATTTCGACATGGGTAGCACGATACACTTGCCCCATGCCGCCTTCGCCGATCTTTTTTTCGATGCGGTACTTGCCGTCAATGAGCGTTGGGAACAATCCATTGCCGTCGACCGGACAAAAGGTCACGTTGTCATCATATTCTCGACCGCAAGCTGGGCATTGCTTCATTAGATTGGAGTGGCCGGTTTCTGCGAGGTTGGAGGGCCGTCGGGCTTTCTGACAAGCCAGCCTAACATGCGAATTGTTGGAAAACGCTGCCGATGTGCCAAACGCTATGTTAGGAATCAGTGGAAGCCATGGTCAATGATTTAATGGTTGCCCAAAACTTTACGATCTGTGGGGCAGGCCCGGCCGGGACCTTAGCTGCGTTGTACTTAGCCCGGCAAGGTTATCAGGTGACACTCTATGAACGGCACCCCGATCTACGGACCGCGCCTGTTCCACGCGGACGCTCCATCAACCTGGCCCTGTCAACCCGTGGACTCCGCGCCTTAGCTGCGGTCGGCCTCGATCCGGTCATCCGTCCGCTGGCCATCCCTATGCGCGGGCGCATGATCCACAGCCCGCAGGGAGAATTGACCTTCCAGCCCTATGGGCGCACGCCAGACGAAACGATTTTCTCCATTTCGCGGCATCGGTTAAATCATGCGCTTCTTGACGCGACGACCGGCTGGCCAAATCTGGACATCCATTTTTCCTCACGTTGCGTCGGGCTGGATCTGGCTTCCATGACGCTTGACATTGAGGATCCTTTGACGCGCACCGTCCGACCGGTGCGCGCGCAAACCGTCGTCGGGGCAGACGGTGCGTTTTCGGCCGTCCGGCAGGCGCTACAGCGTACTGACCGCTACGATTACGCGCAGACCTTTCTGCCCCACGGCTACAAAGAACTGACCATTCCTGCGCTCCCCGACGGCTCACACGCCCTGCCCAAAAACTACCTTCATATTTGGCCGCGGCAGGACTTCATGCTCATTGCGCTGCCGAATCTGGACGGGTCATTTACCTGCACCCTGTTTCTCGCTTATGAAGGCGCGGAAAGCTTTGCCCAACTGACCGACGATGACGCCATCCGCCGGTTTTTTGACCGCCATTTCCCGGACGTGACACCGTTGATGCCGACGCTGCTGGAGGATTTCAAGCACAACCCAACCGGCTCAATGGTCACGATTCGGTGTTTTCCGTGGCAATATGCCGGGCGTGTTGTCCTGATAGGTGACGCAGCCCATGCCGTCGTACCGTTTTATGGACAAGGCATGAATGCCTCATTTGAGGATTGCTTCATTCTCGATGAGTGCTTGCGGCGGCACAACGGCGACACTCGGATGGCGTTTCGTGACTACCAGCAGCGACGTAAGGTGAACACAGATGCACTGGCCGAACTGGCGTATGACAACTACCTTGAAATGCGCGCCAAGGTAGCATCGCCCTGGTTTTTATTCCGACGACGCCTGGAGTACCTCATGTCTGCCGTTCTGGGAGACCGTTTTTTGCCCCTCTACACCATGGTGTCATTTACGCACATTCCCTACGCCGAAGCGCGTGCGCGCGCCAGGCGGCAAGAGCAGTGGCTGGACGCAGGTTTGCTCCTCGGGGGGCTGCTCGGTTGTTTTTTCCTGCTCTGGTTACTATGGCAGTGGGTTCGATGACACGCCACGTTCGCTTCGGTTTTCCCGACGCTTCATCGGCGCGCGAAGCCGCACGGACGTATACCGCGCAGCCCACGGCTGGGGCGCGCGAACGTAGGCGCGAACGTAGGCTAGTTCAGCCGTCGCCACAAGCGATACAGCAGCCGTCCGCTACTGACCAACGCGGAGAAGCCGAGCAGGAGCACCCACAGCGGCGCGGTGTCAAGCCATTGGTCAAGCCAATACCCGACAAGAAGCGACCCCACGAACGTCATCGGCAAGCCTAGGGCGAAACCGGCGGCCGTCAGCATTCGAGCGCGGGCAGCCGCCTCTTCAGTTTCCGAGTCCTGTGGCGACAGCATTAGGAACAGGCCTGGGAAGTGGCGGAGGGCATGGGATTCGAACCCACATGTCCTTTCGGACGCCGGTTTTCAAGACCGGTGCATTAGCCGTTCTGCCAACCCTCCGCAATGATGGCTCAACTATAGCCTGCCGATCTGCGCCCGGCAAGGTGGCGGGAATGAAGTTGCGCTACAATGCCTGCTCAGTGTTGAGAACCCCTGTTCTAAGCAGTTTCAATCACTCGAGTTGAAGGGAAGGCGTTATGGCCCAGGATGATCGAAATCGCTTTGAATATCGGATTGGCGATGAAGTTTCCTTCGCTGCCGGGCATGGGATGCAGTATGGCGAAATCGTGCGGATTGTGACCCCCGGCCCCGAAGGTGCCGTTGAGATTCAGTGGGAGGATGGTCGGCGCGAAATTAAGAAAACCCGTGACCGCGCAATTCGTTTGCTCCGGCGCGCAACCGGCGTCAGTGAATTGGACGAACGGCGCGGTGAACGCCGGCGCAGCTTGGACAACGAAATTGCTGAGGTGCGGCGCAGCGATGTCCGCCGCCGGCACGGATGACGACGCGCCCGATCCCCGTCATTGTTGGCCCAACTTGCTCCGGGAAAAGCGCCCTGGGCATCGCGGTCGCCCGCGCCCTGGAGGGGGAGATTATCAATCTGGATTCCATTCAAGTCTATCGCGGACTTGACGTTGCGACGGCAAAGGTGCCACCGGCCGTTCGCGCCGCCATTCCCCACCATCTCATTGATGTCGCCGCGCCGACCGAGCACTATACCGCCGGCCGATATGCGCGTGAAGCCGCCGTTTGCCTGGCTGACATTGAAGCACGTGGACGGACGGCCGTTTTCGTCGGAGGGACAGGGCTCTACCTTGACGCCCTACGCGGGTGTTTGTTCACCGACGAAACCCCGACGGATTTGCGCTTGCGGACACGACTCAAAACCATCCGTGACCGGCGCGGCGCCGCGTGGCTGCACCGAATGCTGACACGCCTTGACCCGGTGATGGCGGCGCGTCTGTCCCCGAATGATTGGTCGCGGACCATGCGGGCGCTCGAAGTGTTGTTCCAGTCCAAGCAATCACTCTTCGAACGGCAGCGCAATGTACCGCCGCCGCCGGCCTTTGCAGCGCGGATGCGGATGATTGTTCTCTCGCCGCCGCGCGCGGCACTCTACGCCCGCATCAATGCGCGGGTGGAGACCATGGTTGCCGCCGGCTTGCTCGATGAAATCCGCCGTCTGCTGGCGGCGGGTATTCCACCGGATGCCGAAGCTTTTCAGGCGCATGGCTACCGGCGCTTTCTGGAATACTTGCGTGGCGAACGCACTTATGCATCCGCCGTCGAGCAAATGAAAACCGATACCCGCCGCTACGCCAAACGGCAGCTTTCCTGGTGGCGACGCGAACCGGCAGCCGAGTGGTTTGAAGGGTTTGGTGACGATCCGGCCGTCCAGGCGCAGGTGATTGCCGCCCTGCGCCGTCCGGTGGTGTATCCGGTGCGCACCCTTCAGGACGACCAAATCACCCTGGTATAGTCCAGGGTATGCATCCCCGTGAAGCACACAGCCCAGAATTCGATGTCGTGGTCGTCGGCGCCGGTGTGGCGGGTCTGACCGCGGCCGCTTTGCTCCAACGCGATGGCTACCGCACGTTGTTGCTTGAGGCCCATGATAAGGCAGGCGGCTGCGCGGGGTATTTTTTTCACAAGGGATACACCTTTGACGCCGGCGCAACTGTCCTGATGGGGCTGGACGCCAGCGGCTTGCACACCCAGGTGTTGGCACGCCTCGGGGCGACCGTACCGGAAAGCACGCTCATCGAGTGCGTCCCGGTCCACCTGCCCGACCGAACGGTGAACATCACCCATGACCAGGCGGTATGGACGCATGAGCGCGTTGCACGATTCGCCCGCAACGCTGCTGAAGCCGAGCGCCTTCAGGCATTCTGGCAGTTAGTGGATCGAACGGCAGATGCCATGTGGGCGGCAACGGCGAAGCTACCGGCGCTGCCACTCCGCCGCTGGCGCGACGTGGTCGCGAATGTACGCTTAGTTTCCCCTAGTTTCATCGGCGTTACGCCGTATTTGTTTTCAACCGTTGGGGATGTTTTGCGTCGTCACCGGTTGGAGGACAATGCACCGCTGCGGGCCTTTCTGGATGGTCTGCTGTTGATCACGGCACAGGAAACGGCGGACCGTGCACCGTTTCTGAACGGCGCTGCTGGGCTAGACATTTACCGCCATGGCATTCGCCGCGCCCGCGGCGGGATGAAAGCCTTTATCAAGGCGCACGTTGAGGCGTTTTGTGCCCTGGGTGGCGTGTTGAAGCTGCGGCAGCGTGTGACACGCCTGACCCCGCAGCCCAGAGGCGGTTACGTTGTGGAAACCGAGCGCGGTTTGACCGTGCATGCGCCGCGTGTTGTGGTCAACCTGCCGCTGTGGAACATCCCAGGCCTGGTCGGCACGAAGCTGGCAGCGCCGCTGGCGCGTTCGCTGGCAAAGGCCGGTAAAGGCTGGGGTGCGTTTACGCTCTATCTCGGTGTCCGCGCCGACGTGATTCCTGCTAATGCGCCTCTCAACCACCAGGTTTTGCTGCGGTACGGTGAGTCGTTTGCAGACGGCAACAGCGCATTTCTGAGTCTGAGCGAGCCGGACGACCGGGCCAGTGCCCCGCCGGGGCGGCGAACACTCAACGTTTCGACGCATACCGAAGTTGACGCGTGGTGGAATGCCGATGCCGAAACCTACGCGGCGCGGCGTGCGGCCGTTGCCGAGCGCCTGTTGACCGCCGTTGCGCGTGTCTTCCCTGACATTCGCGCCGGCATCGAATGCCTGCTACCAGGGACGCCGGTGACCTTTGCGCGTTATACGGGACGCGCCCAAGGGATGGTCGGCGGTTTGCGGACGACCATCTGGAACAGCAACCTATTTGGGATCGGTGTCCGTGATGTTGGGCTCCCGAACCTCTGGATTGTCGGTGATACGGTCTTTCCCGGGCAGGGAACACCGGCCTGCGCCCTCTCCGGCATCAATGCCTGGCGGGACATCACGGGCTGCTGGACGCTTCAGGCACCCCTTGTCAAACCCCATCCGTTGCGTGCGCCGTCCTCTGCTGCACTGACCCCTGAAACGCCGCTATCCGGACGGCGCGCTGAAGGCAAGGCAGTTGTCTAGGTTGTTGTTCAAGCTTGCTGCCGGAATCCCACAGCGCCGTCGCCGGCAGCAGGTGGGCCGCAGAGGTGTGTTCTGGGTTCAGACCGGCGAGAGAAGGGCTAGTTCGGACGCTCCTGCAGCGTGACGTTGATCGTCAGCGATTGCCCGGCGCGAATCACCGTGACCGGCACGGTGTCACCGATCTTTTTGTCTCGCAGCGACCGGTATAAATCCTCGTTTGACCGAATAGGCGTGTCGCCAACCTGAACAATGACGTCGCCGGTCACAATTTGCCCACCGCGCTGAAGCACGCGGTCACTTGCGTACAATCCTGCCTGGGCAGCCGGCCCGCGCGGTGCGATGCCCGTCAGAATCAGACCTTCGCTGACAGGTAAGTTGAGTCGTTGCGCCAGTCGTGCGTTGAGCTGATAGGTGTTTGTAATTCCCAGCCAGGGCCGGCGAACGCGGCCGTACTCAATCAGATCGGGAATGATTTGCTTGGCGACATCCACCGGCACGGCAAAGCCGATGCCGACGCTGCCGCCGCGTGGTGAGTAAATCGCCGTGTTGATCCCGATCATTTCACCGGCCGAGTTAAGCAGTGGACCACCCGAGTTGCCGGGGTTAATGGAAGCATCAGTTTGAATGACATTTTCAATCGTTCGCCCGTTTTCGCTGCGCAGCGGCCGCCCCAATGCACTGATGATGCCCGATGTCAGAGTTTGATTCAGGCCGAACGGATTGCCGATGGCGAGAACCTTTTGCCCAACCCGCAGATTGCGTGACGACCCAAGTGGAACAACCCGCAGACGCTCTGCCGGAGCCTGAATGCGGATAATGGCTAAGTCGTTGTCAGGGTCAGCGCCGACAATCGTTGCCGGGTAGGAGGTATTGTCCGACAGTGTCACGTCGAGCCGGCTAGCGCCTTCGATGACATGGTAGTTCGTGAGGATATGGCCCTTGGTATCAATAATCGAACCCGATCCGCTCCCCTGCTGAGGGTAGGCTCCGAAGAACAGGTCCTCAACGAAGGACGTGGTGTTGATGTTGACAACGCCAGGACTCACACGTTCATAAACCGCGATGTTGTTGCGCTCATCTGCCTCGAGCTGTTGCGGCGGGGGGGCGGCCTCCGGTTTTGGTTCTGAGTTGACGGGAGAGGGCAGCGCACGCTTTGTCGTCTTCGCATCAAGCCACTTGGCCGTGAAGTAAGCCGCAACCGTAATCCCCCCGCCGCCGATGATGGAAGCAGCAATGACCAACCAGAGAACTTGGCGGATGGAAAGGCGAAGCATCGTCGGAGCGTCAGATGAATCAGATGAAGAAGTCAGGGAGCAGCTCGGCCGTTGGGTCCACCGCATAAGGGGTGAAATCGGTAACGCCGGCATGGCGCAGTACGTCCTCGTCAATGAAAAAGTTGCCCGTGCAAGTGCGACTTGATTGGGTGAGGATCGCATAAGCGGCATCGGCCATGATCTCCGGCTTGCGACAACGGCGCATTGCCTCCAGTCCACCGAGGAGATTGTTGACGGCCGCCGTGGCAATGGCCGTCCGCGGCCACAAGGCGTTGACCGCCACCCCTTGGGAACGAAACTCTTCGGCCATGCCCAGGACGCACATACTCATACCGTATTTGGCCATCGTGTACGCGACGTGGGGCGCAAACCACCGCGCCTCCATGTTGAGCGGTGGTGAAATGTTGAGAATGTGTGGGTTAGCAGCTTTGAAGAGGTGCGGCAGGCAAGCTTGTGAGCAAACAAACGTCCCGCGCGTGTTGATACGGTGCATTAGATCATAGCGCTTCAGGGGCGTTTCCAACGTTGGCGTTAAGCTGATAGCACTCGCGTTATTGACTAAAATATCAATCCCGCCGAACGTCTCGACCGTGCGTGTCACCGCCTCTGCGACACGCTGTTCATCCTGGATATCCACAACGAGCGGGAGGGCCCGCCCGCCGGCCGCTTCGACTTCGGCTGCCGCCGTGTAGACCGTGCCAGGCAGTTTCGGGTGTGGTTCGGCTGTCTTGGCAGCAATTGCGATATTCGCTCCATCGCGCGCGGCCCGCAGGGCTATCGCCAGACCAATGCCACGACTGGCACCGGTGATGAAAAGCGTTTTTCCGGCTAAAGGTGCTGTCATCGGCTTGTCTCCCTCAAGCTTATATGCCTTAGTGCGGCGTACCGGTCACTTTGCGGCAGCCGGCGATGGCTTGTCTTCTAGCATAACGCCCCAGAAAAAAGGCCATCTCTTACACAGAGCTGCATGTGTTAGCATGAAAACACGAATGTTCCTTACTCAGCCCGTTGAAAGCAAGGGGAGGACGCAGCTATGGAAGACATCAGCAAGGTGGCCTGGGCTTGGTTCGGCGTATTGCTGGCGATCTGCGTTATTGGTGCATTTGGCAACTACATACCAAAGTTGTTTGTCAAAATGCTCATGTTTTTGAACTAAAGCACGTCCGGTTCACATCCCGGTCTCTCCCGGCCCTGAGAGGCAACCATTGTGTCGCGCATGCGACAGAAAACGGTTTGCCAGGCAGGCGTTGGTTTCAGTAGGTTGAAGGCAGGCGGCCAGCATGTCCCCCTGCCTTTTCCTTTTTGAGTTGAGAGTGCGCAGGATGGAAGTTTTTGATTATTCCTGGCGCGCGGCGCTGCCGGTCGGAGTGGTAGACAGTTCATCAGAAGCGCGGCGACGGTTGGTCCACATCGGCATGGGCCTCTTTGCACTGATCATCGCGTCGTTCTGGCAAACCCTGCTTATGGGGTTGTCGGGGCTTGCGCTGGCGTGGGTCTTGCCCAAATGGATGCCCAGTTTACTCCGCCCCCATGAACAAGTGCAGGGCTATTCAGTCGGCGTCATTGCTTATCCGGCTGCCGTCGTCGCGCTGACGCTTTTGTTTCCAAGGGATTTGTGGATTGTTGCCGGTGGGTGGGCGATGATGGCCTATGGTGACGGCATGGCGGTCGTCTGCGGCCGGGGATTGCGCGGTCCACGTTTGTGGTGGAATCCACGGAAAAGTCTGTGGGGAACACTGGGCTTTGTGCTGTTTGGCTGGTTTGGGACGTTGGTGACGGTGCTTGTGGTCGGTGGGCATCCCTTCACACCGCTGGGCTTAGCGGCGGTTGTGCTGGCGGCGGCCGTGGTAGCCGCGCTGTTAGAGTCGCTCCCCTATGACATCTGTGACAACCCATTGGTGGCGGGAGCGGCGGCACTGGTGATGTTGTTGGCCGTGCAGATTGACCAGAGTGCGTGGCTTGCCGCGCAAGCTGACGTTGTTGCACGGTTGCCTGTTGCCATCGGCCTTGCCGCCATCCTGGCCTTACTGGCCCGAGCGACCAAGTCGGTGGATTGGTCAGGCGCCCTGACCGGGGCTGTCTTTGCCTTCATCCTCTACACGGCATTAGGTGTGGTGGGTGTTGCCGGACTGATGGCCTTCTTCATTGTTGGGACGGTGGCTTCAAAGGTTGGCTACGAGAAAAAACGCGCCAAAAAAACGGCGCAGGCAGTTCGCACCTGGCGCAATGCGGTAGCCAACGCGGGGGTTGCGGCGCTGTGTGCGCCGTTTGTCGTCTTGACGCCACGCCCTGACCTATTCACCGTCGCCGTGCTGGGCGCGTTTGCCGCTGCTGCGTCAGACACCGTCGCCGGTGAAATCGGACGTGTTTATGGGGGCACACCCTATTCGATTGTCACTCTGCGCCGGGCGCAGGTTGGTGACAACGGGGCAGTCTCGGCAGTCGGTCTGCTGACGGGACTGGCGATTGCCGTCGCCTTTGGTGGCCTGGCCTACCTAGCGACAGACCCTATCCTGCATAGGGCGGTGTGGTGTATTGCCGTTGGAGGCATGGTCGGCAACCTGTGTGATAGCTTCCTCGGCGCAACGGCTGAAAATGCCGGCTATCTGGACAATGAAGCCGTCAACTTTGCCTGCACATTGAGCGGAGCCATACTTGCCGCCTCGCTGTTTGCATTATGAAAAGGGAAACAGCTGAAAAAAACGGCGTAGCAGGTACGCTACGGCGGCGGAAGATGGCGCTTCTCAAAAACCAGGACCGGCTTCTCCAGGAGCTGGGTACAGGGGCGTTTGGTCAGACTTACCTTGCGGAGGATACCCATGCTCCGTCAGGTCGGCGCTGTGTCATCAAGCGCCTGACGTGGAACTACGATCCAGACTTAGCGCCCATCATACGTGAGCGGTTCAAGCGCGAGGCAGCGCTGCTGGAAAAGCTCGGGCGTGGCTCGCAGGGCAGCATCCTGGAAGCTGTACGCTTACTTTGTCGAAAACAATCAGTATTATTTTGTCCAGGAGTGGATTGACGGCGAAACACTGACCCAGAGGCTACGGTGCCGCAGGACGGTTGTCAGAACCGGACTTGGTTACGATCCTGCTCGGTGCTCTGCGGGTCCTCGATTACATCCACACACTCCCGACGCCCATCATTCACCGCGACATCAAGCCGGACAACATCATGATACGCCGCACCACCAATCAGGTGGTGCTCATTGATTTCGGTGTGGTCAAGGAAGTGACGGCGGTTGATAGCAGCGTTGCGACGAAGAGTCTTGTCGTCAGCACGAGCGGCTACATCCTGGTAGAGCAGATTGCCGGCCGGCCAACCTTCGCCAGTGACCTTTATGCGCTGGGCATGACGGCGATTACGCTGGCAACTGAGATGCACCCTCATGAACTGGTGGACCCGGTCAGCGGCGAGGTCGTCTGGCGAACGGCGGCACCGCAGATCGGTTCGGACTTGGCAACGGTCATTGATGTGGCGGTGTGCCGTGACAGCCGTGAGCGATACCAGACGGCACGCGCATTTGCCTTGGTAATCCAGGCGGCGTTGAGCAGCAGGAAAGCGTAGGGGGCAACCGGATCGGATCGGCATGCGTTGACGCCGGCGGCAACGGTCTCGGCGGTGTCGACCCCAACTTCCGCCTTGCTCCCGGCCATGACCTCAGAGCCATCGGAGCTACCACTTGCCTCGAGTAGTCTGCCACCCGGTGGTCAGTGTGACACAACCATTAGGCACGACCTTCGCTCCCAGCCGAATGGCACCCAGGGGGTGCGCCTGTTGAAGCGACTGACATTGCTCCCGGCCATGGGGCCCGCTGTTGGTGTTGCTGACAGTTGGGGGGGCGATCTGGTGGGCCCTATCCTTGACTTCCCACAAGCCGGTTGTGGCCACCAAAGACAAGTCGTTAGCTGCAGAGAAAGGTACAGCGGAAGACAAGCCGGCGAGGGTCAACATCCCAACTGTGTCAGAATCTGATGATCCACCTGTGGTTGGGGGGGCCGATGAGGTCAGCCAGGGGCCGCTGCCAGCCCCACCTGGGATGATCTTCATTGCCGGTGGAGAATTTCTGATGGGCAATGATGACGGTGACAAATCAGAAAAACCGAGTCACTTGGTTGCCGTCCGGCCGTTTTTTTATAGACAAGTGCGAAGTCACCAACGCGGAATACAAGGCGTTTGTCAGGGCAACGAATCGCAAGGAACTGCCACCGGATTAGGTGGACGGCACATATCCGCGCGGGATGGACACCCACCCTGTGGCAAATGTGTCCTGGCAGGATGCCTATGACTATGCCGCTTGGGCCGGCAAACGCCTTCCGACGGAGGAAGAGTGGGAGTTTGTCGCACGGGGGGTCGAGGGACGACGGTACCCGTGGGGGAATCAGTTCGATCAACGTTACCTCAACAGCGAGGAAAGTCGGATCGGGCACACCAGCACCGTCGGCAACTTTCCAGAAGGTGCAACGCCAGAAGGCGTTCTCGACTTGGCCGGCAATGTCGCAGAGTGGACGGACTCGGATGACAAAGCCTACGCTGGCAGCGACTACGAACCCGAGTCTGGAGCCAAGATTGTACGTGGTGGAGCCTTTTCACTCTCCAAGAAGTGTGCCAACGCCACCAAGCGCACGCAGGTGCCACCCGACACACGCGATCCGGGCCTTGGTTTTCGTTGCGTCAAGGATGTCCCTCAAGTGGGTCGAAAATCATGACGGGGCAAAACCTGCCACTGCCCATTGCCAAGTGCCGCACTCTGACCATCTTCGTTTGGAAGAGATGGCGGTTGCCCTGCTACTGCGCCCTCCTGACGTTGTTGTTTGGCGAATTGCCAACGGTCGGTGCGCTGCCCCAGGGTGACAACCTGTTCAAACCCCGCCCTAACCCGCAGCCTGTGCCTTCCAGCCCGACCGGGCGGATCAAGCGGTATCGAAAAGCCCGCACGTCGCTTCGTCTATCCCCTCCCCCAGCGCCGTCAGCTTTCTCCCGGCCGTTTCTGGTGGACGCCATCAACCTGATCATGGTTTCCGTATCTGTTGACGGCAAAACACTGTACTTTAGCCAGTACGAAGTGACTCAGGTGCAATGGGAAAAAGTTATGGGCTTCAACCCAAGTCAGGTCAGAGACCGCAATTTGCCGGTGACCAATATCTCGCTACAGGACATCACCGTGTTTCTGAGCCGCCTCAACGGGGCAGAAAAGGACTGGCGTGTGACCTTACCGACTGCCGACTTCAAAAGAGCGGTGCTCGGGGGCAAAGGCAGGTTTCAACCGTGAGAAGCAGAGCTGGCATGCCGAGAATTCCCTGGGCAAACTGCAACCGGTGGGTGGCAAAGCCCCGAACGGATACGGCTTGTGCGACCTGGCCGGCAACGTTTGGGAGTGGTGCGCCGATGGGGTTGTGTGTGGTGGTGCGTACAATAGTCCGGCAAGTGTCGTCACGCCGGAGACAGTGTATCCGGCTTCTGACGTGCGCAGCGACAGCATCGGCTTTCGGGTTGTGGCTGTGCCTATTTCCGCTCCTAAATAGCACTTCCTGCCGTGCATCTCCTGCGCCGGCAAAAACGCGCATATAAGGAGAGGTCTGTATGCTCAGTGAACGCTACGACGAGGCGTTGGTTTTCGCCCATCAACTCCATCGCCAGCAGAAGCGCAAGGGTGGAACCGTTCCCTACATCGCCCACTTGCTGGCCGTTTCGGCCCTGGTGCTGGAACACGGCGGCGATGAAGATCAGGCAATTGCAGCCCTGCTGCACGATGCGATTGAAGATCAGGGTGGCGATGCTACCCGACAGGAAATCCGACGGCGGTTCGGCCGGCGCGTCGCCGCTCTGGTTGATGATTGTACCGATACCGATCAGATCCCAAAGCCACCCTGGCGCGCGCGGAAAGAAGCGTACTTAAACCGTTTGCAAACCCTGTCAGAAGCATCGCGGCTTGTTGTGCTGGCCGACAAAGTCCACAATGCACGCACACTGCTGCTGGATTACCGCTCTGTCGGTGAGGCGTTGTGGTCGCGTTTCGAGGGCCATCGCGAGGGGACGCTGTGGTACTACCGTGTGTTGGTCCAGGTGTTCACCGGTCTTGCCCCTTCTCCGCTTGCCAATGAACTTGAACGTACGGTTGCCGAGCTTGAACGTCTTGCATCATGTGCTGCACCCCAAGGTGAAACCTAGCGCTAAACCAACCTGTGCCCATGGCTGCTCCTGCCCCACAACCTGCACCCCGCCGCTGGAATCGCGACGACTGGCTGCGGGGTTACACTTCCCTGACTGAAGAACACGACGAATGGTTGTCTGCCATCTCCGGTGAGCTTCCGCCTGAGTTGCGCGGGACGCTCTACCGCAACGGCCCCGGGCTGCTTGAACGCGGTGGCCAGCCGGTTCAACATCCCTTCGACGGCGACGGCATGGTCTGCGCCTTTGACTTTACCGGCGACGGGCGGGTTCGGTTTCGGAACCGTTATGTGCGGACCGCCGGCTTTGTTGCCGAAGAAAAGGCCGGACGCTTTCTACAACGCGGTGTCTTCGGGACACAAAAACCCGGTGGTTGGTTGGCCAATGCCTTTGATCTGCGCCCGAAAAACATTGCCAACACCAACCTGGCCTACTCACCCGGCAAGCTGTTGGCGCTGTGGGAAGGTGGAAAGCCCTATGCCCTTGATCCGCAGACGCTAGAAACGATTGGCGAGGATGACCTAGCGGGTGCCCTGGCCGGCAATGCCAACTTTGCAGCCCATCCGCGTTATGACCGGCGTACCGGGCGGATGGTCAACTTCGGCATTCAGCCGGGGCTGTCTTCAACCATCACCCTGTATGAACTCGGAGCCGATTTCACCGTTCTGTCACAACACCGGTGGGAGACACCGGGTTTCGCCTTCATTCACGACTTTGCACTGACAGACGACTACGCGATCTTTTTTCAAAATCCGGTAACGGTGAACCCGTTTCCCTACTGGTTTGGGTTCCGGGGGGCTGCTGAGTGCCTCATCTTTCAATCCGACCGTCCGACGAGAGTGTTGGTGCTGCCGCGCAACGGCGGCCGGATGCGCGTCTATGAAACCGATGCCTGCTTTGTCTTCCACCATGTCAACGCACATCTGACAGGCGACCGACTGACCGTTGACGCAATTGCCTATGAAACATTCCCGGCGTTGAAGCCAGGCACCACGTACCGGAACGTCGAGATCGAAACCATTGCGGCGTCACAGCTCTTTCGTTTTACCGTGAATCTGACAACCGGAGAAACGCACCGCGAACGCTTGATGGAGCGCGCGGTTGAGTTTCCGAGCCTTCATCCGGCACGGGTTGGTTTGCCGTACCGATGGGCCTTTATGGCGATGGCGGATGCTCCGACAGGCAACGCTCCGCTCCAAGGCGTTCTGGCATACGACGTACAAACGGGCGCGGCACAAACCTACAGCTTTGCCCCCAAAGGCTACGTGGGTGAACCTGTGTTTGTCCCGAAACCGGGCGCAACGGAGGAAAACTCTGGATACTTGCTTCAGATGGTGTTCGATGCCGAGCGTGGTGCCAGTGACGTGGCCGTTTTTGACGCACAGCAAGTAGCGCGCGGTCCTGTCGCCCGCGTGCACTTGCCGGTGACGGTGCCATACGGTCTGCATGGCATATTCGTCCCGGCGACGACACCGTAGTCCAGCGCCAGGTGTCGCTTGCCAGCTGCCGGTCGAGGAATTCTCGTGACTGTGGGATGGCTTGCGAAATGGATGGAGAGCAAGCAGGTGCCACAGGTTCTGTGTCCCTAGCGGGGCGATTCCAGCCGGCCATCCGGCGGGTAGCTGTGTTTGCTACGCTGTCGGGAAGACCTGTGGCGAGGGTTTGCAGTGCGTCACCTGTCGTCTTCTAAGAACCAGCGCAGCCTTTGGCTGCGGCCGGGTTGGCGCAGTTTGCGCAGGGCCTCGTCTTCAATGCGCCGGACGCTGTCACGCGGCAGTGCAAAAAACTGCGCAATTTCTTCCAAGGTGTAGCTCTTGCCGTCTGAACCCAACCCAAACCGCATCCGTAGGATTTTTTCTTCACGGGCATTGAGCGATTGCAGCACGGCATCGAGGCTTTCCCGCAGGCGTCCCCGCGCAGCTTCGTCCAGCGGGTTGGCGGCCTGGGCGTCGGCGATGAAGTCACCTAAGCTCGCTTCTTCCTCATCACCAACTGGCGTTTCCAAGCTCACCGGCGGTTGCGCTAACTGAAGCAACAGCTGCACCCTTTCTATGGAAAACCCCAGCGCTTGGGCGAGTTCGGCTTGTTTGGGTTCACGTTGCCGTTCAAGCCTCAGGCGGTGGACAGCTTCCAGCAGGCGCATAAGGTCAGCGCGAACAGCTGCCGGTAAGCGAATCAGGCGTGGCTGCTCACTCAGCGCCTGCACAATCGCGCGTCGAATCCACCAGGTGGCATACGAAGGGAATCTTTCCTGGCCCTGACCCACGAAGCGCTCTGCCGCACGCAGGAGTCCGAGATTGCCTTCCTGGATGAGGTCGGTCAGGCTGAGACCACGATGGAGATAATGCTTCGCCACCGAGACGACCAAACGTAGGTTGGCTTCAACTAACTGCTGTCGTGCGCGCGCCGCCCTGTCGGCCATGCGTCGTGCGCGCGTCAAGCACTGCGTCACATCGTCTAGGTCTGCTGCGGTTGTAAGCCAGGGGGCGCCGGCGCGGAGTCCAGCTTCAAGCTGTTCTAGTAATGCCTGGTAGCCGGCCCTGGACAGTGGCAGTGACCGCACGGCCTGCGCCAGGGCGAGCCGTGCGCGCAGCCGTTGCCGTCTATCCCCAGAGGACAGAACGGCATCGGTGCGAAGCCGGGCATGGGCTTCATGAACGGCTTCCAGGGCCTGGTGGACGCGGGCAACGGCGTCCGAAAATGACACTTCCCGGGTGAGCTGTGGCGCGTCATCTGACGGATGTTGGTCGTCGGCATCCGGCGTTGGTAGAGCAAACCAGTCAGATGCACCGGCGTGCCCAGCTTCCACTGCGGCTGCCTGCTGAAGGACCAGCACTGCCGCTGCTGGAATCCGCGTGAGAAGCTTCTGAAAGCGAGCGACGGTCCACTTCAGTTTGCGCACCACTGCGGCTTCCTCCTCCGGCGAGAGGACAGCGATGCGGGCCATCTCCTGCAAATACGGGCGCAGCGGGTCTTCAAAAAACAGCGTCGGCGAAGCCGGGGCAGGTGCGAGCGATGTTTGTTCCGGGCCTCCCTTGCCCGGCGCACGTGGCCGCTCATGTTCTTCTCCAACCCGGATGCCATGCCTTTCCAGGGCTGTGAGCAACGCTTCGATGACGGCGACCTCTGTGACGTGCGGTGGTAGGAGGGCATTCAGTTCGTCAAAGGACAGAAAGGTTGTGTTGCGCGCTGCGGCCAGGACCTGCGCCACGATGTTATGCGTTGCTTGCTGTTGCGCCATCATCGTTGATACCGCTTGGAGAGCGCCATAAGCCGGGCGCGTTTGAGGCGCAGCCGCTCGTTGGCGTGATGGAGCGCCAAGGCCTCGTCGTTGGCTTCCACTGCTTTTCGGACAAGGTGGTGCAGCGCGGTGCTTTGCTGCTCAATGCGCCGCTGCTGAAGAACCAGCAACCCGTCCTCCAGAATGGCTCGATAGCGTTCAACCTGTGCGTCGTCTTCCGGCGGCTCGGCGCGCAGGAGCAACTCGGCAACATAGTTTTCCATTTCCAGATCGAGCGGCGTCGGCGCGTCGTCTGCGGCGAAGAAATCGGACTGTCCCGTTGCGTCCGAGCGCGTTTCCGCCCGCTGCCATCGGGCTACGGCCTGGGCCAGGGCCGGGTAGTCAAAGGCACGTCCGCTGAGATAGACCTCGCGGACGGCGCGGAAAAACACGCGCCCAGGCAGCCGGTCGATCAGTTCATCATCCAGGGCTTCAAAAGCCGTCGCGCATAACGGAGGATGGGCCAGTAAGACCTGGAGAACGCTGTGTTCGGCTAACGTGAGTTTGGTGGTAACTTCTACTGTCTCGGCGGCGAGTTCGGCCCGGCGCTCGCGGGCCGCACGCTGCAATTCGCTCCGAATTGGAGCTGCGTCGAGTTGCAGCCGATCGGCCAGACGCTCGGCTGCTAGGTCGCGCTCAATGGCGTCGGCAATCTTGGCGATGTAGGGCAGGACGGCATTGACAGCCTGCGCCCGGCCGGCCGGGCGCGTGATGTCGTACTCAAAGCGGGCGACGTCAACAAGGTATTCAATCAGCGGTTGGGATTGTTTGAGTTGTTCGCGGTAATCGCCAACACCGCGCGCCCGGACAAAATCATCCGGGTCCTTACCTTCCGGCAAATGCAGGACGTTGACGCGAAAGCCATGCTCGAGCAGAAGCGCAAAACTGCGGCGGACGGCCGCCTGCCCGGCGCGGTCGTTATCGAAGTTGAGGACGACTTTAGGTGTTTCCAAATACCGGCGCAGTTGACGCACCTGGGCCTCGGTGAGCGCCGTCCCCAGTGTGGCAACTACGTTGCGGATGCCGGCCTGATAGAGCCGAACGAAGTCCATATACCCTTCAACGAGAATGGCGAACCCGGCCCGTCGAATGCTCTCTTTAGTGAGGTGGAGACCGAACAAATGCCTGCCTTTGACATAGATCGGGGTTTCAGGCGAGTTGAGGTATTTCGGCTCACCGTGACCGAGCGTCCGTCCGCCAAAGGCAATGATGCGCCCCTGTGAATCGGCAATCGGGAACATCACACGCCCTCGAAAACGGTCGGCGTGGCTACCACCGTCTGTGACGGACACCAACCCGCTGCGCTCAAGTTCGGCTGTGCCCACGCCGTGGTCGCGAAGAAAGTTGGTCAAACTTGACCGCTGGTCAGGTGCATAGCCAAGACCCAACGCCGCAACGGTGTCCTCACTCACGTCGCGGGCGGCCAGGTATTCCCGCGCTGCATAGTGTTCTGGGCGCGTGAGTTGTTCCTGAAAAAAACGCATGGCCAGGACCTGGAGGCGGAGCAGACGTTCCCGCTCCTCGGTCTCACGTTCGGCTTCCGCCGTGACAGGGCGCGTTTCGGGCAACGGCAGGCCACAGGTTTCGGCAACGATCCGGACTGCCTCGCCGAAGGCGACGCCTTCCATACGCATCACGAACGTGAAGACATTGCCGCCGACGCCACACCCAAAGCATTTGAAGACTTGTTTGCCGGGGTGGACGTTGAAACTCGGCGTCTTCTCATGGTGAAAGGGGCAGCAGGCGACATAGCTCGCACCGCGCTTGCGCAAGGCAACATAGTTGCCAATCACGCGCACAATATCGGCTTGCGAGCGAAGGTCATCAATGCTGTGACGGTCAAACGGCATACGCATTTCCCTGCCTTGCGACCGACATGGCTACCTTGTTGTCGTGTTTGAATGCAAGCCAGGCGGCCCCGACAGAGTCGCGACCGACCGGCATCGCGCACCGCTCTGCGTAAGCTCGTGGAGCGTCTGGGGCCGGGTTGCCCACACGGCTTTTGACCGGGCTAAGAAGGCGATGCCCAGGCGCGTTAATCCCGCAGTGTGCGTTCGGGGCCTGCTTCTCGGCCCAGCGGATGCGCTCGATGTTGCGCTTTTCAAGCGGCGTTAGCTTATCGCCTACGTTGTCGCTGACCGGACGGTACCACGGCTGCGCCTTGAAATGCTCGGCAAGCTCCGGATCGGAGAAGCGGTAGCCGTGCCGCGCCATGATTTCATTGCGCATCAGGCGCAGGTCTTCCAGCGATAAGCCATTCAGTTCATCCTCTGTCAGATCGCGCAGCGCGGCTTCCGGGAAATCGCCCGGAACCTCATCGGGAGGCGGGGGCGCTTCCGGGGCTGGGCGCGGCGGGCCCGACCGCTTGGCGTAAGCGCTCAGGCTCTGCTCCCGGATGCGCGCCATGACGACTTGCGCGTCGGCTTCTGTGGCGTAAATGCCCAGCGTCACAATGTAGAAGCCTGGCTCGAAGTTCGCCCACTCGTCCGTCTTCACCACAAAGGCTGGAAAGCCGGCCTTGGCATAGGCGGCGCGCTTCGCTTCGGCAACCTCCTCGGTCTTGGCTGAAAAGGCGATGACATAAACGCCTTCCGAGCCAGGCGCGAGCGACTCCGGCAGGGGCGCGTCCGCTGGGGGCGGCGCGTCCGCTGCGGGCGGCGGCGCGACTGGCGCCGGCGAATTGGCGACTGGCGCGGCGGGCTGAAAAGCTCGCCCCTGAAAATAAATCAGCAGCGCCAGAAACAGGGTCGTGCCCAGCAGCAGCGTTACGGCCGCGCCGCTGGGCGGCGACCCGGACAGCGGATGAAAAAGCGTCGGCGCGGAGGTGAAAGCCGCCGCCCGCCCATCCGTCGCCGGTCGCAGCGGCAGGGTCTCCGCGCCCTGGCCGCTGGCGGCGTCTCCCGGCGCGGCCAGCGGCAGCGGATGGATCAGCGTCCGCGTCAAGGCTTGCCGCATCGCCGTAGCTGTTGGGAATCGTCGGACAGGGTCTTTAGGCAATGCGACGGCGACGAAGCGATGGACGCCGTCGGGCAGCGTCGCGGGCAGGGGCACGGGGTCGCGGGCCACGATGGCGCCCATCAGCGCCGTCAGGTCAGCTTGCGGAAACGGCAGCCCGCCCGTGAGCAGCTGCTGAAACACGACCCCGGCCGCCCACAGGTCGCCCTGCTCGGTGCGAACGCCGTCAAAGGCCTCCGGCGGCATGTAGGCGGGCGTCCCGGCAATGGGGGCCCGCGTGCGAGGTGGTGCGCAGCACGCGCGCGATGCCGAAGTCGGCCAGGCGCGGCGTATCGCCCTGGAGCAGAACGTTGGCCGGCTTGAGGTCGCGGTGCACGATCCGGCGACTGTGGAGCTGCTCCAGACCGGCGAGGATGCCGTCGAGCATGTTGACGGCTTCCGGCAGCGCCACCCGTCCGCCGTGCCGCGCCAGCCAATCCACCAGCGAACCGTCCGGGGCGTATTCGCTCACAATGACCACGCGCCCGTCGTAGATGTCGGCCTCAATGATCGGCAGGACGTTAGGATGTCCGCTGGCCTGCGCCCAGATGGTGGCTTCCTTGCGAATGGCGGCGAGCTCGACTGCGTCGGCGAGCGGAAGCTTGAGCGCCACACGGGTGACGGCCAACGCCGTGCGCCGCTCGTCCGGCCACACTTGCCCCCAGGCGCCACGTCCCAGAAGTCGAACGAGGGTGTACGGTCCAAGCGCAATGCCGGCTGCATAGATGTCTCCAAAAAACAACAAACGTCGCCGGCGTCAACAGGGTGTGTTTTCCTGTGTCGTCCACGTTGCAATCGGCGCGCTAAGTGCTAAAAATGACGCCGCTTTTCTGTCTTCGTCAAACGTTGTTTCATCATGCTGATTTAGATGCGAGGTCGAGCGACGCAATGAAAACGCTCCATCGCTGGGCGATGTACTGGTGGGTGCTGTGGTTGGTGGCGCAAGTCCCTGCCCAGATGGCAGAGGCCGCCGACGTTGGCTCGGTGACCGTTCCTGCCGAGCTGCGGGCGGCAACGGCCCGCATCGAGCCGGCTGCGCTGCGCGCCCACACCGAGTTGCTTTCCGATCCTCTCTTTGAGGGTCGCGCCCCCGGCACGCGCGGCGGTCTGTTGGCCGCCAAATACATCGCCGCGCAGTTTCAAGCCTACGGGCTTGAGCCGGTCAACGGCTCGTACTTCCAGAACGTCCCCATCGTCAACCTGCGGGCTGAACCGACCACAATGCTATTTCGCGCGACCGACGGTCGGCAGGTTGAACTGGCCTACGGAACGGAGTTCACGGCCCAGTCGGGTGAATGCGCGCCGGAGGTAAAGCTGGACGCCGTGCCGGTCGTGTTTGCGGGCTATGGCATTGTTGCGCCGGAGTATGACTGGAATGACTACAAGGATGCGGATGTGCGCGGCAAAATCGTCCTGCTGCTTGTCAACGACCCGGGCCTGCGCAACCCGAGCATCTTCCAGGGGCGGACCCTGACCTATTACGGACGGTGGACGTACAAGTTTGAGGAAGCCGCGCGGCGGGGGGCGCGCGGCGCGCTGCTGATCCACACCACCGAGAGCGCCACCTATCCGTGGCAGGTGGTGCAAAGCTCGAACACGGGCGTTCGGTCGGAGTTGGTCCGCGACGCCAGCTCGCCGCCGGTCGTGGCGCTCAAGTCGTGGATTACCGACGATGCAGCGGTGCGCATCGCCAAGCTCGCCGGCAAGAGCCTGGCGATGCTCAGCGAGCAGGCCGAGCGGCGCGATTTTCGCCCTGTCCCGCTCGATGTCACGCTGTCACTGGACTTGAAAAGCGAAGTGTCAAGGCTGGAGTCGCCGAATGTCGTCGGCTGGCTGCCGGGCCGCGACGAGCGGCTGCGCGCCGAGTGCGTCGTGGTCACGGCGCACTACGACCACTTCGGCGTCAAGGACGACCCGGCAACCGGCCGGAGGCTGGTCTATCACGGCGCGCTGGACAACGCCTCCGGTACGGCGGCGCTGCTGGCCATGGCGGAGGCGCTGGGGAAATCCCCCTGGCGACCGCGCCGGTCGGTGTTGTTTTTGTCGGTGACGGCCGAGGAGCAGGGACTGCTCGGCGCACAATACTACTGCGAGCGCCCGCTGATTCCGCTGGAGAACACCGTCGCCAACCTCAACCTCGATGAAGTCAATGTGTTTGGTCGCACGCGCGACTTCGTCCCGCTGGGCGCGGAGCGCTCGACGCTTGGCAAAACAATTGCCGCTCTGGCCAAGCTCGAAGGGCTGGTGATGAAACCCGATCCGTTCCCGCAGAACGGCTCGTTTTTCCGCTCCGATCACTTTTGCTTCGCCAAGGTCGGCGTCCCGTGCCTGTCGCTCAACTTCGGCGTCGAAATTGAGGGCAAGCCCGAAGGCTGGGGCAAGGAGCGGTTTGAGACCTACGTCCGACGCGACTACCACCAGCCGACGGATGTCATTCAGGACGACTGGGATTTTCGCGGCGCGGCGCAGCATGCGCAGTTCGCGCTGCTCATTGTCGGGGTCATTGCCGAGGATCCGGCGCGGCCCGACTGGCTGCCCGGCGAAGCATTTCAACGTCAGAAACCGTAAAACGTTAGAAGCATGCATCTAGAGCGAGCACGTCACTATGGCTACGCGACTTGAAGCGCCGGCAGCAACGCGCTTCCACCCCTTTGTCGCCAGCGATGAAGTTCTGCCGGAGTTCACGCTGCGCAGCGTGCTGGTCGGCGTCCTGTTGGGCATTGTCTTTGGCGCCTCATCGGTGTACCTGGCGCTCAAGGTCGGGTTGACCGTCTCGGCGTCGATCCCGATTGCAGTCCTCTCGATCACCATCTTCCGGGCGCTGGGCAAAAGCTCGATTCTCGAAAACAACATGACGCAAACGGTCGGCTCGGCGGGCGAGTCGGTCGCGGCCGGGGTCGTGTTCACCGTCCCGGCGCTGTTGTTGATGGGGTATTCGCTAGACCTGTCGCGGACGACCCTGACGGCGCTCACCGGCGGCTGGCTCGGCGTCCTGCTGATGATTCCGCTGCGCCGCGCGCTGATCGTCAAGGAACACGGGAAGCTCACCTACCCGGAGGGCACAGCTTGCGCCGAAGTGCTGATCGTCGGCGAAAAAGGCGGCAGCCAAGCCAAGCTCGTCTTCGGCGGATTTGGGCTGGCGCTGGTTTATAAGTTCCTGATGTCGGGGCTACACTTGTGGAAGGAATACCCTGAAAAGGCGCTGGGCAAGGCCCTGCCGGGCGCGACGGTCAGCGCCGAGGTGTCGCCGGAACTGCTGGGCGTCGGCTACATCATCGGCCCGCGCGTCGCCGGCATCATGCTGGCGGGCGGGGCGATGTCGTACCTTGTGCTGATCCCGACCATTGTGTTCTTCGGCAGCGGGCTGGCCGAGCCGCTGTTCCCGGCGACGAAGCTCATTGCCGGGATGTCGCCGAGCGAGGCGCGAACCAACTTCGTGCTCTACATCGGGGCCGGCGCAGTGGCGACCGGTGGCATCATCAGCCTCGCGCGCTCACTGCCGATGATCGTATCGGCTTTCCGGGCCGGCGTCGGCGGCTTCAAGGCAGCCGGCGAGACCGGCGTGGCGCGGACGGAAAACGACCTGCCCATGAGCTTCGTTCTGGGCGGCGCCGGGCTGCTCTGGGTCATCCTGAGCGCCGTCATTTACTTCACGGCGGCGGAGCTGGGCTTCAGCCTGCTCGCCGCCGGGATGATCATCGCCTTTGGCTTCTTCTTCGTTACGGTCTCATCCCGGATCACGGGCGAAATCGGCTCGTCGTCGAACCCGATTTCCGGCATGACGGTGGCGACGATTTTGCTCACCTGCCTGATTTTTCTCGTCATCGGCAAGGTTGGCATTGAAGCGCGCGTCGTGGCGCTGTCGGTCGGCGCGGTGGTCTGCATTGCCGCCGCAATTGGCGGGGCGACATCGCAGGACTTGAAGACCGGGTTTCTGGTCGGGGCTACGCCCCGCCGCCAGCAAATCGGGCTGGTCATCGGCGTCACAACTTCGGCGCTCGCCATTGGCTGGGTGCTGTCCTTTCTCAACGACAGCAACACGATTTACTTTCCCAAGGAAGCGCCGGGCTATCTTGCCCTGTCCACCGAGGGCGAGACGGTCGTCCTGGCCGGCAAGACCTACCGCGTGCATGGCGTCACGGAGCAAACGGCCGAGCTGCTGCCCGGGCGCTACCTGGTCAACGAAGCCGGCCAGGTGCGTTTCGTGATCGATCCCGGCGTTGGCGGCGTCGAAACCAAAAAGCTTATCGAGGCGAGCGGCCCTGTCAGCGGGACGCCGGCCGGCATCCTGCGCGGTCTTGACGATCAACCCTACACGGTTGTTAGCGTCGGCGAAGGGGATGCCAGGACGGAATACCTCGTGGACGCGGCCGGGCAGGCGCATTACCGGCTCGATAAGCGCGAGCTGCCGTATTCGGCCCCGAAAGCCAGCCTGATGAAGCTCATCATTGACGGCATTCTCACGCAGAAGCTGCCGTGGGGGCTGGTGCTGTTGGGGATGTTCATTGCCATCACGATGGAGCTGTGCGGCGTTGCGGCGCTGCCGTTTGCCGTCGGACTGTACCTGCCGTTTTCCACGTCGGCGGCTATTTTTGCGGGCGGCTTCATCCGCTGGCTGGTGGACCGGCAGACCGGCGGCGCGGCTTCAGAAGCCGAGGCGGAAGCCGGGAACGGCGTCTTGTTCAGCTCCGGCCTCATTGCCGGCGGCTCGATTGGCGGGCTGCTGTTGGCGGCGCTGACCGTGGTTGCCGGGGCGTGGCTGGCGGCGCTCGATGTGGCCAAACGCTTTCCGGCGCTCGAGCATGGGCCGTTTTCCGACTTGTGGGCGGTGGCGGTCTTTTTGCTGCTTGGCGTCGGTCTCTACCGCATTGCGCGGTCATCTCCGGTTGGAATGAACCCATGAGTGTCATTGGGCTTATTTGGCGGCTGTCGGGGGCGGTCGTCTTTGGATTGGGCCTGCTGTGGCTGGGCACAAGCTTTTGGGCGGGTGACGTGTGCGCCGGTGGCGTCGTGACCCGCGATGACCTGCCGTTTAACTACGCCGAAGACCGGTTGCTGATTTACTACGATCCGGCAACCAAGCGCGAAACGGTGATTTTCGAGCCGGCAATTCGTTTTCAGGGCGAAGCCTTCGCCTGGGTGATGCCGTTTCCGGGCGACATCCAGTTGGCGGCAGCCGGGCCGCAGATTTTTCTGCGTCTGAGCGAATACCTTGCGCCGACCATCATTGAAACCAAGCCGCGGTGGAAGTTGACGTTTTGGGCCTGGGAATGGCTCAAGCCGAAGCCGGTCGTCAAGCCAAAGGGACTCCCTAAGCCGCAGCCCGGTCAGGTGGTGGTCGCCCGGCGTGTCGTCGAAGCGGGGATCGAAACCTTTCCGCGCGCTACAAAGGAAGAATTCATCAGGGCCATTCAGAAGGCTGTGGCGCGCGACCTCGAAGAAGTCCCTTTTGATCCGACCAAGCCGCCCAAACCAGAAAAGCCGGTTCAGTTGACGGAGGCCTTTCTCGCCTGGGCCAAGCCGCATCTGGAACAGAAGGCCACCTGGGTCATCGTCACGGCGCGCACCGACGCTCCCGATATTTCGCTCGGCTATGATGAACAGGCTTCCGTTCAGCCGTTTGTGGTGTCGTTTACAACGGACCGGCCGGTTGTCCCGCTCGTGTGTCCGCCGCCGCCGCCGGACGGGAACAGGCCCCAGCACCGCAACTTCAAGGTGTTCATCGTGAGCAATGAACGCAAAGAAGTTCACGCCGACGGTGCGGTTTTGTTCGATCCGGCGGCCGTTCCCTTTGCCGACCGCGTCCCGGCCGCCGACTGGGCCAAGCGCATCCTGGCTCCGACCCAGCCGGAGTTTCAACCGGCGGGCGATACGTTTCTGACCGTTTATTTCCACACCGAGCGCACTCAGCGCGTGTTCCAGACCAATCCAGTGATTGTTCCGGCGACGACGCAGGCCACAGTCCGTCCACCGGCGAATGTAGTCGTTCAAGAGCAGCCGGTCATCATTCCCGGTGAGGCGTTGTTGCTGATGCTCGGCGGCGGCCTGCTCTATTGGCGACAACGCCAACGCGAAAGGCAATAAAACGGACGGTGCCACCGGAGGGAGGCCGGGCGGATGCCTTTGAAACCGCAAGTGCTTTGCAGCTGTGCAGACCGTGCAGGCGAAATGGTCGGCTGCTTGCGACCGCGACGGTGAAACGAAACCGGAAGCCTAGGTTGGTAGCCCTTGCCGCCACAGAAAATCCGCCAGCGGCAAATCATCCGGGTGCGTGATTTTTAAGTTCCAGCGCGGCCCCGGCACAATCCGCACGGGGACACCCAAGCGCTCCACCAGCATGGCGTCGTCGGTGGCCCTGACACCCTCTGCTGCGGCGCGTGCGTGGGCTTCGCGCAACAGGGCGGCTTCAAACGCCTGTGGTGTCTGTACGGCATAGAGCGCCAGGCGCGGAGGTGTCTCATAGGCGAGCCCGTCCCGCACAATCTTGATAGTGTCGGTTGCCGGATGTCCCACGGCAGCTGCCCGGTCGGCGCGGGCTGCCGCGATGGTCGCCGTCATGAGCGCCGTCGTTGCAAATGGGCGTACCGCGTCATGGACAAGCACGACCGTCGCGCCTGAGGGGATGACCTCCAGTGCGAGCCGCACCGAATCCTGGCGTTCGGCGCCGCCCGTAACGGCCGTGATCGGCTTTACAACCGGGAACTGCTCCAAGAGTGCGTCAAAATCGGCGCGCGCCGTACCGGGCAATGCTACGACAATGTCGCTGATGTCAGAACAGGTGGCCAGCCGGCGCAGGGTGTGCATTATGATCGGGCAGCCGGCAAGTTCGAGGAACTGTTTGGGGCGCGCAGCGCCAAAGCGAGTCCCCGTCCCGCCGGCCGGGACAATGGCAACAGCCGTCATGGGCGCGCTTCGAGCAACATCGGCATGCCGTACTTCGGCCGCAGGGTGATCAACGGCTCAGGGATAACACGTGCCTCTGGCGCCAGCCGCAACCGCCACTTCTGGGCTAGGGTCGCCAGAATCAGAACGCCCTCCATCCAGGCAAAGCCCTCGCCGATGCAGGCGCGCGGGCCACCGCCGAAGGGGAAATAGGCAAACTTCGGCCGCTTTTCCTTTTCCTCCGGCGTCCAGCGCTCCGGGATGAACCGCTCCGGTGCCGGGTAAAAATCCGAGCGCCGGTGGACGACATACGGACTCATCAGCACCAGCGCCCGCGCCGGCAGACGGTAGTTGCCAATCGAGAACGCCTCCAGAGCGCGCCGTCCGAAGACCCAGGCCGGAGGATACAGGCGCATGCTTTCTGCGAAGACCATTTCGGTGTACTTGAGCTTGCCGTAATCAGCTGCCGTCGGCAGCCGACCACCCAGCACGGCGTCAATTTCGGCATGCATCTGCGCCTCGGCCGCTGGGTTTTGTGACAGAAGATACCACGTCCACGTCAGGGCATTGGCCGTGGTCTCATGACCGGCCAGAAAGATGGTCATCGCCTCATCCCGGAGTTGCTCGTCGGTCATGCCGGTTCCATCACCTTCTTCGTCTTGGGCGATGAGCAGCATGGAAAGCAAGTCCCCACGATCTTCCTTCGAGCGCCGTCGCTCGGCAATGATGCGGTATACCGTCTCATCCAATCGCGCCCGCGCTGCGCGAAAGCGGTAGTTGAACGGCAGCGGCAACTTTTCGATCAGCTCGAAAAACGGCAGCGTCATGACAGCGGAAAACAGCTCAATGGTCGTTGTCAGCGCGGCGCCGATTTCATCCATCTCGCTTTTGACTTCCGCATCAAACAGCGTTTTCGCGACAACCCGCAGTGTCAGCCGCATCATTTCCTTGGCTATGTCGTGCTGTTCGCCGGCTTGCCACTCGTCGCGCATTTCGGCAGCGTACTGCGCCATAATGCGCGCGTAGGTTGCAATCCGTTCACGGTGAAACGCCGGTTGTGACAACCGGCGTTGCCGCTTGTGAAACTCGCCCTCGCTCGTGAGCAGCCCGTTGCCCAGGAACTTGCGCGCTCGCTGTAAGCCGCGCCCTTTGATGAAGTTCTTGTGATTGGTGACCAGAATTTCCCGAATGTAGTCGGGATGGCTCACCATATACACCCGCTCGCTGCCGAGATGAAACTGAACAACATCTCCGTAGCGACGATACATGCCTTGCAGCAAACGCAAGGCGTCGGTCCGAAAGCGATAGATGTTCGCACCGGGTAAGGTGCGTGCTGCGCGTGGCGCTTCAAGTTGAGCGATCATAGGCGACCATCCTCGACGAAAAGCCAGGTCAACATGGAAGTCAACATGGAATCGGCACAGCGGTCAGCGCTGCGCCCGGTGCCGACAAGACAGTTTTACCGCTTGATGCAGGCTGCTGCAATCAGAAATATGAATAAATGTTCAGGTTTTATCTGACTGAGTCTCCCACCGTTTGCCTGTCCGTCGGGCAATTAACTGCGCCAACTCGATCCCGCCGATGTAGTCGGTTGATCTGAAGGTGAGCGTGCGGTCTTTCCCGACGATGGTGTACTTGGTGCCGCGTTTGTCGGTGGCGTGCCGGTCGACCTGGAGGCACGTGACTGCTGACCAGGGCAGCGTCACTTGCCGCCACAGACCTTGGTACTCCAAAGACAGTGGGGTGATGGTGACGTTGACGCGCGTCAAGCTCCACCCAACCAGGATCACCAACAGCCCGAGTGGTATCATAAGGATGGCGGCGACGAGGCTCATGAGGTACAGCGGGAGAAGGAGGCACACGCCGCCGCCGATGTAGGCCAGGAAACGCCACCTGGAGCGCAGTGGAAACTCACAGACGCCAAGGTAGTAGGTCTCACTCTGGATGTTGCCGATCCACGCTCCGTCAATGGTGTCATTGAAGGTGACACGCAGGCGCGGGCCGCCCATCCCAAGCTCAATGTCGTCACCGCTCGACAGCACTGCCCGGGCAATAGGACGGCCGTTGAGGTGCGTTCCGTTGGTACTCCCTAAGTCTTCAAGCCACAGGGCTTGTCCGTCGAATGAGAGTTGGGCATGACGGCCTGAAGCCTTGGTATCCCGAGCGTCGAGGCGAATCTCGCACCGGTGAGAACGTCCGATAACGGCGGGCAGCCGGTGCACAACCTGTTGCCGGCCGGCTAAACCACCCTGCACATGGGTCACCGTAACGGTGATCGGCGCTGTTCCCGAAGCTAACGAGGATGATTCATTCGTCGGCGTCAGCATCGTCGGTGGGTGTGAAGGGGGCAATGACAACGTTGCCGTCGGCGCCTTTCAGGATCGTTTCAATCCGCTGCTCGGCTGCCGTGAGACGTTCTCGACACAGCCGGGCCAGCGTCATGCCGCGCTCGAAGAGATCGAGGGAAGCTTCTAATGGCAGGCTTTCGTCTTCCATTTGCTGCACAATCCGTTCAAGCTCGGCGAGCGCCGCTTCATAACTCGGTGGCTCGGTAGGTGTCTTGACGGGCATGTGAGGGGTCAAAGCGTACGCAGGTAGGCGATCAGATCGTTCAGCTCTTGGGTGTTATACTTGCTGCCGAAGGCGGGCATCCCACCTCCGCCTTTCTGAATTTGCGACTTGACGATGGCAACCGAAACCGGACGGTTTGTCGCCGGCATTTTCTTCTCTTTGAACAGTCCTTTCAAGCCGGGCCCGATGTTTGCCGTTTTACTGGTGTCGCTGTGACAGGGAGCGCAAGTTTGGGTGAACAATGCCTTGCCTTTGGCGGCGTTGCCGGTCACTTTGCCTTTTTGGCCGGCTGTGGCGGCCCAACTGACGGTCAAAAACCCGACCGGCAGAGCGGTCAGAGTCAGCAGCTTGAGCATAAGGCAAGCTCCCACGGTAAAAAGCCCCCGTTAGCTCCGCACGGAGACAGGGGCAAAAAGGTCAAGAAAGGGTATGCGGTCAACAGGTGTTACTTGACGACCGGCCCGCGAAGCAGTGGCTCCTTCTGGAGTACAAAGCGCAGCAGGGCTGCGTGCTGGGCTTCCGCTGCGCCGATGCCGGCCAGCACCGGGAGTAGCTCTTTTTCCGAAAACGAGGTCAGGACGCCGATATATGCGCCGGCGGCCTGCTCTTCCAACGTCAACGCAAATTCCAGGATGTCATTTGCCGACTTGATATTGGGCACCGCATTGGCAATAGCCTCATAGTCTTTCGGGTTGCTCTTCGGCTCGACGGGGGTACCACCGAACTTCTTGATAACATCAATCAGCGAATCACGGTGCGCTTCATGATGGCTCATAAAGAGCTTGGCTGCAGCAAGTGCCGCGCCGTCGAGCAAGCCCGTGCTCGCGCCGACACCGTAGGCAGCAATCGCCTGGTGTTCCAAGTTAAGCGCCACATTGGCAATTTTCACATCATTGCTCTTGTCGGCGCCAAACGCTGTGACCGGTGCCAGCAACGAGCTGCCGAGCATTGCGAAGGCGCTTGCACCGAAACCGACGACGCCGGCTTTGAGCGCAGCGCGGCGTCCACGTTGAATGAGTTCACCAACTTCAAGGTACTTATTGGTCAGGTCGCGTTCTTTCATCAGGACCGCATCCTCCGAATATAAGAAGACTTCGTGGTGGGGATACTGAGCGCGGATATATGGCTACCTGAAAGATAATCTTTTCGTAGGTGCATCCCGCGCTCGCTATGTACGGGTAGGAGAAAGACCTTTGGAGGGATGTTTTTCTCCGGGCAGGCTTGTGTGGTTGCCAGGAGCTTGTTCATCCGGTCCGGCCCGGGAAGGTCTACTGCATCAGTTGTTGAGATGTAAAGCATTTTTAGCTCGCGGGTAACGTGATGCTCCTCCCCGCACCCTGCGTCCTTGGGAGGCAGAGGCTATGTATCATGCATCGGTTGATCATCCTTGGACGCCAGGATACGGACTTGCCGACCGGACGTTCAGACGCAGCATCCGAGGATTGACAAAGAGCGCGTTGGCGAAGTTGAGCCGTCCGTCTTCATAATGATAAGGCTCGTAAAAGCCATAGAAGTTGAAGCCGTAGCTGCGCAGAAACTCATACAGGGCAAAAAAGTTAGTGTGTCGCCCGGCGATCTCGAAGTCAATCTCGGCGTAAATGAACGTTGTCGTCGGCAAGAAATCTTTTGCCCCGGCCAGAACCTGGAGCTCATAGCCCTCGGTGTCTATCTTGAGGAAGTCTATGCGGGAAATGCCGAGTTTCCGGGCGCTGTTGGCAACCGTCTCGACTTGGACGACCTCCGCCCTCCCCTCCGAAGTCGGCTGGTTCACCGCTGGATTGAGCGAGTTGCCGCGCGCCCTGGCTTGCAGGTGCACCACCGCTTCGCCGGGTTCCGCGCCCAGCGCGACATTGAGCGCCGTGACGCGCGGCAGTCGCCCGACGTTGGCTTGAAGCTGGCTGAAGGTCGCTTGGATGGGTTCAAAGGCGATGATGCGCGCTTCTGGAAAGGCCCGGCGAAACCACCGGACGGTTTCGCCGACATTGGCCCCGACGTCAAAAATGACCTCTATCGGCGTATCAGAGGCAAGCCGTTGCATATCTAACGTTACGTCCACCTGCTTGGGAACGTAAGCCGTTTTGAAGACGGTGTATCCGGCTTTTTTGATCAACTGGCGAAGCAAGGCTTTCATTGCTTTTGGTGGCCCTTCTCAGCATTTGTGCGTTTTGCGTGCGTGCCACAGCACCCCCGCGATCATCAAGCCCAGAGCCATTGATTGACATGTGCCGGACGTGGGCGCGGGTGTTGTCCTCCGGGCAGGGCAATCCATCCCTTACGATTGCGTCTTCCAGTTGCGTGTCCGGCAACTTTCTTGCCATCCAGAGACCTTTTCTCGGTATCGGCGGCGCGACTCCTCCTGCGCCGAAGTCTGCATCGCGCTATTATCGCGCTATTGTTGACAAGCCCGGTCTTGACTTTTGAATGTCTCACCGTCTTCTTCCGTGATCGGCTCACCTGTTGGCCGGGCGGCGTCAACGACCTCGTCGTTGCCATTCCATGGTCATCGGATAGTGTACGCACCTCCACCATGCCGTAGGCGACAGAAGAAACACTAAGCCGTAGGCGACAGAAGAAACACTAAGACAAACAATCAACGGCAAGCCGGCCGTTCGGCTACTTGGCGGCAACAGGCATGGCTTGCAATCCCGGTCAGTGGCTTGAGCACGCCATCACTGGGGCACGTCGGTAAGTCAATCAACGGCTTCACGGTGACTTTAGGAAAAAACCGTTCGGTGCAGTCCTCTCTGAACCGTTCCCTCTCAACAACGCGGCTTGGCTTCCGTTCCGGGGCCTGAAGTTCGTGGCTATCTGCGGCGCAGCCACTTCCTGCCGTGGGCCCGCCGGGTGTTGCATTGGGGCGCTTCAGGATTGAGTGCGTAACTGTGTCCGCGGGGGGCAGCACCGCTCACCTACCGTAGGCTGCTCGGGTTGAGCCGACGGAAAGTTTGAGTCGCTCAAGTCCCCTTGCCGACCTACTTGCTGCCCCTACCTGCGCAGCATCTGGGCCAGCTCCGCAGCAGTTGGCCGCTCGGTCGGACGCTTGGCCAGGGCTGCATTGATGGCGTTGACCAGCGCCATCGGCGCATCCGGCCGCCAGTCCCGAATCGGCGTTGGTGTTGTGTGCAGAATAGCGTTAAGTACTTCGTAATATGACTTACCGTCGAAAGGCAGTCGGCCGGTTGTCATCTCGTAGAGCACAATCCCAAGCGAAAACACGTCGCTTGCCAGTAAGGCGTGAGTATCATTTGCGGCTTGCTCTGGGGACATATACGTGACCGTCCCCACCAGAACCCCGGTTTCGGTAATGTCCGAAACTGCGTAGAGGTGTTCGTCTGAGGCTGACAGGGGGGCATACTCCAGGCCGGCATCCAGTTTGGCAAGCCCAAAGTCAATGATGCGAACGTTACCTGCCGTGTCGAGTTGCAAGTTGGACGGCTTAATGTCGCGGTGCACCACACCGCCGGCGTGGGCAGCCGCCAACCCTTCGGCCGCTTGCGCCCCAATGCGGCACACTTCGGCGCAGGGAAACCGTCCCCGCTCGCGTAAATACTGCGCAATCGTTTGGCCGCGAACGTATTCCATGACCAGGTAGGGCACGCCGTCAACCTCTCCAATCTCGTACAGTGTGGCGATGTTGGGGTGGTTCAGATTTGACACCATGCGCGCCTCGCGCAGAAAACGCCGGCGAGTTTCCGACTGATTGGCATAGCGGGCCTTGAGGACCTTGATGGCAACCTTGCGCCCCAGTTCGGCGTCCCGTGCCAGAAAGACATCGCCCATGCCACCGCCGCCCAGGCGCTCGATGACCTCGAAGCGCCCGAAGCGCAGCGGTACAGGTGCTGCTTCCAGGTGCAACGGGCGGGTGGATTCCTGCGAACCCGTCCGCGACGGTGCCGGAATTTCAATCGTCGGTGGAATGGCGGCCTGTTCGCTGCCGCTGCCGCTTCGGCCCGGGCGGAGCACGATCGTCAGAAAGCGCCGTGAAAACCAGCGCGGGGTTCCGTCGGCTTCGAGGAGGATATACCCGGCGCGTTTGAAATCTTCAAATACGTAGGTGTGTTCCCGCAGCAGTGGCTGACCGGACGCCAGCATCTGGCAGACAGCTCGTTCATCGGTTGAGAAATGCTCCCACAGGTAGCGAAAGTGACCGCGTACCTCATCATCAAAGGCTTCTTCAACAGCTCTGAGGTCAAGACGACCGTGTTCCTGGAGCTGTTCAAAGTAAATCGAACAGGCGATTTGCAGATAGAACGGAAAATTACCGCTCAACTGCCGAATGTCATCGGCGTAGGGTGCCAGCGGGATGCCGGCCGCTTCCGATGGCCGGACGATCAGGTCGGTCGCTTCTTCATCAGGAAACGCACGCAGATAGATGTTTGTAAAGATGTTGAAAAACGGGGAGTCGGCAATTTGATCGGCGTGGCACAACTCCTGTAGGTCGCGCCCAGACGAGGTTACGTATGCCACCTCATAGTTGTTGGCCAGCGAACGTAGGAAAGCAAAGAAGTCCGCTGAAAAAGCGCGGTTTGACGTCAGAATGTCAAACTCGTCAAACACGGCGATGAGCTTACGGTGCGTTGTCCGTAAGGCGTCAAGCGCCGCCTGAACGCCGTCGAAGCTCCGTTTATGGCTGGGAGGCAGTGCAGCGTTGCGTTCGATTTCCGCAAGCCAAGCGTCCAGAAAGTCGTCTAGTGTAATCCGGCGCCACTGCTGCAAGTCAAAAAACACAAAGACGTACTCTTCTGGCCGCGGCAAATACTGCTCGCGGACGACCGGCGCGCACAGGTAATTCAACAGGGATGATTTACCGATGCGGCGGTCGCCGACAATGGCAATGGATTGCGGCCGTCCTGCCCCTAAGCGGGAGAAAATCCGCGCAACTTCACGGCGGCGTCCATAAAACTGCGCCGGATCGCGGATGGCAACTCGATTAAGGTACGGGTTGGTTGTTTGCGGCATACCTGGTCGGTCCGTGGCACGTCATCCTACCAATGGCGTGATGGGGAGCGCCTCCCCGATGGACTTCCGCAAGACATCTGCCGAGTGGCGCAGCGCGGCGACTTCGGCTTCGTCCAGGGCAGGAAGGATACTGGCCTCAAGCCCGGTTTGACCAACAATGCTGGGCAAGCTCAAGCAAACATCTGACAGTCCGTATTCGCCCTGCAAGCGGACACTTACCGGCAAAACACTGCGCTGGTCATCGAGAATTGTCCGCGCCAGCCGCGCAATGACCAGTCCGATGGCCAGGTTAGTGTAGCCTTTGCGCTCAATGATGTCGTAGGCGCTGCGGCGTGTTCGCTCGAATATGGCGTCGAGCGCCGGGCGGTCGTAGGGGCGACCGTTGATGACGCTGCCGACCAGCCGCAGTCCACCGATGCGCGCGTCGCTCCAGACCGGAAACTCGGTATCGCCATGCTCGCCAAGGATGTAAGCATGTACCGAGCGAGGGTCTACACCGTAGTATTCGCCAAGCAGGCTGCGAAAGCGCGCCGTGTCGAGCATAGTGCCCGTTCCAATAATGCGCTGCGCCGGCCGCATCGAAAGCGCCTGCGCCACATAGGTCAGCACGTCCACTGGATTCGTGGCAATGATCAACAGCGCCTGTGGCGCGTGACGATCTAGCTCTGCCAGGATCGCACGAAACACGGCAACGTTACGCTCCATCAGGTTCAAGCGCGTTTCACCGGGTTGTTGTCTAACCCCGGCGGCGATGACGACGACCTGCGCTTCCGCCAGGTCGGCGTAACTGCCGACACGCACCCGCGTCGGGCCGGCAAACGTTTGCCCGTGCATGAGGTCAAGGGCCTCACCCTCCGCACGGCGTTCATCTTTATCCAGTAAAATGATGTCGCTCGCGACACGCTGCATAAAAAGCGCGTATGCCGCCGCGACGCCAACGTTCCCCGTGCCGATGAGGCCGATGACTCGCTTCTGGATGACCATCGCTTGACTCCTTCACTCCTGCCGTCTTGCTGTCAGCAAGCATACATTGTGCCTCGGTAAAAGCTAGGCATCCCAACAAAACCAAGGCGCTTGCTGATTGGGGCTCCCACCTGACGAGCGCGACTTCCCCCTCCTCCGCCATAGGTGGCACGTATGCTCGGACTTCTTACAGGCCTCTGCGCCAACATTTCCGCGCGCTCCTGCGTGGCAGGTTTGGAACGGCCATCACTCCGGCGCAACGGTTAGCTTGCCCACGGCCGACATCGCGCCCAAGGACCACCACGTTGCTCATGCGAAGAACGCATGTCTGAAACCCGGTGGCGACCGCAAAATCCGGGCAGACTACTGGTAATCTTCCGTGCTATGTTCTACAGCTGTGGCATCGGCAGGCAATCGAGCCAGCGCTGACTACCGAACAACAGCGGTCTTACAACAGCAGCGCGCCCCAGGCGCCGAATGAGTACGTCGGCATTGGCTTCGAAGCTGTCGTCTCCGAGTTTCAGAAAACTGCCCTGAGCTGGAAGTCAAATGGACCTTCGGGCAGACCTACAACCTCAACCTGCGGGGCGCAGGACCGGGCAGCTTGACCTACTCTGACAGCGGCTTGGTTTTGCCGAAGGCGGCCCATGCGGCCGACTACCGGCGCAGAGTGGGCATGCGAGCGATCTTCAGGAAAAGCACCGTTCATCCAAATTGCCGCGTTTGCGCAGCCGCTCATCAAACGCCGGCTGTACCCATTGGGCAAATGATTCTCCGGCAAGCAGGACTTTGACTTTGTTCACCCCGGACGTGTCGTTTTACCCGCCCCGGCACATGTTATTGTCATCGCTGACAAGATTCCCAATACAAGATTTCCAACTATCCGTCCGACGGCAAAAGCAGGCTGGTTTTGAACATGGCTTCTTCTTTGGTGCCAATGCCAACAGTTCTCATCGCCAGGATGACGACGATGTGTGCCGTCCATCCCCGTCTGTGCCCGAGCCGGCAGTCGGTGCACCTTGATAACGGTGAGCTTGGATGACATTGGCTTGACAACCAGGAAGTGCTCGCCGCCGTTGTGCAGATTTGCTTTGACAGCCTGTAGGAGAACCGGTAACCTTGTGGACTTACTGTCGCGTCGTCGGCTTGGTGACGGGCGGCCTACAGTCGCGTAGCTCAGGGGTAGAGCACTACCTTGACACGGTAGGGGTCCACGGTTCAAATCCGTGCGCGACTACCATAGTCTCCTTGTCTGCCACCCAAGCCGACGGCGCGGCTTTGTCTGTAGGCGTCCGTGTGTTGACGAAGTCAGGTCTCTGAAGGCATGTCAGTTACTTGAAAGGTATGGAGTCATCAGCTGTCCAATCCGCCGCCAATGCCGGTTTGACGGCCCTGCGCGTGTTGCAGACACGCGATGCCGCTGCCGCCAAACGCGCCATTGCGGCGCGCGTCAACGGCGTGTTGTGTGATCTGAGTTGCCTGGTGTCGGAAACCGATACCGTCGAGCCGGTGCTGCCCGAAGATGCTGACGCGCTGGAGATTTACCGTCACTCGACGGCCCACCTCCTAGCTGCCGCCGTTCTCGATCTCTTCCCAGATACGAAGTTGGGCGCCGGACCGGCGCTCAAAGACGACCCAAAGGGTGGATTTTACTACGACTTTTTGCAGGAAAAGCCCTTCACCCCGAACGATCTGGCACGCATTGAAAAACGCATGCGCGAGCTTGTCAAACGCAACGTCCCATTCCGGCGGATTGAAATGTCGCGCGACGAAGCTCTGCAAAAGTTCAGTGCCGACGAACTCAAGTGTTACTTCATTAGTGAGAAGGGCGGTGAAAACCCAAGTTTTTACACCCTTGGCGACCGGTTTATTGACTTCTGCCGCGGTCCGCACGTACCCAGTGCAGGGTGCATCAAGGCCTTTAAGCTGCTTTCGGTGGCCGGCGCTTACTGGCTGGGGGACGAAAAGCAACCTCAGATGCAGCGCATCTACGGTACATCCTTTTTCACGCAGGAAGAGCTTGACGCCTGGCTTCAGCAGCGAGAAGAAGCGGCCAAGCGCGACCACCGCAAACTCGGTAGGGAGCTTGACCTGTTCAGCTTTACCGAGGAAGTCGGCAGCGGTTTAGTATTGTTTCATCCTAAAGGGGCACTGATATTGCACCTGCTGCAAGAGTTCCTCTACGGCGAGTTGTTAGCCCGGGGCTATGACCTGGTGCGCACGCCGCACATTGCGTCCAGTCGCTTGTGGGAAACGTCAGGACATACGGCTAAGTATCGCGGCGATATGTATCCCGCGATGCAATTTGAAGAAGAATCGGTTGAGTATCAACTCAAGCCGATGAACTGCCCGTTTCACATTCAGATTTACAAATCACAGCCGCGCAGTTACCGGGAGCTGCCGCTGCGTTATGCCGAAATGGGGACGGTGTATCGCTATGAGCGGTCAGGTGTGCAGCACGGCCTATTGCGGGTGCGTGGCTTTACACAAGACGATGCGCACCTGTTTTGCACCCCGGAAACGCTTGAGGCAGAGATCGTCGGTTGCCTGGACTTCGCCCAGAAGGTGTATGCGACGTTTGGCTTCGACTACAAGGTTGAGCTTTCTGTCCGTGATGCGCAGGATCAAACCAAATACCTCGGCAGCGACGACGTGTGGGCGCTGGCGGAAGCTGCGCTGACCAAGGCGCTGGACAGGCTAGGTCTTGCTTACACACGCGTCGAAGGTGAGGCCGCCTTCTACGGTCCGAAGATTGATATCAAGGTCATTGACGCTATCCGGCGCACGTGGCAGTTGGCGACGATTCAGGTAGACTTCAACCTCCCGCAGCGCTTTGGGCTGGAGTACATTGGCGCAGACAACCAGCCGCACATGCCGATTATGGTTCACCGCGCCATTCTGGGATCGCTGGAGCGGTTCTTTGGGCTGCTGATTGAACATTTCGGCGGCAAGTTTCCGGTTTGGCTGTCGCCGGTGCAGGTCGCCGTCCTTCCGATTGCCGACCGGCTGAACGAGCAGGCGGCGGCTGTTGCTCGGCGCTTGCGGGCAGCCGGGCTGCGCGTGGAAGTGGACGCACGCAGCGAAACAATCGGCGCCAAGATTCGGCAAGCGCAACTGCGCAAGGTCCCCTACATGATTATTTTTGGGGACCGGGAAGCTGAAACCGGGGACGTGGCGGTTCGGACACGGAGCGAAGGTGATATCGGTACGCTACCCCTGGATGCGTTTTTGGCGCGCATTACCCATGAGGTGCAACAGCGCCTCCCGACACCGTAATCCAATCGCCGCGCGCAGTGCGTGGCGCAACCAAAACCGGCATGGTCTCATGTGGACGTTGCCCTAGCAAAGGAGTTGTCGTATCGCCGTCTCACCGAATCGAAGTGCCCGCGACCGCGGCCCACAGGTGCCCACGAACGAGCGGATTCGCCACCGTGAAGTGCGAGTTATAGATGAAGAAGGCCGTCAACTCGGCATTATGCCGCCCCACGAAGCACTGGCGATTGCCCGGGAACGGGGTTTAGACCTTGTGGAAGTCGCGCCCCAAGCCAACCCGCCGGTCTGCCGTATCATTGACTACGGCAAGTGGCAGTATGAACAAAAGAAGAAGCAACACGAAGCCAAGAAAAAACAGACCGTCATTTCAGTCAAGGAAATTAAGCTGCGACCAGCAATTGGAGACCACGACTATGAGTTCAAGAAAAACAATGCCATCCGGGCGCTGGAGGACGGTGATAAAGTAAAGGCTTCGGTGCGCTTCATTGGGCGCGAAATTACGCACCGGGAACTGGGCGAACGTGTGTTGGCCCGTCTCGAAAAGGACCTTGCGCACATCGCGACCGTGGAGGTTCGCCCCAAGATGGAAGGGATGACGATGTTTGTGATCTTTGCGCCGAAGAAATAGGCCGGCGGCCCGGTGGTGATGGCAGGTTCCCACCCCTCCTTGGACGAACGCCCTTGCTGGTAGGTATTCGACGGTAGGTTCTTATGAAGGAGTATGCACTCAGGTTATGCCTAAACTGAAGACCCACAAAGGTGCTGCCAAGCGGTTTCGCTCCACGGCAAACGGACGGTTCAAGCGCGGCCACTCACACTGCCGCCATCTGTTGACGAAAAAATCACCCAAGCGACGCCGCCGTCTTGACCTTGACACGTATGTATCACCGGCGGATGAAGCAACCGTACGGCGCATGCTGCCCTACGGAAACTAAATAGAGACCGAAGTTTTTGTTCAAGGAGTTTGGCTACGCTATGCCCCGTGCAAAACGTGGAAATAAGCGATTACAGCGGCGTAAGAAGATTCTGAAGCTGGCCAAGGGTTACAAGATGACGAAAAGCAAACTGTACCGTTCGGCGAAGGAATCGGTCGAACGGGCGTTGAAGTTTGCCTACATTGGCCGTCGCATCAAGAAGCGCGACTATCGCGCCTTGTGGATTGTCCGCATTAATGCCGCCGCACGACGAAATGGATTGAGCTACAGCCGGTTCATGTACGGCCTCAAAAAGGCCGGCGTGGCGCTTGACCGTAAAATGTTGGCTAACCTGGCGACACTCGATGAACCAAGCTTTGCCGGCCTTGTCGCACAGGTCAAACAGGCGCTTGCGTGAAGCCGAGCAGGTGACCCTGCCGTTCATTCCGGTAAGGTCACGCGCATATGTCCTGCAGCAACGCAGTTCACGACGGTTGGCAGTCCGGTTGCCGTTTGCGCCGTGAGCCGGGACGCACTGCCAATCGAATCAACCGTCTTTGCGAACGCTGGCAGCCAAGCGGTTCGTAATGGCGACAAACTGCATCCGTAGTGATGACAGTGTATCTTGAAGCTGACGTTCTTCCGCCGGCGCCAAATTGCCCTTCGTTTTCTCGACCAGCATCGCGAGAATGTCAATGTAATGTCGCCCGGCCTCAATGTCAGGGGGCATGCGTCCGTACTGTGGGTGCTCGATCATTCCAAGCATCACCATGGCGTTGGTCGCCAACTCGAGAACGAAATCGCTAAACAACGGGTCTTCCTTAGGTGTCGCCAGCTCGGTCGAAGCACGACTCGGCGGCGGTGCTGGTGCTGCATCCGGCGTTGTTGATGACCTATCTTCCAACTCGGTGCGTTCAACGTCCGTCCGCAGGGTTCCATCGGGATTAAACAATCGGCGATCACTGACTTTGAATGACGAAGGTGCTTCTTCACTCATGGGGAACAACTCTCCACGTTAGCAACAAAAACAACGCCATCAAATCGTGCCCAGAGAGCCGCCTGGCGGCTTTGGGCTGGGATAACCGGCACCGCGGCCACAGTCAACATGGCCGGAAAACGCGGTTGAAGGCGAAGTCGGGCGAGCAGGACGTACCTGCTGATATAGCTCGGTTGGACGGTCGGAGCGCCCGGCAAGCGCCCCGACCAACCGGGGCTATGGTACGGACGCTACGATGCGTACTTGACACTACAACCATACGGCTTGGTCGTCGGCATGGCAACCGGCTTCCCAGCCATCGCCTGGTCAAGCGCGGCTTCGACATAGTTGACCTTAGCCTTTTCCTTGGCATCGGTGGACACTGAGTCGTCAATTGCTCCTTGGTAGATCAGGTTGCCCTGCGGATCGATGACAAACATGTGGGGCGTCGTTTTCGCACCGTATGCTTTCCCAATCGTGCCATCGGTATCAATCAGGTACGCCGTCGGGGCAGCGTTACGCTCCTTGATTTTGGCGTTGATCTCGTCCGGTGTGAAGTAACCCTGTTTGCCGACGGCAGAAGAGTTAATCGAGAGCCAAATCACACCCTTGGCGGTGTATTTCCGCTGGAGCGCCTGCATGTTACCGCTTTTGTAGTGGCGTACAACGAAGGGGCAGTCAAAGTTGACCCACTCTAGCACAACAAACTTGCCTTTGAAGTCGCTGAGGGAATGTTTCTTACCGTTGCTATCCACGGCGGTGAAGGGTGGTGCCGGCGCTCCGATCTTCGTTTCGACCGTGGCTGTTGCCGTCTTTGCCGCAGTGCACGCCGCAACGAGGAACGCCGCAACGAGCGCACAGAGCACCGATGCACGTTTGAATGTCAGGTTCATCATTAGTTACCTCAAACTCAGGTTGGCCGCAGGCAAGCCAGTACACTGCTTGCCGGGGCGTCGTCCACCTGGGGACGACCGCAAAACGTGGGCGCATTGTAGTTTGACAAAACGCATCTGACGACGTTTTTTCGCAGGCGACACCATCAGCACCGGCTTGAATCGCGACTGAAACTTCGGCAACGTAGTATCTGCGTACGGTTGTATTTGTGCCATGGCCATCAATTCTCACGTCAAGCCTTCTCGACTTCATCGTGTCCCAACTGGAGTGCCGGTCAGGCTTGACTTTTTCTACCGCATTGGACTGACAGCCCGCCGCATTTTCCCGGCCATTGCCGACCTAGCCAGTAACGAGGTGTACGTTTCTGCTTCGGCAATTGCGTTCAACGCCTTGTTAGCGCTGTATCCCTTTCTGCTATTGGTTTTGCTAACCTGCCGAGAGGTCTTGCACTGGAACGCCGGTGTGGAGACGACCTTCTTCTTGCTGAAGGCGGCCTACCTGCCTGTGGCAGAAGATTTCATCGTCCGTAACTTGCGGGTCGTTCTGGACGAGCATGTCAACGGCGGTGTCGCTTTGTTTTCTATCGTGGCGCTGATTTTTGCGAGCGCGGGGATTTTCACCCCCCTAGAACTTGCGCTCAACCGCGCTTGGCGGGTCAGATGTCGCCGCAGCGGCTGGAAAAGTCAGTTGCTGGCCATGGGACTGGTACCTGTGTGCGGCGCTTGTTTTCTGGCAATTATCGCCCTGACGGCCGGTATACAGTGGTTGGCAACGCACATCTTTGGGCAAGTCGGCAGTGGGCGCATCGCGGCGCTGGCTGCCCTGGTCGGGGCCAAGGTCCTGTCACTGCCCATCACCATTGGCGTGCTCTTTGGGTTGTACATGGTGTTGCCGAGTGAGCGTCCGGTGGCCCGGCGTGTGCTGCCGATGGCGGTGTGGATCGGTTTGCTCTGGGAAGCAGCCCATTACATCTTTGTTGCCTGCCTGCCGGTGCTGGATTTTCGGAAGACCTACGGCCCCTTCTACGTCACCGTATCGCTGGTGATGTGGGCGTTTGTGTCGTCCCTGTTGCTTTTGCTTGGGGCGAATCTGGCGGCGCTCGATGTCGCGTCTGAGAGCTCGGCCGGGTGAGAGAGGACATGGCTATGCTACGCTTTGTGACGGCCGGGGAATCCCACGGTCCAGCATTAGTGACGATTGTGGAAGGCCTCCCCGCTGGGTTGCCAATTGACTTGGCCGCCGTGAACGCTCAGCTTCACCGTCGCCAACTCGGCTATGGACGCGGCGGGCGGATGAAAATCGAACAGGATGCGGCTGAGGTGCTTGCCGGCATCCGGCACGGACGGACGCTTGGTTCTCCGGTGGCATTGCTGATTCGCAACGCCGATTTTGAAAACTGGCAAACGGTCATGGCCAGCCAGCCGACGCCGGACTGGGACGCCATTGCGGCCGACCCGAAGAAGTCCCGGCGCTTGACGCGCCCCCGGCCCGGGCATGCCGATCTGGCCGGTGGGCTAAAGTATGCGACGCACGATCTCCGGGACATCCTGGAACGCGCCAGCGCCCGCGAGACGGCCGCCCGCGTAGCCGCCGGGGCGCTCGCACGACAGCTTTTAGCCGTCTTTGGGGTTGAGATCGCCAGCCACACGGTCCGCCTCGGAGGGATTCCAACCGACGACCGACTCCTCAACGTGTCCTGGGAACGGATTGTGGCCGTCCAGGACAGTTCTGTTTTACGGTGCACCGACCCGGCCGTTGAGGCGGAAATGGTTGCTGCTGTGAACGCCGCCCGTGAGCGCGGCGACACGCTGGGGGGGACATTTGAGGTGGTTGTGCGGGGGCTGCCGGTGGGATTAGGGACGCATACGCAGTGGGACCTCAGGTTGGACGGGCGGCTTGCACAGGCGTTGATGTCCATTCAGGCCGTGAAGGCCGTTGAGATTGGAGAGGGGGTGGCGGTGGCGTACCGTTCCGGCGCGCAGTTGCATGACGCGATTGTCTACGCAGACGGCCGGTTTACACGTCCGACCAACCATGCCGGTGGCCTCGAAGGAGGCATGACAAACGGGCAGGAACTGCGTGTGCGCGGGCATCTCAAGCCGATTTCGACGCTGCGTCGGGCATTGCAGAGCGTGGATGTCCTCACAAAGGAGGCGCAGGCAGCCGCATTTGAGCGGTCGGACACAACGGCCGTCCCGGCAGCCGGCGTCATTGCTGAGGCCATGACGGCGTTGGTGCTGGCGCAGGCGTGGTGTGAAAAATTCGGCGGCGATTCCCTCGTGGAAATGCAGCGCAACGTGGAAGGGTATTTGGCGCAGACGGCGGAGTACTAAGGCGGAATCCGCACAGGGGTCTCACTGACTGAGGCTCTGAGGCTCTTCGATAACAAACGCTCCAAGACGGCAGTAGCGGGTGTAGCGCTGCTCGATGAGCTTCTCCGGCGACAGAGTGCTTAGCTCCGTGAGGTATTTGACCAAATAGGGGCGCACCGCCTCGGCGGCTGCCTTGTGGTCGGTGTGTGCACCCTCACCGGGTTCGGGAATGATGGCATCAATGATGCCGGCGGCCCGAAGAGGTTCGGGGGTAATTTTCATAGCAGCGGCGGCTTTATCGGCCTTGCTGGCATCACGCCAGAGGATGGAAGCACATCCCTCCGGCGAAATGACAGAGTAAATCGTGTTTTCCAACATCAGCATCCGGTCACAGGCTCCAACCGCCAACGCGCCACCCGATCCACCTTCGCCGATGATGACGCCAATCGTCGGCGATGCCAGCCGCATCATTTCAATGATGTTGCGCGCAATGGCCTCCCCTTGTCCGCGCTCTTCGGCTTCGATGCCGGGATAGGCGCCGGGCGTGTCAATGAAGGAAATGATCGGGCGCCGAAACTTCGCCGCCATTTGCATGAGCCGAATCGCTTTGCGATACCCCTCCGGTTTGGGCATGCCGAAGTTGCGGTACTTGCGGTCTTCCATCTTACGCTGTTTGTAGTTGGCCTTTTGCTGTCCGACAATGAATACTGGCTCGCCCTCAAACCGCGCAAAGCCGCAGACGATGGCCGGGTCGTCGGCGAAACGGCGGTCGCCATGGAGTTCATGGAAATCCGTAAACAGTGCGTAGATGAAATCCAGTGCATAGGGGCGGTCTGGGTGGCGCGCCAGCTTAACGCGATCCATCGGCGTCATCTCGGGCGTGTCGTTGGCCTCGCCGAGAATGGCTTGCTGCAAGCGACGAACTTGTGCCTGCAACCGCATAATTTCTTCATCCTGTGCCGGTGTATGTGGTGCCGAAGCTAGCTGCGCGAGCTGGGCTTCGAGAAGCTTGATCTGCGTGGCTTTCTCCATGGATGACCTGCCCGATCCACAACAACACAAAAAGTCAACACAAAAAGTCAACACAAAAAGTCTCACGAAGGCTGCTGACTCTAATCGCCTTCGCGCACGGCGACAAGAGCAGGTGCAGGTGCGGGGTGGCCCTGAACGCCGGTTCCTGCCGCTGCACCGACTCGCTTGCAGCCACTGTACCGACTCGTTTACGTTCGTTACTCTCACTTGCCGTGCTACTCTCGTGAGTGATGTTCAAAAGGAGGCGAATGTCATGCCCCAGGGGACGTGTCCGGAGTGCCACGCCGCCGTCCACGTTGATGAAAACGCCGATAAAGGCGACACCATTGAGTGTGACGAGTGCGGTGCCATACTGCGATTGGTGGGTCTGGACCCAATTGAACTCGACCTTGAAGCCGATTACGACGACGATGACGAGTACGACGACGATGATGACGACGATGAGCGCGACCAGTACTACTAACCGGTACGTGACTGGACAGTGGCACGTCGGACGCAGCATCACAACCTACATCCTGTGAGGCAAAGCCATATGGGGACACTCGCCGTCATCGGCGCCGGGACCATGGGCAGTGGCATTGCCCAAGTTGCCGCCCGCGCCGGGTTTGAAGTGGTTTTGCGCGATATTGCGCCGGAGTGCCTCACGCGCGGACTGGCAACCATCGGTGCGAGCCTTGACCGCGATGTGAACAAAGGTCGTCTGACACCGGATGAAAAAGAGGCCATTCTGGCCCGTATTCAGGCCACGACTGACCTGGCGGCAGTCGCAACGGCGGCAGTTGTCATTGAAGCCATCGTCGAAAACTTCGACGCCAAAGCCGCTTTACTGCGTGAACTCGATGCCCTGACGCCGCCCGAAACGATCTTGGCGACAAATACATCCTCGATTTCTATTACACGACTCGCTGCCGTAACCAAACGTCCGGCGCAGGTCATCGGGATGCACTTTATGAATCCCGTTCCTGTGATGCCGTTGGTAGAAGTTATTCGCGGGTGTGCAACGAGTGATGCCACCGCCGATGCCATTCTGGAGCTTGGTGCGAAACTCGGCAAAACCTGCCTGACGGCCAATGACTTTCCGGGCTTTGTGTCCAATCGCATTCTGATGCCGATGATCAATGAGGCCGTTTTTGCGCTCTATGAAGGCGTTGCAACCCGCGAGGCCATTGACGGTATTATGAAGCTCGGCATGAACCATCCGATGGGGCCGCTGACGCTGGCCGATTTCATCGGTTTGGATGTGTGTCTGGCCATTCTGGACGTGTTGTATGAGGGGTTTGGTGATCCAAAGTACCGCGCCTGTCCACTGCTGCGGCAGTATGTCGCCGCCGGGTGGCTTGGGCGTAAAACTGGGCGCGGCTTCTACACCTACGAACACCACCCAAGCGCCCACCGGGGGTAGGCAGCGCGTCATCGCCCAACTGAGCTGGATTTTGGTGCTGTGCGTCTGGTTGTGCCGCTGTGAAGCCGGCGAAGTGCCGCTGCCGGCGGGTGAACTGTCGCTAGATGCCTACCGCATCCAGATTGCGCGTGCGCAGGAGCTGCTCCACGCAGCACAAACCGCCCTGACCACCACCGACAATAATGATACGCCTTGGCGGGTGGAGAAGGTACTGTCCCCGGCTGCGCAGGAAGAGCTGCGCCGGCTGCTGCCGGAACGAACGCCGGTCGCAATGCCGACCGGCATGGTTATTGTCAACAACCAAACGCTTCGGGCGGGACTGGAGGCCCTGTGCGCGTCGCAAGACCCGGCGGCAATGGGTGTTCATCTCCGGTACCTCACAACTCAACTCGACATTGTGCAGGCGCATTTGTCGGCGGCGTTGAATGCCGAGCCGGCGGACATTCAGGCCATCCTGGCGCGCGAGGCCTTTCAGCCCCTCAAAAACACCAAGACGCCACTTCAGTACCTCCAGGAGTGGCTCATCAAGTTGATTGACAAGATCTTTGACAAACTCCGCCTGCGTCGTCCCAGTTTGAGTGATCCCACAGCTAATCCTTGGGCGCAGTGGTGGGTGCAGTTTGGATTGTGGTTTGTGCTGGCACTGCTGTTCGGTTGGGTCAGCGTGGAGGTTGTGCGGCGCGTGCGTCGCCGCCCGGCAGTAGAAGCGGATGGCGTGCGCATCATGTTCAGTGAACCGGTGACGCCCGACCTCGATGCTGCCACGCTACTGGCACAGGCGCAGGCGGCGGCGGCAGCGAACGACTGGCGGCAAGCGGTTCGCAAGGTGTACCTTGCCTTGCTCCTGGATCTCGACAAGCGTAACACGGTGTCCCTCAACCCGGCCTGGACAAACCGTGAGTATCTGGAAGCCGTGCGCACGCAGCCCGCTCTCTACTCGGCCATGCGCGAGCTGACCAACTGCTTTGACGTGCTGTGGTACGGTCAACACCCCGGCGACCGCGAGTCCTACGAACAATGTCTATCTTATTACCACGCGGCTCAGGCGGTCGTATCTCAGGCCATCGTATCCCCAGCGGACACCTAAACCTACCGAGCTGTGACGCCATCGGTGTCTGCTGCCTGTGAACGTCCGAGCCAGAGGCCAGAACCTGCGACCTCTGCTTAGAAGCTGCCGATGACCGGACGATGAACCGCCAGATTCTCAAAAACAGCCTCCTGGTGGCCGTGGTTCTCGTGCTGTTGCTGGGGCTGAACCTGCTGCTATATGTCAAACCCGAGCCGCTGGAGGAGTCAGATTGGTTCGCCGACCGTTCGACCCACTCCGGCCGTCCCTATGGCACGCTGGCGGCGTACCTCCTGTTGCAGGAGTCGGGCCTGCGGGTCGGGCGATGGGAGCAGGATTACCGTGCTCTGGAGCGGACTCAGGATGTTCGCGCCGTTGTGTTTGTCGAGCCAAATGATAAGCCTGACGCCCGGCAGCTTCAGGCCCTGCGGCGGTGGATTGCTAACGGTGGCACGTTTCTCATGTTCGAGCGAAGTTGGTCGCTGGCCGTTGGTGACCACATCCTGACCCCCGGCGGCCAGTTACCGACTGCCGGTGCCGAATCCGTCTTCGGCAAAGCACCGTCACGGCACATCGTCCCCTGGCAGCCGGGCGGTATCTTTGAAGGGGTTAGGGCGCTGTCCTGTTCGGAAAAGGCCGTATCGGCCGGTCTCCGTCCTCTGCGCAAGGAGGACCTGGAACGGTCAAAACATTCCGAGGAAGCCCCGCCACTGAGCGGCCATCTCCCGTTAGCCGGGGTCAACGATGTGCCTGTCGTTTTGGAAATCCGCTGCGGTGCCGGGCGCATTGTCTTTGTCGGCGATCCGTTCGTGATCGCCAACGGTGGCATCGGCGAAGCCGACAATGCCCGTTTTATCCTTAACTTGGCACACATGGCCGTTGGCAATGGCAACGGCCGCATTGTGTTTGACGATTACCACCACGGCTACCGGGTGACCAACGGCGGGTTACTCGGTTTTCTGGGGTACTTCCGGGGGACGCCGATTCCGTGGCTGTTCTGGCAGGCGGTAGCGTTTGGCCTGCTCGTTGCTTACACGCTGGGGCGGCGCTTTGGACGACCCCTGCACCTACCGGTCAAACCTCGCACCAATCCGCTGGAGTTTGTCGCCGCCATGGCTCAGATCCAGAAAGCGGCCGCAAGTCGTGATTTGGCCGTGGAAAACCTGTATCGGCGATTCCACCGGCGGCTATGCCGCTATGCAGGATTGCCACCCACTGTCCCACTCGCCGAGTTGTGTGCCGTGGTGGGCGAACATTCCGGGCGGCCGGCGGGTGAATGGCAGGCTCTGACGGAGCGCTGCCAGGCAATTATTGATGGTGCTCCGACGACAGACGCCGAGCTGCTCCACCTGGCACAGCAACTGCGCACCTTGGAACGGCTACTCCCGGCGTAGCCTTGTTCCTAGCGTTTCTGCTCCGGGCGCACGAGAGAGACTGAGCGCGTGCCGTCCATTGCCGTCTGACCCGCCGCCTGGTGGTGGCCCAGGTCAGACGGGGCGCGGTCCGCGTCAAACTTGCGCGGCGGACTCGCTGCCAAGGCGGCTGTGCCGAAGGCCATAGCTGAAATAAATCACCAGCCCAACGATCAACCAGCCCAGAAACCGCAGCCAGTTGATAATACCCAACTCCGTCATCAGATAACCGCACAGCAACAAGCCCAAGACCGGGATCAGGGAAAGGTTTTTCAGGAAACACAGAGCAGCCACGACGAGCGTCCCCAGGGCGAAAACGGCCAGTGGAATTTTGTGAATTACTGCGCCCCACCAGCTTTCACCGGCCGCTGGTGTGACGGCGAGGAAGTCGCGCGCCAGCGCCGTCGCCGGTGGATACAGCACGAAGAGCAGCACCGCCGCAACCACGCCGGTCGGAACGATGTACTTGGCATTGATGTAGGGAACGCGGAACTTGCGCTCGGCCGTCGGTGCCGTTTGCTCCAGCACAAGAACGCCGCCGCAGACGAGGACGAAAGCAAATAACGTTCCAATACTGGTCAGGTCGGTCACTTCGGTCAAGTTCATAAAAAGCGACGGGATCGCGACCACAAAACCGGTGATAATTGTGGCGAAGCTGGGTGTCTTAAAGCGCGGATGAATGCGGGCAAAGGCTTTCGGGAGTAGTCCATCGCGCGACATCGCCATCCAGATCCGCGGCTGGCCGATCTGAAAGACCAGGAGAACGGTTGTGGTGGCGATGACGGCACTGATGGCAACAAGGCGTTCAACCAGCGGCAGATTTGCTCCCTCCCGACCAAAGACGAAGGCCATCGGGTCGGCGACTTGCAGCTTGGTATAGGGCACCATACCGGTCAGTACGAGAGAAACCAACACGTATAGTGCCGTACAGATGATGAGCGAGTAGATGATGCCGCGCGGGAGGTCGCGTTGGGCGTTGCGACACTCTTCGGCCGTTGTCGAAATGGCGTCAAATCCAATGTAGGCAAAAAAGACGGCCGCCACGCCGTTGAGGACGCCGGCAACGCCGTTCGGCGCAAATGGTGTCCAGTTTTCGGTTTTGATGTAAAACGCGCCGACGACAATCACAAACAGCACAACGCCGACTTTGAAAATGACCATGGCGTTGGACACCCGCTTAGATTCGCGGATGCCGACGTAAACCAGCAGTGTGATCAGCGCCACAATGCCCAGCGCCGGTAAGTTACACACGACTGGTAATGTTCCCAGCCGTGGCGCCGTGCGCCAGGCTTCATAGCCCGCGACATGGACGGCAAACTCGTCCAGCGCCCAGATCTGTTCGATAGATTGTCCCTGCTGAAGCAGTGCCGTAATGGTGTCAAAACTACGCTTGGCGGTCAGGAAGTCCATCCGAAAGTAGTTGGGAATCGGGAAGCCCCAACCGGCAAGGAGGTTTGAAAAGTATTCGCTCCACGAAATGGCAACGGCAATGTTTCCGATGGCGTACTCAAGAATCAGGTCCCAGCCGATAATCCACGCCATGAGTTCACCAAAGCTGGCGTAAGCATAGGTGTACGCCGAGCCGGCAACGGGAATCATCGAAGCAAATTCTGCGTAGCACAACGCGGCGAAGCCGCAGGCGACAGCCGTGAAGATGAACAGCAATGACACGGCCGGGCCACCGCTGTAGGCGGCGTTGCCGACCGTCGAAAAAATCCCGGCGCCGATGACGGCAGCAATGCCAAGCGCCGTCAGATCAAAGGTGGTGAGTTCTTTGGCCAGTGTGCCAGGGGCAGCGTGTTCACCCAGACCGGTTGCGACATCGGCCTGAATCTGGGCAACCGACTTGGTACGGAACAGACAGGACAGCAGGGACATGTTCTAAAAGGCGTGCATCAACAATGTTTTAGATCGCTGTTCGATGCTATGGTTGTCACCGACGGCTGTCAAACGCAGCTTTGGTCGCTACACGCCAAACGCCACAGGCCGAAAAGGAACATCCCCTCATGCCGGTGCCTACCTCTGAACTATCACGTGAGATTGTGGTTTATCTCTACCCCGGCTTAACCGCACTTGACGCGATTGGACCATATGAGATGTTGCGCGGGCTGCCCGGCGCCGTTGTCCACTTTGTTGCCCAGCAGCAGGGATTGGTGACTGTGGATTCGGGCTTCCTGAAATTGCAGGCCGACCGGAGTTGCGCCGATGTTACTCGAGCGGACATCTTGCTTGTCCCCGGCGGCAATGCGCCGGCGCAGATGGGCGATGGTGCTGCGTTGGACTGGCTGCGGCGCATCCATGCGATAACCCGCTGGACGCTCAGCGTGTGCACCGGAGCATTGATCCTGGCGGCGGCCGGGGTGTTAACGAGCGGTGAGGCGGCCACACATTGGTCGGCGCGGAAGCGCTGCGCCAATTTGGCGTGACTCCCAGTTGTGCGCGCGTAACCCGTCAGGGAAAACTCATTACAGCGGCGGGTGTTTCGGCTGGCATTGACGCAGCGCTGATGCTGGTCGCCCTTGAATGTGATCGGGCGACGGCCGAACTGATGCAGCTCTTCATTGAGTACGCCCCTGCACCACCGTTTACGGCCGGCACGCCGGAAACGGCCACGCCGGCCATTGTGGCGCGGGCGCGCGCGTTTCCCCGGCAGCGTTCAGTAACGTAAGTCTTTTGGTATCGTCTTGATAAGGCCTGGGCTGTCAGCAGCCGTCCGCCATCCTGGGCTTCTGACCGGTGTGAAGCGCGACAATGCCGCCGGACAGATTGCGCCAGCGCACGTCACAGAAGCCAGCCGCCGTCAGGTGGTTCGCCAGCGTCGCCTGGTCTGGAAAGAATTGCACCGAGGCCGGCAGGTAAGTGTACGCATAACCTGACCGGGATACTGCGTTGCCAATCCAGGGCAGAATCTGTGTGAAGTAGAGTCCAAACAACCATTTAAGACCAGGGATAACCGGGTGCGAAAACTCTAGGATCGCAGCCTTGCCGCCCGGTTTAAGGACGCGGTGCATTTCCGCCAGCGCCCGGTCGAGGTCGACCACATTGCGGATGCCAAAGGCCACCGTCACGACATCGAAGGCTGCGTCGGGAAAGGGCAGCGCCAGTGCATCCCCCGCCAGGAGGCAAACAGGTAGCCCGTTTCGGTGGACTTTCGCCAGACCACGCACGAGCATCGGCTGACAGAAATCCACGCCGATAGTCGGCGCAAGGCGCCCGAGCTCAAGTGTGAGATCGGCCGTACCGCAGCACACATCGAGTGCCATCGCGCCGGAACGGCGCAACATCTCCGCTACTTCCTGGACGGCAGCGCGTCGCCAGTACTGATCGATGTTGAGTGATAACCAGCGGTTGAGTTGATCGTAAGTCGGCGCGATGCCGGCAAACATCGCCTGAATGCGCCGCGCTTTTTCCGCACCCTGAAAGGCAAGGGGATTTTCCATATAAGGCTGATGACTACACCGCTGGGGGGAACGATGCCGTTTTTCGATAGCCGGGATTCGGGCTACAATGGGCGTACTTTACCGGCAAAGCGATTCTGGGGAAATGGAGGATGACGGCTCTTATGGCGACGCCGGACGATGTTCGCCGCGCGCGGCTTGCAGCCGATTACGAAGAAATGCGCACCATCCGGGGCGACTACATCCACTGGTACAACAACGACTTTCCGGCCACGGACTACGTTGTGACACTGCGGGTGCGCAGCTACATCAGCCCACAGATGACCCGCGACGAACATCAGATTCGGATCCTGTTGTCGCCGAATCATCCCTTTGAGAAGCCGACCGTGATGATGCATGGCATGACGCCCATCTTCCACCCGCACGTGTGGCCCGACGGAAAGATCTGCATCGGACACTGGGATTTTCGCGAAGGTTTGGCCTCGTTTGTCATCAAGCTGGCACGGCTGTTTCAGTTCGATCCCCAGCTTATCGATCCGTACAGTATTGCCAACTACAAAGCAGCCGACTGGTTTTACGCCAACCCATCCCTGTTTCCCTGCGACCAGTCGCAACTGCCAATTCCTGGGGAAAAGATGACCCACACCTTTGTGGTCAAGCGGGTGACGCCGCCGCGCGCGCCTGACCGTGGTGCCGGTGGGCGTTTTCAGATTCGCCCGTAAAGTGCGCCCGTAAAGTGCGCCCGTAAAGTCGAGGGCAGGAAGCCTTGTCGAGATTCACCGGACGGTTGAGCCTTCCCAGGCCGTGCGGAGCGGTTGTGTGGGTTGTATGCTAGGAACATGAACCGCCCTTGGGAACGGCGGATTGGTTCAGCGTCGCTTGGGCGCAAAGGATGGCGATGACGCTTCAGGTTGCAATTGTCGGGGCCGGCCCGGCTGGGTCGGCGGTGGCAGGCGCGCTGGCGGCGGCGGGCGCGCGAGTTCGCTTGTATGACCTTCAGAAAGGCGCCTGGGAAAAGCCCTGCGGCGGCGGCATCACGGCGAAGGCGCTCCGCCGGTTTGATTTTCTGCTCGATAAGGCCGAGCGTTTCCCGCGCCAGGACATCCGCGAAATCGAGCTGATTTCATCCGGCGGGCGGAGCGTCGTGTTTCCGCTGGGCGACGCGCCATTTCGGATTTTTTCGCGCCGCAATCTGAACGGCCTGCTACTGGAGCGCGCCAGCGAAGCGGGCGCGGATTTTATCCCCCGGCGTGTGACCGGCTTAGTCCGCGAGGCCCATCGCTGGTACGTGGTCGCTGACCGCGACCGCTGGACGGCGGATGTCGTCGTGGGGGCGGACGGCTGTACGAGCTTTGTCCGGCGGACGCTCGGAAAGCGGTTGCCGGACGCCGACCAGGCAATGTGCTGTGGGTACTACATCCCGGCGGATGGCACGGCGCGCGCTGTGGTGGCGTTTCCGAAGCGGTTTACAGGTTACGTCTGGGCCTTCCCCCGTCCGGATCACATCTCCTACGGCATTATTAATCAGTGCGGTGAATATCCGGCGGCAAAGCTCTGGGAAGAGCTGGACGCCTTCGTTCGGTGGCATCGGCAGGGCGATCTGCCGCGCGACCGAGTCAAGTATGCCGCGCGGGTGCCGATGTTACGGCGCACGGCCTGGAAAGTGAATCGGGTCGTCGGGGACGGCTGGGCGCTGGTCGGGGATGCTGCCGGCTTTGTCGATCCAATCACCGGCGAGGGGATTTTTTATGCGCTGCACTCGGCTGAGCTGCTGGCGCAGGCATTGATAGCCGGAGATATTCGGGCCTACGACCGCGCCTGGCGGGCTTCGTTTGAGGCGGACTTGACCGAGGCCTCGCGGCGCCTGCCGAAGTTTTACCGGGGGGCGATGCTGGGCGCGTCGGTCATTGACCGGGTGCTTCAGCTTGCGACCGTTCACGGGGGCGTCGTGAACATCATGCGGCAGGCGCTGGCGGGCGATGTGGACTATGTGACCCTCAAGGGGCGCGTGCTGCGCAGTTTCATCGCGCCGGCGGCCTGGCGCGCCCCAAAGCTCACAATGCAGTTGGTGGATTATCCACAGGCGGCGTAGCGCCGGACATGGCGGGCGGGGCAGGGCACGCCAAAAAACGGGGATGGCCTGAGTCATCCCCAAAAAGGCTGCTCGCCGTCTGATGGCTTAGAACCGGAAGCGACCGCTAAGGGTCAGCGTGCGGCGTCCCCAGCCGTTGAGATTGCGACCGAAGTCCGGGCTGTTCATGTTGTTGATCGGGATGCCGTAGAAGTCCTGGTTGAACACATTGAAGTAGTCGGCCCGCAGTTCGAACGTGTAGCGCTCCATCAACTTGATGCGCTTGAGCAAGCTGAGGTTGGTGTTGTTGAAATCCGTCCCGCGCAGCGAGTTGCGCGGCGCCGTGCCGTTGCCGACCGTATTGATGAGCGGGAAGCCAGTCGCGCCGACGACCGGCACGAAGTACTGACCCGTCGTGCGCGGATTGCTAAAGGTGCGCATATTGCGCGTGACCGGGTCGAGCGTGAATGCGCCGTTCGGATTGAAGTTCGGGCGGTCGCCGCCGGCGCCGTTGCCGTTGGTATCCACGCCGGTCACGATGGTGAAGGGCTGCCCGGACTGACGCTCGACCACGCCGGACAATTGCCAGCCGCCAAAGAGGCTCTCCGTCCACTTCGGCGCACTCTTGAACCAGGGGATTTCATAGACGAAGTTGACCGCGATGCGGTGCGGGCGGTCAAACGCCGACACCGAGCGCTCGCCGCGCCGAATGTTGGTGAAGTCCTGCGGCACCTGCGGGCTGGGGCCGGCAATCGCCGCCACGCCCAGCGACTCGTCGTTGTCGCTGATGAGCTTGCTGAAGGTGTAGGCCAGCCCAAACTGCAAGCCGTGGTTGAAACGCTTGCGCAGGTCGATGTAGCCGGCGTTGTAGCTGGAGCGCGCCGTGGTGGCGATCAGCACCCGCGAGCCCCAGGCCGGGTTAAGCCGGCGCGCCTGGACGCCCGGCACCGAGCGGCCCGCTCGCGCGTCGGCGATCTGCTGCGGCGTCAACGTGGCGAAGTTGGCCTGAAGCTGGTTGATGCCGTTGAACGACCGGCTGCCGGTGTAGCCGACCTCGAGCACGAAGTCGCGGAAGAACTGGCGCTGGAAGTTGAAGCTGTAGTACTCCGTGCGCGGATTCTGGGCATCCTCCGGCGTGTTCACATAGGTTGCCAACGGGTTGAAGACCGGCTGTCCCGTCACCGGCAGCAGCCGCGGGTACTGGTCAAAGACATTGTTCTGCTGCCCGACGACAACGCGCGGGAAGTTGCTCGCGTTGACCGTTAGGATGTTGTAAAACAGCACATCGTATGAAATCCCATAGCCGCCGCGGAAGACCGTCCGGTCGTTGCCGAGCATGGTGGCGATGAAGCCATCGCCCTCGACGCGCGGGTTCCAGGCGAAGCCGAGACGCGGCGCGACGTTGTTGTTGTCGCGGCGCGTTGGCCCTGGCACGCCGACCGAGAGGCTTTGCGCGTCGCGCGCGCCAAAGAAGCCGAACGGCACATCGTTGGTTTCATAGCGGATGCCCAAGTTGAGCGTGAGGGTGGGCGTCACGCGCCAGTCGTCCTGGAAAAAGTAAAACTGCGACACTTGGCGGGCGTCGAAGCTGGCGGTCTGGAGCGCCTGCCTGAACTCGAAGACGCTGTTGTTCAGAAAGTCAGCCAAATTGTTGAAGACAAACGTGCCTTTCGAGTCAAAGGCGGCCGTGTTGTCCAGCTGGATGTAGCGAATGTCAAACCCGGCTTTCAGCGTGTGGTTGCCCAGCTGCTTGGTGAGCAGGTTCTGAAACTGATAGCTGTTCTGCACCCGTCCCTGCGGAAAGTTTGACGCGCCGCCAATCGTGAATGCGCCGCCAATGGTCGTCGTCGGCGTGGTCGGGTCGTTTTCTGGAAACGCGAGGTTGCGCCGGATGAAGCCAAAGCGAAACTCGTTGAGGAGCGTCGGCGAAAACGTGTGAATGTCGCTGACAATGACATTCTGGTCGCGGATGGACTGCGCGCCAGCGAACCGCGAGCTGAACTGCAAGTTGCTGACCACGTTCGGCTGTTCGCTATCCGTGAGGATGTAGCGCCCGGTGAGCCGGTTGGATGCGCTGAACTGGTGGTCGGCCGCGAATGACGAAGTTATACGCGTCGGCTGGCTGGGTAATCGGCAACTGCACGATGCCGGTTTGAATCGGCACGCCGTTGATGTTGATGGTCGAGAGATTCGTGAAGCGCGGATTGCGCGCGTAAACATCCTGCAGAAACCGAATCGAGTCAAGAACCGCCTGGCGGCTGGCCGCAGTCTGCGCCGGAGCTTTGCCGTCGCGGCGCGTAGCAGTACCGTGCTCGGCGCGGCAAAGCCGGATTGGGTCGGGATGCGCGTCTGCGGCCCGAGCAACTGCTCCGTGCGGGTTGGGTTCGCCTGGAAGAAGCCGTAGGAAAAAGGTCTTGTCACGAATGATGCGCCCGCCGAAATCGCCCCCGACTTGGTTGGTGTTGAAGCGCGCCTGACCGGTCAAGCCGCGTTGCTTTTCTAGGTTGTTCGGCGTGTTGAGACCGCTGCCAAGGTAGTAGATGAAGGCCTGACCAAAACTCGTGCGTGCCGGACTTCGTGATGACATTGGTTTGCCCGCCGCTGTTGCGTCCGAACTCGGCGTGGTCCGGGGTGGTTTGAATCTGGAACTCCTGAACCGCTTCCGGAGCCAAGCCGATGGTTGGAATCGTGACAGAAATATCGTTGTTATCCGCGCCGTCAATGCTGAAGTTATTGTTACGGGCGCGCTGGCCCCGTTGACGCTGATGCCGCTCGAGCCGGGCGCCCGGAAAGCGTTGGGCGACAGGACTGCCAGGTTGTTGATGTCGCGTCCGGCCGAGGGCGGCCGCTCGACGGCGCGGCGTGCTTCAAACGTGGCCCCGATGGTCGGCGAGTTGCAGTTGAGCGCCACGGCGCTCTCGGTGCTGGCCGTCACCGCATCCGACTGCTCGCCGACCTCAAGCGTGACGTTGAGTCCGGTGTCAACCGCGGAGGATACCCGGAGGTCCGTGTATTCGGTGGTTTTGAAGCCGTCTTTCTCGCCAACGATACGGTAGATGCCGGGGTCAAGCGCCGGTATGCGGTAAGCGCCGGAGTCATTGGTTGTCGTTTCCCGCGCTTAGTTGGTCGCTTGATTGATCACAGCCACATGCGCGCCGATGACGGCCCCGCCGGTCGGATCGGTAATCGTTCCGGTGAGAGCGCTGCGGGTGAACTGTCCCCAGCCCAGCGCCGTCAAGCTGAGCGCCTAGAGCAAGCCAAGGCTCAGCGCCTAACCTGCGCGGCCGCAGCAGCTCATCTGTAAAAATGGATTCGGCAGACGACCATCTACCTCAAACAACATCGAGCTTTACCATCACGGCCTTGCAAGCTTGCACGGCTGTGGGACAGTCTGCTTCGGGTACGCTGTATGCCGGGACAGCTTCACTGAGTGCCCGTCAGGTCCAGTCGCCGCTTTTTTAGCCAGGCGCTTTGGCGCGAGAGCGCCCACGGCTGCCAGCGGTGTATCGAGATGCCGAGCAAAGCAGATAGTGTGCAAAAAAGGCTATGATGTGGGGTCAGCCGGCCTGACAAGTCACCCCACAAGGTTGTAGTGAGCGACCTGCCGTGGCCGCAGGCACGGCTCCTGCAAGTCAAAGGACTCCAATTTTCTGGAAAAGTTTTGTTTTTCGTATGGTGTGCCGCCCCCCGGCGCTGAGCCTGCGCCCAAGCGGATGCCCTGATCGCGGGAATTGCTCGCGCACGGAAACTCCATTCGAGCCTTAGCTTCGAGCCTTAGCGCGGAGATTGACCGTTTCCCAGGCATGTTCCAATACGTGGAACAGAGTTTGCCTGGAGGAAAGCCTACCTAAAGGACTGACGCAACTCTTACAACTTAAGGAGGGATTCAACGTGATGGATCCAAATAGCAGGCAGTTCAAGCTACAGCTTGTCCGCCTGGCAGCGCTGTTTGTGGCGCTGGGGGCGCTGAGCTGGTCAACTGTCGCCCAGACCATTTACGGCAACCTCTCCGGACGGGTGACCGATCAGACGGGCGCGGCGATAGCCGGCGCGCGCGTCGAAGTGCGGAACATGGATACCGGAGAAACCCGCGAAACAACCACCGGCAGCGACGGCGTCTATGTCTTCCGCGCCCTGCCCGGCGGACGTTATTCAGTCAAAATCTCGGCCGATACCTTTGAAACGCTCGTGCGCGAGCCAATTGCCGTCACGGTCGCCCGCGACGCCACGGTGGATGCCGAGCTGAAGCCTGGCAGCGCCCAGGAAGTCGTGACGGTGGAAGGCGACGCGGCGCTCATCGAGACGAGCCGCAGCCAAATCAGCAAGCAGGTTGACGCCCGGCGCATTCTGGAGCTGCCGGGGCGCAACACGCTCAACGGCTTGGCGCTGCTCCAGCCGGGCGTCGTCAACAACCAGAACGGTCGCCCCGGATCGGGCTTCGCCGTCAACGGCGCCCGAACCCGTTCCAACAACTTCTTGATTGACGGGACGCAAAACAATGACCCGTCGCTGTCCATTCCGACCCAGAACCTCCCGCCGGAGGCGCTGGCCGAATTTCAGATCATCACCAACAACTTTTCGGCGGAATACGGGCGCAACGGCGGCGCGATTGTCCAGCAGATCACCCGCTCGGGAACGAATGAATTCCGCGGGATTGCCCACTACACCTGGTCCGGCAACGGCTTGGATGCGCTGACGACCGGCCAGCAGCGGACGTTTGCCGCGGCGCGCGCCGCCGGCTTCAGCGAGCGCGAGTCGCTGCGGCGGGCGCGGAGCGTCACGGTGGACAACACCTGGGGCGTCACCTTCGGCGGCCCGATCAAGAAAGACAAAATCTTCTTCTTCACGAGCTTTGATCGGAACACGTTCCGCACTACCGTGTCGGGGACAAATACGCTGGCGCTGGCGCCGGCAGCCGTGACGCAGCTACAAAACTACGCCAACACGGTCACTTCTGGCCCCGACGCCTTTGCGCCGGGCGCGTTGCAGTTCCTGCTCAACACGTTCCCGGTGGCAAACGACCCGACGCCGCGCGGCACGCTGACCATTCGGCGCCCGTCGGACAACGCCATCATCCTTACCCTGCCGGTGCAGCAGTTCAACCGGGCGCTGCAGGGCGCGCCCTTGCCGTTTGGCACGACGTTCTGGCGCATTCTGGCGCGCGGCGACATTCAACTGACGAGCAATGACCGCTTTATGTTGCGCTACCTCCAGGATCGGTCGCGCGATCCAGGTTCGCCATCCCCTATTCCGGGGAATGAAATCGGCACGAACGTGGACAACTACAACGGCGCGGTCAACTACATCCGCACGTTTAGCCCTCGCGCCATCAATGAGTTCCGCTTCAGCTACGTGGACCGCGCTCTGAACTTCCCGGAAAACCTGCCGCCGGCCTTTGCCATCAGCGGCTTCAACAGTGTTGGCAATGCGAACTTCCCGCAGTTCCGCAACAGCAAAGTCATCGAGTTCACGGACAACTTCACCTTTATCGTCGGGCGGCACACGTTGAAGTTCGGCGGGTCCTACAACCGCGTCAACCTCGACTCCTTCTTTGCGCCGAATTTCCGCGGGACGGTCCAGTATCCCTCGATGCAGGAGTTTCTGTTCGACCGAAATGCGATCTTCTCACAGTACGCGGGAACGGGGTCTGTGCCGGCGCGCGTCAATGAAGTCGGTGTTTTCGCGCAGGATGACTTCCGCATCACGCCGAGCTTCACGCTCAATCTTGGGCTGCGGTATGAGTACGTCTCCGCACCGTTTGGCTTTTTCTCGAATGCCGAGCCGGACATCAACAACTTCGCCCCGCGCGTCGGCTTCGCCTGGAATCCGCGCGTGAGCGGAGATGGCTTCATCGCCACCATGCTGGGCGGTGATAAAACGGTCATCCGCGGGGGCTATGGCATCTCGTATGACCAAATCTTCCTCAACGTTTTGCTCAACACTTCGCGCAACTTCCCGCGCGGCGTCAACATTGTCCTGGGCAACATTACCGGACAGCGCCTGTATGTACCGGCAAACCGCCCGGCGCCGCCGACGCCACAGCAATTCACGGGCAACCCGGACTTGCTGCCGGTGCGCCTCTATTCGCCTAACAAGCGCGTGTCGCTCCCGTACCAACAATCCTTCAACTTCGGCTTTGAGCGCCAGTTGTTTGGCGACTATGTGCTCAAGGTGTTCTACATCGGCTCGCGCGGGCTGAAGCTGGTCCGCGAAGTCGAGACCAATCTCGGCTTCTTCCAATCGGCCATCAACAACAACCCGGCGTTCTACGCCAATGTGCTGCCGACCCTGCGCCCGGTGACGATTAGCGGGCAGCCGGCATTTCGGCGCGATCCGGCGCGCGGCTCGATTCTGGTCGGCGACGGGCTGGCCAGCTCGTGGTATCACTCGCTCCAGGTCACCCATGGCAAGCGGTTCCGCCACGGGATTCAGTATGAGCTGAACTACACCTGGAGCGCGTTCATCAACGACAGCGATGACATTCTGGGCGGACAAACCAACTCGACCTTGCCGGCTAACCCGCTCAACTTCCGGCAGGATCGGGGCCGGTCGGGTCTCGACCAGCCGCATCGCTTCGTGGCGAACTACTCATTTGAGATTCCCCGCATCGAGATCAGCAACTGGTTCTTTGATCGCTTGCTCAACGGCTGGTCAATGAGCGGCATCTCGACGTTTTCTTCCGGGACGCCCTTCAGCATTCTCAACGCGACGAACGCGCTCGGCATTCTCCCGGGTCAGATTTCGACCGTTGAACTGTCGCAGCGCGTCAACATCAATCCCGGGGGCGTGCCGGGAACTGCGACGGGCACGAACCCGAATCCGTTCTTCGTCCTCAACCCGGCCAACTCCGGCATCAACGGCAATGCCGGGCGGAACATTGTCCGCACGGGCGGCGTCGCTTCGACGAACTTCGCGTTTGTGAAGAATATTCGGACGTTCGGCAGCGGCGACCGGCAGCAGGCGCTTCAGATTCGCTGGGAAGTCTTCAACGTCTTCAACCGGCGCAACTTTACGGTCATTCCGCCCAATACGGTCAGCGCGAACACGAACCCGGCGCTGTTTCTCAACTTTGGGCAAACCAATGTCGGCGGACGAGGCATGATTTTCACCGCCCGCTACATTTTCTAATCTCGGTTTTTTCTCCCGGTTGTCCGTTTCGCTGAAAGGTGAAACGGACACTGCCGGAACCGTCGGCTCCTATGTGAGTCGGCGGTCTTTTTCTGGGTCGCCTCCTTTGGCCGCTCGCCTGGACTTTTTCCGCAACCGATATCGCCATCAGCGGCTGTGGAGTGCATCCCGTAAGATGCCGCCGGACCTTCCCTGTTTGGACTGCCGGCCGTAAGCGCCGGTTGCCATGCGAGACGCATCCGGTACACACGCACTAGTGGGGATATGTAGCGGCGTTTTAAGCGAAAAAGAAGGCGATGTTGCGGTTGATGCCGCACCATCGCCACGGTCGTGTGTGCATAGCCAATTGTCCGACCTTTCGCTGGAAGATTGTTTGTATGTAAACCCAGCTTGCTCCGGCTGCCCACAGCCCCCCAGGATGTACAACTCGACACAATCTCGCTTATGGCGAAAGTGTCTGATTGATGTTCGGTGACAGATAATTCATCACCGGCTTGGCGCACACCGGCGCTGAAATCTGCGCACGGACAAAGCAGTCCCGGCAAAGCACCGGCCGCCCCTGTGTCGGTAGAAAGGGTACGGTTGTTCGTACGCCGCACTCCGCACACTCTACCTCGACTTGAATGCGTGGACGGCTGCCGTCAGTTGCCATCATGCTGAGCAACTGGTTAAAACGTTCGTTCTTGCGCGTCTTGCACGGTTTGCACCGTTTTGGTTGATTCTTAAGTCCCTTGTCGAAAAAGAACTGCTGCTCTCCGGCCGTGAAGACAAACGGTGCCCCACATTCGACACAGGTGAGGTGAATGTCTTCAAAGTTCGGCTCTGCAAGTGTTTTCGCCTCGTCCATAGTCGGCATGACTCCTCGTGTGTAACTCCCTTGCGTCCGCCTCGTAGCGGCGTGGGGGTGTTGACCCTGACCGATACTGCTCCTAACACGTCCCGTCCGATTCGCCTCGAGAAGTGCGGCACAATGAACGCATGGCCACACCTTCCGACGACGCGTCGGTGACCGATCCCCCCTTGCTCACTCTTGATGAATCTTTGAAATCTTTTTCAGACAGCTACTTATCTAGTGAAGGCTAAAGTAAGTGTCAAGCTCCTCTTGAGGCTGTTCAGATGGTCAGGGGGGGCTTTTGGGACTAACCTGTTGATTTACCAAAGGTTAGATGATTGAATAGGCAAAAATCTTTTTTTCGTGAAGATTTACTACCTAAAAGTTCGTGTAGCTTCTTATGGATTCTTTTCAGTTGGCTGTGGATACGTTGTGGAACCTTAGGCCCGTCAACCGGCCCTGCGCCCGCAGGTAGGTTGCCGGTGCTCACCTGTGAGGGAAGAGGCAAGCAGACAACCCGCTTGTCAGTAAGGCGCACCGTACAGAAGCTTTACACGGGATTGTCTTGACACCGGTCTGACTGGTACACAAGATGCACGCGCATCACGAGACCGTTCACAGCCACTTTGAATCAAAATCCCGGAACAGGACCCGGAACAAGGATCAGTCGTATTGGTTTGGTTGTGTAGGTCTGGGGAACGTCTAAGCGATGCCAAGTTGTGCGTTGCTAACTTGCAACTCGCAAGTTGTGACCCGAAGTCAAACATCACACCGGGAAAAGTCCTAACCGATACAGGAGACATGCAGAACTCATGAAGCCTATCAAGCACGCCGAAAAAGCGTTGTCGAAAATTGCGGGAGGGTTGTTTGAAGCCATTCAGTCGGTGAATAAGTACCGTCCGGCCCCCTCTTTCACCCCCCAGTGGTCGGATCAGCCCATGCTCAAGTCATGGCAGAAGACCAAACCTACCCTCGGTTGGCCGCGTACGACCGACTCGCTTTGCCCGAAATGTGTGAAGGAGGCGCGCGAGAAGATTCTGAGCGGTGAAGTGGACTACACGATTCTTATCAACGAGCGTGTGGGTGAGATCAAAGCCCAGATTGTCAAACGGCATAATCCTGAAACCGGGCGCGATGAGATCTGGATGGAGAAAGAATGCCCCATTCACGGTCGATTTGAAGATTTAATGGCCATTGACGCCAATTTTCTGGCGCACATTGAATCCCAGTTTCCTGGGCGGGACATTGATGCTCACAACGATGCCAAGCTCCACAACCACGGCACAAGTTCCATCAAGCACGGACGTGGGTCGGTGTTAACGATTGACCTCACGAATCGCTGCAACATGATGTGTGATCCCTGCTTTATGGACGCCAACCAGGTTGGCTTTGTGCATGAGCTATCGCTTGAGGAAGTGAAGGAAATTCTCGACAACGCCATTAGCATCAAACCCCGCCGACAGATGTCGGTGCAGTTTTCGGGCGGAGAACCAACACTTTCGCCCCATTTTCTGGAAGCAATTCGTTATGCGCGGCAACTGGGTTATAACAGCGTCCAGTGTGCCACCAACGGCATTGAATTTGCCAAGAGCAAGGAGTTCTGCCGTAAGGCCGCCGAGGCCGGACTGCGCTACGTCTATTTGCAGTTTGATGGCATTGGCAACGACGCTAACAGCCACCGGCAAGTCGGCAATCTGTTTGATGTCAAGCTCCGTGCAATTGAAAACTTACACGAGGCCGGCGTTGAAATTGTCCTCGTCGTCACATTGGTCAACGGCGTCACCAACGACCAAGTCGCGCCGGTCATTCGCTTCGCGCTTGATAATCCAAAGAAGATCGCGTTTATCTCCTTCCAGCCGGTATCCTTCACCGGGCGCGATGAGGACATCACCGACGAGCGTCGTTTGCGTCAGCGGTACACGCTCTCGCACCTTGCCTATGACGTGAAGGAGCAGGTCGGGATTACAGAGCCGACTCGTGACTGGTTTCCCATTTCTGTGATGAGCACCATTGCCGACTTCGCCGACCTGGCCCACGGCCCGGAAGCGCAGTTTGGTCATCTAAGCTGCGGGTGCCATCCCAACTGTGGCGTCGGCACGGCCGTGATGATTGACAAGGAAACCAAGGAAATGGTCCCGGTGCCGGAGTTTATCAATGTGCCGCAACTGCTCAAGGACATGCAGGCGATTACGGATGCCGGGCGCGGACGGGCGTTCTCATCCTTTATGATGGCGCTGTCACTGCTGCGCAACTATGACCCCTACAAGGCGCCGACCCACTTCACCTTGAAGTCGCTGCTGGAGAAGTTTGACAAATCGCTTGGTATTTCTGGACGCGACTACGGCAGTGTCAAGGGCAATCGGACACGGGAAGACATCGAAAAACGTCGCCGTGACCGCTGGAACTTCCTCTTCATTGCCGGGATGTGGTTCCAGGACCTGTTCAACTATGACTTCCGTCGGACAGAAATGTGTATCATCCCCTATGGTACGCAGGAAGGCGAAATCTCCTTCTGCGCCTACAACACCGGCGTTGGTTGGCGGAACATCATCGAAGATATGCACAAGAACGCCACGGTGGCGAAGTGGTACAAAGAGCACGGCAAGCATGAAATCTACGCCAAGGGGCGCAGCGTCGAGCTGCCAAACGGTCCGTACACCCTGAATGTCAACGCTGAAGACGCTGCGCGGGTGCGGCCGCGTGGTGCCGACGGCCCAATGACTGCCGCTGAGGAAAAACGCCTGATGGAAAAACTCTTCCGCGAGAAAGTCCTCGGTATCAAAAATGGCGAAACAAAGCTTGTCCAGCTTGGACGTGCCAAGAAAACCACTGCCAGCGGCAACGGTGCACCTGTGAACGGTGCATCGGTACGGACAGCGCCGGTTGCCGAGACAACCGCCGCAGCGCCTGCTGGATACGGTGCGTCATCAGTGAAGCAGTAGCCGCTACCCATTGCGCACTGTGCACCCGTAGAGCGGGGCGGTTTATCCGCCCCGCTTCTTCTTCATGTCGCTTTCCCAGGTTGATGTTCACCTTGAGGCCCGCATAAAGCTGCGCGACATACCCAGGGTGAGTTTTCTAACATATTCAAAATCATATACTTGCACCGGAAAAAAGGCGGCAAGTCAGCTAGTCCCCAGCATGGGCTTTCGCCTATAACGACGGCGTGTGTCCAGCGCGTTCGCCGTTGGAGGACGAGGTTGATGCGAAACCGGAGTGGTGGAAACGATGTCCGATGAAACGAAGCCAACGTCAGAAGCGACATCAGGCGCCGTGACGCCGGAAGCGGCGGCGTCACAGGCCGACGCCGAGCGCGAAGCCAAAATTGCAGCAGCCAAGGCTAAAGCGGCAGCAGCAAAGGCGGCCCGCACCGCCTCCGGCGAATCGGCCACAGAACCGACGTCGGCTGACGCCGACAAGGAAGCCAAAATCGCGGCGGCCAAAGCTAAGGCAGCGGCAGCGAAGGCTGCCCGTGAAGCTGCGGGCGATGGTGGTGACGCGGCCTCACCCAAACCTGCACCTGCGAAGGTGCCGGCAAAAGCTGCGGCTAAGGCACCGGCCAAAAAGGAAGCTGCGCCGGCCTATGTCGAAATCAAAGACGATCCGTTGATTACAGCACTCCGGGCTGCGTTCCAGGACGACATCAAAGAAGCTGTCACAAACAATGGTCAGCAAATTATCCGGGTTGTCCCAGAACGTGCACGCGATCTTCTGTGGTACTTGCGTTACGACGCCTCCGTTCAGTTCGACATGCTGACCGATGTCACCGCCGTTCATTATCCAGACCGCAAGGCGTTTGAAGTCGTCTACCAGTTGTATTCAATTGCCGAAAACCGCCGCCTGCGTGTCAAAGCCGAACTGCCGGAAGACCAGTCAATTTACACCGTCTGCGACATCTGGGCGGCGGCCAACTGGTTAGAACGTGAGGTGTACGACATGTTCGGCATTACCTTTGAAGGCCACCCCGACTTGCGCCGCATTTTGCTGCCGGAGGGTTGGGTCGGCTTTCCGCTCCGCAAAGAGTATCCGGTTGAGTACCGCCATAATGAATGGGTGGCTGCGAACCTCAATATCCTCGAAATTCCTGAAGGCGCAGACCTGACAGGGAAGTTTGAATAGCCAGCCGTGACCAACGGCTGTTTTTCCCGATTGGTATCCCATATGCATACCGCTATCCCGCTGGTTACCCACCACAGTGAGACGTTGTTTGATGCCGAGGAAATGGTGCTGAGCATGGGGCCGCAACACCCATCTACCCACGGAGTGTTGCGCGTCATTCTCAAGCTGGATGGAGAGCGAGTCGTAGACCTCGACTGCGATATCGGCTACTTGCACCGGGGGGCAGAGAAAATCTTTGAAAATCGCCTCTACCCCATGATTGCGCCTTACTTTGATCGGTTGGATTACATCGCCGCCGTCTCAAATGGGTTGCTGTACGTTGAAACTGTCGAGAAAGCAATGGGGATCGAGGTGCCGCCACGCGCGCAGTACTTGCGCGTGATCTTGACTGAACTCAACCGCCTGTCGAGCCACCTGCTCTGGCTGGCGACGCACGCGCTCGACATTGGAGGCTTTACGGTCTTTCTCTACGCCTTCCGGGAGCGTGAGGAGATTCTGAAGATTTTCGAGAATTTCTTCGGCGCGCGCCTGACCTGCCATGCCTTTCGGATTGGTGGGATGACTTATGACGCTTATCCCGAATTTGAAGCGCAGGTGCGGGCATTTTGCGATCTGTTTCCAAAGCGACTTGAAGAGTATGAAACCCTGCTCAACGAAAACCGCATCTGGCTGGGGCGCACGGTCGGCATTGGCGTCATCTCGGCCGAAGACGCCATTAGCCTCGGGCTGACCGGGGCGCCGCTGCGCGGGTCGGGCGTGGATTACGATGTACGTAAAGCCAGTCCCTATGAGTGCTATGCTGACTTAGACTTTGACATTCCGATTGGCGAAAACGGCGATACGTTTGATCGCTACCTCGTGCGTATGGAGGAGATGCGCCAGAGTCGGCGCATCATCCTGCAAGCGCTGGACCGTCTTCCGGACGGCCCTGTGCTGGGAAAGGTGCCAAAAGTCATACGGGTTCCGGCCGGGGAAGTGTATCACTCTGTAGAAGGACCGAAGGGCGAGTTAGGTCTCTACCTTGTTTCCGACGGCGGGACGAAACCCTACCGCTTACGCATGCGGCCGGCGTCATTCATCAACTTGGCGGCGCTGCGCAAGATGGCGATTGGCTCGCTTGTTTCAGACGTGGTCGCCGTGATCGGCTCGCTTGATATTGTCTTGGGTGAGATTGACCGATGATGATCCAATGGCTGTGGATAACGGCGCTGCATGTGGCCCCAAAGTGGCTTGAGTCGTTAGTGGAACAACTCTTTGCCGCCTTGCCGGTTTGGTTGACATCAAATCTCACGCCAACCGACGCCACAGATTTCATTGTGTGGCCGCTGCTTCAGATCGGGGTCATGCTGTTGATTGTCCTCACGGTGGTGGCCTATCTGACCCTTGCCGAACGGAAGGTGAGTGCTTGGATTCAAGTGCGGGTCGGTCCAAATCGGACCGGCCCGCTCGGTTTACTTCAGCCGGCGGCGGACGGCATCAAGCTGCTCATCAAAGAGGACGTCATTCCGTTCAAGGCAGACAAGGTGGTGTTCACGCTCGCCCCTATCATCAGCATGGTCTGCGCCTTCATCGTCCTGGCGGTACTGCCCTACGGGCCGCACTATGCGAGCATCACCAACATCAACATTGGGCTGCTGTTTATTCTGTCCGTTTCGTCGGTCGGAGTCCTGGGCATCATTCTGGGCGGCTGGGCGTCGAACAGTAAGTATCCGTTGTTGGGTGCGCTGCGTTCGTCGGCGCAGATGGTGAGCTATGAAGCCGCCATCGGACTGACCATTGTTTCGGCGCTCATTTTCACGCGAACCTTTTCAATGCAAGGCATTGTTGAAGCACAGCGCAGTTTGGGCGTGTGGTTTATCCTGTTTCTGTTTCCGTCATTCATCGTGTTTTTGGTTTCTGCTGTAGCGGAAACCAACCGTGCGCCGTTTGATCTGGCGGAAGCCGAATCAGAACTGGTGGGTGGCTTTCACACGGAATACAGCGGCTTTCGATTTTCGATTTTCTTTATTGCGGAATACACCAATATGGTTGTGGTGTCGGCAATTGCTGCGACCCTTTATTTGGGCGGCTGGTATGTGCCGGGTATGGACTGGGTTGCTGCCCAGTTGCCCGCAGCTTACCGGGAAGCCGCGTTGACGCTGATGGGCGTCACGGCGTTTTCCATCAAATGCGGCGCCATTCTGTACCTGTTTATCTGGATGCGCTGGACCTTTCCGCGCTATCGCTATGACCAACTTATGGAGTTGGGCTGGAAGTGGCTCATGCCCGCTGCGCTTGCCAACATTGTCTTGACGGCGACGATATTCATCCTCGGCAAGGAGCTGGGCTTAGTGCGCTCGGTGAAAGGCGTGCTGGAAATGGCGTGGCAGGGCAAGGTCTTTTTCACAGTTGCCGGGTTTCTTTCACTGTTTCCAATCCTGGCTTTGCTCAACGCCATTAACCGCAATTCAAGGAGTTTCAACCTGCGTGCGCAACGGACGACCATTCCCCTCAGCACGCGCAAGGTCAAGCTCTCGCCGGGGGTCAAGCCGGCATAGCGTGGGAGCGGTGCGGCCGCAGCTCTGGGCTGCACGGCACCATCCAGAGGGAGAACGACGATGTTGCTCGTTGGCTGGGAAGCCTTATTTTTTTGGTTGCTGACGCTGGCGGCGCTCTTTGCGGCCGTGTTCACGGTGTCGGCGCACAACCCTGTTCACTGTGCATTGTTTTTGATTTCAACACTGATTGCCACCGCCGGGTTGTTTCTCCTGCTACGCGCTGAATTCGTTGCCGGCGCACAGATTCTGGTCTATGTCGGCGGTATTTTGGTGCTGTTCCTCTTTGTGTTGATGTTGGTCAACACGCGCAGTGAAGTTGAAAATCCCTTCAATCGGCAGGATAAAGTTGGTGCCTTCATTGCGGTGCTGGTCGGGTTGGCCCTACTTGGCGCAGTGACCTACACGCAGCAGCGCGGCGGTTTCTTCAAGACAAAACCTTCTGCCGACCGCCTGGCGATCGAAAATGCCCGGCCTGACCCGAATGCCCCGGCCGGGGTTATTTCTGCCGACACCGAGACGCTGGGCGTGACGCTCTACACCCGGGCCGTGCTCCCGTTTGAAATTGCCTCGGTGCTGCTGTTGATGGCGATTGTCGGCTCGGTGCTGTTGGCGCGCGACCGGAGGCAGGAAGAAACCTACGACTGACAGGCCTGCGACTGACAGGCAGGAGCGATCATGACGACTTTCTTAGCTTCTTTTTTGGCTTCGGCGTTGAGCTGGGCGGCTCAACAAGCATCCGATCCCTCGCTGATGGAACGCTACCTTCAGGGGCTGAAGGAAGTGGACGCCTCGAAGTTTCTGGTGTTGAGCGCCATTATTTTCAGCATCGGTCTGGGCGGCGTGCTCATTCGGCGCAATATCATCGTCATCTTCATGTCGGTCGAGCTGATGCTGAGCGCCGCCAACCTGAATTTCATCGCTTTCGCGCGCTACTGGCAGACCCAGGGGAGCCTGTACGCCTACAACGGCCACGTCATGACGATTTTCGTCATTGTCGTCGCGGCGGCGGAGGCGGCGTTGGGCCTGGGGCTGCTGCTCGCGCTTTACCGCAACCGCGAAACCATCGCGGCCGATGAAATCAACCTGCTCAAGTGGTGACGCCAGCTTATGTATCTCGTTGCGCTTGTCCCGTTTTTTCCGCTTCTCGGCTTTGTCATCAATGGCCTCTTCGCCAAGCGGCTGGGCTTTTCCGAGAAGGTCATCGGCGCAATCGCCTGCGCTATGGTTGCGGCCTCATTTGTCTGCTCGGCGGTGGCCGTCTATGAGTTCAGTCACTACGCCCATGATGCCACAGTCCAGGCGGCGGCCAGGCAGCGCGAAGCCGACCTTCAAGCGCGTCTCATCGGATCGGGCGTGACGTATGATGCCAAGACCAATACGAAGCAGGAAGCGGCGGACCATGCAGCCGCTACGTACTCAGCAGAAGTCAGTCACGAGGTGGTGGCGACGCCCTACATCGTCACGCTGTTTGAGTGGATGCCCGGCGGAACGCTGCAACTGACCCTTGGGCCGCACGCCGGCCAGACGGCGGAATTTTCGGTCAAGTGGGCGTATCAGCTCGACCAACTGTCGGGGCTTTACATTCTATTTGTCACCTTCGTCGCGTTCTTCATTCACCTGTTCGCTATCGGCTACATGCATGGCGATCCGAGCTTCCACCGCTTCTTCGCCTACCTCAACCTGTTCATGTTCATGATGCTCAACCTCGTGTTGGGCGCGAACTTCCTCATGACATTCGTTGGGTGGGAAGGTGTCGGCTTGGCTTCCTATCTACTCATCGGCTACTACCTGAAGAAGCCAGAGGCTGCCGTCGCCGCGAAGAAAGCCTTTGTGATGAACCGCGTGGGCGATTTCGGCCTCATGCTTGCCATGATGGCGACCTTCGCCGTCTTTGGGACGCTGGACTACGCCGACGTGATGGCGATGGTGAAGGTGATGCCGCAGGAGCCGTTTGGCCTGGCGGCGCTGAGCTTCACGACCGGCACACTGACCGTCATTGCGCTGCTGATTTTCCTCGGTGCGGCCGGCAAGAGTGCGCAGATACCGCTGTACACCTGGCTGCCGGACGCTATGGCCGGCCCGACACCGGTTTCTGCGCTCATCCACGCGGCGACGATGGTGACGGCAGGCGTCTATCTTGTGGCGCGCTGCAATCCACTGTTTCAACGTGCGCCGACGGCTATGCTCGTTGTTGCCGTCATTGGGATTGCCACGGCATTTGTGGCTGCGACCATCGGCATCACGCAAACCGACATCAAGAAGGCGCTGGCGTACTCGACCGTCTCGCAGCTCGGCTACATGTTTGTCGGCTGCGGCGTTGGGGCATTCATTGCAGGCGTCTTTCACGTTGTGACGCACGCTTTCTTCAAAGCGCAACTCTTCCTCGGATCGGGGAGCGTCATCCATGGGGGCTCGCCCAGCGGCCACCAGCAGGAGATGACGTACTACGGCAACTTCAAGAAGTACATGCCGATCACCTTTGCGACGATGATGCTGTCGCTGTTTGCCATCTGCGGCATCATTCCGTTCGCCGGGTTCTTCAGCAAGGATGAAATTCTGGCCAAGGCACTCCACACGCCCATCTTCAGTCACGAGGTCGGGCTGGCACTTTACGCGATGGGCTTCCTGACAGCCGGTGTGACCGCCTTTTACATGACACGCCTAATGTGCCTGACCTTTTTCGGCAAGGAACGTTTCCTTGAGGGCCCGGATTTTCAGGACGGGCACCACACCGACGATGGGCATCATGCGCCGGCATCCAAGGACTTCCACCCCCATGAGTCGCCGCCGGTGATGACCGTTCCGTTGGTGGTGCTCGGTGTTTTTGCCGTTATTGCTGGCTTTGCAGGGGTTTCAGAGGAATTGACCGGTGGGGCAATGCCAAACTACATCCATCACTGGCTGGCGCCGGTCATGGACACAACGCTCTATCCCGAAAAGCCCGTCACCGCCATCAACTGGACGGAGTGGCTGCTGGCTGGCGCGAGCGTCGTCTGGGCGCTGGCAATGATGGGGCTGGCGTATTTCCTCTACGTCATCCGCCCGGAGCTGCCGGAAAAGCTCGCACAGACGCTGCGCCCGCTGTACACACTGAGCTATCGCAAGTGGTTCTGGGACGAGTTCATAGATGTGTATCTGGTCGGCGCATTCAAGAAACTCAATCTGGGCGCGTGGGGTGTGGATTTCGTCCTGGATTCCATCGTCAATCTGTTTGCCTGGCTGACGCGCGCTGGTTCGGTCATCTTCCGCACGGTGCAAACCGGCTTGATGCAAAACTACGTGTTGGTTATGGCGCTGGGGATGTTCCTGTTTATGGCGGGCCTCGGCTATCCCCTCTTCAAGGCGCTCTTTGCACCGGATGCCCCCCTGCCGCAACCACCGTCGTCGCCGCAAACGAGCCGTGTACAGGAGTGAGCGTGCAGTGACCGGCCTAAGGTACGTTTCTGAGGGGAAAGCAGCATCATGATGTTGAGCAACGTGTTTTTCGCGGCCGAGCCGGCCCAGCTCTTCTTCGGTCCTATTGGGCTGCTGAGCCTGGTGACGTGGTTGCCGTTGGTTGGGGGGCTGATCGTTTTGCTCTTCGACAAGCGCCGGGCGGACTTGATCAAGCAGTTTGCCACCGTCTGGATGACGGTGTGTTTCCTTGTTTCGCTGCCGCTTGTGGTGTTGTGGAACTACGATGTTCGCGGCCTGCAATTTATGGAAACCGCCGACTGGATTCCGGCAATCGGGGCGAAGTATCAGTTGGGTGTGGACGGTCTGGCATTGACCCTTGTCATGCTGACGACATTTCTCGGCCCGATTGTGGCGCTGTGTTCGTGGAACTACATCGAGAAGCGCCAGAAGGAATACTATGCCCTGCTGCTCATCATGCAGTCATTCATGATCGGTGTCTTTGCCGCTGTGGACCTGTTCCTGTTCTACGTATTTTTCGAGGTCATGCTCGTGCCGATGTACCTGCTCATCGGCATCTGGGGCGGGGAACGGCGGCTTTATTCGGCCATCAAGTTTTTCGTGTACACGCTGGTCGGGTCGCTGCTGATGCTGGTCGCCGTGTTCAAGTTCTACTTCACGGCGGCGGAAACGGTGGCGAAGTATCCGACCGAAGTCAAAGCCGCCGTTGAGGTGATTGTGGGCAATAATGCGCCGATGCGCGGCCTGGTTCTGGAAGGGGTTGAGCTGGCGCGCCGGGCCGGTGTGGCCTATGCGGCGCGGGCCGGTGGGGGCAGCGATGATGACGCTGCTCCCTTGGGTACGTTCAACATCTACGCCTTACAGGCTATCGGCAGCGCACGCGACGCACAAGGGCGGGCGCTGATACCATTGTCGTTACAGGTATGGTTGTTTGCGGGCTTCGCCTTAGCCTTAGCAATCAAGGTGCCGATGGTGCCCTTCCACACCTGGCTGCCGGACGCCCACGTGGAAGCGCCGACGGCCGGCTCGGCCATTCTGGCCGGTATTTTGCTCAAAATCGGCACGTACGGCTTTGTCCGCTTCAATTTCCCGATGTTCCCCGACGCTTCAATGCATCCAACTGTTGCCTCGGTCATGGCGACGCTGGCAATCGTGGGTATCGTGTATGGTTCGATGGTTGCCCTGGCGCAGAAGGACATGAAAAAGACCATTGCGTATTCGTCCGTTGCGCACATGGGGACAACCATGCTCTCGCTGTTCGCCTTCAACCCGAACGGTATCAACGGCGCGGCGCTTCAGATGCTGAGCCATGGCGTGACGAGTGCCGCGCTGTTCATCCTGATCGGAATTCTCTATGAGCGGCGGCATACGCGCCTGATTGCCGACTTCGGTGGCGTCGTCAACACGATGCCCGCCTTTTCGGCAATGTTTATGATTGCGACCCTGGCCAGCGTTGGGCTGCCGTTGCTGAACGGTTTTGTCGGTGAATTTATTGGGCTGCGAGGGGTGTTTGAAGCCAACATCGTCTGGGCGTTCTGGGGGACGACGGGCATCATTCTGGGCGCGGCCTACATGCTGTGGCTGTATGAGCGCGTCTTTCTGGGGGCGGTCAAAAACCCGAAGAACGCCGACTTGCCTGACCTGAGTGCGCGCGAATGGGCGTATCTGACGCCGTTGGTTGCCGCTATGATCCTGTTTGGTGTGTACCCAAAGCCGCTGGTGACCTTCCTCAACGCGACAACGGAGGTCGTTGTGCGGCAGATGCGCCCGAACTACTTCGGCAGCACGACCAAGGCAGGCGAGGAGCAGGCGGCCGTGTCCCCGGCCACATCTGACACAGCCGCCCGTGACTAACCCGGAAGAAGCAACGACCCATTAAACGACCCATTAGAAGCAATAACGAAGTGTTTGAGCATCTTGTGCTGTGAGTGTGACTATGCTGCCTTTGCTGGTTGAACTCCCTCCGCTTCCGACGCTGCGCGATACGGCTTTCATCATGCCGGAAATCATTCTGACCTTGTTCGCCGGTGCAGCCCTTGTGTTGGATGTGGCGCTGCCACGCAGCAAAAAGCACCTGACAGCCTATTTCAGTCTCATTGGGCTGGCGTTTGTCGCCATCGCCCTAGCCCAGCAGGTGGCAATGACGGCGAGCCTACTGCCGATCAGTGCCTTCTACGGGATGCTGTTTATTGATGGACTGTCGGTTGTTTTCCGCTTCGTCTTTATTGTTGCAGCTGCATTTTCGATTCTCTACTCGATCAAGTATCTGGAGTTTGAACGTGAGCAGCGGGGTGAGTACTACGCGCTGATTTTGTTTTCGACGCTGGGCATGATGTTTGTCGCGACGAGCGGCGATCTCATTGCGCTCTTTGTCTCGTTTGAGCTGATGTCGCTGAGCGTCTATGTGTTAGTTGGTTACTTCAAGCGCGATAAACGCTCGAACGAAGCGGCGATGAAATACTTCCTGACCGGTATTTTTTCGTCGGCGCTGATGCTCTATGGCTTGTCGCTGGTCTATGGCGTGACGGGTCACACGAATCTAGGGCTGATTTCGGAAACGATAGCCGGCTATGTGCAGGGCGGCACAGCGGAGAGTGGCGATCCGCGTTTGCTGCTGATGGTGGCGCTGGTGCTGGTCGCCGCCGGACTGCTCTTCAAGATTGCCGCCGTACCGTTCCACATGTGGGCTCCCGATGCCTATGAGGGCGCGCCGACAACGGTCACGGCCTTTATGTCCGTGGGGCCGAAGGCGGGCGCTTACGTCTTGCTGGCACGCATGTTGCTCTTTGCACTGGCACCGATGCGCGAAATGGAGAACCTCCCTGGGTGGGCGGCCCTGCTGGCGGTGGTCGCTGTGCTGACGATGACGGTCGGCAATCTGGCCGCCGTGACGCAGGACAATGTCAAACGCCTGCTAGCCTATTCGAGCATTGCTCATGCCGGATACATCCTGCTGGGGATTGTGTCCGGGACGGATATGGGCTACCAGGGCGTCGCCTTCCACATCATGACCTACACGCTGATGAACACGGGCGTTTTCGCCATCATCATCGCGTTGCATCGGCAGGGCGTGATCGGTGAAAATCTCAATGATTTGAACGGCCTGTTTAGCAGGGCCCCCAGCGCTGCTGTTCTCATGCTCATTTTCATTCTCGGACTGGCCGGCATTCCCTCTACGGCGGGTTTTGTCGGCAAGTTCTTCCTCTTTGGTTCCCTCATTCAGAGTGGAAAGCCGTGGCTGACGTATATCGCGATTATCGCCGTACTCAACGCCGTTGTCGCGTTTTACTACTATGCGCGCTTTGCGCGGGCTATGTTCCTCAATGCCCCGAGCGAAAATATTGCCGATGCTTCGCCACTGCTGTTGGCGCCATCCGTGCGCATTACCTTGACGCTATCGGCCATCGCCGTGCTGTTTTTTGGGATTTATCCGCAGCCACTGATCAACGTAGCAGACATTGTTGCGCAGAGCATCACGACCGTGTATGCCCAAAGCTCAGGGATTGCACTACGCTAGTTGTGCTACGCTACCTGATCACAGCCCGGTGAGGTTGAGCGCGGCCTACCGGATTTGACGGCTGTCCCGTTGAAGTCCGGTGAGGTTGGCAGGACACTGCAACCAGTCGTCGAACGAAAAAACCGTTCCTATGGAGAATGCCCGATGCCTCTTGTCGAAATTCGTCTGTCTCCGACGTTCAAGCGGTTTCTGTCTTCTGGGCAGGCAAGCGGCGTATTGTTGTTAGCTTGTACGGTCGTTTCGCTGGTGATTGCCAATTCGTCGCGTGGGGAAACCTACCTGCATTTCTGGCACGCCAAAGTCGGCGGCATGCCGGTCGAACTGTGGATCAATGACGGGCTGATGGCGGTGTTTTTTCTGCTCATCGGACTGGAACTCAAGCGTGAGCTGTACGTCGGTGAGCTTTCCAATATTCGCCACGCCCTGCTCCCCATTGTTGCAGCGGTAGGGGGGATTGTGCTACCGGCGACAATTCACTTTACGCTCAACAGCGGCACGGCAACACAGCCCGGCATCGGTATTCCGATGGCCACCGACATTGCTTTTGCGCTCGGTGTACTGGCCCTGCTAGGCGACCGTGTGCCGGCGTCGCTCAAGGTTTTTCTGGCTGCGCTGGCTGTCATTGACGACCTGGGCGCCATTATTGTCATTGCACTGTTTTATTCGGGCTCTCTGTCCTGGGGGTACCTTGGAGCGGCGCTGGCGATTGTCGCCGTTCTGACCTACCTCAATCGCCTGCGCATTATGCGGCTGTGGCCTTATTTGCTCATTGGCGTTGCATTGTGGTTTTGCATGCTCAAGTCAGGCGTCCATGCCACAATTGCCGGCGTTTTGCTGGCTTTTACCATCCCGTTCACACCGGAGGCCGAAGACGCTTCCTCGCCATCCCACCGACTAGAAAACTGGCTCCAGTTTCCGGTGGCCTTTGGCGTCATGCCACTGTTTGCTTTGGCGAATACGGGTATCATCATCCAACGCGATGTTCTCTCACTGGTAGCGAGTGCGAACGGGGTTGGCATTTTCACGGGGTTGTTTATCGGCAAACCCGTTGGGATTGTCTTCGCCAGTGTTCTGGCAGTCAGCGTTGGTTTGTGTCGGATGCCGCTGGATCTGAACTGGAAGCACTTACTGGGGGCAGGATTGCTGGGCGGCATTGGCTTTACGATGTCCATCTTTATCACCAACCTGGCTTTCCCCGACAACGCACTTATTGTAAGTGCATCAAAGATGACCATTTTGCTCGCCTCGCTCACCGCAGGGACGGTCGGCTTTCTGTGGCTCAAGTTCTTCGGGCAGCCGGATGTGGTTGACCGTGATCTGGAAACCATGGATTACGTTGTAGAAACATCGTAGCCGCGCGACCATGCCGATGCGCCCGCTCGAAGTCTGGTCACTAGGGGTTGTGGATTATGCTGCCGGGCTAACAATGCAGGAAAAACTTGTCGTGCGCCGGCGCGCGGACCGTATTCCAGATACCTTGTTATTGCTGGAGCATCCGCCGGTCATTACCCTCGGACGGGCAGCGAAAGCGCAGCATATTGTTGCACCGGCAGCTGTGTTGGCCAGGCGGGACGTCAGTGTGTATGAGACCGGCCGCGGCGGTGATGTGACCTATCATGGTTGGGGACAACTGGTTGGGTATCCTCTTCTTGACCTCAACCCAGATCGCCGCGACATTCGCCGTTACATGCGTGATCTTGAGGAAGTTCTGATCCGCGTGGTCGGTGAATACGGGATTGCTGCCGGGCGTGTCGCGGGCCTGACCGGTGTGTGGGTTGCAGGTGAGCGTAAAATTGCTGCTCTGGGCGTCCGTGTCTCGCGCTGGGTCACATCGCACGGCTTTGCGCTCAACGTGACTACCGAACTGCGTGACTTCGACTTCATCATCCCGTGTGGTATTCGGGATAAAGCCGTCACGTCCATCGCGCATGAGACAGGGTTGACGCCCTCCTTAGAGGCGATCGGGGCACAGGTCGCGCGGTATTTCGGACTGATATTTGAACGCGAGCTTCGCTGGCGCGACGTGGCGCACGCATCGGTACAGGTCGTGGTCTTTCGGATGCGCACCGGCAGGCGCGAGTATCTCCTCTTGCGCCGCAGCGCGGCGCGCGGCGGTTTCTGGCAGCTTGTCACCGGACGCATTGAAGCCGGTGAGTCGCCAGTTGAGGCCGCCCGCCGTGAGCTGGCCGAAGAAACCGGGCTGACGGCACCGGCTTTGTACGATCTGAATTTGACACGAACGTACTTGGTCGAGGCCGACTGGTTTGCGCCAGATGCTGTCGGTCCTGTGCTTAACCGTGAGCATGCTTTTGCAGCGCCGGTGGATGCCGACCGTATATCTTTGTTGCCCGATGAACATGATGCGTATGCGTGGTTCGCCTTTGAGGCGGCTGCGGCGCGGTTAACCTGGGAAGGTAACCGGCTGGCACTCCGCGCCGTACACAGGACAATGCCCGAAGCTTTGACGGCGTTTCCCGGCGCAGCAGATGACAGCGGGTAGCCGGCCGTGTCAGCCTGAGGCCGGTGATCGCGTTGCCTGTGTGGACGCCCTGGGAGCGGTTGGCCCAGGCAGTGATTCGTGTGCGTTTTGTGAGCGTGAAAGCTAACGAATCCCGTCAAGTGCTTGGCACACAAGACGGCTCCGTTCGGCGGAAACATCGCCGCGCACAATCATTGTGATGCGCCCTTGGCGGTCAATGACGACGACGTTACAGACACCGCTCTGGCATTGATACATGTCCGCGACATTACCGCCCCAATCCAATAAGATGCTCTTTGGAGCACGGCTGCGCAGTTGGCTCCGAATGATCGCCCGGATTGGTCCGGGAACACCGCGCAAAATAGCAATGCCCTGAATCTCGATACTATCGCCATAGCGTCGGTACAACTCGCGTACCCAGGGCTCGATTTGTTCGGAACCACCCCGGTCACCAAGCATCAGCACCAGCGGCTTGTTGGTCGGGAAGGTAATCGTGTGTTGGTGGTTGTACTGGTCGGTGAGGGTAAATGTTCTGGACTGCACGCCGATCAGATTTTCAGAGTGGGAAACTCCCGCCTGAATCGGCCTGGGCAGTGTGCAAAACAGTGCCGCGAGAAGGAAGGCAATGAGTTCAGGCCGAGCCGTTCCTTTTTGAACTGTCATGAATGACAACCTCCTGTTGGTAGGATCGCCGGTTGTTGCCACAACAAACGGTTTGTCACCCTGAATAAAGGAAGCTAGGAAAGAGCGTTCCGAAGAAAATGGACGTAAGCTTATGAAGCGCCAAACTACCCTGATGTTGCTTAGCGATGGCGTATATTGCCGAACGATCCGCTTGCCGACAGTTCTGATACCGGCCGAAAGTAGCTTGCCGGAAGTGAGGTTTTGACTATAATTAGCCTCTGCCTTGGCTTCAAAAACATTTTTGTCGTGCAAAATGAGGTCACGTGCGATGATACGTTGCCCGCAGTGCGGTACGGATAATCTCGATGGCTCTGAGTACTGCGATGAGTGCGGTTACCAGCTACACGCTGTACTCAGCACACCTGCTGCCGTTGCGCCGCCAACGCCAAGTGTGGCTCCGGTAGCACCGCTGTCCTCTGGGAATTTCCCGCCACGGGAGTCGTCGCTCTACGGTATGGCTCCGGTGGTCGGTGGCCCGCCGGCGCTTGGTGAACAAGCGCCAGATCTGGGACAAAAACCGTCTAACGGACCTTATGCCGATTTCTTGCCGCCACCGAACGCCCCCTCAGCGCCAACCAGTCCTGCTTCATGGACTGTCAATCCACCGGTGAGCGACGTGTTTTCGGTGGCGCCGCCACCTCAGCCACTGGCCCCTCCACAACCACTACCGCCTTCTCCGCTGCCACCAGTGTCGTTTGCCCCGCCGTCACCGGCGTCATCTGTTCCGCCGCCACCGCTCGCGCCGCCGACAAGTGCCGTGGGGCGTCCATCACAGCCAAGCATGCCGGACGCACCGCCGCCAGCAACCTCCTCACCGACTGGCGTGCCGCGCGCTAAGCTGGTCATTCAACGGGGTGGGACTGTAGGCAAGGAGTTTTTGCTCACCGAAACCGAATCAAACATCGGACGCTGGGATGCCGATGGTGGCATCTTTCCAGACGTTGACCTTGACCAGGATGACCCAGAAGCAAAAGTTTCCCGGCGTCACGCACGCATTGTCTGCCAAGACGGACAGTATGTGTTGGAGGACCTAGGAAGCACGAATGGGACGTTTGTCAATCGTGGACGACGGTTGTTGCCGGGCAACCGTCATCCGCTCAACGATGGCGACGAAATTATTGTCGGGAAGACCTTTTTGAAGTTTCAATACATCCGCTAGGTGGGCGCGCTGAAAGCCTAGTCGCTGTGGTCTGTTGACGCTTGCGTTACCGAACTCATGGTGAACCAAAAACATCTTGCGCCGGAGACAATACTTGAAGGCCGCTATCGCATTGTCAAGCGCATTGGTGGCGGCGGCATGGGAAATGTCTATCTGGCTTATGACCAAAAGTTTGGCCTGGCCAACGACAAAACGCGCCGCGCCGTTAAGGAGATGTTTGATTTCTTCACCGATCCGGCTCAACGCCAGAAAGCCATTGAGGACTTTCAGCGTGAGGGCCAACTCCTTGCCAGTCTTGAACATCCCTCCATCCCAGAGGTCTATGATTACTTTGTCAACAACGGCAAGTACTACTTGGTGATGAAATATGTGCCGGGTGGCGACCTGGCTAAGAAGCTCAAGGAAAGCGATAAGAAGATCCTCATAAAAAGCAAGACGGGCTCTGTGATAGAGCGACCGGTAATTGATGAGCGAACGGTAACCGAGTGGGCGATTCAGGTCTGTGATGTTTTGGATTACATCCACAACCAGAACCCACCGGTGATTTACCGTGATTTGAAGCCCTCTAACCTGATGTTGGACGACACGCGGACACCACCACGCATCATGCTGATTGACTTTGGGATTGCCCGTTTTGTCTCGCCAACCCAGAAGGGGGTTACGGCAATTGGCACCATGGGGTATGCGCCACCTGAACTGTTTTCAGGGCAGGTAGAGCCACGCTCAGATCTGTACTCGCTCGGCGCAACCATGTTTCACCTGTTGACCGGTGAGGACCCACAGGAAAATCCGCTGCTGATTTTTGACTTTAGCCACAACCCCCGCCCACGCGCCCTGAACCCAGACCTCAGTGAGGGCATTGAAAGAATCATTGTCAAAGCCGTTGCTCACAAAATAGAGGCCCGTCCTCGCTCGGCGGCCGAAATGAAGGAAGAGTTGGAACAGCATCTGCGGGAGCTTGATGAGAAAGCAAAGAAGAAGTCTCCTCCTCCTCAGGAGTCCGCTCCCCCTCAGCAGAAGGTTTGTGTGGCCTGCGGGGAAGAGATTGCGCCGGATGACGCCTTTTGTCCCTTTTGTGGAGCTGCCCAGCCGCAGGCCATAGGGCCCAGGGCTGGTAAGCCTGTGGCACGCTTACAAGTCCTTGACATACATGGCAATACCAGGGCCGCTTATGAACTTGTCAGGGATAGTGTTCTCTTGGGACGGACCGATCCGCACACAGGCAATTTCCCGGAAATTGACCTGACACCGCATGATTTTGAAACGAAAGTATCCCGCCGCCATGCCCGACTGTTCCAAGAAGGTGGACGCTTCTTTGTTGAGGACTTGTCGAGTGTCAACGGAACGTTCCTCAACGGGAGCAAGTTGCCATTGCCGCCCAAGAAACCTCATCTCCTGCGAGACGGCGACGAACTTAGGCTTGGCGAAACACGGGTTCGTTTTATGCTGCGCTGAGGCAGGCCCTTCGTAGCCGTGCTACTCGCCGAACAAGTACACGCTGCGCTCGATGACCTCACGTAAGCTACCCCCGGCACTCCAGGTTTCCCCGCCATCGGGAGCCTCCTTCGAGGTTTTGCTCAACGGGGTTCGTCTGACGATTGGGCGCTCGTCACGCAACGACCTTTGTCTCAACGATCCGTTTGTGTCGCGCCTCCACGCGGAAATCCGCCGCGATGGGGAAGAGTTCGTCCTGCACGACAGCGGCAGCGCAAATGGCACGTACCACAATGGGCAACGCATCGAATCCAGTGCCTTACTCCGGTTGGGGGATGTAATCCGCGTCGGTGAAACAGAACTCCGGGTCGCCGATGTCACCACCTCCGCCTCCGGTGGGTATCCCACGCCACCGGCCTTTCGCTTTGCCAAGCGTGATCAGGCTGCTCCAACAGAGATGCTCAACCTTGAGCAGGCAACGCCGCTTGTACTCGATCTGCCGCCTGCCGCTCCGCTGATGATAACCCCGCTCCCCAAGAGCGAGTCGCAATCGCCGCGCAACTGGCTGGCACTACTCCGGCAGGTTTCGGAGACGCTCTTGGTCAATCAATCCTTAGAAGAAGCGCTGAATACGATTGTAAGCCTAGCCTGCACTGCCATTCCTGCCGAGCGCGCTTACCTATGGCTCAGTGATAACCAGGGGCGACTCCAGACTCAGGCATACTGTGTCACTGAGTCGGCAGCGCATCGGGAAGTGACCTTGCCGTGGTTAGTCTATGAGCGTGTTGTGACGTGGCGAGCGCCTGTAATTGTTGCCGATACTCAGCAGGATGAGCAGATCAGGGGTGAGACTAGGGCTTTGTCCCTGCTGGCAGCCCCTCTCATCGGCAGCAGTGAGGTGTTGGGCATCCTCTATCTGGACAGCCTCTGCACCCCAAATTGCTTTCACCAGGATGACCTTGAACTCCTGACCACCCTGGCCCGCGTCGCGGCCGTCAAGGTTGAAAACTCGCGCTTGCTTGAGGCGCGGCTGGAACATCGCCGCTTTGAGGATGAACTCAAGGTGGCCAGTGAAATCCAGCTTCGCCTGCATCCTGCCCACCCGCCACGCCTGGAAGGCTATGAGTTGGCCGGGCTGAGCTTTCCCTGCCGTGAGATTGGGGGTGACTACTACGACTTCATTCCGCGTGGCGACGGTAAACTCCTCATCGCCGTTGGCGATGTTGCAGGCAAGGGGATGGGAGCCGCCCTGATGATGTCGAGTGTCCATGCGGCGCTCCGCACCCAGGCACAAACCGGTCGGTCGCTACCGGAACTGGTCGCTGCCGTCAATGACTACGTGGTTGAGAATTCGCCGGAGAACAAGTTCCTCACGCTCTTTTGCGCGGAATTAAATCCGATGACCGGGACGCTCCACTACACCAACGCCGGCCACGATCCAGCTGTCCTGGTGCGCGCTACCGGCGATTGTGTGATGTTGCCTGCCCAGGGGATTCCCCTGGGGATTATACCCGGCTTGATGCCGGATGTCGGGTATGAACAGCTTGGCTTTGGTGACGTACTCGTCATCTACACCGATGGCCTGACCGAAAGCCTGAATGAACAAGGTGCAATCTTCGGCTTGGAACGGCTGGTCGAAACACTTGTCAAGTATCGGGAACTCAGCGCCGTGCGCCTTCGGGAGCGGGTGGATGAGGCTATCGGCCGGTTTGTCGGACGCGCTTCCACTGCCGACGACTTGACGTTGGTGTTGCTTCGGCGGCGGCCTCAATAGGATTGTTCGCAGCTTGTTGGCGTTATGGGCGCGGGCCGTGTTGCTGTCGGCCGGCAGGCTTTCCGGGATGGGCAGTCCCGGCGACCGTCACCGCCAAGTGTTTACGGCGCATTCCTGGATAGATAACACAGAATGGCTTTCGCGGCCAGGCGTCCGCTGGCAGTGGCACCCTCCATGCTGTCAAAAAAGCGGTGGCCGCGTGTGAAACCGCCGGCAAGGAAGAAATTGGCAATCGGTGACACCTGCGCCGGACGGTAACGCTCAATCCCCGGCTTGGGGTGATAAACCGATTGCGGAATCCGTACGACAGATGACTTTACAACATTCAAGCGCGGCGCAACCGTCGGGTAGTATGCCTTCATCCGTTCCCAGACTACCGCGATGATCTCTGCATCACTCAAGTGGAACAGATCGCGCGCCGGGGCGACGACGGCTTCCAGGAGGGTGTTCCCACTTGCCGGGGCATAGCGTGGCGTCGTCAAGCGCATGTCGGCGTAAACCGGAGTGAGTCCGGCGCCGCCGAACAACAAATTGTCGCGCTCTGTCAGCCGTCCGTCCAACCATAACTGAACATTCATGACCGGAACACCCACAAAGTGGCGTAGGTCAGCAAAGTATGGATACTGTGCGCGCCAGACTTCCGGGATGAGCCGATTCATCTGGTGAACGGGCAGGGCACACAAATAGGCATCACCGGTGTGCAAGGTGTCATTGACGACAAAGCCTCGAACCTGTCCTGCTGCGTCTAGCTCAATGCGCTTGACCTTGGCTTTCACCTGGATGCGTCCGCCCGCGCGCTCGATGGCGCGCACCAGAGGTTGCGTGAGACATTCCTCCGGCGAACCCTCGAGAAAAGCCACTTGGAAGCCATCGTCCCGCCGCAGAAAGAGGCGGAAAACATTGAGCACGACCTGCGCCGACAGCTCATCCGGCGGTAGAAATTTCAAGGCCAACGTCTGCGGCAGCAGCATGCCACCCAACAGGTTGTCCCCAAGCCCCTGCCGCCGGTGCCATTCAGCGTAACTGATGTCGTCCTGTGCATCCGCGTGGCGGCCGTCGCCGAACAACACCGGCAGCAGGGCGCGCCCATAGGCTAACTTTTCCGGCAGTGAGAACTGGTTGGCCGTGACAAGGTTCGGCAGTAAGTGCAACGGGAACGGCATCCCACGCCAGGAAACGATGTCGTAGGTGACACCACCCGGTAGGGTGAAATGGCAGACGGGCGCTTTCCACCGCAGATAGGTGTCTGCGCCAACCGCACGCATCAGGGTAAACAGCTCTTCGTAGCATCCAAAAAAAACGTGCAAACCCGACTCGATCCAATCGCCATCGGCATCTTTCCAGGCGGAAACTTTGCCGCCAAGGATCTCGCGCGCCTCAAAGAGTTCGACCGCACAGCCGGCCTGCGTCAAGTCGTAGGCGGCTGCCAAACCTGCCAAGCCGCCACCTGCAATAAGAACTTTTTTCATAACCGGTGAGGAAGTTGGGGGGGGTGGTAGGGGTCAGGGGGGTTCTGAGGAGTCTTCCGTGCGGGCGCTGCTTTCCCGAAACATGCTCGCCGTATGCCGAATCTTATGCTTGTCCAGCAGGTGGCGCAGGCTGCGCACCGACATATTGAGTAGTTCTGCCGCTTTGGTTTGATTGCCGCGCGTTCGGCGCAGTGATTGCAGAATGTAGGACTTCTCAATCTCCATGAGAAAGTTCTCCAGGTGAATGCCTTGCTCCGGTAGTTCAAAAGCAGAAGCGGTGCGGACCGGATCATACCGCAGGACACTTTCCGGTAGGCGCTCCGGCTGGATTTCATGGGTTGGCTCAAGGGCAACTGCCCGTTCAATTAAGTTTTCCAGCTCACGCACATTGCCCGGAAATGAGTAGTTTTCCAGGTGCTTGAGGGCGGCTTCTGAAATCGAAGTCACCGGGGGAATACGATGTTGGCCGTACTTTTTGAGAAAATGCATGGCCAAATCACGGATGTCTTCCCGTCGCTCGCGCAGCGGCGGAACGGCAATGGGGATGACATTCACTCGAAAATACAGATCTTTGCGAAAGGTGCCGGCTTCAACCATTTGCGACAGGTCGCGGTTGGTCGCCGCAACTACCCGCACATCCACCGGGATTTCCTCTGTGCCGCCGACCCGCCGAATGGAGCGTTCCTGGAGGGCGCGCAACAGTTTGACCTGCATCCCAGGGCTCATTTCACCGATTTCGTCCAGGAAGAGCGTCCCCCCGTCGGCCGCCTCAAAGAGGCCCTTTTTGTTGGTGGTGGCGCCGGTAAACGCCCCCTTCATATAGCCGAAAAGTTCGGATTCCAGAAGAGTTTCTGTGAATGCGCCGCAATTGATTGAAACAAACGGCCGGTCACTACGCAGACTACAGGCGTGAATGCCACGCGCTACCAACTCTTTGCCTGTGCCAGATTCCCCGGTGATGAGCACGGTGCTGTTTGTCCCGGCAATGGTTTGAATGAGCCGAAGCACCTCCTGCATCGGGCGGCTGCGCCCGATGATGTTCTCCAAGCGGGTCCGGTCGCCTAGCTCACGCTTGAGTAGGGCGACTTCGCGCCGCAAGAGGCTTTTCTCATAGGCGTTTTTGACAATGAGTTTGAGTTCATCAATGTCGAAGGGCTTTTGAATAAAGTCATCGGCACCCAGTTTGAATGCTTCCCGCGCCTGTTCCACCGTACCGTGTGCCGTCATGAGAATGACGACCGTCTCCGGGGAGAGTTGGCGGCATTCATGGAGGAGTTCTGTGCCTGAAAGACGCGGCATCCGTACATCGGACAGTACAATGTCAAACACCTTACTCCGCAGAGCCTCCAGGGCTTGGGCCCCGTTTTCGGCGATGAACGTCCGATAGCCTGCTCGGCGGAAGACGTGATCGAGAAGTTCACGCATACTCAACTCGTCATCTACGATGAGAATTGTCGGGACACGGTCGGCCATAACGTCCTTGAACCCCACACATGTAGATCGGTTGCTCTGCTTTGGGAGCGGTGGCAAAAGTCCGTAAGACAGAACAGCAAGAGCCGCCTAGGGTTTTCAAACCAAGGCATGCATGGTAGTGTCTCTAACAGTTGTCGTCCAAGGAAATCTCCAAACAACGCGTGGACAAAAGCTGGACGACGCCGACTTCTTCTCTGCTGCCACGCTCGCGCTGGCCGTCCTACTCAGGTATTGATCGTCTCGCCGCGCAGCGTGTGCCAGCGAGAGATGCCATGGAGGCACAAGGTAGAGCATGATCGATACACAGCAGGTTCGTCAGTCGTTGCTGCAGGACCGGGCCGTCGTGGATGCGATTCGTCGTCGCGCGCATCAGATTTCGCTTGAACGTGGCTACAGTACGCCGCAGCATATGGCAGACGACTGGTTTCGTGCAGAAAATGAAGTACTCGGCAAACTCATAGAGGAAGAAATCAAACGTCGCCAAAAAATGAGCGCTGCGATCAGCGAAGGCGCAATGGCAGAGGAAGCAATTCCAGACGTGACGTTGCCGCCGGCTCTGGCACGCCGGTTAGCTGCTCAGTCTGCTCCTGCGCCGGCGAAGAAATCCACCACGCGCCGCAGGAAAGCCGTGGCGGAGACAACTGCCGGCGACGCTACCCTGACCTTACCCCCAACGACGCTGACGACCGAGCTGGCTGACGACAAGGTGAAGCGATCCCGAAAAGCCAAGTCCAAGTCGGTCACGTCCATTGCCGAAGTGCCGCCTGCCTCAGATACCGACGCTGTGCGTGCTGCTCCAGCAAAGGATCAGGCTACAACCAAGACATCACGAAAAAAAACGTCTCAGTAGGAAGAAACGTCCCTGTGGGTGGATGAGGCCCCGTTGGTCCTGCTACAACCGGCCCGATATAGCAGGACAAACGCGGCTTTCGCAGGACTACCCTAGAGAAGTGGTGTCGCCACCAAGCTGTGGAAAGTAGCTTGCCGGATGCTTGCTTCAACCAGCCGGTTGCCGTTTCTGCCGCAGGCCAGCATTGCGTTCACCGCCTTCATCGGCTTGGTGTGCGGTCTCGTCCTAACCGGCCAAGTCCTCCCCGACCTGACGTTACCCGACGAGCTTGATCGGGCGACCAACACCCGTCTGGCGCATGACCTCTTTGCGCATCAAACCGGCCAGCCACCGCCGGGTAGCCTGACACTTCGGTTGCTTCAGGTTGATGCAACTGCGTTGACCATATTGCGCCGAAGCCACGCCGACACCGACGCACGTCGCCTCGCTCGGCAAGCCCATTTGCCCTTAGTCGTTGACTACATTGTTTGGTGGGAGGCCGACGGCAGGCTGGCTGCCTACATCGGCTTGACTGGAACGGGCGAACTGGTCAGCTATCTCAACGCTGAAGTGCCGGTGACGACCTTTGAGCCGCTACCGGAAACGGCCGTAGCACGAGCGCGCGACTTTCTCAACAGCAACCCCTGTGTTGGTGTGGCTTCACTGGGTGTTCCCGAGGTTGAACGTGTCCCTGGACAAACGGAGACGGAGGTGCGCTGGCAGCAGCCGGTGGCGGAATCACCAACGCTGACGCGCGTTATCATTGTTCGGCTGCGTGGAGAAACCGTCTGGTACTTCCAAGACCGTCTGCAACCGACTGCGCCCGACGACTGGATTCGCCCGCTTGACCTGATCACGGTGCTGCCACTCCTGGGGCTGCCGCTCAAGATCGGCTTGTTAGGAGCGGCGTTGGTCTATCTTCTCAAGACTACCCGTCGCCACGCGATTCTGTGGCAGGTTCCCACGACGACCACGGCTGTAGTGGGCGTGAGTTGTTTGCTGACACTGCTGCTGTCACTGCCGTACGGCCTCAAACTGGTGGTGTTCAACGACCCGATAGAGGACAGCAACCCACTGCGGCTGTTAGACTTACAGAAACCATACTTCCTGCTGTTGACTATCGGCAGCTACATTGCCTGGGGAGGAGTGACGGTTTTCCTGCCGGTGGTCGCGGTGGTGTGGGTGGTATGCGCTGCACTCAGGCATATTGAGTACGAATCCCAGCGTCCGTATACCGAGTTTTTTCGTTCGGTGATGCTCTTGCGGCGTGTACCGTATGCCACGGCACTGGAGCGAAGTCTCGTCGGGGGCAGCGTCGGTTGGGTGCTGCTGGGCTTGACCGGCGTGTTTCTTTGGCTCGCTACCGGTCGCAACAAAACAATCGCGACAACCGGCGAGCCGTTGACCCTGTTTCTCGATGCCTGGTTACCGGGGCTGCTGGTGTTTGGGAGTCTGGTGTGGAGTACCCTTGAATACGGCATTGTCTTCATTGCTTTTGTCTGGCTTGCCTTGGCGAATTGGTTACGTCTCCCACCCCGTTTAGCCTGGATTGTGGCGGCGCTATGCGGCGGCCTGGGGTTCAGTCTAGGGAATGGCGATCCACTCGCCATCTGGACGGCGCAACTGATTGACGATCCTTGGCTCTGGGGACGGAACATCGGACTGGCGTTGGTGGCGGTGGCAACGTTCGAGCGTTTCGGCCTCTGGGCAACATTTTGCGCCCTCTGGGTGTACCAGGCGACCAGCTTGGCGATCATCGCGGCCGTTTATCCCGGGGTGGGCTTTTCACCCTGGTTGCCTACGTTGTTGGTGATGCTTCCGTTTACGGTCATCGCCTTGGCTTGGCGACGGCCGGAAAGCGAGCGCGATGTCCGTCCAATGCTCCTTGATCGCGTCGCTGAGGAACAGCGTCAAGCGCGCCAACTCGCCGTGGCAGCACGTATTCAGGCTTCTTTCCTGCCTGCGGATGTCCCCCACTGTGAAGGTTGGGACATTGCCGCCGCCACGTTGCCGGCGCGTGAGGTTGGTGGGGACTTCTACGACTTTTTTCAGAGGCCGGGCAAAACACTAGACATCTTTGTGGGCGACGTGTCGGGGAAGAGTGTCTCTGGCGCTCTATTCACAGTCGTAGCCATCACGGCGTTTCGGAGCGAAGCCGAGGAAGAGCAGCTCGGTTGCGCGGCGATGCTGTCTCGTCTCAACACCCTGCTGTATCCCGATATGAAACGGGTTCGCATGTTTGTGGCGGCGACTTACGTCCGGCTTGATCTGGTTGGCGGCCACTTGACGGTGGCGAATGCCGGACTACCTACCCCAGCTTACCGGCGGTGTGGCGCTTTGTCTGGAGTATCCAACGTCACGTTTCTGGAGATCGGTGGTCTCCCCCTGGGGAGCTTTCGCCACACGGCCTACAATGAACTGCACGCCGTCCTGCACAATGAAAGCCGAGATTGTTTGGTGCTCACCAGCGATGGGGTCGTGGAGGCCATCAATGAGAAAGGCGAGTCCTACGGTTACGAAGCCCTGGCGGCCGTCATTGACCGTCAGGCCGACCACGGAGCACAAGCCATATGCGAAGCCATTCTGGCCGATGTCAAGCGCCACATGGGCGATGCCGAGCAATCGGATGACATGACAGTGCTGGTCATCCAGCGCCGTCCATCAAGGGCCGTGCCGAAAAATGGGCCGGCTCACACCACATCGCGCAGCGCATCTTCGAGTACCGGGAATTGAAACTGGTATCCCTGCTGGAGCGCCGCTTTGGGAAGCACACGCTGCCCGTCCAGAACCACCTGTGCCGATTCCCCCAGTACGAGATTGAGGGCAAACGCCGGAGCCGGTAAAAATGCCGGGCGGTTGAGCACCTTGCCAAGCGTAGCGGCGAAATCCTTCATACGCACCGGGTTAGGTGCGACGGCGTTAACCGGACCGCGAACTGTCTCGGATACCAGCGCCCACTGGATTAAGCCGACCACATCGGCGATGTGAATCCATGAAAACCACTGTGTCCCGCTCCCCAGCGGCCCCCCAAGGCCTAACTTGAACACCGGCAACATTCGCGCCAATGCGCCGCCATCCCGTCCGAGGACAACACCAATCCGCAACAGCACGGTGCGAACGCCATGGCTCTCGGCGACTTTGGCAGTGTCTTCCCATTCTTGGCAAAGTCGGCCTAGAAAGTCGGCTGCGGGCGGAGCGGTTTCATCCAACTCGGTTTCCTGATTTTTAGGGTAGAGCCCAATTGCAGAAGCCGATATGAGTACCTTGGGCTTTTGTTTAGCCTGCGCAATCGCGCCTACCAAATTGTAGGTTGTCACGACACGACTATCGCGGAGGACTTTTTTCTGCTCCGGCGTCCACCGTTTGCCGACAATTGGCTCGCCGACCAAATTGACCAGACCGAACGCCCCATCCACCTCCTTTTGCCAGTCGTCGGCTTCTAGGGGATCGCCCAGCACCCAGCGGACGCCACTGGAGGTATCACGTACCTTCCGCGAGAGCGCCACAACGTCATACCCTTCCAGCTTGAGCGCCGGAAGCAGAGACTGCCCGATAAAACCACTTGCACCGGTAATAAAAAGCTTTTTCATCACGACACAGGTCAAACCAACAAAAATCAGGAAGTCAACCAAATCACACCACAAGGCAGGCCCGATGCAAAGACGGCTTTGTTGCTTGGCGCGGTGTGCCTAACCTGCGCTCAGGATGCACCTGGTAGGGGCTATGTCGGAGACGTAGGGTCCCGATAGGCCCCCGGTGACCCTGCCCGCCGGGGCAGTCCCTACCCGGCGCTGCCGGCAGAACCTGATGGAATCACTGCTGCTGCCTTCTGAAGTTCTCGGGGTCGGACGCAACATAACCTCTCTTGAGCAACGTCGCACTGTCACCTATCGGTTATATCCCGTCTCAACCACACTGCTGACACGGTTGGCACATCGGCACGAAGGGTTACCCGGGCGTGAGCACCTTCCCCTACGAACGGAGGGAGCAACGGAACGTCGCAGCACACCTAGCCTGTATCGGCCACCCTCCAGAGCGATACTGGAGACGATTGTCAAACGCACCGTTATAGTGCCGGAGACGACCGTTTCCACACATCCAGCTCGAAGCGGCGCTCACGGTTGGCCGTGCGCCACGCCGTGGCATAGATGAGCTTGGTAATCCGGGTCATTTTCTCAAAATCAATTTTGTCCACCGTATCGGTTGGACGGTGATAATCGGCATGTAAGCCAGTGAAATAGAAAATGATCGGCACACCATGCTTGGCAAAATTCCAGTGGTCGCTGCGGTAGAAAAGCCGTAACGGGTGGCTTTCATCGTTGTAGGTGTAATCCAGCCGAAGCCGGACGGTGTCTTCATTCGCCTGCTGGCTCAGCTCAAAAAGTTCGCGACTGTGCTTGTCCGGCCCGATGAGAAACACACTGTCGCGGTCGGTCAACTCGGCATTTTCACGTCGTGTGTCATCGGGAGCGCGCGAACGACCGATCATGTCAATGTTGAAGTTGGCGACAATGGCTTCCAGGGGAACAAGGGGGTCTTGGTCGGTGAAGTACCCCGAGCCGAGCAATCCCATTTCTTCACCGGTGTTGAACAAAATGAGGATCGAACGCTTGGGACGCGGGCCTTCAGCGAAGACGCGGGCTAACTCCAGGACTGCTGCCGTTCCTGAAGCATCATCGTCTGCGCCGGGAAAGATCCTGTCTCCCTGCGCAGGGAGGTGATCGTAGTGGGCGCTGAGGACGACATATTCCTGCTTGAGCTGAGCGTCGCTGCCGTCGAGAATCCCAACGACGTTTTGACTGTATTCCACGGTTTCATTCTCAAACGTACGGATTGTACAGCGTTGGGAGCCGGACACCGATGGCAACGCCGCGCCGGTTTTGACTGCTTCCTGCAGTTGTGTCAGCGTCAGGTTGAAAACCGCAAGGACGGTTTCGGCCGCCGCCGGACTGAGAAGAAACGTCGGTAGCGCCGGCGGCGTCGGTGTCGCTGTTTTGGGGCGGATGCGCGGTCGCTGCTGACGACGGGCATAGGTTGCCGCCTGTACCCAGCCTTTCGCCAACTGCTCGTCTGGAATTAGAAAGATGGCCTGTGCGCCGTGCTCCCGCGCTGCCTGCTCGCGCCAGTTGTCGGGTAACGTCTCACCGGCGAGGACGGCCGGTGTCCCCCCGGTAACGCCGATCACAATCCGCCCATCGGTGTTGACAGAACGGTAGGTATCCAGGTTGGGATGCGAGACGCCATACCCAACAAAAACGAGTTCGGTAGTGAGGTCTAGGGTGGGGAGTGATGCCGTCGGATCGGGGAGGATGAAATCCTCCCCATAGACAAACGGCTTAGGAGCCGTCTCGAGGGTGATGGTTGAATTCTGCCCGGCGGTGCGCGTCACAAAGGGGATTTTCTGAAAAAACGACCCATCTGCTGCCGCACCTCGATAACCAAAGGCTTCAAGCTGAGTAGCCAGGTAGCGCGCGGCGATCCGGTTGCCGGCGCTGAGCGTATAACGTCCGCCAAGCTCGGGCGAAGCCAGAAACGAAAGATGTCGCTTCAGTTGCGTTGCGCTAATGGCATCGAGATTGGACGGAAGTGGCACCGAACCGGCCCAGGCGGTCAAGACGACAAGCAGCATGACAACAGCTGCCAGGCAGCGCACAGCAAAGCCCTTCCTCATCGTGCATGTCTTCACTTGGCTTCTCCGCCTCCCCAAAATGGGCTAGGAATGAACGGCAACATGGCCCACAGACCGATGCGCCGTGTTGCTCCATCGCCGGTTTGCCAACGGTCGCGCGGCAGGCGGCCCCGCCGTGTTGTGCAAACAACCCGTGTCACCGTGCACCTGCGGTTGAGGCCCGCTCGCCGCTGCGCCCGGCGGCATGCAACGGTACGGGCAGCGGATACTTGCCCGTGTAGCAGGCCATGCAAAACTGAAGACCTTCGTCTGCACCACAGGCCGCCAACAGGCCCTCCTGACTCAAATAGCCCAGACTATCTGCATTGATGAACCGCCGAATCTCCTCCGTGGATTGATTTGCAGCAATCAACTCCGCATGGGAGGGCGTGTCCACGCCGTAGTAGCAGGGTGAAATCGTCGGTGGGCAGCTAATCCGCAGATGAACCTCCTGCGCACCGGCCTGCCGGATCATTTCGATGATTTTCCGGCTGGTCGTGCCGCGCACCAGGGAGTCATCCACCAGTACCACGCGCCGGCCCTCGATCAAATCGCGTACCGGATTGAGTTTGACTTTGACACCAAAGTTGCGGATGGACTGCGTCGGCTCGATGAACGTGCGTCCGATGTAGTGGTTGCGTACCAGTCCAAAACGAAAACTGATGCCCGACTGCGCGGCATAGCCGATGGCCGCAGCAACGCCGGAGTCAGGCACCGGCACAACAATATCCGCCTCCACCGGCTGCTCGCGCGCCAGTTGTTTCCCCATCTTGTGGCGGCTTTTATTGACGCTGCGCCCGTAAATCCGGCTGTCGGGACGCCCAAAATACACGTGTTCAAAAATGCAAAATGCCGGCGTCTGGCGTGGAAGCGGGTGGTCTGTGTGTGTCCCCTGCCGATTGATAACCAACACTTCCCCCGGCGCAATATCCCGCACGTAGGTAGCTCCGATGAGATCGAAGGCACAGGTCTCCGAAGCCACAACATACGCTCCGCCTAACTCACCCAGACACAGCGGACGAAAGCCGCGTGGGTCACGCACCACAAAGAGACTGTCCGGCGTCAGAATCAGAATTGAGTACGCCCCTTCCAGTTCGCGAAACACTTCGGCAATCGCTTGCTGTAGGTTCGGCTGCCGCGAGCGGGCCAACTTGTGGAGGACCACTTCCGTATCGCTCGTCGAAGAAAAAATCGCCCCTTCCCGCTCCAGTTCGGCGCGTAGGGCGTCTGCGAAGGGGAAATTTCCGTTGTGACAGATGGCAATTTCTCCACGATGGCACTTGATGGAAAGCGGCTGGGCCTCGTTCACGCTCACTGCGCCGGCGGTCGAGTAGCGAACGTGGCCGATGGCGTAGGGGCCGGGCAGCCGGTCGAGAACGGCCTCGGTAAAGACCTCGTTGACGTGGCCCATGCCACGGACGGCCTGCAGCCGCTCTCCATCGCTTGTAACAATGCCGACCGATTCCTGCCCGCGATGCTGAAGGGCGTAAAGGCCGAGATAAACCAAGCGGGCTGCCTCTGGGTGTCCCCAGATGCCAAACAGACCACATTCTTCGCGGAGTTTGTCCCCAGTGAGAAGCCAGTCCATGGCACGCTTTCTCCGGTTCAACAGGTACGACCAAGGGCAAAAGCACGCACCGTGGTGCTCAGGGAATGAAGTAGATTGCCCAACTGATGACCAGTCCGGTGCCGACAAATGCCCCGAAAGTCTTAAGTCCGTAGAACAGGCGTTCGCGTGGCGTCTCCGCCTCGTGGGTAATGGCGGCAAGGACCGTCGAAGTCAAGGCTGCAAATGTCATCATGGCCAGCAGGTGCATTGTGGCAACTATCTCCGTCAAGCTTTGCGTCCCTTGGCGATGTCAAAGGCATCAAAGACCGCCAGATAGTTGAGCAACCCGGCGACAACCAGAAAGTATGTGCCGTACTCGTATGTGGCGGCTCTGAACTCAAAGCCGGCTCCGATACCCAGCAGGCGCAGGAGCGGTTGGAGCAGCCCGATGCCAATTTGCCCAAGCAAACACACTTTGGACAGGACATCCCGGAAGGAAAGGAGTTCGTCGAGGTCAAACGGCGAGTACAGATGGCCGCGCATCAACAGCCCAAGGGCTGTCATCGCGTAAATACTCATGCCGATCAGGAGAGCACGCCCGTAGCGCCCTAAAAGACCATGTCCGAGTCCGGGGATTGCCCAGGCAGCCAGGCAAACAAAAATCTGTTTTGAAACGGTCACCGGGGTCGGCCGTGCCGTTCCGATAGAAGACGGCTTACGGTCAAGGGATGGGGCATCGGTTGTGGGGGGCATAGGTGCTCTCTTCCGATGGTAAGCGTTAGTCAGCAGCCAGTGACGCCCCACCCAAGGCAGATTGGAGCGATGCGAGAATGCGACTTTCGACACTGTCCCGGCTGCCGACAACGGTACACCCCGAAGCACACTTATGCCCACCGCCGCCGAACCGTTCCGCTACCTTTGACACGTCAACGTTACCTTTTGAGCGCAGACTAATGCGGAACTGACCGGGATGAATTTCTTTGAAGAAGACGGCCGCTTCCACGTCACGGATGGAAAGGGGATGGTTGACGATGCCTTCCAGGTCGTCTTCGGTTGCGTCGGCAGCCTCCATCATATCACGTGTCATGGTGACCCAGGCGACGCGCCCGGTTTCATCCCGCTGCAACGTAGAGAGAACACTGCCGAGCAGCTTAATTTTGCCAAATGAATGCGACTCATACAGCGCCCGCGCCACATGTGCCGGTCGCGCCCCGCGGCGTACCAGCTCAGAAGCAATCTTGAACGTTCGCTCGGTCGTGTTGGCGTAGTGGAACGACCCCGTATCGGAGAGCAGCGCCGCATACACACACTCAGCAATCGGTTGGTTGATGGTGACACCCAGCGCCTTGCACAGGTTGTAAATCATTTCACCCACTGCGGCGGCTGTGGCATCAATCCAGTTGATGTCGCCGAACAGCGCCGTCGTGGTGTGGTGGTCAATGTTGACGAGAAACTGCTTTTCAAGGCCCGGTAAACCGGGACGATCCAAGTCGCTGCATTCAATCACAAAGGCTGCATCATACAGCTCATCAATCGTCGGTCGAATCAGAACGTCGCCCACGCCGGGCAGCTCCTGATAGGCGGGTGGGATCGGATCGCGCATGATCACGACGGCGTCTTTGTGCAAGGCGCGCAAACACCAGTAAAGCGCCAGGGATGACCCGGTGCTGTCCCCGTCCGGGCGAGCATGGCCCGTGATCAGAAAGCGGTGTTTTGACTCAATAAGTTCAACCACTTGACTGAGCATAGCGCTTCCACTCCATGAGAAGGTCGTCCGACAAGTCGCGTCCGCCGGGCAGACCATCCCCAAGCCGGTCAGGATTCGGCATCTTCCGGCGGCGCGGGGGTGGCACTGACGGCGGAAAAACGGGGGCGTTCTTCGTCCAAGATGGCTTCAATCCGCGCGGCCGACAGCAGGGTTTTGTCCAGGACAAAATGCAGCGCCGGGACACGGTGAAGCCCCAGCCGCCGGCCCAACGCATAGCGAATGAAGTCCGTTGCCGCGTTGAGTGCCCGTACAGTGGCGGCAAAGTCTGTTTCCAAGTCCCCGTCGCCACTGACATAAACCCGCGCCGAGGTGCCGGCCGCATTGAGCGCCACGTGATGAACGACGACCGGATCGATGGCAACATCTTCGAGCTCAAAACGCACGATTTCGCCAATCTCTACGCGGAAGGCCTCGCACAGCCGCGCGCGGCGATGGCCGCCCGCGCCAGTTGACCGTGCCCGGTGGCTGGTGTGGCGTCGCATAGATTCGGCTACAGCTCCATCGCAGTGTACTTTTCAAGTGTATAGCACTCGATGATGTCGCCCTCCTTGATGTCTGAAAACCGCTCGAGGCCAATGCCGCATTCAAAGCCTGCCTTGACTTCTGAAACGTCATCCTTGAAGCGGCGCAGAGAAGCGATCTCCCCTTCGTACACCACAACCGAGTCTCTGATCAGGCGCGCCTTTGCCCCACGTTTGACAACGCCATCGGCCACAAAGCACCCGGCGATGTTGCCGACCTTTGGTATTTTCACAACCTTCCGCACTTCCGCCCGCCCCAGCTCGACCTCTCTGGTGAGAGGATCGAGCATGCCGATCATGGCTTTGCGGACTTCTTCCTCGACTTTGTAGATGACACTGTGCAGGCGAATATCCACCCGCTCTTGTTTGGCCAGTTCGGCTACGCGCGGCGCCGGTCGTACATTGAAGCCAACAATAATGCAGACATGCGCCATGTCGTTGGATGCCGAAGCCAACATCACGTCCGATTCCGTAATGGCGCCGACATCTGCCCGGATGACGCGGATGCTCACCTTGTCGTTGGACAGTTTTTGGAGTGTTTCGCGCAGCACCTCGACCGAACCCTGGACATCGGCCTTGAGGATGACCAACAGCTCCTTGAGCTGACCGCTCTTCATCTGCTGGTACATGTCTTCGAGTCCGCGTGCGGAGCTGCTCATCAACTGCGCCAGGCGCGATTTGGATTGCCGGTAGTTGGCCAGTTCTTGAGCGCGGGTGGCGTCATCCACCACCTGAAACAAATCCCCAGCCTTGGGCACACCCTGGAGACCGAGGACTTCAACCGGCACCGACGGCCCAGCTTCGGTTAGCGAGCGGCCGCGATCGTCAATCAGCGCACGAACACGTCCGAAGTGCAACCCGACAATCAGCGGGTCGCCGACTTTGAGTGTGCCTTGCTGTACCAGTACCGATGCCACGGGGCCGCGCCCCTTGTCGAGCCGCGCCTCGAGGACGACACCCGACGCCAGGCGCTTGGTCGGCGCTTTGAGGTCCAGAATATCGCTGGTCAACAAAATCATTTCGAGCAGAACGTCGAGATTCCGGCGTTGCTTTGCCGAGATCTCAACCATGACGGTATCGCCGCCCCACTCTTCACACAGCAGACCGACTTCCGCCAACTCTTTCTTGACGCGCTCGACGTTGGCCTGTGGTTTATCGATCTTGTTGATGGCAACAACAATCGGCACCTTAGCGGCACGGGCATGGTCAATGGCTTCAATTGTTTGGGGCATAACGCCGTCATCGGCGGCAACAACGATCACGGCCACGTCTGCTCCCTTAGCACCACGGGCGCGCATCATTGTGAAGGCTTCATGGCCCGGGGTATCCAGAAAGACTATGCGGCGAAGCCGCTCCGGGTTATCCGGGTCGGGAACTTCGACGCTGTACGCGCCAATGTGCTGGGTAATGCCTCCAGCTTCACCAGCCGCCACCCGGGTATTGCGAATGGCATCGAGGAGACTGGTCTTGCCGTGGTCAACGTGGCCCATCACGGCCACAACCGGCGCGCGCGGCTCGATGTCATCCAGCGCATCGGTTTCAATGGCAATGGTATCCTGCTGTTCGTTGATGATTTCTTCAAGGCTACGCACCGTGACTTCATAACCGAATTCCCGGGCCACCTCGCGCATCGTCTCTTCCGACAGTGTTTGGTTAATCGTGGCAATGATCCCTTTGGTGAGCAGCATGGACGCAATGTCCTTGGGCTTCACCTCCAGTTTCTCGGCGAGTTCTTTGAGGGTAGTCCCCTCGACGACCGTGACCGGCTTCAACTCGGTGAAGACAGGCTTGGGCTTGACGATGCCCGGCGTGGGCAGCCGTTCTGGACGCACCAGGTGCTTTTCAAACTCGCGCGTTCGTCCGATGGTTTCGGGCTTCCCTTTGGAACCGCGCCGTCCGCGACCGGCGCGGTTCCGATCCGGGGACGGTGGCGGGACATACGTGGTGCGGGCGTGGGGTGGCGCCATAGGATCAACCGGCGATGGGACGCGGCTGATCGGCGGTCGAGTGGAGCGTCCTTCTCGTGGCTCATCCCGCTTTTCCGGGGTGGTGGTTTCCGGTTTGTCCACCCGTTCGGCACGCACGGGCGGTTCGGCGACCGGGGGAGTTGGCGTCGGCAAGCGTACGGCCGGTGCTGTGAAGCTCCGAATCACCGGTTGCGTGGACGCAGGTGGTGCAGGTGTGGGCGCTTTCGCGGGTGCGGGTGCCGTTGTGCCGCCGTTGGCCGGTGGGGACGGTGGCACAATAATCGGCTTAATGCTGGTTTGCGGTGTTGGCTTCATTTCGGCTGCCGGGGACGGCGGCGGCACCAACGCCACGACGCGCACGGCCAGTTCTCCTTCAGCCGGTTTGGAGGAGGGCGCAGCCGGTGGCGGTGGTCCGGCGGGTGAGGCGGCAGAGGGTGCGGATGCCGCAGCTGGCACCGGCTCTGGCGGCCGCTTGATCAAACGAACCCCAGGGACGCCGGCTCCCGGCTTAGCGCCGGATGGTGCCTCGACCGCTCCGGCTGGGGGCGCAGCCGGTAAGGGCAAATTGGGAACGACCGTGCCGGGTGGGAGCTTCCGCAGTTTCGGGGCCGGCGGTGGTACATTGGCGCCAGACACGCGGTTCGGGTTGTAGCGCTCGCGGACACGTTCGGCAACTGCCTGATCAATGCTGCTCGACGGGACATAGCTGCCGCTGATCCCGATCCGTTGCAAGTCTTCGATGATCCGCTTACTGTCAACCTTGAGTTCTTTCGCCAGCTCGTAGATTCTGATCTTTGTCGTCATGCGCGCTCTGTCCCCTTGCATGGCATGGTCTGCTTGCCAATCCGCCCTCTAGACCCCAGGTTGAGGCTCGCTGGCGGTACGCTCCGTCGTCGCCAGCTGTTCTTGCTCTTCTTGTCCCTCACCACCCGGTCTCCCACCGTCCGGCGTCACCTCGGCAGGGGCGCTCGCTGTCGGTGCTGTGGCTTCTGCCGAAGGTGCCGGTGCACCGGTCGCCTCAACCGGTGCTACCTCATCTGCTGGCAGCGCGGCAGTGACAGGTAACGACCGTCTAGCTTGTTCAATCAGCGCTACGGCTTCATCAAAGCTGATGTCGAGAATGCCAGCCACATCGTTGACATGGGCCTCGGCCAGCTCCTCAATCGTGGTAATGCCGGCTTTACTCAAATACTGGGCATAGGCGGGATTGATGGCGCTTAAGTCGGTCAGCGGAGCATCCGTCCGGGTGAGCAGGGACTGGAACTGACTGGCGATTTCGCGCCTCATTTCGGCGTCGCTGCGAATGTCAATGTTCCAGCCAACCAACTTAGATGCCAGCCGCACGTTTTGCCCACGTTTGCCAATGGCCAGACTGAGTTGGGATTCTTCAACAATGACTTCCAGGCGCTGATTGGTAAAGTCTGTAATCTGGACACGACTGACCTTGGCCGGGGATAGGGCGTTAGCGGCAAAAACCACCGGGTCTTCTGACCACGGGATAATGTCAATTTTCTCGCCGCGCAGCTCCCGGATCACGGCCTGCACCCGCGAGCCTTTCATCCCAACGCAGGCGCCTACCGGATCGACATCTGGGTCGTTGGAGGCAACGCCGATCTTGGCACGTTCACCGGGTTCGCGTGCTGCAGCTTTGATCACAACTGTCCCATCGTAGATTTCCGGGACTTCCATCTCGAAGAGCCGCTTGAGCAACTCCGGACTCGTGCGTGAAACATGCACCTGTGGCTCTTTGGCATCCTTCGTGACCTGGATAATCACGGCGCGAATGCGATCATTTTGACTGAAGGATTCCGCCGGCGACTGTTCGGAACGCGGTAAAATGGCGTCTGTGCGTCCAATATCGAGAATGATGTTCCCCCGCTCGAACCGCTTGACAACACCGTGGATGATTTCGCCGACGCGCCCAATGTACTCGTTGTAGATGTTTTCACGTTCGGCCTCGCGTACTTTCTGAACAATAATCTGCTTGGCGGTCTGGGCGGCGATCCGACCCAGTTCTTCAAAGTAATCTTGGCGCGGCTCGTAAAGCACATCCCCAATCTCGGCTGTGGCGTCGGCTTGAAGGGCTTCTTCAAGGGAAACCTCTGTTTCCGGGGAAACCACCACGTCGGTCACCCGTTTAGCCGCGTAGAGTTCCATCCGGTGACTTTCTTCGTTGTAAATGGCAACAAGATTCTCATTGGACTTGAAATGCCGCCGTGCAGCCGCCGTCACGGCGTCCTGAATCGCCTCGATGATAATGCGCGGGTCAATGTTTTTATCCCGACTGATGGCTTGAATCTGTTCCGACAGCAATGACATAGCTTGGGTGCCTCCGTCTGGGCGCAGTTACGACGTTGTGCCTTCCGCTGCTTCCCGCACGGCGCGTTTTGCTTCTGCCACCCGGAACAAGTCTTCAACACTGACTTCAAGTTGCGCCTGCTCGATGGTGGACAGTGGGAAGTGCATTTCCAGGCCAGTATCGGTGACCAGCACAACTGCCGGCGCAGCATCTGTGTGAACGGACTGCAACCGTCCACGCCACACACGCTTGCCGTCGACAGCCGTCGTGGTGCGCAGTCGGACGCGCCGGCCTGTAAACCGTTGATAGTCCGCCAGCCGGTAGAGACCACGTTCAACGCCGGGCGAAGAAACTTCCAGCGTGTAGGCCGTCGGCAGGGGATCAATCGCGTCAAGATGCTCGCCAATGCGCCGACTCAAAGCCGCACATTGTTCAAGGGTCACGCCGTTGGGGTGATCCACCACGACGCGCAGCAACCGCCGTCGTCCGGCTCCCTTGAGTTCACAAACAATAAACTCGAAACCGCTCTGGAGAACCAGGCGTTCGATGGCGGCGGCGATGTCCAACACTTCATCCCTCGATGCTGAAATGGCGGCCTCCTTCGGTTACAAGGCGCGGGCTACCCGGTGTGGCAACCACGTGTGACCACGGTGGGATGCCTTGGTATGCGCCCAAGATAAGTCGTTCAGTATAAACAAGTGTGACAAAAGGGCAAGCGTCAGCAACTGAAGTTCAGACATGAGTTGGGACAGGGCAACGCGCGATAGCCAGGCAGGATGCTCACGCGGTGTTGCAGATCGCTTGCCAATCCCGCAATGACACCGACCACTTCCGCTTGAGTAAGACGAACCGGCCCGAGTAACACT
>CALGZC010000005.1 GCA_937934745.1 uncultured Blastocatellia bacterium
ACCTGTCCAAGTCAGCGGCAGGCGCGACCGAGCAGCTGGGCAGAAACGTTTGGGTCAAAGCCGGTCTGAACAAGGTCAGCCTCGGTCAAGGCTGGTGCGAGTTGTTGTACCTTTGTTGCCGGTTCTGCACCGCCGAGGCGCAGCAGGCAACAGCGCTATCTGCCTTGGTTTTCTCAGGGAAGTTGAATGCGCCCTCTGCGTCTGTGGCGGTGAATTTCCCGGACACAGGACTGGTTTGCGTATGTGGCCGGGGGCTGTGAGGGAAACGCCGACTTGGTCGGCGGGATCAACATCCTTTCTCGCGGGATGAGGGGATTGCGAGATGACGGGCGGGACACACCCAGATGCCCTGTGCCGTGAGCGATGCAGTTAGGTCGCCGGCAGCAGGAAGCGCGCCGAAGTGCTCAGAGGTGGCTCAATGCTGCGTCTCGTCGCCGTGAGACTCTCCGGGGCCCTCAAAGCCCGAGAGGATGTCAAAGACCGGCTACATCTGCCGTTGCCACACCGCTGGAGTGTATCTGTGCGCTGTCCGAGACCATTGCAAGTGGTACTCAGACTGCGTTCTGCCTACTTCCGGTGATCAGGTGCTGCGTGGTCGGCGACGCTTCCGCCGGTGCAGCACGAAGGGCGTGATGACCGCAAAGAACGCCAGCCAGCCGAACGGCCACCAGGATGCCGATTCCGGCGGCGCTTCCCGGGCTTCGGCATACCAGCCTTTGGTCGGCCCTTTGGGCACCTCGTTGGACACGGTGTACACCGTGCCGTCCGGCTTCAGATACAGTCGCCGCATTTCATCCAGCTTGAACGGCCGCGCGCCACGCCGGCCGAAGACGACAAGCTGGTGTCCACTTTCGTCCACGCCCCGGTCGCGGTCGAGCCCCTTCGAGACGGCCAGCGACTCGCCTTTTGTCGGATGCGTGGCAATGAGACGCGGTTCCGGGCGCGGGCTGAAGCCACCGTTGGTCGCCATCGTCTCCGGCGAGGTCAGTTGCACGACGCGCAGGCCGTTCTTGCCATCGGCGATGTAGGCAAAGGCGCTGGCATTCGTCATGCCGACCTTGACATCGCGCGCGTCGTTGATGAGACCGCCGGCGGTAAAGACCTGGTCGAGCTTGGGCTGCTCAGGGCGCTCAACATCAACGATCACCAAGCCCTGCCGGCCGGCCGCAACGTAGGCATAGGTGCGCGCCACGTAAACCTGGTGCGCATCCTCCAGCGGCACGGTCGCGCCCGGCACCAAGCGGGCCTTTTCAGGGAGCGTGATGTCCACAACGTGCAGACCGACGGCATCGGTGACAAAGGCATACCGGAACTGAATGGCGATGCCCTTGGGCTTTTTGAAGCCCTCCACGACCGAAACGACCTTTGGCGCGGCGGCATTGGCGATGTTCACGATGACCAGCCCGCGGTCGCACAGGATGTAGGCGTGATCGCCCGCCACCGTCAGGTTTTCCGCGCCGTTGAGCAGCCCATTCGGATTGAACGCGTGATCCTTCTTGATGAAGTTATTGGTTGGGTCGCCGTCAAGGAGTGTGGCGGCGTTGATCATAATCAGGCCTTCTTCGCGGTCACTGACGTAGAGATAGGCATACACCGGACTAATGGGCTGCTCTTCGTTTTCCGGAAAGCGCTGCCGGGTCGGGTCAACGCCCAGCGTCGTCGGCGAGGCAATGGCCGTGGCGTACTTCGTCTTGACGTAGAACCGCTGTCCCAGCGGCGACACCGGGGCGGTCGTAATGCGCTCGGAGAAGTCCTTGTTGTCAATGTTGGCAATGTCGTAGATGTGAACGCCGTGCTCGCCTTCTGCCACATACAGGTACTCCCCGCGCATCTGAAGGCTTCGGGCATGGCCGTGGTGGTGATAGCTTTCTTTCAACTTACCGCCGTTCGCTTTGTGTTTCCTGTACTCCTTTGGATAAGCGATTTCGTGCAGAGTGCTGCCGATGACGGCCTGCGGCTCGCTCCGTTCCGTAGCCACGACGGCCGAAATACCGTGCTGGCCTTCGGCAACGTAGATGTAACGTCCCATGAAGTTGACGTAGTTTGTCCCCAGGAGCAAGAGCTGCGCCATGATGGCGTTGTTGTCGTTGTCCTTTGAAATATGGCAATCCGTGCAGCCCTTGGTCTCGCGCGCCCGCACCGTATGCGGCACGTGCGTGTTCATCGCCTGCCCCGAATACCCTTCCGAGGAAATCGTCTGTTGCTGGGAGTAGAGCCACAGGCGGTTGGCGTTTTGCGAGCCGACGATGACGGCCGAAGACGAGCGCACCGGCGCGATGCGGTTGCCGGTCGCCGTCCCGTCAATGCCGAGCATGAACACGTCGTCGCGCAGCACCTGGAAGTTGTAGGCAGTCCAGTTGCGCGTCTCCGGCCCGCCCTCGTTGTGATTCATCGGGCGCTTCCGGTTCGCCGTCATCGGCAGGTGGCAACCGAAGCAACTCGTCATCCAGGCCGAGTGACAAGCATAGCAGGTCAGTTTCTGGTCGCTGTGGGCGAGTTGTCCGTCCTTACTTTCGTCCGGCACAGCCTTCGGATCCCAGACGTCACCTTTCATGAGCAGTTTGGCATAGTGTGATTTTTCGCTGTAGTGCTCGTGGCCGGGCGTTACGGTGTCTTTCGTTTGGACAACAACCCAGAATTTCTCCGGGTCCACCATTGAATACTGGATCACCTTGCCCTTGTAGGGCCCGGTTGTCGGAATCTCAAGCACCGATGCCTGCCGGAAGCCGCGCGGGCGGCGCTTGGATGGATCGCGGTCATAGACCGTGCGCGTTTTGTAGCCGTCCAGCGAATTGCTGCCGCCCGGCGCTTCGGCCGCGGTCTTATTGCGCGCTGTGAACTTGCCGGTCACGAGCGCGTCGTCGGCGCTCTTTTTGCGCGCGCCGCCGGCAAAGCCGCTCGTGAGCGACTTCGGGTTGGCATAGGCATAAATCGAACCGTGACAGTCCTGGCAGCTAATCTCAATCGCGGCGCGCGGCTCGCCGTATAGCAGCCGGTCGCCGTGGCCGTCCTGGGAAAAGTGGCAGTCCACGCAGTGCATGCCCTTCTCCAGGTGGATGTCTTTCAAGTGCACCGGCACGCCGCTGCGCGTCGTCTTTTTATTGACCTCCACGCCCTCCGAGGTGTACGCCACCGCTTCGCGCAGCGCATCGGGGGTGATATTCGCCACCGGCTGGTCATGTTCATCCAGGTAGCGCCCCTGGCGGTCCTGCTTGAAAACGGCGCGGTAAATCCAGCCGTGGCCGTGGAAGTCGGCAAACTGCGTCCGTTGCGCCTGCGGGTTGACGTCTGTCCAGACTTCACTCAAAAACGCCCGGTCGCCCCACTTGCCGCGCTGCGCCGAGCCTTCGGGGTTGTGGCGCGCGATGTTTTCTAGCTCCTCGTCGCTGCGCTTGAGCGGCGTTTCGGGATACATCAAGCGGCCGTCGGTTTCGTTGTCCCACCACATGAAACCCTGGTAGGTCGTCAGCATGTTCGTGCCGGGGTGCATGTGGCAGACCATGCACTGGCTGGTCGGCATGGCGTTGGTCAGGACATGGCGCACGGGGTGACCCGGCTCATCCTTGGGAATTGTCGGATCGTCCGTCTTGGTCGTGCCCCGATTCGTATGGGCGTAGTCAAACTTTGCAGATGAGTGGACGGTTGAGCGATCGTTAGCGTAGGGCGTATGACAGGCCGTGCAGCCGCTGGAACGATAGTCGCCCGGATGGTCGTTGGTGCCCATCAGCGAGGTGAGCGGATCGAGCAGGCGCGTCTTTTGCAGCCCCAAAAACACCGGGTCGGTGCGCAGCAGCGTCCCATACCCGCGCGGGCTGAGCTTCACTTCCGGCAGGCCGGCCAGATCGGCTTCCGGTAGTGGGTTGCCGACTTCGGACTGCTTGCGTCCGCCGCGCTCGAAAACACGTAGAATGTTGCCCGGCTGTGTGACCTCCCAGCGCGGAAGCGGCGTGATAAACGGGATGATGCCGCGATACTTCCGCTCGGAGGGCGTCGGCGGCTTGATGGACATCAGCGCCTGCGGCGCGCCGTCCAGGTTATAGCTTTCGCCCCAGCGCGTGTCCTTGTAGGGATAGGCCCCGTTGTTGTAGAGCGCTGCCCCCCACAGCATCGCGCCGTGGGTCATCATGCTGGTCTTGACCTTATCCACGATGAAGGCCTGACCGTCGAGCCGGGCATCCTTGTTGTGGCACTCGCCGCAGGTCACGTCCGCCACGCGCAAATCGCCCGGATTGACGAAGCGGACGAAATCCAGATTTTCCTTCAGCAGCGCCGTGTAGGACAGTTCCGGGTTGGCCGACTTCGCCGAGCCATCCTTGCGCTTCCAGAGCTTCGGATGGCTCGGCTGTGGGTGCGCCGCGTTCTGCGCCTTGATATACGCCGGCTGCCCCTGCTCGCTGCCGGCCGGCTTCATCACATCGCCGTTCCCGCCGTGGCAATAGACGCAGGTGATCTTGCGCCCAATCTCCAGCGCGCTGCCATCGGGCGCAATGTGGGCGGTCCTGTAGCCCCCTTCATAGCCCGTATGACAGCTCACGCAACCAGCATCATTGCCATTCTGAAGCTTCCAATCCTCCTCGGTCTTGTCTTTGGCGGCGCGGTAGATGCGCGCGCGAACGGTCGCCGGATCAACCGGAGCGGCGGGCTTGGCGGCCGGCGCGCCTTCCTGTCCGGCGTCCGGCGGGCGGGCCGCGGCATCGTCGCCGGTCACCGGGCGCAGCGACGGCAGCCCGCTCAAGCCAAGGAATGCGGCGGCGACCGCCGCGCTAAACACAAGCGCCTTAAGTTTGCAAGCCGTTGCCATTGGAGTTCCCTTGCGCGCCGGACGCGACCGAGAGGGGGGCGTCGCCGCCAACGCGAGTTGGTTCAGAAGGTAAAGATCGCTTTGGCATAGATCGAGAACAGGAAGCGCGATTGCGCCCCGCAGTTTAGCCCGGAGCAGTTCGACGTGAAGATGTCCTTGAAGCCGTCCAGCGGGTGCATGACCGAAAACCCGCTCTTGATGATCATGTTCTCGCTCAACAGCGGCCGGTAAGCGATGCCCGCGCCGTAGTCAATCCCGACGTTGTTGCGGATTTGGCGCTGGAAGGTCAGCAATTGCAGGGACTCCGTGTGGTGAAACCGCAGGTAGTTGAGGTTGGCCAGCAACTTCAGCTTAGGCGTCACGTTGGCTTCATAACCGAGGTTGGCGACGATGATGCCCGGGTTGACGAAGTTAGCCTGCCCCTGCAACTTGCTGCTGCGCAGATTGGGAATCAGGCTTTCCTGCGTGACGAGCGCGACGCCGGCGCGGGTCAGGCGAATTTCCTGGCTGTTCCAGAAGCTGTTTTCGCCGCCCGCGAAAAACTGCTTGTCCAGGATCGAGTCGAAGCCGCGCGCGACGCGGTCGGTCGGGTTCGCGTCGCCGGAGGAGAAAAAGCCTGAAACCTGGAAGCGTTGCCAGTCGCGGTCGTAGGAAAGCTCCAGCGCGGCGAGTTGCGCGTTGATGCGCGTCGAGCGCCCGGCGATCGGTTGCAGCGAATCGCGCCCCAGGACTTGATAAAACGCATGGCTGACGTTGATGCGCCGAAAATGCCCGTTGCCGGTCCAGCCGATATAGCCGGCCTTGACGCTGTGCGGGATGACCAGACCAACCTGCGCCGGGCGGACCAGAAAGCGGTTCTGGTCAAACTTAACGCTTGGCTGATCGTCGTTGTAGTGGACGCTCAACTGCATCGCGTAGCCCGGCTTGATGAAATCCTGCCGATAAAGGTTGGCAATCCACACGCGCTGGTTGCGCTGGTCGAAGGTGTTGATGCCGCTGTTGGTGTCTTTCTCCAGCATGTAGAAAAACGCCGCATTGAACTGCCACTTGTTGTCACGGAAGTTGCCGAACAGGCGGGCGCCCAGGTTGAAGTCATCGAAAATCAGCCCGCGGAAGTCACTGTTAAACGGCTGAATCCCGACCCGCAGCGACGTGGAGTCGAAAAACGGGCTGTGCCCGCCGCGGCTCCCGCGACCGCGCAGGAAGGGAAAGAGCTTTGGCGTGTCGCCGAGCCGGACTTCGGCAAAGGCTTCCTGGAAGCCGATATGCGTGTCGAACCGGGTTGTGCCCTTGCGCACGTCGCGGTTGACGATGCCGTTTTCGCGCGCGGCGACGTAGTTCAGGTTGAAGACCGGCGTGAACTTGAGACGCCAGTCCGGCGGCTTGAACGCCGTGTCGCCGTGGAAGAGTTCGACCGACGCGATGAAGTTCTGCTGGTTGAGAAACTGGCCGCCGCGCCCGAAGAACTCCGCCGCGCCGGGCCGGCGGGCGTTGATGTCCTGCGGCAGCGGCGTCCGCCGCCCATCCACGAAGGTCAGACTCTCAAGGGTCAGGACCAGAAAGGTGTGCTGACCGATGATTGGGTAGTCGCCCTTGAGCACATTGAGCCGGTAGGGATTGAGCAGCCGACCCTGCTCATAGCGGTTCCATTCGGGAAAGCCAATCCGCCAGCGGTCCTCAATCGGCACGCCCACGTCGCTATCGCGGCGCTCGCTGCGCGGCTTGACGCCGCTCGAGCCTTCGGCGCCCGGCACGATGAGCTCGCGCAGGTCGGGAATGTCGGCGGCCGCACGCGGGACACGCTGTCCTTCCTGCCCGGCGCGTGCGTCCTGCCCGGCCGTCGGCGCAGTGTCCGAAGACGCGGCGCCGGCGGCAACCCTGGGGTCGGCCATGGGATTTTGTGCTATCACCGGCAAGCCCAGCCAGACAGCCATCCATCCGATGATCAAAGGCAACAAGCGGCAGGTTTCATTCATGCCGAAGCTCCTGGTTGGTTTCTACGTGAACAGGATGGCATCTAGAGAGTCATCGCGAGAGTGATCGCACCAAACAGCAGGGAGGGTGTTTGCTTGCTTATGTGTGTAAGGAATCATGCTTTTCCCTAAGCGTCAAAGCTTTTGTTGTGCCGGGGACGCTCAACACCCAGCCCCGGTATTCCCTCTGGAGCACCGTCATCGGCGACACATCGTCATTGTGTCCGACCCATTTGGTCATTGTGTCCGGGCTATTCGCGCCGGTCTTTCTGCCTGGGTGGGTTTTACCGGACGGTCTCGTTCCCGATGGGCTTTGAACTGCCCAGGCGCATCCGGCGGTCGGAGGGACTCGGTGACTTGAGGATTTTGGTTGCGAACTTAAGTTGTGACTTGGTGTTGCAGCGCCGCTGCGCCGTGTCACCGGGGCGCCAAGCCGGGGAGTGAACGAAAACGCTTTCCAACCGGTGCCGGTTGCGTATCGGCAGGACGCCGGAAAAGATGGTGCTGAGCGGTTCGGGCCGGGAAGTCACGGTTTCACAGCACCGTCGGTTTGCAGGGCGTCGTACTTGTGTGCCGCCCGGCGGGCATCGGCGCGGCGTGCCGGTACACATTCCGGTATGGATTTTTGAGATTTTTTACCCGCCAGGCGCAACACCCGGCAACTTGACTCGAAAACTTAAGTAGGGTGGTATGCCTTGATGTCTCAGCAACGGAGTGACGCGCATGATTACGTCTAATTCATCCCCGGCGACAGTTTCCTCGGCCACTGCCTCGCGCTCGGCATCCAAGCCATCGGCCGTCCGCCAGACTGCAAAGGGGCAAGATTTTGACGCGATCCTCGATGGGGCCAATGCTCTCCAGGACGCCGATGCAACCGTCCCTGGGGGCGTCTCTGCCGACGAAGTACTGCGGCGCGAAGAACGGGCCGAGCTGCAGGCTGATCAGCCGATGACGCCATTAGATCCGCACCGTGACGAACGCCAGGAACCATCACCGGCAGCCGAGGAGGCGGCGCGCGCGAACCTGTATCCGAACCAACAACCCCTGCGTGCTGAAATGGCGTCCGAAGTCACCCCACGCCGCATTCTACACGTTGTGGACATGGAAAAAATTGTCGCCACGGTGCGCGCGCAGACCTTTTCCGGCAATGAAGCGCAGGCGACCATTCAGCTAAGTCACTCCATACTCAACGGGTTGAGTATCAAGTTGCAAACAGATGCCCGGGGGCGCGTCTCGGCCGAAATCACCGCCACAACCGAAGCGGCCAAGCGCATTGTGGATGCCCATGCCCGCGAACTCCACGACATGTTGCAGGCGCGCGGTCTCGATGTGACTGCCTTCTCCACATCCCTATCCCAGGACGGCAGCAGCGCGTTTGCGGGCGGCGATGGTGCTTCAGAGCAGTCGTTGTTCGGGCGGTCTTCTGGAGCCGAGCGCGCGACTGAAGGTGTGGAAACTGTTGCCGATGTGCCGGTCAGGGGAGAGAGCAACGAGGGCATTTACACGGCCTGAGCGGCCGGCTCATCCACTGCCCGCTGCATTGCGGCGCAAAACGATTGGACGGCGGTTGGAAAGTTGTCTCCGGCTTCGCGGATGATTTCAATGATCCGCGAGCCGGTGACAACGCCATCGGCGCCAAGAGCAATCATCTGCCGCGCTGCCTCTGGGGTGGAGACGCCAAAGCCGACGCAGAGGGGCAGTCGGCTGAGTCTCCGTGTCCGGGCAAGCGTTGCCCGGAGTTGTTCGTCAAAGTTGGTGTCGCTCCCCGTAATGCCGAGCCGAGACACGACGTAGAGGAACCCTTCTGCCAGTGCCCCGATCTGGCGCAGCCGGTCCTCGCCCGTCAGCGGAGAGACCATAAAGATCGGCGCGACCTCGGCCGCTTTCGCTGCCTCCGCCACTTCGGCGGCCGTTTCCGGCGGCAGGTCGGCAATGAGGACGCCATCCGCGCCGGCGGCCTTCACGTCATCGAAAAAGCGCTCCGGGCCGCGTGCCGCGACGATGTTGTGGTAAACCAGCAAACCAATGGGCAGGTTGGCGTCCAATGCGCGTATGTCCCGGACAAGTGCCAAGGCATCCCGGACACGAAATCCGGCTGCTAACACCTCATGCGTTGCTTGCTGAATCACCGCCCCATCGGCCAGCGGATCGCTGAAGGCAATACCCAGCTCCAGGGCGGCCGCGCCGCCGGCGAGCAGAGCTTCGATGCCTCGCAGGCAGCGGGCGCGGTCGGGAAACCCCAGGATGGTGAAGGGAATAAACGCTTTGCGGCCGGCTTGGCGGAGCGCAGTGAAGCGTGCTTCGTAGCGATTCATCGTCTCGTGTTCGGATGTAGGGCATAGGGCAGTGGATCGACTGCGCCCGCCTCGGCAAATCCTTTCAAGCGAAGTTGGCAACTGTCGCAGCGTCCACAGGCTACCCCGTCAGGTGTCGGGTCATAGCAGCTGTGCGTCAGCCCGTAATCCACGCCCAGCGCCAGTCCGCGCTGGATAATCTGTGCTTTGGTCAGCTCAATCAAGGGGGCATGAATGGTCAACCGCCGGCCGCCTTCCACGCCGGCGCGAGTGGCCAGGTTCGCCATCGCTTCGTAGGCGCGCAGGTACGCGGGGCGGCAATCCGGGTAGCCTGAGTAATCATAGACGTTGACGCCGATGAAAATATCCTCGGCCGCGAGTGTTTCGGCCCAGGCCAGGGCAAAGGAAAGGAAAATCGTGTTGCGTGCCGGGACGTATGTGACGGGAATACCTTCTGCCAGTGCCTCGGGTGGGCGATCTTTCGGCACGGGTAGGTCGGAGGTGAGTGCCGATCCGCCGATAGCGCGCAGGTCGAAGGCGACAAGCAGGTGGTCTGCCACCCCCATGGCAGCGGCAACACGTCGGGCAGCATCGAGTTCGCGTCGGTGGCGCTGTCCGTAATCAAACGAGAGCGCGTAGCAGGAAAATCCTTCGGCGCGGGCAATGGCCAGTGTTGTCGTGGAGTCTAGTCCGCCGCTGAGCAGGACGACGGCCCGGCGCGGAGTAGGAGGCATTTGGGTCATCGCAGGTTCTCCACTTCGCCGCTTAAGCGCGCCACAGTGTCGGCAGAAGAGCACAAAGATCGGCCCGGATGGCGGCGACGCAGATCGTTACCTGCCCGGTTTGCCTTTGGTTGTCTCTTCCGGGCCGGCCGTGCAACGGTGATTCGGGAGGCAGCGTGCGACGGTGAACAGGGACTGATCTATGCGGTTTGTTCATCGTCGGGCAAAACGATTTCATCCACATCCCTAAACGCCTCCGGCAGTGCGTGGCGTTTGAGGTCTTCGAGCGACACGACTTCCAGTGCCTTTTCGTGCGTTGCCTCCAGGATAACCGGCGGTGCGACACCGGCCTCTAATGCTTCCTTCCAGCGCGAAACACAGAGGCACCACTGATCACCCGGTTTGAGTCCGGGAAAGCGATACCACGGCGCCGGGGTAGATAAATCGTTCCCACGGGATTTGGTGAATGCCAGAAATTCGGCCGTCATTTGAGCGCAGACAACATGGGTTCCGATGTCATCCGGCCCGGTTTCACATTTACCCGTGCGATAAAAGCCGGTCAGCGGGGAGGTACAGCAAATTTCAAGCGGCCCGCCGAGAACGTTCCGGGGCACTTTGTTCCTCTGGGACATGCACGTGACCTCTGACAGCAGATTTGAGATGATGACACGTAGACAAAGATTCTTGGGTGCGGGGCCGGCATTCGTCAAGCTGGCGTTTCGCCCGATGGCCGCCGACAGAAAGACCGGTTTTTCCGGGGTGGTGTTCAATGTCGAGTCCAATTTTTGAGTACACGGCATCTGTTGCGCCGATCATGCCTGGTGAAGCTGCCCAGCTTGCCAAGAACTTTGCCTGTCCTGAGCCAAATCAGCAGACATTCATTGGGTTGCCGCCCTCGATCAAAGAAGCGCATGGTCTGCCATCGGCAACGTGTATCACCGTGACCTTCGAGGTCGACGGCACCAGACGGTGGCTGACAGCCTATGTCGCCGGCGGACGCGGTGGACTGCTCCGGTTGTCCACCGACCTGATGGATGCCCTCCGCCTGACGCCAAATGGGAGCGCTACCCTGCGCCTGCTGTCACGGGATGGCGCGCGTCCACAAGTTGAGCTCTGCGTGGCGCGCTGAACGAAACCGTTGAACGGAACCGCCCAACGGAATCGAGGGGAGCGCCGGAAGCCCTGCGCAACGTGCCCACGAGCGTTGACCGGCGCGCTATCCACAGGGGCTGTCGGGTCCTTTAGACGATGTGAAAGCGTGCGGTGCGCCCCGGCCGCCTTGTCATCGGCCCGCAGACGAAGCTGGGTCGCGATGGTCAGCGCTGGCAGGGGCATTCGTTCGGCACGGCTCAAACCCAGGCCTGGCGCAGTCCCGCGTTGCCGTCCACGCCGGCCCCTGGACGCCGAATCGACGCATACCCAGGCTCGGGCACGCACCGAGTCCCTGCTCAGCGTTCAGGCTCAGGGCGTAGGAGGCTGATCTAGGCGACCGGGGCGGCGCATCCCACGTCGGGGTACGTCCTGGGGTGGTTCGGTGCGCAGTTCGTTGAAAACCCGCAGTTGTTCGTCGGTGAGGACTGTGCGGATACGGTATTGCAATCGGGCGCGAAGCTGGATGAGGTCGGCTTCGGCCGCCGCCAATTCACGCGCCCGTTGCTCAACCAACGCCTCGCTCGTTTCAAGTCCGTAAATGGCGTCGTTGAGTCGGCGCCGACACACTGCAACCTTGCGGCCGGCAGATTGTATGGCCGGGCTTTCCTGTCGCCGCACTTCCTGCATGCGCCGCACCTGCTCAGGTGTCAATCCCAGGGCTCGCGCCAACAGGCGTGACGCAGGCAGTCCCCCCGGCTCCGGCCTCTGACCCAGAACAACGGGTGTCTCCTGCGGTGTCGGCAGCGGTGGTGAGTGTTGCGCCGCTGCCCCCGCGGGCAAGACACCATAGATCAGCAACCCACCGCACAGTCCCCACCGTAACCATCGTGACATCGTTGAGTCCCAATAATCCATAGGCTGGTGTTTCATCTCTGAGAAAAAGACGTGTCACGGTATAAAAAAGTCGGAAAATCCCGGCGGCTACCATCTGCAAGCGGTGTTATAATTGGTGGCAAGCGTTGAAACGTTATCCGCTACACCCCACACTCCGGCTTGGTCGCTTTTCCGGGCCGATTTCCGTGTATTGTTGGCGACGATCTGATGAACACACGTCGAAAGTTGCTTGGTTTTGCCGTTCAGTCGGTTTTGGCCGTAGCCATTGGCTTTGCGCTGGTGGTGGGCGGTTGGATGGTGTTAGCCCGCACGGCGCGACCGGCTGCGCCGGATCTCTCCAAGCTAACCCTTGTATCGCACGGTGGCGAAGCGCTGAGCGGCGCCGCCGCCGATCTTTCGACGGCCTTTCGGAAGATCGGCAAACTTGTCAAGCCATCGGTGGTCAGTTTGCGGGTCATTGAGACGGTAACCGCCGAGTCGCTTGGCCTGGGACGCAACCATCCGCCTGTTCCCGGTCTGGGGGACGGCTTCAAGCAACGTGGCTCCGGCTCCGGCTTCATTATCAGTTCAGACGGCTACATCGTCACCAATGAGCACGTTGTCGGCAAAGCCGATAAAATTCGTGTGACGTTTGATGACGGGCGTCAAGCAACGGCAAAGCTGGTCGGTGTTGACCCGCCAACCGACCTCGCGGTTATCAAAGTGGATGTCACCGGCTTGACGCCGGTGACGCTGGGCGATCCGACCGAAATGGAGCAAGGCGATTGGGTGATGGCAATCGGCGCACCATTCGGTCTGGAGCAGACGCTGACGGTCGGGGTTATCAGTGCGACAGGACGCAACCTCCCCAGTTCACGCACCAGTCGGTTTGCCCAGTACAACAACTACTTACAGACGGACGCCTCGATCAATCCGGGTAATTCGGGCGGCCCGCTTGTCAACCTGCGGGGTGAAGTCATTGGTGTCAACACGATGATTCTGTCTGAATCCGGCGGCAGTGAGGGGATCGGCTTTGCCATTCCTGCGGACCTGGTTGAGCGCATCTGCCGGAAACTCATCTTAGAGGGGCGCGTTCGGCGCGGTTGGCTCGGTGTCAGTTTGCCGGTGCAGCCACTGACCGAGGCGCAGGCGAAGTTGCTGGGCCTGCCCGGTACGGAAGGCGCCCTGGTGCAAGACACGGTTGGGCCGGAAAGTCCGGCGGCGCGCGCCGGGTTGCGCAACGGTGATTTTATCGTCCGGTTTGATGGCGCACCCGTTCGCAATGAGCGCGAACTGACAACCAAGGTTGCCGAAACCGAAGTGGGTAAGACGGTCACGGTTGAGTTTATTCGTGATGGGCAGCGCCAGAGCGTTCAGGTGACGATTGATGAACGTCCGACGGCCGAGTCCGTCAGACAGGCACCGAAAGCGGAAGCTGCCAACGGTGACAACTTGCTCGGTTTGCACGTCGCCCCACTCCCGGAGAACCTTCTTCCGAAACTGCGTCAGCCGAGTGGGGTGGTGATTACGTCGGTTGTCCCCGGTAGCCCTGCTGATGAAGCAGGGCTGACGAAAGGGGTGGTGATCCACAGTGTGAATCGGCAGCTGGTGTCATCCCCTGACGACCTAGCGCGGCTTACGCAGAGCCTTCGCCTTGGTGATACGGTCGTGGTCGGCATTGAGGTCGAGGTGGGAGGGCGTTGGGAGTTTCGCTTTGTGTCAGTCAATATCGAGTGACCGACGCGGCCGCGCGGTGGCGGTTCAATCTCCCGGCGCGTTTGCCGTTGTCCTGGTGTTTGCGGCCGCCTTCGTCGCCCTATGGTATGGTTGGCGGACGTTTTGGTTTCTCACCGACGACGCCCACATTGCCTTTCGCTACGTCAGCAACTACCGGCTGGGCCACGGCCTGGTGTGGAATCCTGCGCCGTTTCGTCCGGTCGAGGGGTACACCAGTTTCCTGTGGGTGATGGTGCTGAGCGCCGTCTGGAAGATCACCGGGTACGACCCGCCGACGGCAGCCAACTACCTCACGCTCGGGTGGGCTGCCCTGACGCTCGTGCTGACGGGAGTTGTTGTCCTGAAGCTTCCTCTCGGTGAGCGGTTGGCGCCATACCGTCTGTATGTGCTGGCGGCCGTCCTGATCGGGCTTCTCAGCAATCGCACCTTTCTGGCCTGGACGAGCTCGGGGTTAGAGACGGCGATGTTCAATGCGCTTCTACTGGCGTGGATGTGCGCCTGGTGGTGGCTGCCACGCCACACGGCCTGGCGCACGGCGGGCGTGTCCACACTGGTTGCGCTCGTGTATTTGGCACGCCCCGATGGGTTGTTGTTCGCCCTGGCGTCGGTGGCCCTCTTTGCCTGCGATGCCTGGTTTCGGGAAGGGAAATGGCGTCTGGCGGACCGGCTCGCCCTGGCCCCGCTGCTGGTGATTCCGGGACATTTGCTGTGGCGTAAGTCGTTTTACGGTGAATGGCTTCCGAATACGCACTATGCCAAGTCAGACCCGCGCTGGCTCTGGGTTATGAGTGGCGTGCGGTATGCGCTCTCCTTCACGATCGAGTATGCCCTCTGGTTCTGGTTCGGCTTGGCGCTCGTTGCCGTCTGGACAGTTGTTCGCCGTCGGGAAGTCGCGCTGGCTTGGCTGCGCCGTACGTCAGCGCATCGGGAGATGGCTTGTGGTGCGGCGATCATCGGCCTGAGCCTCGCAGCCCAGGTTGCCTATTACACGCTGGTCATCGGGGGTGATCATTTTGAGTTCCGGGTATATAGCCATCTGCTCCCGCTGATTTTTGTCAGCACCATCTGGATGCTCGGCATCATCGGCGCCCGTCCACGCACTGCTGCCGTCTTTGGGGTGGTCTTTCTGGGCAGTTCCCTCATCATTCCGTGGACTCACTGGCTGGCTTCGCAGAGACTGACCACCCGTGAGGAAACCAGTTACATGAAAGTCTCCGTTGCCGACACACTTGCGCGCTATGTCCCCGTCCTGCCCGGTGCCCTGTCGGCATACCTGCGCTGGTATGACAGTTTGCAGTTCTGGCTCATTGACCATGCCGTGTGCATGCGGCATCAGGAACACAAGGTATTTTACCTGTTTTTGACGCACGTTCTGCCTTCGCGTAAAGTCGGGGCGACACTGCGTGATGACCACTACCCGGTCGTTACCCAAACTTCCGTCGGAGTTTTGGCGTGGGTTCTTCCCTACGTCAACGTCATTGACGAGCACGGGCTGAATGATTACGTCGTAGCCCACAGCACGCAAAAGACCGGTGACCTAATGGCACACAGCCGCTGCCCACCACCTGGCTATCTGGAGTGCTTTCGCCCCAATGTCGCCATCCGCGACGGACAGGCCACCATCCTACCGCGGCCCATCCCACTCACCGCCGCAGACATCCGCCTCTGCGAGGCAAGGTTTAGTCCGATCCGGTAGGTACGCGCCGCAACTGGTACTGGTTTGCCGGCTGGTGCGCAAACCGGACCGTCCGCGTCAGCTTACGCAACGTGCTTACTCAAAGCCGGCCGCCTTCTTGGCAGCGGCAGAGATAACGAACTTAAGCCGTTTGCGGGCTTTGATTTTGATTTTTTCCCCGGTGCGCGGATTACGCCCCTCGCGCGCTTTGTACTCCCGGACAACCAACTTGCCGATGCCTGGAATGGTAAAGCCAACTTTAGCCTGCGCGGCCGCCAATGCGGCTTGTTCCTCAAAAAAGGCCCGCACCGTTGTTTTAGGAAGTGCGAACTTGTTGGCAAAGTGATTGATAATATCGGTTTTCGTCATTGCCTTAGCCGTCCCTTTTTTGGCGGGCGCTTTCTTTGCGGGAGCGGTGGGCTTTGCCGAAGCGGTTGCCTTGGATGCCGCAGCCTCTTTGCCTTTGGTTGTGGTGGGTTTTGCCGTTTTGGCCGCCATGAGCGTGGGTCCTCCTGAGCGCAAATGCGCGAAGAATGGAGTGTTTCCTTGGAATACAACAAGTTTTGGCGGGAACGTAGCCGGAAGTCCGCATGAAATCAAGCTATTTTTAGCGGTCTACGCGATGGATAGTGGCTTATTCAGAGTTGTCCGCCAGGCATAGTGCCCCATTCATTGTAGCTACCAAGAACCAAACCACAATATCAAGCGGGTGACAACTAAACAGAAGCGTGTACAATTCCGACTTTTTCAGGCCGTACAAACCAGAGGACGCCAATGAAAATCGCGCTCGCCCAGATCAATACGACCGTCGGCGCCTTCGTCGCCAACGCTGCCAAAGTCCGCCAGTACGCCATCCGTGCTGCATCCCAGGGAGCAAAATTGGTTGTCTTCCCCGAACTGACCTTGACCGGGTATCCTCCCCTTGATTTGCTCGACCGTCCTGCTTTTGTCGCCCGAAACTTGTCTGCCCTGGATGATCTAGTGTGCTTTTCGGCAACGATTGACGCGGCACTGTTGGTCGGCTTCGTCGCAGAAAATCCCGACGATTTCGGTAAACCGCTCTATAACGCTGTCGCCTTACTTGAAGGGGGCGAGCTGCGGGCCATTCGCTACAAGACGCTTCTGCCGACATATGATGTGTTTGACGAGGCGCGGCACTTTGAGCCGGCCGAGCAGCGGGAAATCATCCTTTGGCGCGGCCGCCGACTTGGCGTGTGCATCTGTGAAGATGCCTGGAACAGTCGTGAGTTTTGGGACACCCATCTGTATGACCTCGATCCGGTACGTGAGTTGGCCGAGCAAGGGGCCGAGGTCATCATCAACGTCTCGGCCTCGCCTTTCCACCGGGGCAAGTGTGCGCTCCGGCAGGCGATGTTGGCGCACCATGCCGAAACGCTTGGGCTGCCCGTGATTCTGGTTAATCAGGTCGGCGGCAACGACAACTTGGTGTTTGACGGTCGCAGCTTGGTGCTGAATGCCCGGGGTGAGCTGGTGCTGGAGGCTCAGGCTTTTGAGGAAGACCTCCGCTTTGTAGATCTGGCCGACCTGCCGCCGCCCATAACGCCCCGAAGCGTGGACGACATCGGTGATGTCCATGACGCGCTTGTGCTCGGCGTCAGGGACTACCTGGCCAAGTGCGGCTTCCGCCAGGCTGTCATCGGTCTGAGTGGGGGAATTGATTCCGCCGTGACGGCGGCGATTGCCGTCCGTGCGCTCGGACGCGAAAACGTCACCGGGATTGCTATGCCATCGAAATACTCCTCACAGCACAGTGTGGAAGACGCTGCCGAGTTGGCGCGCAATCTCGGCATTGCCTTTCATGTCATTCCGATTGAGCCGTCCGTCGCCGCCATGACGCAGATGCTGACGCCGGCCTTCGGCTTCGCGCCCCACGGCGTCACGGAAGAAAACATCCAGGCGCGGTTGCGCGGCGTCACGCTTATGGCCTTCTCGAACCAGCAGGGGGCGATGGTACTCACGACCGGCAATAAGTCGGAACTGGCGGTTGGGTACTGCACGCTGTACGGCGACATGTGCGGCGGACTAGCCGTCATTTCCGATGTGCCCAAAACGGATGTCTATCGGCTGGCGGACTACATCAATCGGGACAAGATCATTATTCCACTGCACACCATCACAAAGCCCCCTTCGGCGGAATTGCGCCCAAACCAGACAGACCAGGATTCGCTGCCCCCCTACGATCTGCTCGACGCCATTCTGGAACGTTACATCGAGCGCTACCAGAGCGTTCAGGAGATTGTCGCGGAGGGCTTCGACCGGTCTGTGGTCGAGCAGGTCGTCCGGCTGGTCAACCGCAACGAGTACAAGCGCCAGCAGGCCGCACCGGGCATCAAGGTGACACCAAAGGCTTTTGGACGTGGACGGCGCGTGCCCATTGCCGCCGTGCTCGAGGATTGACCGTCGCGCCCGAGGCGGCCGCCTTAGCGGCCGTTAAAGCAAGCCGTCCCAGTTGCCGACCAGTGGCAGATCGCCGTCTGAGCCGTACACGAGCAGAAAATCGGCCGTCCCGGGCAAGTTCGTGTTCCGCAAGAAGAACGTTTGCACGCGATAGACGCCGACCGTGTCCGCGCCGTCGCCGTCGAAGTCGCCGACCACCACCTTGTCGTCAGGATTGCCGAAATCAAACGCCAGATCAGCGTCCCCGCCGCTGTTGGCGTTGCGCAGCAGGAACGTATTGCCGCGAACGACGCCGATGGTCGTGATCCCGTCGCCGTCCCAGTCGCCGGCCAGCGGCCGGTCGCCCTCATCGCCGTAGGGAACAACAATATCCGGGTTGCCGGGCGCATTGCTGTTGCGGAGGAAGAACCTCCGTTCGGAGGGGCGGTAGACGCCGATGGTGGTCGTCCCATTGCCATCCCAGTCGCCGACCAGGGGAATATCATCAACCGCGCCGTAGGCTACGGCGACATCGGCCACCCCGCTGCTGTTGCTGTTGCGGAGAAAGAAGACCCCCTGACGAAACACGCCGACGGTCGTCACGCCGTCCCCGTCCCAGTCGCCGGCAAGTGGAAGGTCGTCCGCGTCGCCAAATGCAAAGGCCAAGTCGGCATCCCCGGACGTATTTGAGTTGCGCAGAAAGAATTCCCCCCGGCGAAAGATGCCTACCGTATCACCTTGTTCGCCGCGTGCGCCGTATGCACCGAGCACTTTGGACAGACCGCCGCCGCCGCGTCCGCCCCAGACGATCATTTGGCGCCGCGGCGCATCCCAAATGGCTGTGTGCCCGGCCGTCAAGTCCGGCGCGCCCTCGGTTTCCACCGGACGCCAGAAGTTGAACGTTGGATTATAGCGCCCACCAGTTGCTCCGGCGTCACCCCAGACGATCATCTCGCGGCCTGTCCAAACGGCCGTGTGCCCGGAGCGCGCCGCCGGCGCGCCGTTGGCTGCTGTTGCGGCCCAGGTGTCGGTCGTCGGGTTGTAGAGCGCACCGGAGTTGAAGGCGCGGGCAGCAGTCGTTGCGCCGCCCCAGACAATCATCCGGTCGCCGGTCCACACGGCCGTGTGGTCAAAGCGGGCGTCTGGCGCGCCGTCCGTCCCGCCGGAGGTCGTCGGGTCAACGCGTGTCGCCGTCCAGCGATTGGTTGCCGGGTTATAACGGCCGCCCGAGCGCAGTTCGGAAAAGCGGTTGTCCGCAAACGTGACCCCGCCCCAGATAATCATCTCCGTCCCTGTCCACACGGCCGTGTGGCGCGCACGCGGCCCGGGACGCCCGTCGGCTGCCGTGGTCGTCCAGGCGTCCGCCACCGGATTGTAACGGCCGCCGTTGTCAAAGTAGGTGGTGGTGTTGTCCACCGGATTGGTGAAGCGCCCACCCCAGACGATCATCTCGCTACCGGTCCAGACGGCCGTGTGTTCTTCGCGGGCGGCGGGCGCATTGGTCAGCGTGGTTGGCGTCCACGTGTTGGTGACCGGGTCGTAGCGGCCGCCGGCGTTTGTTTGTCCGCCCCAGACGATCATTTCACTGCCCGTCCACAGGGCCGTATGCCCGACCGGAGGAAGGTTGTTCGCCGCGCCGGGCGCATTCTGGGTCGCGGTCGGCGTCCACTGCGCCGTCGCCAAGTTGTACCGCCCGCCGGTCAGCGTCCGCAATCCGGCCGACACGCCGCCCCAGATGATCATTTCCGCGCCGGTATTGATCGCCGTGTGCGACTCGCGGCCAATTGGAACCGGCGTGGTCGCCGTTGGGAGCCAGGCATCGGCAAGCGGATCGTAGCGCCCGCCGGTCGCGTCGCCCCCCTGGCCGCCCCAGACGATCATGTATTTTGTCGCGTTTTGGTTGGGTTCGGCATAGGCGTCGGTCCACACCGCCGTATGGTTGTCGCGTCCGCTCGGCGCGCCGACGGTCGTGACCGGCGTCCAGGCGTTTGTCGCGGGGTTGTAGCGTCCGCCGTCGTTGAAGCGCGTGCCCAGCGCCGAGCCGCCCCAGATGATCATTTCCGCGCCGGTCCAGACCGCCGTCTGGTCAACGCGCGGGGACGGCGCGCCGGCCGTTGCAATCGCCGTCCAGTTGTTGGCGCTGGGGTTGTACCGGGCGCCCGCCGCGGTCGGCGCCGACGCGCCCGCCACGCTTCCCCAGACGATGAGTTCCGCGCCGGTCCATACGGCGCTGGGGGTGAATAAACCCGGCGCATTGGTTGTACTGGTTGCCGTCCAGGTATTGTTGCCGGGCGTATAAATCCCGCCGCTGTTGAGCCGGCCGCCATCGGCGTTGACGCCGCCGAAAACGATCATGGCGCTGCCGGTTGAGACGGCGACATGATCGGTCCGGGCAAGCGGGGCGCCGGTTGTCGCCGTCGCGCTCCAGGTGTTCGTTTCCGGGTTATAAACACCACCGGTGTTAGTCGGAAGCGGAATGTTGCCCCCGGCGAAATTAAGGTTGCCGCCCCAGATGACCATGCGCCCGGCCTGCGCCAGCCAGACGGCGACATGGCTGAAGCGGGCTGCCGGGGCGCCGTCGTTGGCGGTTGCAGAGCTTGGGTCGGTCCGCGTTGCGGCCCATTTGTCCTCAACCGGGTCGTAGAGCGCGCCGGAGTTGACCGGCGCGCCGCTCACCCCGCCCCAAATGATCATGCGCGTTCCGGTCCAGACGGCCGTGTGGTTGACGCGCGGGGCCGGCGCGCCATCTGTCGCTCCGGCCGCGCTCGGCGCCACGCGCGTCGGCGTCCAGGTGTCGGTGATCGGGTTGTACCGCCCACCGGTATTGAGCGGGCTGCCGCCGCTGAAGGTGCCGCGAAAGCCGCCCCAAATGATCATTTCGACGCCTGTCCAGACGGCCGTATGGCGAAAGCGCGGCGCGGGGACCGCGTCCGCCGGGTCCTGCGCCCAGCGGTTGTCGTTCCCGGCAACAGCCTTGGGGACCGCCTGCTCAGCCGTGATGGCCGGAAACGTTCCGGAAACCGAGCGAATGACCGGGCTGTAACCGGCTCTAGCACGCGCCCACCACGTGTCGAAGTCCATCTTGCGCCATTCGGCTGTGCCGATGCGCAGGTACCCGTCTTCAACCGCCTGGAGCTGTTGGATGAAAAACCGCTCGTCATCCTCACACAGCGGTGTTGTTGCGCCGGGCGTGAGCTTGCCGCCAAAGCGTGCCGCCAAGTGGGTCAGCTCGTTCTGCCAATCGGCTCCGCCAACCGGCAGGCAGTTCAAACACGGTACTTGGGGACGTGCCTGGCCGGTGTCCCGAACGACCTCAAAGGTGCTGTAGGTCGCGCCGAAGCTCGGCATGTGCTCCAGTGCCGCGCCGGCTGCGAGTGCGCGCCGCGCCTGAGCTTCGGTGGCGGCATGAAACCGCCGGTCACGGGCGTAATCGGCATAGAGGCGCTGCTTGACCAGCGCCGGGCGGGCGAGACACTCGGCAATGGCAATGGGATCATTGTCGAGCACGGCAAAGAGTTCCTGCAAAACTTCCGGCTGTTTGGATTGGCGCGCCATGCGGGCCACTTCGGCGTGCAGTTCGGCCGCGGTCGGGGCATGCCGCCACAGCAGGTCAAGCGCATGTTGCTGGCGCAACTCGTCCTCGACGAGGGCGCGCGCGCGGGCGAGCGGGAAGATGCTCTCGAAGCTTGGCTTGGGCGTTGCCGCTTCCCAGCGCCGCCGCTTCCAGTAAACCTTCTCAATCGCATGCCGATAGCGCGCGCGCTCGTCCAGCGCGAGCGTCCGCCACCGCGTCGCGCCGCAGACGGAAACACCCGGCATCCCCCTCAGCTTCGGCCTCGGGTTGCCCGGCGCAGGCGGTGACGCTGACAAGCCGCTGGCCTTGACCGTGGCCGCAGTTGGGATCGACCAGGGTGACACAGGGCACACCCCCGCAACCAAGCAAAGACAAACAAGCAGACGAAACAACATCAGTGCGCAATCACAGGTCCTAAGATGGGCACGCTCCCCTCCCGCAGGATTTTGGAGTTCAGCGTGCAAAACAAGGGCTCATTCTTACCAAGCGCTGGCGGAAAGCCAAGCAGAAAGCTACTGCTTCGGCATCGGCTACTGCGAAAGCCAAAAAGTGGTAGTATCAGGCGCAAGGCTGTGTTGTTGGCTATCAATTATCGCGTATCGCGCTGAAAAACGCATAAATTTGCAATACCTTTACTATACTGAACCCCATCATTCGTGACACTCCCACTACCTCACATCAAGCTTTGACAGGATTCCATCACGCTATGAGCAACCGGATTGAAAAACAACCTTGCGTTCTCCGCTGCATTGCCGGCGAAACTCTCCTCATCCCCCTCCGTGGAAAAGCGGCCGACCTTGACGCAATCTATGTCCTCAATGAGACGGCCGCCCGCCTTTGGGAGGGACTTGACCGGTACAGCGATCTGTCCTCCCTGACCGCTTACTTGGCAGAGACCTTTGACGGCGTCACGGCGGCGGCAGCCGTTCAAGATGTTGCCGATTTTCTCGATGCGTTGGCCGAAGCCGGTTTGATCCGCGCGACCTGTGCCGCAAGTCAGCCCGTCTGTCAGTTGACCTGAGGGCTGCCGGTATGAGGGCAAGCGTCTCGTATGCGCATTTCAGCCGGCAGTTGCACCGCCGACTGCTGGAAGATCGGATTCCACTCGAAGCCACCTTCGAGGTCAGTCGGCGCTGCCCACTCGCGTGTCGGCACTGCTACAACAACCTGCCAGTGGGCGACCGAGCGGCGCGGCAGCGGGAGCTGACGCTCGATGAGTACCGGCGGATTTTCGACGAAATTGCCGAGGCCGGCACGCTCTGGCTCCTCTTGACCGGGGGCGAAGTCCTAGCGCGACCTGACTTCCTGGAGATTTACACGGAAGCCAAGACGCGCGGCTTTCTCATCACGATCTTTACCAACGGCACGCTCCTGACGCCGCGCATTGCGGACTACCTGGCGGAGTGGCGTCCGTTTGCTGTTGAAATCACGCTCTACGGTCATACCCGCGAGACCTACGAGCGTCTCACGCGCGCGCCCGGCTCGTATGACCGCTGTCATCGCGGCATCGCGTTGCTTCTGGAACGCAGCCTGCCGCTCAAGCTTAAGACGGTGGGCACGACTATCACCAAGGATGAAATCTTCGCCATGCGCGACTGGGCCGAGGCTCTGGGCGTGCCGTTCAAGTTCGACAGCATGCTCAATCCGCGCATTGATTGTTCTCAATCGCCGCTGGAGGTGCGCTTGACGCCGGAGGAAGTCGTTGAGCTGGACCTCCGCGATCCGCGCCGCTTGCCGGCCTGGCGCGACCTGAGCCAGCGCTATCAAACCGCCGCGATGGCGCCCTATGTGACGAACACGGTCTATGACTGCGGCGGCGGCATTGGATCGTTTGCCGTCAACCCCTACGGCGAGATGTCGATCTGCGTCCTGTCACAGACGGAGACCTATGACCTGCGGCAGGGAAGCTTCCGCGAGGGCTGGGAGCATTTCCTGCGCCAAGCGCGCCTGCAACTGCGAACGCGCCCGGTCAAGTGCCAAACGTGTGAGATTCGGCCGATGTGCGGCAGTTGCGCCGCCGTCAACGAGCTGGAAACGGGCGACAAGGAGACGCCGATTGACTTTGCTTGTCGCGTCAATCACCTGCGCGCCTATCTGCTCGAGATTCCGCTTACGCCCAACCCCCTGTGCGAGTACCGCCCAGGCAGCGAGCGGTATGCGGAACTACAGGCGTCGGTCGCGGCTCTGCGGCAGCGCGCCGCCGAGCTTGGCGTCGCCTTGCCCGTGCCGTCGCGCCGCAGCTTGCCGGTCATCCCTTTCCAGCACGACGGAAATTCTGTCAAGGAGGGCCATTCAAATGAGTGACCAGCGCGAACAACCTCAATCCCAGAGGGCGGAACAGAACGCGCGCCGCCCTTACGTCAAGCCTTCGATCACGCGCGTCGAGCTGCGGGCGGAAGAGGCCGTCCTCGGCGCTTGCAAGACGGCGTCAACCGCCGGACCGGCGGCGCCGCAGTGCGCATCGCTCGGCTGTAGCTCGATTGCTTCCTAAGGCGAGCCTGCTATGACAGAAGAAGCCTTTTCCATCGGCGGGCTTGTCCTGGTCGCCCGGCGGGAGGCTGAAGATAGCCCGCCGGCCATGGCCGACTCGCTGGCGGCGTTTGCCGTGCCGGCCGGGCGCGCCGCTCCGACCGCGACGGTGAGCGTGACCTGGCAGGACGACCGCCAATCGCCGGCGGACCGCGCCGAGCCTGTCTTTGCCTCGGGCGGCATGTGGACGCTCTACCGCGCGGCCGACGGGGGCTATCTCTATGACGTTGTCTCGCCGGTTTTTGGGGAGCGTCCATACCGTACAGCGTGGTTTGACGCCGAGTACCAGACCGGCTGGATCGCGTGCCGGTCAGACGCAACCACGCGCCGCGCGCTGCGCGCTGCGCTGGAATACCCGTTGGACGAATTGTGGGTAACCAATCTCCTGGCGCGCGGACGCGGCGTTGAGCTGCACGCCTGCGCCGTCGTGGATGTGGACGGGCGCGGCTTTCTGTTTGTCGGCCAGTCGGGCGACGGCAAGACGACCACTGCGCGGTTGTGGTCGGCGGCCGGCGCAACGGCGCTCAGCGATGACCGCGTGATCGTCCGCAAGCTGGACGGTCGCTGGATGATGTTTGGGACGCCCTGGCATGGCGAAGCCGAATTCGCCCGTCCTGATGCGGCACCGATAACGCGCGCGTTCATTTTGCGGCATGGGGACGGCGAGCGCGTTGCCGCGCTCAAGCCGGCCCAGGCCGCAGCGTTGTTGCTCGCCCGCGCGTTTCCGCCATTTTACGACGCCGCGGCGCTCGGCTTTACGGCCGATTGCCTGGGGCGCCTGGTCGGCGAGCTGCCGTGTGAAACGCTGACATTCACGCCCACGCCGGCTGCGGTGGCGTATGTGCGGGAGCTGTCGTTATGACCGCGCTGAGTCTCACAAGGCTTGCGGCCGACCTGCTTCGCCAGGGCTATGCGGTGCAGTTTCGAGCGCCAGGGCGCAGTATGGCGCCGACCCTTGCGGACGGCGTGCGGTTGCTGGTCGAGCCGCTGGCGGCCGACGCGCCGGTTCAGGTCGGCGACATTGTGCTGGCACGCCTCGGCGACCGCCTGCTCGCCCACCGCGTGGTTGCTATCGAAGGCAGCGGCGCGACGGCGCGGCTCGTCCTGCGCGGGGATGCCCAGCGGGATGTCACGGATGTCGTCCGGCGCACAGCCATCCTAGGAAAAGCGCGCCTGCCCGATGCGCCGACGCGCAGCGCTCCCTTGTTACGGATTAGGTATCGAGCTGCTCAGAGAACGCCTCTCTATCTGAAAACAATACACAAGCTTATTGCGAGGCTAGTATGAAACTCCAAAAAAAACAGCGCTTTTCACGATCATTGACGCCTGCGGTCGCGCGCTGGTGCCTGACGGCGTGCGCGGTTGGCATCCTGTTAGTCGTTGGACGCTTTCCATCCGGGCGATTCGAAGCGCGCGCGGCCCGCACGCCAATGCCGGCGCAGACCATCACTGTGCGAGACAGCAACGCTCTGCTAGGCAACGGCGATTTTGTCGGTTGTTCCACCTCGCCGGGACTGAACACATACTACGCCATCTTCATTGAGGTGCCGTCTGGAACCGCGCGTCTCACCATTGACCTGTTTGACGCCGACTATGGCTCGACAACCGGTTCCAGCGGCAATCTCTACGACAATCCTGTCACTCCCGCCACCAGCACCCAATTCTCGCTCTTTGATCCGGCCGGGAGCTCGATTCCTCTCAATACGTTGCTGACGGGCACGGGTCTCAACTTCAACCAGGGGAATCAATCCGCCGTCGGCACGAACGGTCCTGACACGCGGGCAGCCAATGGTGACTGGAAAAATTTCTTCACCCGCGCAGACCCTGACGCCGGCCACTGGGAACTGCGCATTGTGCAACCTGGCGGCGGCTCTTCCGGCGTCAATCACTTCGGCATCGCGGCGCACACCCTCGATCCGGGGTCAAACCGGGATCAGAACTTGGGCGGGCCGACCTCCGGGCGCGGGCTGAATATGTACTTTGACCCCGGTATCCACATCGGCCCGCAGACGCCGGGACGCACCCCGCCGATTACCTGGAATTACTACCCATACATCACCAGCGGCTGCAATTGCCGGGCGAACGAGTTTGATTGGGATGCGCCAAGCGGAACCGGCTCGATCAACTTCACAAGCCGCACGGGCAGCTACACCTTCAGCACGACAACCGTTTCGGGAAACGCGAGCTGGGTGAGCAACAACGTCAACAACTGGACGACTAACGTCAGCGCCGTTGACTACGGCATTTGGCAGAACACGCTGACGATTAGCGCCGCTGGGAATAATCACATCACCTATTACATCGGCAGTTACGCCGCGGTTGTTCCAAACTCAAACGGCACGAACATTCTTGCCTCCGAATGGCGGCAGGGGGACAAGTTTCGCGTGTATTTCCCCGGCGATGCCGGCGCCTCCACGGCGCCGCTCAAGCCGTACATGACGCAGCGCCTGTTTCATATTAACGGCCCGAATCCGCCTTGCGTCGACGATACGACGTTTTATCGCGTGCGGGTGGATATCGTGAACCCGACCGATGAGCCGATTGTGCTTGACGGAACGACGATTGGCTCGCGGACGCGGCGCGTGCAGGCCAATATCCCCAACGTGCCCGGCGTTTCTTACGCGAATGAGTCAATTTACGGGGGCGCGCAGGTCACGCAGGGCACCTTTACGCAGCCGGCCGACGGGGCGACATCCGGCAGCATTTTCTGGACGCCGGGAACGATTAGCGCCAACAGCGGGGCGTCGCTGTTCTATGTAATCCGCGTGGCGCCGACGCTTTCCTCGCCCTGCGTCATGGATGTGACCGGCGCGCCGGGCGGCGCGGTGGAAGGCACAACCGCGGTGTGGCTTGACGAAACCGGGAACACGACGCAGGAGCGCGCAACCTACACGTTTGGACCGCTCTGCGCGCTGCGCGTGGATCGCTCCGGGGCTTGCACGGGTTGTTTAGGGAGCGCGCCGCCGACGCCGACGAAAGTGGATGTGACCGACTTGACAGCCCTGCGTTACGCGACGGGCGTGACGCTGGTGCAGTGGGCGACCGGCTACGAAGCCGATCACCTTGGCTTCCATGTGTGGCGCGAGACAGGCGGCAAGCGGGAACGGATTACGCCGGAGCTGATTGCCGGAAGCGCGTTGTTGACGCGCGACGCCCTCACGGCCGGGCAGCATTACGTCTGGCGCGACGATACGTTGCGGCTGACGCGCGCGCCGGTCAACTACTGGCTGGAAGCCTACGATGTGAACGGTGCGCGGGAGTGGTACGGGCCGGTTACGCTCCGTGAAACGCGGACCCCGTTTCCGCTGCACCTGCGGACCTCGCCGCTTCTGGGACAGGGCGCGCCGGCCGCGCCCGGACGCCAGATGGACGTTGCGCCGGACGCGCTCGAGGCGAGGGCAAGGGGCGTTGAGCGCGCCAAGGTCGAGCCAAAGCGCGCGCCGAGCGGCGATATGGCGACCCAGCAGTGGTTAGCCGCCCGCCCGGCGGTCAAGCTCTTCGTCGGGCAAACCGGATGGCAGCGCATCGCCTGGGCCGCCCTCTGGGCAGCGGGGCTGTCGCGAATGGCCGATCCGGCAAACTTGCAGCTTTATCTCGAAGGCCGTGAGATGCCGCTGCGCGTCACGGCGGAAGGCCTCGAATTCTATGGCGTTGCGGCAGACACGCTGGACAGCGGGGAAGCCGTATATTGGCTCATCGAAGGCGACCGTCCCGGACGCCGCGTCGGCTTGGGGGCGTCCTTCCCGCTGCTGCGTCCCACGGCGCAGAGTTTCCCGGCAGTGACAACGCGCGCTGATAAGAGCGTTTATTTCGCGGCGCTTCTCAACGGCGACGAAGATAACTTCTTCGGCAGCGTCGTGGCGACGACGCCTGTGGCGCAAAGCCTCGCCATTCCTGATCCTGACCCGACAAGCTGGCACCCGGCCGAAGTGATGGTGGAGCTTCAGGGCGTGTCGCCGGGCGAGCATGCCGTTTCGGTGCAGTGGAATGGTCAGCCGCTTGGGGTGATCGCCTATACCGGACGGACGGTCGGGCGCGGCGTCTGGAACGTACCGGCCGACCAGGTGCTGGACGGGACGAATACGGTCACGCTTCACGCGCCGACGGCCGGGGATGTCAGCCTGGTCAAGGCGGTGACGGTGGCTTACACGCGGCGCTTGCGGGCGGTTGCCAACCGGTTGACGGTCAACGTGCCCCGCGACGGCGCGGGGCTTGGGCGACATGTGCTCGCAATTGAAGGGTTTACGGCCCCGGCGCGCGCTTTTGATGTCACCGACGCCGCCGCCCCGGTGGAGCTACCCGTGCGGATGACGGGCGATGTCGCCACGATTGCCGCCGCGCCGGGGCGCCGGGTCATCGTCACGGCTCCGGCGGCGATGCTGACGCCGCGCGCGGAAGCCAACCGGCCATCACACTGGTATCGGGCCGACAATGCGGCAGACGTTGTGATCGTCACGCACGAAGCCTTTCTTCCGGCGGCGGAGCGGCTGGCGCAGGCGCGGCGCGCCGAAGGCCTGGCCGTGGCCATCGTGGACATTGCCGACGTGTATGACGAATGGAGCTACGGGGTGAAATCGGCGGCGGCGCTGCGCGACTTCCTGCGTCACGCCGGAACGGCGTGGGCGCGGCCGGCGCGGTATGCCCTGCTCGTCGGCAACGCGACCTTCGATCCGCGCGACTACCTGGGCTTTGGCGGCAACTTCATCCCGACGAAGCTCATCGGCGTCGGCGCGCTGGAAACGGCGGTGGACGACTGGCTGGGCGATATGGACGCCACGGGCCTGGCGCGGTTGATGGTCGGGCGCTTGCCGGTCAAGACGCCGGCCGAAGCCGAAATCGTCGTGTCGAAGATTCTGGCGTATGAGCAGGCCGGCGACGCCGACTGGAAGCGGCGGGCCTTGGTCGTCGCCGACAACCCGGATGAAGGCGGCGATTTTGACGCCGCGGCAAGTGACGTGCTGGCGCGCTTGCCACACCCGGAGCGCGCAACGCCGATTCGGCTCAGCGCCTTAGGTCCCGGCGGGGCGCGGGCCGCGCTGCTTGCCGGCATGAACGCCGGCGCGGGACTGGTCAACTACATCGGCCACGGCTCGGTGCAGAACTGGGCGGCGGAGAATATCCTGACGAGCGGCGATGCTGCTCTGCTGACCAATCACGGGCAGGCCGGGCTGGTGGCGAGCATGACCTGCCTGACGGGTTTCCACCATGACCTGTACGCGACGGCGCTGGGCAAGGCATTGGTCTTGGCGCCGGGCGGGGCCGTCGCCGTGTGGTCATCCTCGGCGCTCACGCCGAGCGATGGTCAGCGGTGGTCGAACCTGGCGCTGCTGGAAGCTATGTCTGGCCCAAACCGGGCTTCGCGGCTGGGCGACGCGATTCGGCGGGCGAAAGTCGCGACCGGCGACTTGGGCATACGGCAGTCGTGGACGTTGCTGGGCGACCCAACAATGCGCCTGCCGTAGTGCCTGTCGATCCCGAGGTGGCAAACCGGCATTGCCCGGACAGCCGCCTTTGTGAAGAATAACACCGTGCGGCAACGCACGGTGTCTGTTTGATTTCGCCTCTGGGCCTGCTCGTGGAGAAACCACTATGTCCCTTCCTATGCCTTGGATTTCGATTGGCAACGGTGTTGCGCTGATCGTACTGAGCCTTGTCGGGTATGCCCTCAAAGACCCGGCCAACAGCGGCACAACGGCGTTTATCCCGGCCGCCTTCGGGCTGCTGTTGGTCGTCTTTGGCGCACTGGCACTGAGGGACAACCTGCGCAAACACGCCATGCACGCCGCATCGGCGGTTGCGCTGCTGGGCGTAGTGGGCGGACTTGTCCCCATCATCATGAGCCTTGCCAAAGGGAATTTTGGGGCGCGCCCGCTGGCATTGGCGGTGCAAATCGGCCTGATCGTGCTGTGCGGCGAAATGCTGGCGCTGTGCGTGAACTCATTTATTCAGGCGCGGCGGCGGCGCGAGCAGGAAGCTGCCGGCTAGCGCGATATGGCGACTTGCCTGATGCATTCCGTCGACGCCTGTCGTCTGGCTTTTCTGTCCGGGCTGCGTTCGGAAACGACGCGCCGCGTCTATCGCGCCGCGCTTGACCAATTCGAAGGCTGGTTGCGGCAGCAGGGGAAGCACTGGCTGGAGGCCACGCCCAACGACCTCGGCGCCTTTCGCGCGGCGCTGCTGGCGCGGGTGGCGCCGCCAACGGCAGGCGTGCGGCTGGTGGCGCTGCGCCGGTTTTATGCCCAGCTTATTGCGTGCGAGTTGATGGCCGACAATCCGGCCCGGGCTATAGCAGGACCGTCCACCAGCGGAAGAAAACAGCCGGTTGCCGCTGACGCGCAACTGATCGGACGGCTTGTGACCTTACCGGATACGCGCACGTTGGTCGGCGCGCGCGATGCGCTGGTTTTGCGTCTGCTTGCAGAAGCAGGATTGCGCGTTTCGGAAGTGTGCGGCCTGCGTCAGTGCCATGTTGTCCGGCAGCCGGAAGCGGTTGAGACCGGACTCGGCTTGATGGTCGGCGAGGGGACGCGCCGGGCGCGAACGGTCGCCCTGTCGCCAACGGTCAAGGCGGCGCTAGATGCCTACTTGCGACTTGACTTGCCGCTGCGCCGGCTGGCGAAGGGCGTTGGGCCCAATGCGGCGCTCATTCAGCGGACGGCTGCCAATCGTCCGCTTGGGGGGCTGCCGCTGACGCCCCGCTATGTGTTCAAACTCGTTCAGCGGTACGGGGCCCTACTCGACCACCCTGAACTCAATCCACAAATGGCGCGCCGCGCCGCCGGCTTCTGAGCCGCTGACTTCCGAATGACTATGCCGAGTCAATCTTTGTCTTCCGCCGCCGATGACCGCTTGCGCCGTTTCGCATGGGGCGTCGTCGGCTGGAACGTCCTGGTCATTGTTTGGGGGGCATACGTGCGGGCTTCCAAGTCTGGCGATGGCTGCGGCAGTCACTGGCCGCTGTGCAATGGCGAGGTCGTGCCGCCGGCCGGACAGTTCGCCACCTTTGTCGAGTTTATGCACCGGGCGACAAGCGGCATCGCGCTTTTGGGCGTTATTGGGCTGGCGGTCTGGTCGTTTCGCCGGTTCGCGCGCGGGCACATCGCGCGCCAGGCGGCGGTCTGGTCGCTGATTTTCATCCTCATCGAGGCGCTCATCGGCGCGCTGCTCGTCAAGTTGGAGCTGGTCGCCGAAAACCGCTCGGTCGCGCGGGCCGTTTACATGTCGGTGCATCTGGTCAATACGTTCTTGCTCCTCGGCGCACTGACGTTGACCGCCTACTGGATCGGCGGCTTTCGTCCGCCGCGCCTGGTCGGACAGGGCGCCAAGCTAGGCTTGTTGGCGGCGGCGCTCATTTCGGCGCTGGTCGTCGGCGTGACCGGGGCAATTGCCGCCCTGGGCGATACGCTCTTTCCGGCAAGCTCGCTGGCTGAGGGCTTCCGCGAAGAGTTTTCAATGCTGTCGCACTTTACCGTGCGGTTGCGGTGGCTGCATCCGGTAGCAGCGGTGGCTTCGAGCGCCATCATCGTGGCCGTTGCGGCTAAACTGCAAACTTCACCGGCGACGGCACGTACTGCCCAGATCGTCATGGTCATTGTTGGGGTGCAGTTTGTTCTGGGCATCGTGAACGTTTGGCTGTTGGCGCCGATCTGGATGCAACTCGTCCACTTGTTTTTTGCCGACGCGTTGTGGGTAGCGCTCGTGTTGCTGGCCGCGACGGCGCTGGCCGACCCAGCACCCGAGCCAGCATCACTTCCGACCAAACCGACCTATGTAACCGTATGAATCCTTTTCACCTTGCTTTCCCGGTTGTAGATTTGGCCGCGACGCGACGGTTTTATGTGGATGTACTCGGCTGCCGCGTCGGGCGCGAGAGTGATGACTGGATTGATTTTGACTTCTGGGGCCACCAGATCACGGCGCACCGCGTCGCCGGCCCCATCGCTGTCGCCGGGCGCAACTCGGTGGATGGCAAGTCTATCTCTGTGCCGCACTTTGGCGTCGTGCTGACGTGGGAGGACTTCCAGGCGCTGGCCGAACGCCTGACCCAGGCGCACATCACCTTTGTTGTGCCGCCCTACATCCGCTTCGCCGGACAGACCGGCGAGCAGGCGACCATGTTTTTCCAAGACCCGGCAGGTAACCATCTGGAGTTCAAAGCCTTCCGTCATTCGTCCGAGTTGTTTGCACGCTAGCCGGTGGCCTTGGCCGTCATTCCGTGAGGAAACTTTTGCCGCGTTTTGCGCGTACTGCGCTGAAACCGCTTGTGCTTGACTCGACTTCACTCCCTTGCAAAGGAGCTTTTTGCGCATGCTGTCCCGTTTGTTCCGACCGGCCCTTGCGCCGGTGGCACTCGTTGTTCTGTTGTCATTTGTCGGTCTCCGGGTGGCCGGCAAGCCGATTTCTGAAGACAAGCCTACGCTTGAAGCGGTCGTCGCCCAGATTGTCAAGGCCCAGGGCGGCGACAAGCTCAAGAGCATCCAATCCATCAAGTCTACCGGAAAGCTTATCGTCGGCGGTGGGCAGGCGGAAGGCACGCTGATCAGCGTGCTGGCGCGCCCGAACAAGGTGCGGCAGCAGATTGATTTTGGCGGCGCCATGCTTGTGCAGGCGTATGACGGCGTGACGGCTTGGCAAATTAACCCGTTTACCGGGTCAAATGCGCCCGAAAAAATAACCGGCGAAGAGGCCGACAGCCTCATTGATTCGGCAGACCTGGACGGGCCTTTCATTGATTCAGAGGAAAAAGGCTACAAGCTGGCGCTGACCGAAGATGAAGAGCTGGACGGGACGCCCGTTCATGTCGTCAAGGTGACGAATAAGCGCGGCAAAGTTGAAACCTACTATGTGGATGCTACGACCGGCCTCATCCTCAAAGTGCGAGGCAAGGAAAGGATTGGGGGCAATGAAGTCGAGGTCGAAACGCTGCTTTCTAACTACAAGGATGTCAACGGGATCATGACGGCTCATGGCGTTGACCGCATAATCGGCGGGCAGCCGTTTATTCAGGTCATTTTGGACCGCGTCGAACACAATGCAGCGGTGGAAGACGCGCTGTTTGCGATGCCGGAAAAATAGCCCAAATCGCCCAGAGAAAACGCGGGTCAATCGGGATAACCTGACTCGGCCCGCGTCGCCGGTCGGCTGCGCCTGCCCGGCTTGCCTTTCCTGAGTCATGCCATCAATGCCTATGCTGATGAAGCTACGCTGGCTGGCGGCGCTTGGATGGTGCTGCCTTTTGTTGACAACAGTTGGAGCTGCGCAGGAACGCGCCACAGCTCCAACCGCTGCCGGTAAGCCGGCCGCGCCGCCCAAGCTGGACTCCTCCATGCTGGGGGCGCTGGCGGCGCGCGCCATCGGCCCGGCCACGATGAGCGGACGCATCGCGGCCCTCGATGTTGTCAACGCCAATCCCAAAATCATGTATGTCGGCGCGGCAGGCGGCGGCGTGTGGAAGTCGTCCGATGGCGGACTCAGCTTTAAGCCGGTCTTTGACAAGCATGCCCAATCCATCGGCGCGATTGCCATTGACCAAACGCGCCCGGAGACGGTCTGGGTCGGCACCGGCGAAGGCTGGACGCGCAACTCCGTCTCGGTCGGGATGGGGCTGTACAAAACGACCGACGGCGGGGAGACCTGGACGCGCGTTGGCTTGGAGAAGACAGAGCGCATAGCGCGGATTGTGATTGATCCGCGCCAGCCCGACACCGTGTATGTCGCCGCTCTGGGGCCGCTCTGGTCGTCCGGCGAAGAGCGCGGGCTTTACAAGACGACCGACGGCGGCAAGACCTGGACGAAAATTCTTTATGTCAACGCCGATACCGGCTGCGCCGACGTGGCTCTAGATCCACAGGAACCGGACATCCTCTATGCCGCCATGTGGCAGTTCCGTCGCCAACCCTGGACGTTTACATCCGGCGGCCCCGGCAGCGGGCTGCACAAGTCGGCGGACGGCGGCAAGACTTGGAAAAAGCTCACGAAAGGGCTGCCGGAAGGGGAGCTGGGGCGCATTGCGGTTGCCGTCGCGCCGTCGCGCCCGAGTACGGTCTATGCCAACGTGGAAAGCCGTAAAACGGCGCTCTATGTCTCAGATGATCTGGGCGAGAGCTGGACGAAGGTCAATGACGCAAACGCCAGCGTCAAGGCGCGCCCGTTTTATTTCAGCCTCGTCGTTGTTGACCCCAAGGATCACCGGCGCGTCTATAAGCCCGCGACGACGCTGGCGCGCAGTCGCGACGGCGGCAAGACCTTTGAGACCATTGCCACCGGCACCCACGCCGACCACCATGCGCTCTGGATTAACCCCAACGCCACCGATCACCTCGTGCTCGGCACGGACGGCGGCGTGTACGAATCGAAAAACGGCGGCGGCACCTTTCGGCTGCTGCGCTCGTTGCCAGTGGCGCAGTTTTACCACGTCGCCGCCGACAACGAGCGCCCCTACAACGTCTATGGCGGACTGCAAGACAACGGCACGTGGATGGCGCCCGCGCACAAGCCGGGGGGCATTACGAACGCCGATTGGCGCAACATCGGCTTTGGCGACGGCTTTTGGGCCATCCCCGATCCGACCGATGCCAACCTCGTGTATCTTGAATCACAGGGCGGGAATCTCGCCCGCTGGCATCGGCGGACGGGCGAGACAAAGTTCATCGCGCCGCCGGAGCCTCCCGGTGAGAAGCTGCGCTTCAACTGGAACGCGCCCATCGCCGTCGGGCGCAAGAACCCGGCAAACCTCTACTTCGGGGCGCAGTATCTCTTCCTATCGCGCGACAAGGGCGAATCCTGGACGCGGATTTCACCCGATCTGACGACCAACGATCCCGCTAAGCAGAAGCAAGAGGAATCCGGCGGCTTAACCGTGGACAACTCCACGGCCGAAAACCACTGCACGATTTTTACCATCAGCGAGTCGCCCCTGGATGAAAAAGTCATCTGGGTCGGAACCGATGACGGGAACCTGCAAGTGACCCGCGACGGTGGCAAGACGTGGACGAATGTCGCGCGCAACCTGCCGGGGCTGCCGCCCAACACCTGGTGTAGCTGCGTCGAGGCGTCGCGCTTTGCCGGCGGAACGGCGTATGCCACGTTTGACGGCCATCGGACGGGCGACATGGCGACCTACGCGTACCGGACGGATGACTTCGGTCAAACCTGGCGGCGCATCACGGACGGCGACGCGACCGGCTTCGCGCACGTCATTCGCGAAGACACGGTGATGCGCGACCTGCTCTTTCTGGGAACGGAGCTTGGCTTTTTCATTTCCCTCGACCGGGGCGAGCGGTGGGTGAAGTTCACCGGCGGGCTGCCCAACAATGTGTCGGTCTATGACCTGTTCATTCATCCGCGCGAAGGCGATGTGATTCTGGCGACACACGGGCGGGGCATCTACATCGTGGATGACCTGACGCCGCTGCGACAGCTCACGCCGGACCGGCTGGAGCGGGAAGTCGCCTTTCTGGAGACGCGCCCCTCCGTGCTGAGGACGCCGGTCATCAGCCAGAGCTTTTCCGGCGATGACGAGTTTCGCGGCGCGGCGCTGCCTGACGCGGCCATCATCGCCTATTACCTCAGGGAGCGCCATGTGGTGGGCGACTTTCGGGTGGAAATCTACGACCCGGCCGGTAAGTTGATAACAACGCTGCCGGGCGGCAAGCGCAAAGGCATCAATCGCGTTGAGTGGCCAACGCGCCTCAAGCCACCGCGCGTGCCGCGCTCCGAGTCGGCGCCGTTTCCGCTGCCAGGGCCGTCCGTGCTGGAGGGGACATACGCCGTCAAGCTCATCAAGGACAAGCAGGTGTACACCGGCGCAATCACGCTCGTGGCCGATCCGTCCGCGCCGCATCGGCCGGCCGACCGACAGTTGAAGCAACAGACGCAGCTTGAGCTGTACGCCTTGCTGGAGCGGCTGGCCTATGTGGATGCCGCGCTGACCGACGCCCGCGACGCGGCGCGCGCACGCGCCAAGGTGCTGCCGGCCGATGACCCGTTGGCCAAGCAGTTGACGGCGTTTGCCGAGCGTTGTCAGGCGCTGCGGGCGTCGCTGGTGGCCACCCGCGAGGGCGGCATCACCGGCGAAGAGCAGTTGCGCGAGAAGCTGGCCGACCTCTATGGCAAGATCAGCTACTACGGCGGGCGGCCATCGGCGTCGCAGTTGGCCCTGGTTGGGCCGTACCGGCAGGCGGTGGAGCAGGCGGAAGCGCAGCACAAAGCCCTGATGGACGGCGAGCTGGCGGCTGTCAATGCGGAACTGAAGCGGCGTAACCGCACCCCGATTGAGCCGTTGACTCGCGAGGTCTACGCCAAGCGGCCGGGGGGCTAAGCCAGGAATAACAGCTCAGCCTTCCACTTGTCCTGTGCCTTCAGAATCAACTCAACGACCTCTCGGACGGCACCGCGTCCACCGGTGCGGGTTGTTACGTAGTGGGCAACCTGCTTGACCTCTGGGACGGCATTAGCCACGGCTATTGCCAACCCGACCTGAGTCATAACCGGAACGTCCGGCAGGTCATCGCCGATGAAAGCGACGGCTTCGGGAGAAAAACCCTGGATTGCCATCAGCTCGGCGAGATGGCGCGCTTTGTCTCCGGCACCCTGACACAGAAACTCGATGCCAGTTTCACGGGCGCGCTGCTCCAGCGCCGTCGAATACCGTCCTGTGATGACGCCTGTGCGGAGGCCGGCCCGTCTGGCCAGCTTGAGACCGTGACCGTCCTGTGCGTGGAAGGCCTTCAGCTCCGTCCCGTCCGGCAACAAGTAGATCTGCCCTTCAGTCAGTACACCGTCGCAGTCCATCAGGAGAACTTCGATGCGGCATGCACGGTCAGGGACGGTATCGGCCATGAAAACGTTCCTTCGGAGGCGTAAAAACCGGTGGAGGTGGTGCTGTAGCCGCACTGGGACGCAGGCCACCAACCAGCGTCCCACGGCAGCTGGCGGCTCCGCAGTAACAGGGGTAGTCGCGGCGCCAGATTTCCGGGTCTCCTGCAGCCACCTGGAGATGGTAATCCATGGTCAACTCGGTGCCCGGCTCAATATCGGTCAGCGCCTCAATGAAGATGCGCCCGGCGGCATCCTGAACGCTTTCGCAGTTTGGTTCGCAGCCATGGTTGATATAGCGCGCCAGGTTGCCAAAGCGCCCGCCGTCCAGCACGGTATGCTCGTCGATGATGAAAAGAAACGTGTGGGTCGTCCGCTCCAGCTTGCGTGCGTAGCGTCGGTCGGCTTCGGCGCGGCTGATACGCTCACCCTTGTATTCAAGGATGCGTGTCCCTGCTTTGATCAGTGTTGTTGCAAACACGCCCCACCCGTGAATGGGTGAACGCCGTACTTCACACAAGGGATGCCGCTGCATAAGGGGCTGCATACGAGACGCTCAACGGGGCAAAGGGCCCTGCCGCGCGAGCAAACGGGTCCTTGTCAAGCCATGGGGATGGTCGAGCCACCGCTTGACTGCCAACAAATTCGAAACCGACACTCGGCGCTGCCTTCGCGTCGGCAACTCGTCACGGTCACGTCAGGGTTGACACCGCCACATAGTTCAACGGCGCGCTGAAAATATCCAATACCGGACTGACAATACTGTGACGGCGGCGGTAGGTCGTAGGCCAAACAAACCGTGCCGGCACGTGTCGGCCCTGTCGTCTGTTCGGGTTCATAGCGAGCACTGCCGAACGTCTGGAAGGTTGGGGAGACCACAGCCGAAAGCCGCAAGAACCCGTCCACATCCCGTTGAACAAGGCTTTCATACGTCCCACCGATGTTGAGTTCCGCCGAGAACGCCCCCAGTGCTTCCAGGATGTTAGGGGTGGTTGCGCCCAACGCCGCAACAATCGCTGCATCGAGTCGGATGAGAAGACCAAGCTCGTACCACTCACCGACGAAGACCGTTTTGGTCAGTGTAGCGCGGTCAGCCTCATCGAGGTCCTGTAAAATGCGCTTCAACGTTGCAATCCCGTGTTTCATTTGCAGATACAGCAGGCGTGACTTGATCAGGCTGCCCTGTACCTTCCAGTGGCGGACGGTCGCCAACTGTACAGCGCGTTCTTCAGGCGTGATAGGGTGGAAGCAAATGGGGCGTGAGTGGCGATCCATAGAGTGTCCTTTCCGAACCCGGCTTTTGAGAACACCACCAAACCGGTCGGCAGCCTGATCGGCCGTCAGTCCGGCAGCAAGCGGTTTTCATAGAGCTTCTTCCCACAGGTTGTCAAAGCGCGTGCAGGACTTAATAAAGGTCAGATACACCGTACCGGTCGGGCCATTCCGTTGTTTGGCAACGATCAGCTCTGCCCGCCCGGCGTTGTCTTCGGTTGGATTGTACATCTCTTCCCGGAAGATGAAGGCAACCACATCGGCATCCTGTTCAATACTGCCGCTTTCGCGCAGGTCGGACAGCAGTGGACGGTGGTCGGCGCGGGTTTCCGAAGCGCGGCTAAGCTGTGAGAGCGCAATAAGCGGGACGTGTAGCTCCTTGGCAAGGCCCTTCAGGTCGCGTGAGATCTGCGAAACTTCCGTTTGCCGGTTTTCGGCGCGCCCGCGCCCGCGAACGAGTTGCAAGTAGTCCACAATCAGTAGGTCAAGCCCGTGCTGGGACTTGAGACGGCGGGCCTTGGCGCGCATTTCGGCGACGGAAATCCCGGGCGTGTCGTCAATGAAAATCCGCGCCGGTGTCAGGACTGCCAGCGCGTCGGCCAACCGTTTCCACTCCTCGCGGCTCAAATAGCCGCTGCGCATCCGCTGCGAGTCCACACGAGCTTCTGCGCACAGCAAGCGCATCACGAGGGACTCTTTCGACATTTCCAGTGAAAAAATCCCGACGCATTTACCTTCCGCCACGGCCGCATGTTGGGCAATGTTGAGACAAAACGCCGTTTTACCGGCCGAGGGCCGTGCGGCGACAATGATCAGGTCGGAAGCCTGTAATCCGTTGGTCAGCCGGTCGAAATCTGTAAAACCCGTGGCCAGCCCGATCAGGCGGTGACTGCTCTCGTACGCGGCTTCTACCTGATGGAGTTGGCTACGGGCGACCTCGGCCACAGGGACAAAACCGCCCCGAATTCTTGCCTCGCCGACTTCAAAAATATCCCGTTCTAAGTCGTCCAGGATGGCAGAAGCCGCTTTGTCTCCACGCCGACAGGCTTCAATGCCTTCCTGACAAACTTCAAGTGCGCGCCGCAGTAAGGCTTTGTCTTTGACCGTTTGCGCGTAGGCTTCGAGGTTGGACGGCAGGGCATAAGCGTCAAGCAGCGCCGAAATGCCGGGAATTCCACCGACGCTGTCGAGCTGGTTGCGTTGGCGGAGGACCGTTGCCAGCGTCGTCGGATCGATTGGGCGCCCCTGTTCCGATAGCTCGCGCATGACGTCAAAGATCTGCCTGTGGCTCGGCCGAAAAAAGTCCTCCGGCTTGAGCAACTCCAGGGCCGTGGGGCATACGTCGTTGTCGAGCAAAATCGAGGCCAGAACACTGCGCTCGGCGTCCAGATCGTGCGGCAGCGGATAGTCCGACGGAGATGAACGCTCACTCTTGCTTGTGCGTACGGACATGTGGTGAAAGAGGGCGGCCGCCAGATGCACCGCCGAACGGCATTGCTAAGCAGAACTGCGCGACGCAGAATTTCACCCTGGCTGAATAAGATACAACTGAAACCCGGCAAATGTGCCTGCCGCAGAACGGGCAACCTTGTTCGTTGGGCGCTGAAACGCGAATGGAGCGGTGAGACCCCTCACTGCGGGTAGGCTGGCGGATGAAACTCCTCTGGAAACAGCGGCGTGACGTTCACGCTCCAGTAGGTATCGGAGCGATCGAGACTTCCGACCGCCACAATGACCAGATGGTTCATGCCGACCACCAGCGTTCCAACCGAACCGATGATCAAAAAACCCTGCTGCTCGAGAGCTTCACGCGCCGCGAGAGTTTTCTTGTCGAGGAAGGGCAGGGCGAACCCATCCTGAACAGCCTGCTTCCAGCGCGAGAGTAGGGCGAAAGCATAGGGTTCAAGCCCGGCTACGGCAAGGGCTTCGGCCTTGGGGAAGGTCTCCCCCCAGTATTGCATGTTCATGGCCGTTTACCTCACAGCCGCCGCCTACGGCGGCGCATCAATGGGCTTACGTTCGGAGGGTGAGCCGGTTTGGCTCCAAACCCAACGTGCCATGGCTGAACGCAGCTAGGTCTCTAAAAAGTCGAATACCAACGCCGTCATAGCCCGCACGCCAACGCCAATGCATGTCTCGTCCACGACAAACTGGGGTGTATGAATGTCGCCGTCAAGGCCGGCGGCGCGATTGGAGACGCCAAGTGAGTAGAACATCGCCGGTATCTCACGCGCAAAGTAGGCAAAGTCTTCTGCCCCCATTCGTGGCGCATGCTCTACAACTTGCTTGCGCCCGACCACCCGCCGAAGGGTTGGCAGCATCCGCTCGACGAGTGCGCTGTCATTGACCAGTGGTGGAACGAGGCGTTCGTACCGGATGTCACAGGTGGCGCCACTGCCTGCGACGGCATTTGAAACGAGCCGGTGAATGAGGGCTTCGGTCTCCGACCGCACCTTTTCATCAAAGGCGCGCACCGTGCCCTGTAGAACGACTTCATCGGCGACGATATTGTACCGGCGTCCGCCCTGCACGGTTCCCACCGTTAACACCATCGGCTGTTGGGCATCTATCATGCGACTGCGGATGGTCTGAAGTAGCATGACCACGGTCGAGGCCACCACAATCGCGTCTACGCCCCGGTGCGGGTAAGCCCCATGGGCCATCTTACCCTGGATCGTAATCGTAAAGCGGTCACAGCTTGACATCATGACGCCCGGATTGTAGCCGAGTTGCCCGGCCTCAAGCGGTGGATAGCAATGTAGCGCAAAGATGGCTTCCGGGCGCGGCGCGTCCAGCGCCCCTTCGGCAATCATTTGTTTCGCGCCCCCTTCTTCGCCCGGTGGAGGGCCTTCTTCGGCCGGTTGGAACAACAATTTGACCGTGCCGGCAAGGTGTTGGCGCAGGCGGTATAACACTTCCGCCGTACCGAGCGCGACCGTCATGTGAACGTCGTGTCCGCACGCATGCATCACGCCCGGTGTTGTGGAGGCAAAGGGGAGGCCCGGTGGTTCGTCAATCGGCAGTGCATCCATGTCGGCTCGAATACCGACGACCCGGCCGGGACGTGCGCCGTGGATCGTGGCCACAATGCCGTGGTGCGCGACGTTGGTGCGGATGTCTGGGATGCCGAGTTCCTGTAAGCGGTAGAGAATGCAGCGTGCCGTCCGAACCTCACGGTTTGACAACTCCGGGTGTTGATGCAGCTCGCGGCGGATGGCAAGCAGACGCGGCTCAATCTGGGTGACCAGTGCATCTATGAACCGGTCGCGCGCCCAGGATGAGTCAAAACGGCGCTGTGCTGATGTACGAGTTTCTGCATCTGGCATGGGGCTTCAATCAAGGTTCCTCAACGAGATGCGCCGCCGGCAACCTGGCCGTCAGCAATTCTAGAATGGTAATCTTGCCGCTGGCGATTGCAAATTAGGCTTTGCCGACGCAACGTGCCTAACAGACCGGCTTCGCTCGGAAGCTACGCTGCAGCCGGGAATCGGTATTCAAAACTACTTGTGTTCAAAACTACTTACCACAGAACAAGTGACAAACGCCCCGGTCGTCTGTGGTTTGGCCTACGACAAACGCAACGGCTGCGAGCTGACAAGGATGTTGCTGCAACCCAGGCGTTTTGGACGCTCGGCGCCATAGCCAGAGTTTGGTATTGCTCAACACGGCGCAGTGGGCATCGGTCCGACGCTCCTGGCGACATTCCGGCCGAGTAAACCGGCAGAGGGGATTCTTCTGCACAATGGGCCTGCCGAGGAAGGCCGTGTCGGTGCGCCGGAACGCTTTGCCAAAGCAGGACGCCGAGCGAATTGCCGGGCAACTCCGGGCGCGTTATGGGTCGGCTTTGGCGATGATGGGCGGAAGACGAAGCGGCGCCGGGGCTGCCAACCGACCGAGTCCAGCAACCAACTTCTCGAAGACATCATCAGCTAGAGGAGACTGTGGCCCACGGTAACTTGCCGGTAGGATTGGCTCGCTGGGGAACGCCAATAACCGGGAAGTAATTCTGTGCCGGAAGTCGGTGAGGATGGTAGGAAACGTTATGCTGCGTTGGTGCGTTGTCATTCTGTCAGCTCTGCCTGTATGTCTTCAGCCGCTCTGCAGTGGGCAACCGGCGCGGGCACAAAAAGCCGCCCTGCCGGCGGCGAGTGCAAGCGTTGATGTCGCAGCCCTGCGCCGCGAGCTGCTTGTGCTGATCAATGAACAACGGGCGCGCGTCGGTGCCCCGCCGGTTGCCCTGGATGACCTTGCCAACCGGGTTGCCGAGGCGCATGCGCTCGATATGGCACAGTACAACTACATCAGCCACTGGAACCGCGACGGCTGGCCGCCATACCTGCGGTACGGGCAGCGTGGGGGCACAGACTATGTTGCTGAAAACGTTTCCATGCTATCGGGGCTGTCCCCACGCGCAACCTTTGCTGAAGTCAAGGCGGCGGCGCTGCGCCTACATCAGATGATGCATGATGAGACACCGCCGAATGACGGCCACCGGCGGACAATCCTCAACCCGGAGCATACGCATGTCGGCTTGGGCGTGGCCGTCGTCGGCAGGGAGTTCCGCATGGCGCAGGAATTTCTGAGCCGCTACGTGCACTTTGACCCGCTCCCGACGAAGGCGCGCCCGACGGAGCGGCTGACCGTCGCCGGACAGCTCCTCAACCCGGATGAGGTCAGCTTTTATGGCGCGTCGGTTTACCACGAGCCGCTGCCACAGTCCATGACGCTGGACCAGCTTCGCCAGCCGCGCGCCTACGCCCTGCCTGAAAAGTCGCGTCTGCTCAAGCCCCGGCTCGCGGATGGCTCGCAATACCTGGATGGCACTGCCGGCGAAATCGAAGTCGGCGACCGCGGCCGCTTCAAGTTCGAGCTGACTTTTCCAAAGCACGCGCCGGGCGTTTACACGACCGTGATCTTCGTCCGGCGCGGGACGGCGGGCAATCCCTTCCCAGGCGCCGGTTTCTCTGTGTGGGTTGAATAGACGGCGAGCGTGCGGTCGGAGCGCAAAAAACAAGTTTTCGGATGTCATCCCTGAAAACTTTACATGCTCGTTTACGGGCGCAGCCCGCGCCCCGTCGTCTGGTGGCGCGCCCCGTCCGCCGGTGACGGTGCGCGCTGCTTTCCGCTTACTCGTTTATTCCCAAGGTTTTTACAACGCTTTTCGTCGTGCGCCCGGCCCGAAAGCCGTCCCTGACGGCCATGACGTTCTGTCCTTAGAGATATATGGCACGAGAGTTGCGTCTATGTGGACGCACAAAAGCCGGCAACCTAAATCAAAAACAAGCCGAGCTGTATAACTGCTGTATAACTGAAAAAGATGGACTGAGCAGAGAGGAAATTTGTATGAAAAAATGGATTGTTCGGTTGATTGGCGTGCTCGCCGTGGCGCTTGGACTGGTTCTTCATACGACGACCGGCTATGCCCAACTGGATACCGGAACGATTGCCGGAACAGTGTCGGACGAGTCCAAGGCTGTAGTTGGCAACGCTGTGGTCACAGTCCGCAACCTGCGCACTGGGCTGACCCGGACGACGCAAACCGACGGCGAGGGGCGCTTTCGGTTCAGCAGCTTGCCGATTGGCAGCTATGAGCTGATCGTCGAGGCGACCGGGCAAGCCAAGTATGTCCAGCAGGGGATCGAGCTGCTGGTCAACCAAGTCGCCGTGGTGGATGTGGGCCTGAAGGTCGCCGCGACGCAGGAGATCGTCACCGTGACCGGCGACGCCTCGATTCTGAACACCGCGAATGCCGAGGTCAGCACGCGCTTTGAATCCAAACGGCTGATGAACCTGCCGTTTGCGGCGAATGGGAATGTCTATAACATCCTGTTGTCCGTGCCGGGCGTCAGTCAGCTTGGCTCGGGGCAGACCGGCTTTGCCAACGGCATTAGCTTCTCCTCCAATGGGGGGCGCGTTCGCTCGAACAACTTCATGGTGGACGGGCAGGACCTCAACGACCCCAGCGTGGCGGGCGTTCAGCAGCCGCTCAACAACCCGGACCTCATCCAGGAAGTGCGCATCATCACCAGCCAGTTCGCGCCGGAGTTCGGGCGCAACAGCGGCTCGGTGGTGAATATGGTCACGAAGAGCGGCTCAAACGAGTTCCACGGCTCGCTATTTTGGTTCAACAACAACAACGCCCTGAATGCGCGCAGCAACCTTGACAAGCGCGCCGGGCGGACGGAAGCGCCGTTCCGGGTCGAGAACCGCATTGGCGGCTCGCTGGGCGGCCCGATCTGGCGCAACAAGACCTTTTTCTTCGGCACGCTCCAGCGCTGGACCGATCGCGCATTGGGGTCGGGCTTCACGCTCAACGGCGCGCCGACCGAAGCCGGGCGGCAGGCGCTGCAAGCCGCCGCCGGCAACCGTCCGCAAGTGGCGGCGCTGCTGCGCTTTCTGCCGGCCGCGCAGGCTCCCATCGGCCGCAGCGCCACTTTTTCCATCGGTGGTCAGAGTTTTACCGTGCCGCTGGGATCGCTCACGGGCTCGGCCTCCCAGAAATTCGACAACTGGCAGTGGTCAACGCGCATTGACCATCAATTCGACGAGCGCAACCGCATCTCCGGCAGCTTTCTCTTCAACGACCAACTATCATCGGGTAGCGGGCAGGTCACGCCGCCAGGGCTGACCACGCGCGTCAAGGGCCGCCAGCAGGCATTCAACCTCACCTGGACGCACGTTTTCTCGCCCCGGTGGGTGAATGAGTTCCGCGCGGCTTACAACCGGTTCAACTCGATTACGAATGCCGACGACCCGACTTCGCAGGAAATCCCTTCAATTGAGATCAGCGAGCTTGGCCTGTTGGGCTTCAACTCGGCGGTGAGCCGCACGGCGATTGGCTTGGCCGTGAATCTGCCGCAGTCGCGTCTGAACAACACCTACCAGTTCCAGGACGTGATGACCTACACCCTGGGGAATCACACGTTCAAGTTCGGCGCGGACATCACCAACCGCGACATTCGAAGCTTTTTCCTCCCGACGCTCCGTGGCCGGCTTCACTACACTACATTACAAGCGTTTGTGGACGACTCGGCGACCCTGGCGGCACAGATCAACCTCCCGTTGCGCGGCGGTCAGGCCATCCAGTACTACGATTTCACCGACGTGTTCTTGTTCTGGCAGGATGAATGGCGCATTCGTCCGAACTTCACGATTACCTATGGGCTGCGCTACGAAACGCCGGGCAACGCCATGGAGAACCTCTATCGGCTCAACGACCGCATCATCGCCGCCAACGGTAATGATCCGCGCTTCCGACTGGAGGAGCGCCCGGGCCGGGACAGGAACAACTTCCAGCCGCGTTTCGGTTTCAACTGGAACCTACGCACTGACGGCAGCGGCATTTGGGGCGCAGTGACCGGTGGCGACAAGCTCGTGGTGCGTGGCGGTTATGCGCGAACGTTCGATGCGTCATTCCTCAACATTGCGCTCAACGTGGCGACGGCATCGCCGTTTGTGGCGTTGGTGAGCCTGCCGACGACGAACTCATTCGCGGCGCTGCGGACGGTGCAGCCCTTTACCGGCAACCCGCGTCTGCTGGCCGCCACGACGGTCGCCCCGGATTTTCGCTCGCCCTATGCCGATCAGTACAGTCTGGAAGTGCAGCGCGAGCTCACGCGCGACGTTGTGCTGCGCGTCGGCTATGTCGGCACGAAGGGGACAGCGCTTTTCCAAACCATTGACGCCAACCCTAATCGGCCACGGACCACGCCGCCGACGGCGACCGATCCCAACGTCCGGGTGGACCCGACCCGCGGCGTTGTGCGGTTGCGCGCCAACGCGGCATCCTCAATTTACCACTCGCTCCAGATGAGCTTGGACAAGCGCTTGAGTCAAAACTTCAGCGCCGGCGTCCACTACACCTGGAGCAAGTTCATTGACGAAGCCTCGGAAATCTTCAACCCCTCGACGGGCGAAGTCGCCATTCCGCAGGATTCGTTCAACCGCCGCGCCGACCGCGCCGTATCGAGCTATGACCGGACGCACCGGCTGACGGGCAACTTCGTGTACGAGCTGCCGTTTTTCCGCGCCCAGGCGGGCGCGCTCGGACGCCTGTTGGGCGGCTGGCAGACCTCCGGCTTCATCACCTTCCAGAGCGGGGCGCCGTTCACGGTCTTCAACGGCTCCGATCCGTTGCAGAGTCTGTCCGGCATCAACGGGCTGGTAGGCGATCCGATCCGTCCCAATCTCAACACGAGAATGAATCTGCGTGGAATGACCGTTGCCCAGATTCTCCGGGCAGGCGGTGCGAGTCTCTTCGCGCCCTTGCGTCCGGGACAGCGCGTCGGTGATGCCGGGCGGAACATCCTGCGCGCCGACGGCATCGGCAACATTGACCTCAGCATTGCCAAGAACACGCGCATTGTTGAAGGTCACAACATTCAACTGCGCGTGGACTTTTTCAACATGACAAACACGCGCAACTTCGGCGTTCCGATCGCCGTTCGCACATCAGCCGCTTTTCTCAACCAGTGGGGAACCGACGGCGGCAACCGGCGCATTGTGTTCGCCCTGCGGTATTCTTTCTGAAACATCTGCTGGCTGTGGTTTGGAATGCCCCATACAACTCCCTTGTGTTGTATGGGGCGCTTGCCATTGTTTTCCTTCAACTGAAACCGCCTCTCTCGGTGGCGTGGTGGCTGATTCTAGATTCAGGCTGGGACAGTCGAGACGCCGGCCGAAGTGCAGTGCTTGCGCCAGAGCCGCCACAAGCCGTGTACAGTGAGCAACAACGGCTCGCAGTCAAGAGCTGTACTGAGGTTGTCGGGTTTGCTCTCCGGTCCTCGCGCGCCTGTGCTGACCGGATTGGCGAAGTTCGTCTGGTTGAAGGCGTTGAAGAACTCGGTGCGGAACTCCGCCCGCTGCCGCTCGCTAATCGGGAGTAGCTTCACGAGGGAAAAGACCCGTGTTGACTTGCGCGGTCAGGGCGTAGCACGAAGACTATTCATCAATATACTCATAGACCAGATACTCCGCCGTTTCCCGCGCGAGCGGAAAATTGTATTGCTTGATGCGCGGAATAATGTAGTCCCCTTCGTGAAACTTGTGACAAACGATGTAGAAGCGGTTGTGCCGCGTGACAAATGCCTCCTTATCCTCAAAAGGCGGCGTGCGAGGATTTTGCAGGAGCGCGCGCAGGCCGCGCTTCGGGTCGGCAGGCTGGCGGTAAGTCATAAACTCATACAGGTAAGTTACTTGCGGCAGCTCTTTCGCAAAGTAATGCTTGAGAACAAAGTAGTCCAAGGCGTTGACCACAATCTTCTGCTCCGGGTTGGGCAGCTTTGCCACGGCTTCCAGAACGCTTGGGGGAGACATCCGCCAAGGTTGTAAAACCGCCCAAAGCGTTGACGCGACCAGGATTGCCCCGACGCCAAGCGCGAGTTGGCGGGCGGCCGGCATCTTCACCGACTGAACCGCGCGCGCCAGCAAAATAGCCAGCCCGCCTGCCGCCGGCAGCAAGTACCGCGGGGTAAACATCGTCTTGCCGCTCGCTTTCATCAGCGTCATCCATCCGACCGGCAGCATCAGAGCGAGGATGATCCCAAGCAGAAGCCAGTCGCGCTCAGGGCGCTCATCAGGACTGGCATCGTCGCGCTTAGAGCGGGGAGCCAGGAAGCGGAACAGCGTCACCCAAGCCAGCAGCGCCAGACAGGTCGGCGTTCCGAGCATCCACCGGTAAAAGTCAGGCAGCTCGAGCCAGCTCAGGGACTGTTTCCAGTATGGAATCTGGGCTTGCTCTCTCAGGAGAGGCCAGTTGTACAAGAGTACGCCCGCCGGCAGGGCGAGCGCCGCGCCCGCGCCCCACCGGGGCTGTCTCGTCCGCCAGGCGCGGAAGAGTTCCGCCAACCACAGGCAAGCGATGGGAATGATGGCGAAGTAATGCAGCGCCACGCCAAGCGCCAGCGCGCCGCCCAGTCCAAGCCCGGCTTGCCGCTGCTGCTCTGGGGTGGCGGCCAGGTCATACAGGCGGTAGCAGACTAAGCTGACGCCAAAGCAGCCAAGCATCAGACCGTAGGGACGGGCCTCGGTCGCGTAGTAGAACGCGCCGGTGACGAAGGGGGTCGCCAGCGCCGTAACGCCAGCTGCCAAGCTGCCGCCGATGAGGCGTCCGAGGATGTACAGCGACGCGCAGAACGCCCAGTAGCCGACCATCGCCGGCAGTCGAAAGGCCCACTCGCTTTCGCCAAAAGCCCACACTGAGAGACGCGTGAGCGCGTGAAACAGCGGCGGGTTTTGGTCGCCGCCGTGGCGGAGGACGTCCATCAGCCCGGCCCAGTCGGGCATGGTGACGGTGTAGTAGGTAAAGAACTCATCGAGCCAGAACGGCCGCGTGACGGCTTCGCGCGCTACGCGCAGGACGTAAAGCAGCGTGAAGGCGCTCAGAACGGCCGCGTCTAAGCGCCCAAACGACGACGTCGCTTTCATAGGCAGAAATCGCCATGGCAGGGCTGCTGTTTTAAGTTATACGGGGTCTGCATCCGCCAAAGCCGCGCCGCGCGCTATGGCGCGGCGTTTAGCTAAGGCTTTGGCTTGAGCGTTGACGCGAGCATAATCGCCAAGCCCGCGACGGTAAAGAGCGACCAGGCTTCAACCCCAGCGCGCAACGCCTCCGGAACGGCCTGAAAGCTCGACCACGCGCAGAGCGCCAACGCGATGACGCCGGCGGTCGCCGGCTTGCGGCGCCCCTGGACGCTCAGCGCCACGGCGACCGGCAGCGCGAGCAGCGCGAAGTGAGCGACCCAGGTCAGCTTAGCCCCAAGCGCGCCCCAAGCGCCGGCAACCGCTGCCGCCGGGCGCGCTGCCGCGCCTTGCGCGCGCCGGGCGAGGTGGCCGACGCCCCAGAGCGCGAGCGCGCCCGGCAACGCCATCAGCGAATAAGGCAGCTTGTCCGAGCCGCCAAGCTGCTGATTGACGCGCAGCAGCGCGCCGTACAGCGACTGGTTGCTCGCCACGGCGAAATCAAAGCGCCAGCCCTGGACGATGATCTCCTGATACCAACTGTGCATGATAACCTGCCGGTCCGCGCCGAGCAGAGCGAAGGACAACCCATTGAAAAACAGCAGCCACGCGCCGTGCCAAGCAAGCAGTCGCCAGGCGCGGCGTCCGATAAAGTAGGGCGCAAGCAGGGCCGGCGACAGCTTGACGCTCGTCGCCAGCGCGAGCGCCAGCCCGCCCAGGGCGCTGTGCCGCCGCTCGGCATCCGCCAGCAAGGCAAACGTGACGGCAGCGGCAATCCAGAGATTGACTTGCCCCAGCAAAAAGTTGCCGACCAGGATTGGGCCCAGCGCGAGCCACCAGAGCCAAGAGCTGCCTTGCCCCGCTTCCTGGCAAGGCGGAGCGGACAAGACCGGCTTGACCAAGCGCCAGAGCCAAAGCGCAGCGAGGACATTGCCGCCTGCCCAGACCCACGCCGCGACCGGTAGCGGCAGCAAGGCGAGGGGCGTCAGAAGCTGGGCGAACAGCGGCGGGTAGAGGTAGGGCGTCGCCGTCCGAATCGGGATGGCGTACGGATTGCCCGTGAGCCAGACTTGCCGGGCGGCGGCGTAGAAGACCGTGAAATCGTTACCATACGCTTCCGGCGTGACGCCGCTGCGCGCTGCGCTGACGCCGCACAGGGCAAGGACGCCGCCCCACAGACAGACTCGGGGGATGATGGGCGACCAAGGCAAGGCGGAGGCAAGCGGCAAGGTTGGACCGCGCAGCCGGCTTGCGCGCCGAAAAAGGGAACGAACGACCCGTGGTCGCTGTCCCCTTCCATCAGCCCAACCGGCAGGCGCTAGAAGCTATACTTGAACGCGAACTGAATCAGCCGCGGTCCGGTCGAGGTCGAGAGAATCCGCCCAAAGTTCGGATTCAACGGCGGCCCGCCCGGGACGAGCGGCGCGCCCGCGCTGACCGGATTGGCGAAGTTCGTCTGGTTGAAGGCGTTGAAGAACTCGGTGCGGAACTCCGCCCGCTGCCGCTCGCCAATCGGGAAGAACTTCACGATGGAAATGTCCGTGTTGGCTTGCGCTGGCCCGCGCAGGATGTTCCGTCCCGTGTTGCCGAAGTTGCCGACGCCGGTGGCGACGACAAAGGCGCCCGTGTTGAAGTAGCTGTCGAGTCGGTCACGAACATTCCCACTGCGGGCGGCGCTGCCCCGGAAGCCGGGGACGAAATCCGCTCGCGAAGCGTCAAACAGCCCGCGCCCTGAAACCACGTTGAACGGCAGCCCTGACTGGACGATGCTCACCGCCGCAATCTGCCAGTCGTTGAGAAACAGCTTGGCTGCCAGATTGTCGCCCTGATAGAGCTTCGGTAGGTCATAGACGAAGCTCGCCACCACGCGGTGCCGCCGGTCGAAATCCGCCGTGCCGCGCGTTCCGGCAAAGGTCGCCTGATCGCCCACGTCGGCCGACACATCGCTTGTTCCGCCGGAGGTGAGCTGCCCGGAGTAATTGTCAATCGTGTGTGCCCAGGTATAGGCGAACAACCCCTGCAAGCCCTTGGCCAGTCGGCGCGTGACGCTGATTTGCAGCGAGTTATAGCTCGAATTCGCCGTTGTCTCCTGCGCGTGGACGCCGAAGCCGATGGTTGGAATCGTCGAAAGCAGCGGGCTGAGCGTGAATGTCCCGACGGCGTTCGGCGAGGTCGTCTGGTTCAAGTTGCGGAAGCGCGTCAGCTTGCGACCCACCGAGCCGACGTAGGCAATCTCTAACTGTGTGTCGCGGATGAACTCCCACTGCGCGCCGAACGAGTACTGCTGGACGTAGGGCGTTCGCAGGTTGCGGCTGACGTAAATGCCCTGCACCGGAATGACGATGGTTGGCTGGTTGGTCGGCCCGACCGGCAGCGACGGGTTGAACAGGTCGTTTGGCACGACAAACGGAAAGCCGACCGGGTACTGCTGGGGAATCGGCACAAAGGGATTGGCGAGCGGCCGCGAAAACTGCGCCAGCGCCAGCGTGTAGTAGGGATAGGTCAGCGCCTGGTTGTTGACCACGCGCGAGTTCGGCCGGTCGTAGTAAATCCCGTAGCCGCCCCGCAGGACGAACCGGTTGCTCTCCAGCGGGCGCCAGGCAAACCCGATGCGCGGCGCGAAGTTGTTGCGGTCGGGCGGGACAAGGCCGCGCTCCACCTTCGGAACGTTCGGCACGCCGGGACTGGCGTTCCCCGCCTGTAAAAAGCCGTTGCCCGGCGCGTTGGCGCGGAAGCGCTCCGGATCGAACGTGACAAACCGCCCTTCGGTGTCGAAGAACGGCCCGAAGTAGTCGTACCGGACGCCGAGGTTGAGCGTCAGGCGCGGATGAATCTTCCAGTCGTCTTGGAAGAAGAACGCGAAGTCATGCGCGCGCACCTGCCGCTTGGCTCCGCCCGGGCCGATGATGGAGAAGGTGGGGTTGAAGCCCGGAAAGGCGTCCGCGACGAGAAACTCCGTGAAGGCGTCGCGGCGTCCCGGCGCAAACAGCGGCGCGAGTTGCGCGAGGTTGGCGAGCGCACCCGTGAAGGTGATCGAGCCGCGCGCGAACACGTCGAAATCCACCCGCACGCGGTTGTAGCGGTATTCACCGCCGAACTTCATCGTGTGGTTGCCGATCACGTAGGTCACGGTGTCGCCGGCCGTCAGCGTGTCGGCCTGGTTGTCGCTCGCCGAAAAACCTGACGGCCCGACTGTGAAGAAGTTGTTCAACCCAATGGCCGGCAGGCCCGCGAAGCGCGTGCGATTCGGCGAGTTGATCCCGAACTGCCCGGCTGTAAACGGCTCGGTCGGCACGGCCTTGGCCGGAATGATGTTGAATCCAAAGCGCGCCTCGTTGATGAGGCCGCTTGCAAACACATGCGTGTCGGTGACCGAGAGGAAGCGGTTGTTCGCTTCGGTCCGCACCGGATAACCCGGTGTTTGTAGGACATTGCCCAATCCGAACTGGTTGAACAATCCCTGGTCAGTTCGGTTGTTCGCAAAGAAGAATTTGACTGCCAGCCGGTTGGCACTGCCGAGCTGAGCGTCCACATTGGCGTTGAACTGTTCCTCGCGGAATTTGGAAAGCGTCGGCAGGATGCGCGCAATCTGCCCGTTGCCCGAGGGAATCAGGAACGAGCCGTCGGGGTAGCGCGCCTGGAGGAGCCGCCGCGCCACCGGGTTGACGAAGCCGAGCTGGCCAAACGCCGCCAAGCCCGGCGCGCGCGCGCGCGACAGCGCCGCCAGCGCCGCGTCCGACCGGTCATCGGTCAAATCCGGCGGCGTCCCGACAACGGACAAGCTATTGGTCAGCGAGGTGCCGTTGGTTTCGCGCGTTCCCTGATACGAGCCGAAAAACCACAGCCGATCCTTGATGATCGGGCCGCCCAGCGTACCACCGTACTGGTAGCGCTCGTTGGTCGGACGCGCAATCCCCTGCCGCTTGAGGAAGAAGTTGTTGGCATTGAGCGAGGTGTCGCGCAGGAAGAAATAGGCGTTGCCGTGAAACTCGTTCGTGCCGGATTTGGTCACCGCCGTGACGATGCCGCCGGCATTGCGTCCGGCCGAGGCGTCATACTGGCTTGTGAGCACGATGAATTCCTGGAGCGCGTCCGTCGCCGGCACGGCCAGGTTCGGCGTCGAGCCGGTGCCGATGGAGTTGGCGTCAATCCCGTTGATGAGGACCGAGTTGCTCGTCGTCCGCTGGCCGTTGACGTTGATGGCCGTGTCGCCGCGCCCGACTTCCGAAGTGTTGGTGATGTTGGCCGAAGTGCCCGCGCTAAGCGTCAAAAGCTGCTGAAAGTTGCGCGTCGGCAACGGCAGTTGGCGGATGCTCCGCTCCTCAATCACGCGCCCCTGGCTGGAGGCATCGGCGCGAATCAGCGCGCCTTCGGCCGAGACGATGACAACCTCGCCGCCGCCGTCGCCGACTTGGAGGCTTAAATCCACCGTGGTGTTTTCGGTAATCCGCACGGGCACTTCTTCCAGCACCGTCTTGCGGAAGTTCGTCGCGGTGGCTTCGATTTTATAGACGCCTGGCGGGAGTAACGGGACAACATAGGCGCCGTTATCGCCGGTCGTGACCGCGCGCGTCGTTCCAGTGCCTTTTTGGGTGACGGTTACGGTGGCTCCGGGGATAACGGCACCCGAGGGGTCGGTCACAGTGCCGCTGATCTGTCCGGTCGAAACCTGCCCCCAGATTGGCAGGCTCGCCGCGCAGCCCAGCAGCAGCGCCAGACACAGGCGCAACAGATGGCAGTGCATAGGTGTGAACTCCTTGACTCCTGAGTATGCGAGCAATGTGGTGAAGTCGGTCTGCGCGTCATGCGGTTGGCTTGTCCGAGCTATGCGCGAGCAGCATCGCGCGTAGGTCGCGCTTGAGAATCTTTCCGGCGGCGCTCATCGGCAGCGCATCAACAAAGTGGACCGACTTCGGTGTTTTGTAGCCCGCCAACCGCTCGCGCAAAAATGCGATGAGTTCGGCTTCGGTCACCGTCGCGCCCGGCTTCAAGACGACGCAGGCCGCGCCAACCTCACCCCATTTCGGATCGGGAACACCCACGACGGCGCACATCGCCACCGCCGGATGCGCGTACAGCGCCTGCTCGATTTCGGCCGGATAGACGTTTTCGCCGCCCGAAATGAACATGTCTTTCTTGCGATCCACAATGAAGAAGAACCCCTCAGGGTCATAGCGCGCCACATCGCCCGTGTGAAACCAGCCGTCAGCATCGCGACTTGCAGCTGTTGCCACCTCATCGCCAAAGTAGCCCGAAGACCCTGCCGGGCCGCGCAGGACAAGCTCGCCTGCGGTATTGTGTGGCAGCAGCCGGCCGGTGTCGTCCATCACTGCCGCCTCGATGAAAAAGTTCGGGCGGCCAATCGAGCCGGCCTTGCGCTCGGCGTCGTCCGGCGCGAGCGCGAAGACGCCCGGGCCAAACTCCGTCATGCCGAACCCCTGCTTGAAGCACACACCCTTTTCGGCGCGGTAGGTTTCAATGAGCGCCAACGGCAGCGGCGCGCCGCCGCTTGTGCAAAAGCGCAGCGACGACATATCCGCGGCCGCCCAGTTCGGCGCTGCCGTCATCATCTGGTACATCGTCGGTACTCCGGCAAAGACCGTGATCCGTTCGCGGGCGATCAGATCAAGCGTCTGCACCGCATCAAACTGGCGCATCAGCACCGTCATCCCACCAAGCAGCACAAGCGGCACGGTGTAGACAAACAGGCCGCCTGTATGAAACAGCGGGAGAACATTGAGGTAGCGGTCGCCATGGCGCAGGTCATGAATGACCGTGTTGAGCGTGTTCCAGGCAATTTGCCGGTGGGAAATCGCTGCGGCTTTGGGTGTGCCGGTCGTGCCGCCGGTGAAAATGAGTGCGGCAATGTCTTCCGGTTGCACGGGCGTCGGCGCGAAATCGGGCGCGGGGGCGGCGAGCCATTCGGCGAACGCGACGCTATCCGCAACCGGCGCGCCGTCGAGATGAACGAGTTTGACGGCGTTCAAGTCGCCCGTTGCGTGCATATCCGCGACGGCGGCGGCAAAGTCGCTCCCAAAAAGCAGGGCGCGCGGCGTGAGCCGGTTGAGAATGGCCAGCGTCTCGCGCCAGTGCAGTCGCCAGTTGAGCGGCATGTGCAGCGCACCGAGTTTGGCGCAGGCGAAGAAACAGTCGAGGTGCTCGATACCGTCGCGCGCCAGCAGTGCAACACGGTCGCCCGCGCTGACGCCTAAGCGCCGCAGCGCGGCCGCGACGCGCACCGCCCGCCGGTCGGCTTCGCCAAAGGTCAGTCGGAGCGGCTCGGCCTTGCCGGCGTCAACAAAGCCCGGCGCGTCCGGTGAATAGACGGCGCGGCGTCCGAGATAGTCGCCCAACCCGATCAGCATGCTAGACCCACCTCCACGCGGAAGCCGCCAGCGCGATCCCCCCGCCGCTGGCGCAGAAGACAATGATCTGGCCTGGCTCGAGACCGCGCCGCGTCATGGCCAGATCGTCGAGCGCCATTGGGAGGCAGGCCGAGCCGGTGTAGCCCCACTTGTCCATCACCCAGTGAGTTTTCGTGATGGGTTGACCAAGTCGTTCCATCACCACTTCAATCGTTCGCAGGTTGATTTGCGTGAACAGGAACCAATCTACATCGTCGAGGGCAAGTTTCGCCTTGGACAACGTGGCCTCGATGAGCGCCGGCCAGTATGCGGCGTTGAACTCGCGGGGGAACTTGCGGACAAACTGCACCTTGGGCGGTCCGAAGACGGCGAGCGTTTCGGGCGTGCAGGGCCGGAACGCGCCGCCGGTGTAAATCCCCATCGCGTCATGAAATTCGCCGACCGCCTGGAGCTTGCCGGCCAGAAAGCCAGGGCGGTCGCCGGCGGCCAGGATGACCGCGCCCGCGCCGTCGGCAAAGAGCGTCGCCGTGTATTTGTCCTGCGGGTCGAGAAACCGGCTCATCCCATAGCTGCCGACCACGAGTACATGCCGGTAGTCGGCGTCAGCAGCCATCATCAGCGCCGCTTGGTTGAGCGCCGTCACCCAGCCGGCGCACGCAGCGTTGAGATCGAACGTCCCGGCGCGGCGCGCGCCCAGCTTGGCCTGGACGACCGAAGCCGTCGCCGGCGAGAGATAATCCGGCGTGTCGGTGGCGACGATGATCAAGTCGAGGTCGGCCGCGTCCAGTCCGGCACGCTCCAGCGCCTGCCGGGCCGCCGCCACGGCCATATCCGACGTTGTTTCACCGGCGGCTAGGTAGTGCCGCTCGCGGATGCCGACGTTCGCCTGCAGCCACTCGTCAATCGGCTCACCAAAGCGCGCGTCAAAGACGGCGTTCGGCACGACCTGCGCGGGCGCGTAGCTGCCGGTGGCCAGAATATAAGCGCAGCGCGTCATAGAGGCGTTCTCCTTCAGGCCGCGAAAAACGCGGCGAGCGCCGCGGCCGTCTCGGCCGGTTTCTCGACGGGGAATAAGTGGCCGGCGTCGGCAATGGTGACCGTTTCGGCCTGCGGCAGCTTGGCCTTGAGCAGCGCGACGTTGCCCGGCGGCACGACCTGGTCCAGCTCGCCGGCGAGAATCAGCGTTGGGCAGGCGATGGAGCTAATGCGGTCGGCAGCGTTGTGCGTCGCGCCGGCCATCATCTGGCTCTGAAAGGCCTCCGGCGGGACAGGCGTTGTCAGCCGGTAGGCGATGAGGCGCTCCAGCATGGGTGACTTGGCGGCCGTAAACGAAGGCGCGACGGCCGTTTCCAGGCCGCGCCGGATGAGTTCCATCGGGTCCATTGTCCGGTCGAGCATCAGCACGGCCAGCGCGGCCGGTGTCGGCGGCACTGCCTCCGGCCCGCCGAAGCTGGTGCCGGCCAGTACAAGCTTCGTGACCCGCTCCGGGTGGGCCAGGGTGAGTTCCTGAGCGATGAAGCCGCCCAGGGAATGCCCGACGACAATAGCGCGCTCGATGCCCAGCGCATCTAAGACGCCGACCAGATCGGCTGCCATCTGGGCCGTCGTGTAAGGTCCGGGGGGCTTGTCGCTGCGCCCTGCGCCGCGATTGGCCGGGGTAATCAAACGGTAGCGGTTGCGCAGCAACGGCACGACCGTTTCCGTCCAGAACCACTCGTCATAGCCTAGGCCGGCGATGAGCAAAACCGGCGGCAGGTCACTACCGGTGTCTTCGACGTAGAGGTTGATGCCATTGGTTGTGACGTATGGCATGCGTTACGCCCTTTCTTCAGTGATGTGGCGGCGGAGCGCCAGTTTGTCAACCTTGTGCGCGCCGGTGCGGGGCAGCGTCGCGAGGCGCACAAAACGTTTCGGCACCTTGTAGCCTGCCAGCCGCGCTCGGCAGAATGCCGTCAGCTCATCGTCGCCGGTTTCCGTCGCCAGAACGAGAAACGCCGCGCCGACTTCGCCCCACTTGGGATCGGGGATGCCGATCACCGCCGCCTCGATCACAGATGGATGCTCGTGCAGGACACTTTCGACTTCGGCCGGATAGACGTTTTCGCCGCCCGAAATGAACATGTCCTTGAGACGGCCGACAATCCGGAAACAGCCGTCGGCATCGCGCGTCGCCAGGTCGCCGGTGTGCAGCCAGCCGTCGGCGTCCACCGCCGCGGCGGTCGCGGGCGGGTTGTTCCAGTAGCCAGAAAATAGGTGCGGCCCGCGCAGACACAGCTCGCCGACTTCGTCAGGTCCGGCATCCGTGCCATCCGAGCGCAGGATCCGCGCTTCGACCGACCAGAGCGGATAGCCCACTGCACCGGGCTTGTGCCGAACCTGCTCGGCGGGAAGCCAGAAGTTGTTCGGACCGGCTTCGGTCAGCCCATAGCCGGTTTTGAACGCGACGCCCCGCGCCCAAAAAGCCTCAAAGACACTCATCGGGCAGGGCGCGCCGCCGCTGATAACAAAACGTAAACGGCTCAAATCGGCGGTTGCCCAGCGCGGATGGCGCTGAAGTTCAATGAACATCGTCGGGACGCCGAACAGAATGGTGACGCCGTGACGCTCGATGGCGTCAAAGGTCTGGTCAGGCGCGAAACCGCCCGTGACGATGCTGGCGCCGCCGATGGCGACCAGCGGTGCCGTCAACACATTGAGGCCGCCGGTGTGAAAAAGCGGCGCGTCAAGGAGCGTCACATCATCGGGACGCAGCCCCCAGGACAGCACGGTGTTGACGGCGTTGGCAAACACAGCGCGGTGGGAGAGGATGGCGCCCTTGGGCGTTCCCGTCGAGCCGCCGGTGTAGCAGAGCACCCAGGGCGCTTCAGCGGTGATGGGTGGCGGCGGCAGGGCTTCGTCGGAGAGGGCCGCACGCTCGGAAAATGCCGGCCCAGCGCCGGCGGGGGCGTCAAAGGCGACGCATTGCAGGGGGCGCGACTGGTCGGCAGCAAGTTCGGCCGCCAAGGCCGCGTGCGGAGCGTCGTAGAGCAGGGCGGTCGGCGCAGCGTCGGCAATGATTGCCGATAGCTCGCGTCGGCTCAGTCGCCAGTTGAGGTTTTGAAGGACGCCGCCGATGGCGCCGAGCGCAAACCATACGTCAAGGTACTCCATCCGATTGCGCGCCAGGACGGCCACGCGGTCGCCCGGCGTGACGCCCAGCCGGTCGCGCAGGAAGCGCGCCGTCTGGTTGACGCGCCGAAACCAAGCCCCATAGGTCATCAGTGAGTCTGTCTGCGCGGCGTCAATGAGTGCCGTTTTATCCGGGGACAGGCGCGCGCGCGCCGCCAGCCAGTTTGACGGAAACCAGCTTGACGAGAGCAAAAGGGTTGGGGGCGTCATGACGGCTTGGATGGGGACTTGGAACGGCGTTTCGGGGCAGTTTTGCGAGCTGTTCGGCGCGCCGTGGTGCGTTTCGGGTCGCCGTCCTCGGCTGCTTCATCTGCGGTCAGAGGCTGCGGTGGCTTGGGCAGGGCTGTCAAAGCCGCGCCTAGATCAAGCCACTCGCGGAAGCGTCGGTCAAACTCGCGGCGCGTCCTAAGATAGGCTTCCAGTGTCGCCGTGAGATAGTTCTGGAAAAAGTCCTGAAGGGTTTCGCCCTGCAAGCGAATAAGCTGCAGTAGAAACGAGACCGGCAGCAGGTTTTGCCGGAACTTTTCCTCTTCAAGGATAATGTTGACCAGCACCATTTTGGTCATGTCCTCGCCGGTGCGGGAGTCCACAACGCGGATGTCGCGCCCCTGCCGGATGATGTCAATCACATCCTGATTGGTCAGGTAGCCGCCGGATTCCGTGTCGTAGAGCCGCCGGTTGCCGTACCGTTTGATGATGAGCGCGTCATGCGTGGGCGTGCTTCGCGTCATGGCCATGTTTACGCAATTAGCTTAAAGTTCGTCAATAGCTTTTTCTCAAAGTATTGACCTTATAGACTTTAGTTTAATTTTGCACTCGCAAAACTGCGTCATTCTGGGTGAATTTTTCTCTTCGCGACAAAAGCCGGCCCTAGGACTCTGTAAAAAGGGAGTTTAAGTGGCATTTTGTGCAAATGCAAAAAAACCTTGACACATTGCGTTAGAGCGGACTAGTGTTGTGAACAGCCAACCGGCTCTGAATTTCTTCAACGAGGAGTACCCTAAAACCATGGCGCAGCCAAAGCCAACCGACAAAGTCAACGGAGCTGCCGCGCGGCAGCCGACCCTGATGGACCCGCTGACCAAGGCGATGCAGTCTGCGACGGACGCCATGCTGGACGCTGCGGCAGCAACCCGCAGCGTTGCCTTTACGAGCCTGCGCGCGAGCCTGGCCGTCCAGGAAGAAGCCCTCAAATCGGCGATGACCATGATTGCCGGGGCCGACCGAACGACATCCGTGGCCAGCGACGCGGTGCGCGAAGTCATGGCTGCTGGCACCGATGCCGTTCGTGCCACATTCGAGCAGTGGAACGCGCTGGTCGGTGAAAGTCTGCGCAAGCAGATGGACCTGCTGGCGTTTCCAATCCAGCAGCTCGTCAAGTAGAATCTATTGCATCTATTGCAGCGCCCGTCAGCCTGCTGCCGAGCGCTGCCCTTGACCTTGCTCTCCGATTCTGTTTCTCCGAGGCTTGATCTCATGGCCAAGGCCAGCAGCGGCCCCAAAGCATCTCAGTCCGCCAAATCATTTCCGCAAGTCCTGTATGACAGGCTGACGCGAACTTCGGCTGCGCAGTGGGACGCCATGCTGCGCCATCCGTGGTTTTTACGTCCGATATCACTGTATATCAACGGCGTGCTGACGGTGATCGAGCGGACACGTGCGCTGACGGGATTGGGGTGGCGGATGCTGAACCTCCCGACACGCGAGGAAATTGCGGCGCTTGACCACAAGTTGACAGCACTCCATGAGCGTCTGGACGAGCTAACAGCTCAGTTAGCCGCGCCTGGTACGGCGAAGCATACGGTGCGGGCGACGCCGCGGCCGTCCTCCGGCGCAAAAGCCGCCGTCAACCGGAGGACGGTCGCAGCCGTGGAACGCAAGCGCACTGCACGCAAGGCGACGCCGAAGGCTGTAGCCGAGGCCGAACCGACTTCAAAGGCTGAAACTCCAGCTTCCACACCGGCGTCATGACAGCCGAAGCGCCGCGCTTGAGTGCGTTTATTGAACATTGGCAGTGGGTGCTAGACGACCGGCTGTTACGCATTGCCCAGTGGCCGGCGCTGGCACACGTGGCCGGCTGGACACTTGACCGCTGGTTCGACTGGGCGGTGCTAACCGGCGCGGCGGCGGCCTGGCATCCATTGGCGCTCGCTCAGGAAGCACAGCAGGCGACGCTGCTGGCGGCAGCGCGCGCCGCTGCGCCGCCAACGGCGACAACGCCCTGTGCGGTGGCGCCGCTGGCGGCCCATACGTGGCTGCGCCGTTACACGCCGGCGGGTGGAGGTGTCTCTGCCCGGCGGCGGCTGCCGGTACTCGTTGTCAACTCACTCATCAATCGCCACTACATATTTGACCTGCACGCCGGACGGAGCTTCATTGGCTACCTAACATCCTCCGGTCAGGAGGTCTTTGCACTGGACTGGGGAGTGCCGGATGCGGCGGCGCGGCACTGGGGGTTGGATGATGCTGTAGGCGTTATTGCGCGCGCCGTGGCAACCGTGTGTGCCGAGACCGGGGTGCCTGCCGTGCATTTGCTTGGGTATTCGATGGGTGGTGTTCTGGCGACAACCTACGCCGCACTCGATCCGCAGCGGACGGCCAGCCTCATCCTGCTGGGAACACCGGCAGACTTCGCACGCGATCTACCACTGCGCGCCTGGCTGACGGCGCCGACATTCCATCCGCAACGACTGGCCGACGTGTTTGGGAACCTGCCCGGCTGGCTGGTGAGCGCGTCATTTCGCGGGGTCAAGCCGGTAACCTACGCGACCAAGCCGTGGCTGATCTGGCTGGACGCCGCCGAGCGCGACACGCACCTGGCGGTTGAAGTCTGGTTGGCAGACGCCGTGGCGTTGCCCGGACGCTTTTACGCCGACTTCGTGACAGCGTACTACCGAGAAAATGCTCTATGGGCAGGGACGCTCCAGATTGGAGGGCAACGGGTGGGAGTTGGCGACGTTCGCTGTCCGGTGCTCAACGTGATCGGCGCGTTGGATCAGGTTGTCCACCCAACCAGCGCTACCGCTTTAGCGGAGCGGCTGCCGGCAGAGCAATATACGGCCTACCGGGCGTCGCTTGGCCATTTGGCGTTGGTGGTCGGGCGGGGCGCGACGGCGACGGTTTGGCCAGCCGTCCAGTCCTGGCTGGCCGGTGAGAACAGTCCGCCGCACGGTGCCTCCTGCCGCGAAGCGTGATGCGGCGTTATCTTGGCTCTCCAGACGCTGGTCTTCACCGGGGCGACAGACTGCAGGCGCGTAGGGCCGATGCGTGGGCTGGGCAGACGAAACGCATTCACAGGGGACGTGAAGTGTGTTAGTAACACACGTAGTCGCGCCCGAAAGCCACCTGAATGTTGCTCAGAGCCTGCCGTCAACATGCGCCTATGTCTGAACAAAAAACTTCTTCATCGTCTTCCAAGCCGCCGGTTCAGATCGCGTCAGCTCCTATGTCTGCCCCTGACCCGCTTGGCAGTGCGGGTGAACAGTTTACCGGGCGGAGGGTGGTTGGGCGCATCAACTACACACCTCTAACGTATAACGTCAACGCCGATCCGACCCTCACTGGCGGCTACCTGGGCAGCACCAAGCCCTGGTGGCAAAAAGTGTCACGGCGGGGGTGGATCATCGGCGGAGTTACCGCCGGTGTGGCAACCATCGGAGGTGTGGTTGGGCTGGTCGCCCTACTCGGCGAGAAGGAAATTGACACCGATTCGCTTGAGTTGCAGAAAAAAAGCGGTTGGAACATCGGTTCTGAAGAGCGCCAGCTTGAGTTTAGCGCCTCCCGAACCTGGATTGACTCACGTAACAGCGACGCATGGAAACAATACCTTGATCCAGAGGTAATGCTGAGGGCCTTTGAGCCACGCGGCCCGTGGCAACCTTACTTTGTCCCGACACTCATTCAATCCCTACAGGCCGAATCGCTGCGGTCACAACTGACACCGATTACGGCTCCGAGTATGGAGGCCAGCTACGGGCGCGGACAGGCGCTGGCGGAAGATATTTTGGCCAATGCCGCCAACCCGCAGGAGACTGCAATTTTCGTTGACCTCATCGGCCGCGACAGTATTGCCTACGGCGCGGGACTCGCGTCGCGCTGCCGTCTCGTCGCCACTTTTGACAACTACCCCCACCCGCTTGGCGTTGTGCCCTCGCATGAAACTTTGGCGGCGATGCTGTATTACGCCGATGAAATTGCGGACCGACAGGCTCGGTTACCCGAAGACGCTCCGCCGGCGTTTTTGCTCGATGCCTACCGCCTCAACGAGTACAAGGACGCCGAGGATAGGTTCGACAACCGCTATCTTGCCAAAGTGCCGCCGGCGGACCGACTGCGCGCGGCCGGCATCAAGAACATCATTTATGTGACGCCGGACAGCTCGCGCAAGGAAGAGATGGATGACCTCAACGAAGATTTTGTAGCTTACAAAGATGCCGGCCTGCAGGTCGCCATCCTACCGGCCAGTGAGTTTGTTCCCGATCCAAACCAAACGACGGTAACCGATGGTCGCCCACGCTATTACTACGGCGGCCATCCCCTGGGCAGTGTGTGGTTTTTCTATGCCTACCCCTACTACGTTCCGTCACCGGTTTATGTCAGTCGGACGCCTTACTACCGGACGGTGACCCCGGCGACAAATCCGATGGCCGGACGTGTCCCGCGCTACGTGCCGACGACACGCCAAACCATGTTTTCTAGCGCACGGGTGGGCGGTGGTGTCCGGGGCGTCGGACGGAGCAAACCAAGTGGCTTTGGACGCAGTACGGTGCGGGTTGGGTCCGGTGGGCGTGTCACCGTCACCCGTCCCGGACGCTCCGGTTCGTTCGGGCGTGGCGGTTTCGGCTTTGGATAACAAAGCCCTGGCCCCGGCAGCCATCAATCATGCTAAGAGCAGACGAACTTTTCTTTCAAATGAACAGTAAATACGGTCTGTGTACCGATGCCGCCGGCGCCCCCGGGATGGCAGCGCCACAGCTCAGTGAGCTGGTGGCCGTGCTGAGCGACACAGAGACCGATGTATCCGATTGTTTGTGCGCAATTGGGCGGATTTGGGGACAACGGGTGGTTGAGCATTTTGCCCACCTCCTGGCTTTGCGAACCGGTTTGCTGACCACACTGGCGCAGTCACCGGCGGAGCCATTTCTTGAGCTGTGCCGTGATTACCTTGGTGAGCACGGCTTTGGGAGCTGCACCTTTGTCGAAGGGCCGCCAACTCTGACCGTTCGGGTACACAATACGCCCCCCGGTGCCGACGCCTTGCTGTCCGGCTTTTTTGAAGCCCTCGTTGCCGGTGTGATGGCTGCTCCGGTGACCTGCCAAATGACCTCCCACTCGGCAGGGCAGGTCGTTTTGCGCCTGTTCCAAAGCCCACAATCATAAAGCCGAAGCCAGGTACTTGAGCCAAGTAGTTGACCGGTGAGCAAGCGTGCACTATATACCCTGTATGACGCGTGCTGCCCGTGGCTCGATCACAGGTTCCTTATGCATCATCGCTAGCCTGGTGGTTTGGCCGCTGTCCTGTGTGCTGACCTGTCTGGTGGGTGGGTGCTGTCTGCCGCCTGTCCCGGGGAGCATGGCTTCTGCTTCAGAAGTGTCTGCGGGCGTCACAGCGTCGGCAGCGGCCGGCTGGCCGACAACGACGAGGAAGCGTCGCACAGAGGCAACTCACCGCTGTTGCGACACCAGAAGCGCCACCGTCTGCCGACCGGAGACAACTGACGCGCCGAGGCAGGTCGTGACAGACGGGCAGGGTGTTGTCAAGTCGCACCGAGGTTGGGTGTGTGCGACGCTGTGGGATGAAACCGGGTGTCTTTGTCATCCTACGAAGCCAAGTCGCTTTACTGCGTCACCCTGCCTTGTCTGTGAAGCACCGTTGCCGACCGAGACGGCCGAGCCAGTGGCGTTGAAGTTGGTTGCGCCGCCCCGTGTACTGCCACGGGCGATCAAGCCGTACGTCCCTTCACACGCCAAAACCTACCTGAAGTGCTGTGTCTTTCGGATTTAGTACCCGTGTGTGTTGTCTGCGCAACGTTACCGGCAGCGCCCTGACAGGACGCTGTCACACACATACAACACATACATTGCTGACTTCAGGAGACACACACCTATGGTCAAAGTCATTGTTCCTGCGCTGTTTGTTGTCGTCACGCTGTTCGGCGGCGTGTTTGTCGAAGCTAAAACACCGCAGTCCGGGAAGAAGAAGACGCCGGCGGTCTGCTGCACGACCAAGGAGAAACCTCGTTCGGCGGCTTGCTGTGCGGATCTCAACTGCTGTGTTGGACAAACCTGTGATATGGACGCTCGCTGCTGCGCGCCGGGGAGCGACTGCTGTGTGGATGGCCAGTGCACGGCAAGTCAGCGGGCGAAGAAGGAAACCCGTTAGCCGCTAGCAGTGGTTGCCAGTCTTGCACCTTTTTCCAACGCGCGGGAAGTGCTCCCGCGCGTTGCCTTTTGGGGTACGCCTGTTCCGGTGCCGATGAAACGCATTGCACAGTCGGTCAGCCGCTTTCTATGCTGGGCGGTAACCTGTTACGGGAGCGGTTGACCACCATGCCTTCCGGTCGGACCCACGATCTTGTGACATACGCCCTGGCTGTTCCGACGGCGGCTGCCTTCTTCTGGCTGACGCGGCACGCCGGGCTGACGGTGCTGGGAACGGCGATGATGTTGTTCGGCGGCCTGATGTTCGGTCCCGATCTGGACACCCACAGCAAGCAGTACACCCGGTGGGGCGTGCTGCGCTGGGTTTGGTATCCCTACCGGAAGTTATTTCCGCATCGGTCGCACTGGACGCATGGCCTACTGTGGAGTACGGGGCTGCGGGTTGGTTATTTCACCGGTGTCCTGACACTGGCGTTGGCGACCGTGCTGTATGCGCGTGCCATCTGGATCGAAGGGCTGCCGGCCGACGGCGACCAGGTTGTCCGGACGCTCCATGCTGCCGGCCATCACATGGCGCGCTTGTTGCGCGCCGTGGACGGCAAAGTATGGCTGGTGGCCTTTCTCGGCTTGTGGTGGGGGGCAGCGACACATACGCTCACGGACATTGTCGGCAGCGCCCTCAAAAGCATGTTGAGGACGCTGTAGCACAGGTAGCTTGTCGAGGCCTATGAAAACACGTTTGTTTGCCTTGTGGCTGTGGTCCAGCGCATCGCTCATGCCGGGAGGGTTGTCCTTGGCGCAGGCGCCGGCATGGCAGGGAGCGCTCGGCGGGCGCGTCGTGGCGCGCGAAAACAACCAACCCATTGCCGGCGCGAAGGTCACCGTAACGCGCGCGGTGACAAAGAACACCTATACGGGCGAAACCAACGCCAAAGGTGAGTTCCAACTGGGCGATTTACCGCCGGGGAACTATGTGGTCGAGGTAGAAGCTGAGGGTCGGACAGGCATTCGCCTCAACATCCTGCAAACCGTCGAAGCCGGCAAGACGACCTGGCTCAAGACGCCTCTGAAGTTGGAGGTTGAGCGGACGTACTCGGTCATCCGTGGTGCCGTCTTCAATGAACACGGTTTGACCATGCCCGGTGTGACGGTGCTTGCCGAAAGGGTGTCGGCCTCTGATCCAAGCCTCAAGCCCGGCCGAGTCGGCACGACGGTCACCAACCGCGCGGGTGAATTTGCCTTTCGCTTCCCCGGTGCCGATGCTGTGTATCGCCTGACGGCCCAGGCGAAGGGTTACCAACCGCAGACGAAGGAGTTGGATGTACAAAAGCGCGAAGCACGCAATATGGCCTTCCAACTCGAGCCTGAGCTGTCGCGGAAGGGGCGCGTCCAATGAATGAGTTCTCAATGAATGAGTTTTTGCGCTGCGCCGAACAGGTTGTACGGGAAGCCGGAGCCGTGTTGCGCGAGCGGTTTGGCACACCGCTGGATGTCCGCCACAAGGGGCGGATTGACCTTGTGACGGAGGTGGATCTTCTGGTGGAAAATCTGATCCGTGACCGCCTACGCCACCGTTTTCCTGACCATGGAATACTGGCCGAGGAAAGCGGTCTGGCAGAACGCACTTCGGCCTTTCGTTGGATCGTGGATCCGCTGGACGGAACAACAAACTACTCACACGGGTACCCCTTCTTCAGCGTTGCTGTGGCGCTGGAACACGAAGGAGAAACCCTGGTCGGGGTGGTTTATGATCCGTTGCGCGATGAGCTCTTTTCGGCGGCACGCGGGCAAGGCGCGACCTGCAACGGTCGTCCGGTGCGAGTTTCAACGGTACCAACCCTAGAACAAGCCTTGCTTGTGACTGGATTTCCCTATAACGTCACATCGTCGCCGCAAAACAATCTTAATCACTTTGGTGCATTTTTAGGTGTTGCGCAGGCCATTCGGCGGGATGGATCGGCAGCACTAGATTTGGCGTATGTGGCGATGGGCAGGTTTGACGGATTTTGGGAACTCAACCTTGCTCCGTGGGATATGGCGGCGGGCAGCCTTTTGGTGACCGAAGCCGGCGGGCGAGTTACTGCCTTCAATGGGCAACCGTTTAGTCCCTATGTGGCCGAGATTGTCGCCAGCAATGGGCTGCTGCATGACGCGATGTGCGAAGTGCTCAGGCGGTCAGCGGAAACATCGGTGTAGCTGCTTGCCGAGCCACGGCGAGCAACGCAGAGGAGGCAGGAGATGTCGGAACAGGCAGAAGCAACCACGATTAAAACCGCCCGGCTCGACCTAGAATCTCTGCATCGTACTGCCCTGCCAAGTGGACGGTTTGCTACGCTGCTCATTCTGGAAGGGGGCAGCGTCAAGCGGACGCAGATTCTTGACAGTCCGATAACCGTCATCGGGCGCGCGCCAACGGCGACCATCTCTTTGCCCGGCGACGCTGTTGCCTCCCGCGAACACGCCCAGGTGGCTCTAGACCTGGCCGTAGAAGACGCGGAACAGGCGCGCTATTTTCTGACCGACCTCGGCAGTACGAACGGGACCTTTCTCAACGGACAGCGACTACTGCCCCAGGAACGCTGCTTGTTGTCCGATGGCGACCGGTTCACCATCGGCTCGCATACCTTTGTCTTTATCCTGCCCTTGCGCAGTGGCTCAAAGTTCCTCACCGGCGACCTAAGCCGAATTTCGGTCTTTGATGTCATTCAGGTCATTGAAGCCAACCGGCTGACAGCGGCGCTGACCGTGCGCGCTACCCAGGGCCACGGCTGGCTTGGTTTCAACGATGGCCTCATTGTGACCTGTGAGGTGGGAGACCTCTGCGGCTTGGAGGCATTTCGCAAGTTTGTCACCTTTACGGAAGGTTTCTTTGACGTGGAGCGTTCAGCAACATCTTTCCCGGTCACCATCAAGACAACGAGTAACACCAGCTTGACGTTAGATACCCTCCGGGAGATTGATGAGACGAACAACGGTCTCAACCAGGCACCGGGTTCCTAGCTTCCGGTGCCAGGCGGTCAGCTATGCATTCGGCGCTCCGGCTGCGTCCCCTGGCGGGACAGCCGGTTTCCCGCTACCGGCGACCACGGCATAAAGGCTTGGCAGCGCCAGCAGGGTCAGCGCCAGCGCCGAGACCAGCCCCCCGACGACAACTGTCGCCAGCGGGCGCTGGACATCTGAGCCAATCCCGACGGCGCGCGCTGCGGGGATCATGCCCAGCAGCGCCACGATGAGCATCATCAGGACGGGCCGCATCTGGTTGCGCGCGCCGGTCAGAATGGCGGTGTCGGTCGGCAGGCCCTCGGCTTCGCGCAGGCGATTGATTTCCGCCACGATGAGCACGCCGCTCATGACCGCCACGCCGAACAGCGAGATGAACCCCACGGCGGCTGAAACGCTCAGGTTCATGTCGCGCAGCCATAGCGCGACCAGCCCGCCGACCAGCGCGAACGGAACGCTGGACAGCACGATGAGCGCGTCGCGCGCCCGGCCAAACGTCAGAAACAGCAAGCCGAAAATGATCGCCAGCGTCACCGGCAACACGATGGCCAGCCGCGCTTGGGCGCGCGTGAGGTTTTCAAACTGCCCGCCCCACTCGACCGTGTAGCCCTCCGGCAAGGCGATGTCCTTAGCGAACGCCCGCTGCGCTTCGGCGACAAAGCCGCCCTGGTCGCGCCCGCGAATGTTCGTTCGCACCGTGATCTGGCGCTGGTTCTCGCGCCGGGCGATGATGCTCGCGCCGTCAACCACGGCGATGTCGGCCAGTTGGGACAGCGGGACGCGCCCGCCGTCGGCCGTCGGGACGAGCAGCTTGCCGATGGTCGCCGCATTGGCGCGGGCGTCAGGCGCGTAGCGGACGACGATGTCAAAGCGGCGTTCCCCCTCGAAGACGACGCCGACCGGCCGGCCGCCAATCGCCAGCTCGATCAAGTCCTGCACGTCAGCGACATTGATGCCGTAGCGCGCCACTTCTTCCCGATTGACGCGCAGGCGCAGTTGGGGCTGGTCGGCCTCCTGCTCAATCGAGCTGTCCGCCGCGCCGGGAATCCGCTCGATCACCCCCAGCGTCGCTTTCGCCAGCTCGCGCAGCCGCTTCAGGTCAGGACCGCGAATGATGACGGCCAGATCGGCGCTCGATCCGGTCGCCATCTCGGTCGAGGTATCAATGATCGGTTGCGTGAAGTTGAACGTCGCGCCGGGGAGGCTCGCTTCCAGTCGCCGCGACAGCTCGGCGACCAACTGCGCTTTGGTTCGCCCGGACGACCAGGCTTCGTACGGATGCAGATTGACCAGCAGCTCGTTCCGGTTCGGGCCAAACGGGTCGGTGCCATCGTCGTTGCGGCCGCTTTGCGAGATGACCAGCGACACTTCGGGAAACTCCCGAATGATCTCGCGCATGCGACTCGCCGCGCGGGCCGACTCGGCGAGCGAAATGCCGGGCGGCAGGTTGGCGCGAATCCAGATAACCCCCTCATCGAGCTGCGGCAGAAACTCCGTCCCAAGGCGCGCGCCGATGGCCAGCCCGCCCGCCACGACGACGCCCGCGACTGCCACCGTCAGACGCGGGCGCGCCAGCGTGGCCCTGAGCGCCACGGCGTAGCCGCGCCGCAGCCACTCGACCATTGGATTTTCCCAAGCGCGCGCGCCGCCCGCCCGCCAGTAACTCGCCAGGACGGGCGTCAGCGTCAGCGACAGGATGAGCGCCCCGAGCAGCGCGCTACAGACCGTGAACGCCATCGGGCCAAAGAGCCGATACTCGACCCGTTCCATCATGAACAGCGGCAGATAGGCGCAGATCAAAATCGTCAGGGAGAAAAAGATCGGGCGCTCGATGTCGAGCGCGGCGCGACGAACGGTTTCAAAGACGCTCCGCCGCCGGTCGGCGTCGCCCGCAAGGCGATGGACGATGTGTTCGACCATGACGAGCGTGCCATCCACGATGATGCCAAAATCGAGCGCCCCCAGGCTGAGCAGGTTAGCCGGAATGCCGGCCAGCCTCAGGCAGAGGAAGGCAAACAGGAGCGACAGCGGGATGGTCACAGCCGTCAGCAGCGCGGCTCGAACGTCGCCGAGAAAGAAAAACAGCACAAGCGTGACGATGATGAGACCTTCGATGAGCGTCCGCGATACGGTGCGCAGCGTGTTGGAAACCAGCTCGCCCCGGTCATAGACGGGGACGAGTTGGACGCCCTGCGGGGCCAGTTGCGCGTTGAGTTCGGCCAGGGCGGCTTTGAGCGCCGCCAGCGTGTCGCTCGGATTTTCCCACCGCCGCAGGAGCACGATGCCTTCGACGCCGCCCGATACATCGTCGTAGCCGAACACGCCGGTTGGCGGCGCGGGCGCAATACTCACCTGCGCCACGTCGCGAACAAACAGCGGCACGCCGTCATACGCGCCGATGACAATGCGCTCGATGTCCTGCCGCGAGCGCACCAGGCCGACGCCGCGGACGACAAGGCTTTGCTGCTGGTTATCCACCAGGCCGCCGCCCGCGTTGCGATTGTTGGCGCTGATGGCGTCGGCGACCTGCTTGGCCGTGATTGAAAACTTTTCCAGCTTGAGCGGATCGAGTTCCACGCGGTAGGTCTTGACCAGCCCGCCGAAGGTCGCCACATCCGCCACGCCCGGCACTTGCAGTAGCCGCGGCAGCACGACCCAGTCCTGAAGCTCGCGCAGCTTCAGGTCGGAAAGCTGCGGGCCGTCGAGTCGGTAGCGATACATCTCGCCGATGCCGGATGTCAGCGGCCCTAGCTCAGGCTGGACGCCTTCGGGCAGCTCGGCGTCGCGCAGGCGCTCCAGAACGAGCTGCCGCGCAAAGTAGTCGTCCACGCCGTCGGCGAAGGTCAGCTCGACGACCGACAGGCCGAAAATGGTCCGCGACCGCCGCCCGATGACCTTGGGCGTGTTGTTGAGCGCGCGCTCGATCGGGATGGTGACCTGTTGCTCGACCTCTTCGGCGGCATTGCCCGGGAACTGCGCGATGACGACGACCCCGGTATCGGAGATGTCCGGGTAGGCTTCGACCTTGAGGCCCTGAAACGCCCAGACACCCGCGCCGATGAGCAAGAGCGCCGCCGCCAGCACAGCCGGGCGGTAGCGCAACGCCAGATTTGGAAGCTCAATCATGGGGACGCGACGCCTCGCTGCGGGGAAAGATCGGTTGAAAGGTCAGTTGGCGAACGGTCAGTTGCGGTACAGCAGCATCGTGCCGCCGACCACAACGCGCTCGGTGGCGGCGAGACCTTCGAGAATCGCCACGCGGTCGCCGGTGGTGACGCCCGTCCGCACCGGGCGCCACTCGAACTGTCCCGGCTCGCGCTCTACAAAGACGCCGGTCGCGCCCTCGCGCTCGACAATGGCCGACTTGGGCACGGCCGGCAGGGGCGTTGGATCGTCGGCCAGGCGCAAGCGGGCGAACATATCGGGCCGCAGGCGCTGCGCGCCGGCCGACAGCTCGACAATGACGCGCGCCGCGCGGGTCTGCGGATCGATGGCGTCGGCGATGCGGGCGACGCGCCCCGTGAAACGCTGGTCGGGAAACGCGGTGAGTTCGACATCCACCCGCTCGCCGACCTGGACGAGATACAGATTGGCTTCAGGGACATTGGCCGCCACGACCAAGCGGCCCAGGTCGGCGACCGTCATCAGGGCCACGGACGTGTCGGTCCGGTACTCGCCCGGCACGACGGCCAGCTCCAGCACCTTGCCGCTGAGTGGCGCGCGCACCGTCACCTGCTGCTCATAGCCGCTGTCATCCAGCCCAAGGGTCGCCAGCCGCCGCCGCGCCTGCTCCCGACCGGCTTCGGCCTGCGCGACGACCGCGCGCGCCTGCTCAACCGCCGCCTGCGACTGCGTCACCACGTTGTCGGCGGCAAGGACCTCCTTTTGCGCGATGGCGCGGTGCTCATAGAGGTCTTTCGCCCGCTCGGCATCCTGTTCGGCCTTGGCGAGCGCGGCTTCGGCTTGCGCCAGTCCGGCGCGGGCCTGGACGAGCGCCGCCTCGGCCTGACGCAGCGCGCCGACGGCTTCGGCGACATCGGGACTTTCGAGCGTGACGAGCGGCTGTCCGGCCCGCACGGCGTCGCCGACGCGCACTCGCACATCAATAATTCGGCCCGGCAACGGCAGCATGACGCGCGCAATGCGATTCGGGTCCAGCTCGACCTTGCCCGGCGCGATGACTTCATCACGCGGGGCAGGCAGGAGCGCGACCGGCTCGACGCGGATTTCGCGCAGCCATTCGGCGGCTTTGTCCGGGTCGGCAGCGGGCGGGGCGGGTGGCTGTTTTTGGCAGCCAAGAGCGGCGAGACACAGCCCGACAGCTGCCCAGAGCCTAGGGCGCGAGGTCCGGATCCGAGGGCGGCAGGTGGTCATGGCAGTTCCTCTGCGGACAGGCGGTCGAGCGTGAAGCGCAGCCGCGCATATTCCGCGCGCGCATCAATGTAACCCTGCATGGTTTCGTTATAGGTGCGTTGGGCATCGAGAAATTCGACGAAGCTGGCTTCGCCGCGCCGGTAAGCGTATTCGGTTACTTCCAGCACATCGCGGGCTTGTTCTAGCAGTCCGCTTTCAAAGCTGGACAGCACGGCATCGGCAGCGCGGCACTGCAAGTAGGTAGCTTCAAGTTCGCTGCGCAGCTCGCGCTCCAGCGCCGCGATGCGGAGTTCAGTCTGGCGGATTTCAGCGCGCGCGCGGGCGATGCCGCCCTGGTTGCGGTCATAAATCGTCAACGGGAGCGCGAGAAACAAGCCGAGCGAGTTACCCGTGCCGGCCAGCCCCTGCTGACGGCGGTATTCGGCGCCTACCGTGTACTCAATCTTGCCCTGGGCGATTTGGAGCTTGAGGTCGGCGAGGCTGCGCGCTTGCTCGGCACGGAGGGCGCGGAGGTCAGGCCGCCGTTCAAAGGCCCTGGCGAGCAACGGAGCTAAGCTAGGCGGTAGTTGATCGCGGCGCATCTCGCCGACGGCTTCAAACGCCTCCAGCGCCTCGGCGCGCCCCATCAAGGCCTGGATTCGGTTTTGGGCTATGCGCCAGCGGGCTTCCGCCTGCGTGACGGCCTGCGCCAGTTGGATGGCCGAAACGCGCGTCCGAACAAGCTCGATTGGCGCGAGGTCGCCGGCGCGGACGCGGGCGGCATTGATGGCGACCAGCTCCGCAAAGGTTTTCTGGTTGGCGCGCGCCAGCGCCAGGCTTTCCTTGGCGGCTTGCAGCTCGACAAAGGCTTGTTGGACTTCAAGCGCCAGTTGCCGGATGGCGTCCTGGAGACGAAACTCGGCCGCCGCGCGGGCGTGTTCGGCAGCGCTGATCCGGGCGCGGCGCTTGGACGGGCGTTCTAGCGGCCAGTCAATGCGGGCGGCGTACTCGGCCGGGCCGGCGTTGTTGATCAGGTTGTAGCCCGTGCCGAGCAAGTCAAGGTGGTCGCCGCCCAAGCTGAGGACCGGGTTCGGACGCAGGCGGGCGGCAATGACTTCCGCTTCCGCGCGCGGAATTTCGCAGCGCTCAGCGAGCAGACCAAGGTTCCGCTGAAGCGCTTCGGCGACGGCTTGCTCAACCGTCACTGCCATGGGATTGGCGATCTGGGCCGGCGCCGGGCAAGGCATCCAGAGGATTCCCAGGGCAATCGCGGACAGCAGACGGCGGAGAATCCAAGCGTAGGGCATAAGCGATGGCCTCGCCACAGAGAAGCAGGGGTCGGCAGCGGCAGTCGCGTTACCGCAGACTAGGCTATCCTTGCGGCTTGCAGTGAAAAGTGGCTAAACAGACAGTGAAAACGCAATAAACAATGAGTCGCTGACCGATAGCGCCGCTTTATTTAAGGCGAGATTTAAGGCGAGAAGCTCCGTTTTGGCGCGCCTGCCGCGCTCCAGCAACAGGAGAGGGGCGACTCGTCTGACTAACCTGCTGGTCGGTCTTGTCGCTTCCGACAAAGACGCCGGGCGACGCAACGGGCCTATGCCCGCGATCCGCGCCTGAATCCGCCGTTGGTCCGGGCAGGCGAGGCCGAGCGTGTTATCCCTAGTCGGCGACGTGAAACGGCAGCTCGGGCCATTTGAGCCGCTGTCCCGCAACGCGAAAGGAAAAAGCGCGGCGCGCCGGAGTTCCGCTTCAGAAAATAGCTTCAAGGACATAGCCTAAAATGAGCGGATGCCTAATGCGAGGCCATTGAAGCAGTTATAGCCGGCCCGCGGAAAAGCGGGCTGCATAGAATCCGCCTGACCTTCAAAACCTAATGTAAGGCGCTTGCCAGGCTTGCTCGGATTGACTGCAGTCAGTCAAAAAATTGCGCGTAAAGCTCGAAGCGTTTGCTCAGAGACTTCTCCGCATAAAAAGCTAATCAGGCAGAAGCGTTATAAAGCTCTTGGAATCGTAGCACAGCCTATAAAACGCTTGGAGTTCTAGTCTTAGCGCTTTCGATCGCGTTGGCATTTCTTGTTTTCCTGCTTATCCTTACACACTAACGGAGTTCCCCCGGCCGTAGAAATCCTCAGTTAGAGTTCATCATCTTGGAGGTGTTTTTAGCGATAGTCCCAAGCGTCCTGACGCTTGTCGCGGGCAGCGTGACGTCTCTTTCCTTATACGCTTTTGGCGAACTAGCGTATATCGTTCTTGCGCTCGAAGAGAATACGCGCGCAACCGCGCTCTTGCTCCAGCAACAAGTCAGTTCGCGGTTGTCATAAGCCGCGATAACGTCAGTTCTAATCAAGCCCGCATAGCGCGCGGCGAGTAGCCACGCCGACTTGAGAAGCTCGTTGCGAAGCCGGCTTTCTAGCTGGCGAGGATAACGAGGCGGCGCTGGCGTTCAAGGCGCGGCTTGAAGATGGCTCCAATGGGATGCCTGTCGGCGGCATGTGGGTCCGCTAGCAACGAACGGCAGGCGCGAGAAGGCTTTTGGCTGCGTTCCTTGTCTATTGAAGATATTTGCACAATCCAGCGCCTCGCCGTAGATGATGGAGACGCTGACCTGTAGGGTCAGGAAAATAGGTTTTCCCCACTTTCGAGCGGCTGTTGGCGACTTCGCCCTTGATGATTTCCTAGAGTTCCTCGAAACGAGTTCCTCGAAACAGTCCTTGAAGCCAGGCGTCAGATTGACGGATGCGCGCGCGAGCGCCCATCCTTTCAATCAGGCAATGCTCGAAGCTACCACGCGCTACGCCAAACGCTCGCTCGTCGCGCTGGCAAGTCGAGCCTTTGTCCGCTATCGCGACAAGCGCCACGTCAGCTTCCGCGTTCAAGCCGACCGGCTGAGGAGCTTTGCCTGGCGCGCTCGCCGCCTGCTTGCGCGGTCTCGGGAATCCGCCTGATTCTTAGCGGGACTGCTCGCCTGGCTGTTTGGCGGGACTCGTCGGCCGCTAAGGGAGCCGCGGTGATCAAATACATCGGATCGAAGCGAACCCTCATTCCGCTCATCCTTGAGGCTGTGCGCCGCGCTGCAAGCGGTCATACGGCGCTCGACCTCTTTTCTGGAACGGCGCGCGTTGGTCATGCGCTGAAAGCCGCGGGCTACCGCGTGCTTGCCAATGACCATAATGCGTACGCTGCCGCTCTGGCGCGGTGCTACGTGCAGGCCGACGCCGAAGACACGCTCGACGATGCCCGAAAGCTCGTCCTGGAATTCAACGCCTTGAAGGGGTCGCCTGGGTACTTCACCGAGACCTTTTGCATCAAGTCGCGTTTCTTCCAGCCCAAGAATGGCGAGCGGATCGACGCGATTCGAGAGGCCATCGCGGCAAAAGGGCTTGAGCCGGAGCTGGAAGCGGTCATGCTGACGTCGCTGATGGAGGCGGCGGACCGCGTGGATTCAACGACCGGCTTGCAGATGGCCTATCTAAAATCCTGGGCGCCAAGGTCATACAACGACCTCGAGCTTCGAGTTCCAAATGTGCTTCCGCGCGCCAAGCCTGGAAAAGGTCGAGTCACCTGCCTCGATGCGCTTGAAGCCGTCGAGTCGCTGGAAGCCGATGTCGCATACATAGACCCGCCCTATAACCAACACTCTTACCTAGGCAACTACCACATCTGGGAAACGCTCGTTCGGTGGGACAAGCCGGAAACATATGGCATCGCGTGCAAACGGATTGACATTCGCCAACGTCAGAGCGTCTTCAACTCCCGCAGGCGGTTTGCGGATGTCATGCGGCGATTGCTGGCCTCTGTCCAGGCGCCCGTGATCATCGTGTCGTTCAACAACGAAGGCTATCTGTCGCGCGAGGAGATGGAAGCCCTGCTTGGCTCTATGTGGCAGGGCCAGGGGAAGGTCATCACGCTCGAAAGGGACTTCAAGCGCTATGTTGGCGCCCAGATCGGCATTCACAACCCGCGCGGCGAGAAGGTCGGCGCGGTGAGCCACCTCGGGAACAAGGAGTTTGTTTATATCTTGTCGCGCGAGGACCTGACGGACCGGCTCGGCGGGATGGCTGTCGCGCAAGATAGCCAGCGCTTGCTTTGCGGCGGGGCGAGGGCCGAAGTGTAAGGCGACAGCGCCTAGGCGCAGGGCGTACCCAGACGAGTGCCCAAGCGCGAGCTATCGGTTGGCAGCCCTGCTCCGGCTTTTCAGACGGCGTTGTTCGGGTTGGCGGTCAGCTCCTTTTCTAGGTCTTACCTCGTGTGGCGCATCCTGCATCAGGCTTGCCCGGGGTTGACCTGGCGGCCTAGGCTGGAGGACGCGAGCGGGGATAGGGAGTTTTTTAGGCAGCGCAGATCGACGTTGATGGCGCTGCCACCATAGAGCTTGGCGACCGGCATTAGATTGGCCGTCGCGCTGGGGTAATCGAGGATGGGGTTAGAGACGTTCGCCCGCCCTTCAAATGGAGCCCGCTTTTTTCAAGCGGGAAAA
>CALGZC010000006.1 GCA_937934745.1 uncultured Blastocatellia bacterium
TCCATTGAAGCCAGACGATCCGGACGGGATTCAAGTTGGGAAGCAGATCCTTTTCCCGCTTGAAAAAAGCGGGCTCCATTGAAGCGGCGATCGGCTTCCGCTTTGAATTCGCGCCTGGTGAGCTTTTCCCGCTTGAAAAAAGCGGGCTCCATTGAAGCATTTCACAGTCACTTATCGCGTATCATGATCGTGACTTTTCCCGCTTGAAAAAAGCGGGCTCCATTGAAGCGACATATCCGTGTATGGGCACGGGTATTTCTACCGTCTTTTCCCGCTTGAAAAAAGCGGGCTCCATTGAAGCTTGGGAGGATCCGTGCTCGTCCGTGCTTCTCGCTTCTTTTCCCGCTTGAAAAAAGCGGGCTCCATTGAAGCCTACTGCTGCACGTTTCGGCGCCATTGCCGCAACCGACTTTTCCCGCTTGAAAAAAGCGGGCTCCATTGAAGCGGTTTGAATTTCTGACTAGCGAGCCCTTCCCGCAACCTTTTCCCGCTTGAAAAAAGCGGGCTCCATTGAAGGCTGAGTACTGGGTTGCCGGCATCTGGCAATATCTTCTTTTCCCGCTTGAAAAAAGCGGGCTCCATTGAAGGACGGCACCGAGTGAAGGCGATGTGCCGGCTTATGGTAGTGCCTTTCCCGCTTGAAAAAAGCGGGCTCCATTGAAGCGACGTGGAGAAAGGGAAGCGAGACGCACCACGGCCCAACTTTTCCCGCTTGAAAAAAGCGGGCTCCATTGAAGCTGAGACTTCCAGCCTACCTTATGGGTCACCCTGCCTCACCCAGGATAAGGTTTGTTACTTGCGTGTATCGAACACGACCCTGCCCAGGTCACGGTCAACCGTCCGCTGCCGCAGAAGTGTGGCTTCTTCGAGTTCAAGTGTGAGGATAGGAAATTCGTAGAACACTTGTCCGTGAGCATCGGTTCGTATCTCACCAGGTAAGTCCCGCACAAGACGCGCTAAAATGTCTTCGACAGCTTTCTGGGAAAGCGGTTCTAGAGTGCCCGGCGCATTGACTGCCCGCACAATCTGCTCCGCCGTCTGTCCACAGCCACGCGCGGCAAAAATCGCCCGCATGACACGCTTCCGCCGGTTTTCAGCTACCCGACGGACTTCATTCGCAAACACAACCGGTAAACGTAGCAGTGGCACTGCAAAAAAAATAAATGAAAATGTAAAAGGTATTACTCCTAACCAAACCTTGGAAAAGGTATCATTACCTGCACCGGCCAGGATAGCCATCGAGAAGAATAAGTTGAATCCATTGAGAAAAGCAATCATAATATTTGTACTTAACTTATTACCTGTAAGTAGATAAGGCGGCTCGTACTCATCCCAGTAATAAATAATCTCTGTACTATCTTTTTCGCTTGTTGTTCGTAACAGTCGGTCAAATTGACCGTACATAATCTTGCGATCGCTAACATGAATATCTCCGCCGAACCTTCCAATGCAGTCTGAGAACAAAAGTGCTGCTTGATCAGAAACTAAACCGGTTAGCGCCTTGATGTCACTGGGAACTAAAATTCCCTTGTTTCGCCTCAAAAAAGCTGCTATTTCTTTTTGATTCTCAAGTGGATCCTTCGTCAAACGAGGTGGACCAAAAACAAAGTCATAAACAGATGCAATAAAGCTCTTCTTGTCCTCTTCTTCTGATAGCAAGGCCGGCTGTGGTTGATATGCAGTGTATGTATATCCCCTTCGATCGGTGCGGCGGCGCTTCTTTGGCGTTGCTGTATTCCACTCAAAGATGGCACTAAACAACCGTAGAACATTGGCAAGTACGTTACCGCCCGACCTTCTAGAACTCTTATGCTTTTTACCATCGGATGCTATGCTAAAGATAAAGACTAGAAGAATCGTTAGAAAGATAAGAAAATAAACGACTAATGTAATAGCAATCCATGCTTTAAAAAAGAGAACAAATACTTTCCACAAAGCATCTAGTATCTCTTCAAGGTACTCACGCCACGATTTTTCATTGCGACGATGCAATTGATGGCCGAAGTCATAAATAATGTCACCTTTTTCTGTGACCTGCAGATGACAGTTGTAGCGAATCAGCAAGTCGCGTAGGGCGTTTTCGGCTTCGTCCAATGACAGGCCCGTCAAGGCGGCAGCTTCAGTGAGCGTCAGGCGTGTTTTCCCCTCTGTCAGTCGGTGCTCTAGTAATCGAAATGCTTCCGCCGGACTCAGTGTTGTCATAACCACCGCTGAAGCAACTAAAGTGTCAGAAACCGAACCCAGGGATTTTTCTCCACCGGCTACCACTTAGGGCCCGGACCGATAATCTCAATGCCGGCTAAGTACCCTTGTGTGTCACGGGCAACGGTTCGAACAATCACCTCACCGCGCCACTTGTATGCCGGGACGGCAACCGAAAGTGGCGATGTGATGGCAACCGGCTGTGCCAGCCGTAGGCACGCGCCGGAGCAGCTCACATCCACGGTCTCGGTGGTTTCCTCAAAATGATTTCCATTGAGGTCCCGGCCCACGACAATTACCGGCACGGCGAGCGTGCGGCGCGACTCACGCCGTGCATGCTCGCTGCCTACCTTGGGACGTGCGGTTGTTTCTTCTGCATCAACCGACGGACGACCAGACGAACTGCGAAACCGTGTCGGTTGGGCGTCTCCTAGACTGCCAGCCGCCGCTGCGTTCGTCAGCGTGTCTGTCAATGCCTCACCCCACAGGATTTGGTAAACATTGACTTCGTTGAGCTTGCCCTTGACTTTCAACCCACCTAACGGAACAAAGGCAAATTCGTGCTCGCCCTCCTCACACTCAATGCCGCGCTGCATCAGGTCGCGCAAACACCGGATGGTTGTCTCACCCACCAAGATCTGTCCCGGCTTCGCGTTGGACTCTAACCGGGCAGCCAGATTGACCGCATCACCGATGACGGTGTAATCCGTGCGCAGCTTCGAGCCGATGTAGCCGGCCGTCACCTCCCCGGTATTGATGCCAACGCCAATACTGAGCTGCACACCCAGGCCCTGTTCGCGCAGATCGGCATTGACCTCCTGAACCACTTCCTGCAAGGCAATGGCCGCCTGAATGGCGTTGATCGGATCGCGGTCGCTGGGTTGGGGCGCACCGAAGAGCGCCATAATGCCATCGCCGATGAATTTGTCGAGTGAGCCGCTGTGCCGGAAAATCACCGCCGCTGCCCGCTCAAAGTAGTGGTTCAACACGGCCACAGTTTCCTGTGGCGATTGACGCTCTGCCAACGTTGTAAATCCCCGAATATCGGCAAACAGGGTGGTGACCACTTGGTTGACGCCACCCAGCTGCAGGCTGTCCGGGTCGCGGAGGATTTGATCGACAACGTGTGGTGGGAGAAACCGGCGGTACGCCGCACGCGCTTCCGCCTCGTGCAGCAAATGCTCGTGCGCCATGATGTTTTCCAGCGTCAGCGCCACCGTCAAAGCCAGCACCCCCAGGTAGTCCACATCATCTTCGGTAAATCCCTCCAGATGTAGGCTATCGGCGTAAATGACGCCCAGTGGTGTCGCCTCCTGTCCGATCATCGGGACACACATCAGCGACTGCACACCCAGCATGGCAGTACCTGTCACGTTGGCTATGTCTCGGCTCCACAGCGAAACACGCTCCTTCATCACCTTGCGAATCACCGTCCGGCTGATGGGCATCGTCGCGTAGGTCTGCTGCATGCCGTCATTCCGATATGCGACCCACTTGACAATCGGCAGGTCGGCCGCAGCGAGTTTGCCGATTAGAACGCGTCCCGCATTTGAGATTTCAAAAATCTGCCGTGCGACTTCGGCATAAATGGCTTCAATATCGAACTTGCGCGCCACCTGCTTGTTGAAGTCATAAAACAGGCGCAACATTCGGCTGCGCTTTTCCAGCAGATGCAGCCGCTCAGCGTCTATGGTGACCGGACCGGTTGGTGTCACCTCCCGGAAACGGCTTGGCAGTTCCCCCACCCCACTGCCGAGCTGCCCCAGGTCAAGCAACTCACCTGCCTTCTGCAACCTGACCGTACCGCTAATCGGTCGGTCGTCATAGCGGACATCCTCGCGTTTTGCCGGCAACCGGAAGACCAACCGGTGGTGGCCAATTGTCACCGTGTCACCGTCCTTGAGACGAACTGCCGCCTTCACCAACACATCGTTGAGCAGCGTGCCATTGCGGCTTCCCAAATCAACCAGCCGGTAACCGCCGTCCGGCAGCGCTTCGATCTGGGCGTGGGTACGCGACGCACGCTCGTCCAAAATAATCACGTCGTTGACGTTCGACCGCCCAATGGTGAGTGGAAACTTCCGACACTCTTCCACGCGGCTGCCGGTTGTTGGTCCACGCACAATGATTCTGGGGTATTCCATACACGTTCCTTGGGCCGTTACAGCAGTACCTGTTTCACCCACCGCCGAGTGCCTCCGCGGGCGGCGACGTTGCCGACCACGTGTAGTCCACATCGAGCGCTGCCACTTGGACAGCCGGTAGGTTCAGGGCTTGGATTTCCTCCTGGACGCGCTCACGGCACAGAGGTTTCAAATTGACTGCCAACACCTGCGCTGTGCGCCGGAGCTTCGCCAACTCACCCACCAGGAGGCGCGGCGAGAGGTGACACGAAACATTGGCAATGGCCTCATGGGCATTGTCAAAGGCGACATCCACAAACACGGCATCCAGCCGTGGCAGGGCGTTGAGCGCCGCCCAAAACTCATCGGTCACACCGGTGTCCGACGTAAACGCAACGCAGACGCCCTGCTGGTCTGCAACAATGAAGCCGGCCGTCTCCACCGTGTGCGTTACCGGAATCGCTGTCAAGCGCAACCCGGCTACCTCAAACGGTTCCCGCCAGGTAAACGGCACAAAGGTCAGCAGTTCCCCATGGGCATTGCGCAAGCGTGTGAAGTCGGGCCAAATGACGTCGTTAAAGATATGCCGGCGCAGACGCTCAATGTCGTCTGCCGTCGCGTGAATGCGCACCGGCATGCGGATGTCGGCGAACAGCTCCGAAAAAATAAACGGCAGCGAAGCAATGTGATCCAGGTGCACGTGCGTTAACACAATGTCCTGCACGGCTAACAATGCTTCGCCCTGCAGATGAAATGCCAACGCTCCCGCATCAATCGCCACACGGTCGTTGATGACAAAGGTGATCAGCAACTGGCTGCGCCGATCTGTCAGACTCGGTAAGGCCCGTACCCGCATTGTGCCCCCCTCTACACCAATCCTCCCGTCCGGTGCCGCACCGTGTTAACCAGTACACCTCAACGCCGCCGGCCTCACCCCAGCGCTTGCCGCTTGACCTTTGACATAACACTTGACCTTTGACATAAGCGCCCCGTATTGCCGGTCACCGTTTAGAGCCTCCACTGTACTACTTGAAGCAATGAATTGTAAGCCGCACCTGGCCGCCGCTTTGTCAGGTCACTTTTACCCGTCTGACCTACATCTTGTAGCTATTGACCCTTGACATAAAAACTATTGACCCTTGACATAAAAACTATTGACCCTTGACATAAAACTATTGACCCTTGACATAAAACTATTGACCCTTGACATAAAACTATTGACCTTTGACGTAAAAAATTCCCGGTTTCCAACCACTAATACGCCGTTCGACACCACAATATCTTGTGCTTGGGGCAATTTCGGAGATTTTTGTGCGGATTTTAGGTCAATGATGACACCTGCTACTGACCTTTGACATAAGAGTATTGACCTTTGACATAAAACTATTGACCCTTGACATAAAAACCTCCCTTCTACGGTGTCCAAGCTATTGACCTTTGACATAAAACTATTGACCCTTGACATAAAAAAGCACTGTTTTTGGCACTTATGCCAAAGGTCAGGGTTCCGCGAGTATTGACCCTTGACATAAAAATTCGCCTGTAAGTTATTGAATATAAAGCACTTACATCTCTCATTAACTAATTAATGATAATTAATGATGATGATGATAATTAACGGCAACGTCGGTCCAAATCCTACTTACACCGCTTGCCTGGCAACTTGTCACAACGCCGCCGCGGACCACCGCCGGCTAGGCTCAGACGACTCAGGAGGACGGCGCCTATGTCAGAGAAACGCGGCCGCCGCAAGAAGCGTGAAACTGATGGCGCTGATGGCACGCCAATAGAGGCCGTAGCCCCGCCGTCAGGAGCTGCGGCCGGAGAACATGAGGACACCGACAAACCGGAGGTCATCCGGATTGCTCAGGATGAGTTCAACCTAGCCGTGTTCCCCATCGCCGTGCTCGACAAGCGCGCCCAGAAGAGCAAAAACTACCTGACCTTCACCGAGCACATCACCTCCAACGGACGCGAAATCCAGCGCGTGTGGACTGTCATGCCCCACCCGATCGAGGGTTTGCCGAGCACGACTGATGAGGATGTGTACGTCGCCCTGATGGAGCTGTCCTACGAGCAGGGGGCGCAGAAGAAGGTGTATTTCAGCCGGTATGACCTCATTCGCCGGCTGGGCTGGCCGATGAACGCCAAGCACTACGAGCGACTTGAAAGCTCGCTGCGCAAGCTGGCCGCCGTCCGCATCGAGGCCAAAAACGCCTACGTGGATCGGCACAGCGGCCGGCTGGTCGATGTCGGGATGAGCATCATTCAGGAGTTCAAGATTTTTGACGAAAGCACCGGCAAACGCACCGGTGCCAAAAGCTACGTCATGTGGAGCGACCGCGTCGCCCAGAGCCTCAGTGAAAAGTTGTTCAAGAAGCTCGACGCGGATTTCTACTTCAACTTGACCTCCCCCATCGCCAAGCGATTGTTTCGCTACCTCGACAAGAAATTCGGCAGCGGCGACTACTTTGTCATCAACGTCCGCAAGCTCGCGTTTGAGCATGTCGGCATGTCGCGCGAACTCAACTACGTTTCGCAGATTATGCAACGCCTGGAGCCAGCCCTGAACGAGTTGGTGTCCAAGCAGTTCCTCGTCGAGTGGACGCTGACCGAAGAAACCATTCACTTCCGCAAAAACCTAGAGTTCGGTGCGCGCATTCAGCAGATGGCACTGCCCATCTACGACGTGATGGATGCGATGTGCGATGACGACCTCTCGCCGGAAGAGCGGGCCGTGCGCGATCTCGCCCTCCATTTAGAGGGCGAGCTGATGGCGCGTGGCGTGATTGGGTCGGTGGCGAAGAAGCTGGTGGAGAGCTTCGAGATGCAGGGGAAGCTCGAAACCGTCGAACAAGCGATCGCCACCTTTGATCGGCAGTACCGTCAGCGCGACCTTGCCAATCCGGGCGGATTGCTCTACACCTTGATCGTCAACGGACAGGAAGCGCTGCCCAAGCTGCCCCCGAAGAGGCGGAAACAATCCACCGGTAAAACCGTGCGTGGACGCGCTGAGAAGCCCGCTGACGCAGCAGAAGTCAGCGGAACGGGGGAAACCAAGGCCGATGCGCCGTCGCTCTTTCCTGCGCCTTCCCAGGAGCGATTGCAGGAACTCGAACTGGGTTACCTCGAACATCTTGAACGTACGGGCGAGGCGTTATTGGCGCAGTGCAAGAAAAGTGAACTCAAAGAACTGGTTGCCAAGGAGCGTGAGGAGCTCCTGGCGTCCGACCGGCGGAAGGTGTACGCGCGCTGGGAACCGGAAGTACTCGAAGAGCATCTCCGGCGGCTGGTCGGGCGTAAACTGGCCGAAGCCCAGGTCGAGCCGTTTGCCGCGTGGTGTGCTGCGCGCGGCGTGACCCTTGACACCCTGGTGGGAGTGCCGTCGGCGTCTGAATGACGGATGCCGACACCGGTAGCTGCAGCCGACAACGGACGCTTGTTCATTCCGTAGGTGAACTCAAAACGTTCTTCAGGACGTGCAGCACTTGGGCGGACGAGAAGGGTCTTCTAATCCACTCGCGCACCTGAGGTAGGCTTGCCGCGCGTTGTTGACAGGCCTCCTCTGTGTCCGAACACAGGCCGATGAGCGGCAGGTTGCGCTGTGCTGCCTGCGCCAACGCTAGTCCACACTGCCCGTCTCCAGGCAAGGTAGCGTCAACAATGGCCGCTGCGGGCCGGCGCGCCAGCCCCTCCTCCATTTCCACACTGTCCCGGGCGACGATCACGGTGTAGCCGTTGGTTTCAAGTACCGTCCGCAGAAGATCAAGCGTTGAGGCTTCGGCTTCGGCGATGAGGACCAGCTCGCCCTGTCCTGCCGGCAGAGGGGCAATCGTGGTGGTCGGCGATGCGGAGGCTGTGGCAGCCGGGAAGTAAAGCCGAAACGTCGTGCCGCGCCCGACTTCGCTCTCAAGGGCAATGAAGCCGCCCTGCTTGCGCACAATGGTTGCCACGGTGGCTAAGCCCAGGCCCGTACCCTTGCCCTTTGGCTTGGTTGTGAAGAACGGCTCAAAGATGCGGTCACGGATGTCAGGTGGAATCCCGGTACCGGTATCGGAAACCTCGATGAGGACATAGTTATCGGCGGTTGGGTGTGGATGACCGGCGCGGCGCACCTCGGCGGCGTCCACGTCGCGGGCCACCAGTGTCAGGGTTCCGCCCTGCGGCATTGCGTCGCGGGCATTGACACATAGGTTGAGCAAGACTTGGGTCAACTCCGTCGGATTGCTTTCAATGGTCCACAGCTTGGCCGGGTAATCGGCGCACACGGTGATGGTTTTGGGAAACGTCTCTTTCGCCAGCTGAGCGACTTCGCGCACAATGTGCTTTGGTTGTAGCAAGGTGGTTTTCTGGCCGCCATCGCGGGCTAGCGAAAGCACTTGCTTGACCAGGGCCGAGCCGCGCTCAACACTGCTTGCCATCACGTTCAAGATTTCGGTCAGCGCCGAGTCTTGAAGCTGTTGACGCAGCACCTCAACGCCGATGCTGATCGGTGTGAGCATGTTGTTGAGATCGTGGGCGACGCCGCTGGCAAGCATCCCAATCGTCTCCATGCGCTGGGCGCGCAGGTACTGCCGCTCGGCGTGGCGTTGTTCCGTCACATCGGTGGCAATCAGCAGCGTTGAGCGCGCCCCGTCCGCTGCCCGCTCGACGGCCGACCACCGGGTCAGTAGTGTGCATTCCTGCCCGTCACGCCGATACGTGGTGAGTTCCCCTTTCCAGTCGCCGCAGGTAGCCAGACCTGTCATCGCTTCGCGGGGAAGCTCCCCTGCCTTTGGAAAGAGCAAGGCACGTGCCTCACGCCCCACAGCCTCCTCAGGCGACCAGCCGAACATCCGCGCCGCTCCGGCGCTCCAGAACGCAATCCGTCCCTGAGCGTCAATCTGAACAATGGCATCCTGAGTCTGGTCGAGCAAATCCGCCAACTCCCTGAGGCGGGCAGCGGCGGCGGCCCGCTCGGCCGCGCGTTGCTCACGTTCCTGGAGCAGTAGGCGGTAGCGGTTGAGACGGACAATGGTTCGTACCCGCGCCCGTAACTCGGCGCTGTCGTAGGGCTTGGTTAGGAAGTCATCCGCCCCGGCCTCAATCCCCTGAATGCGCGAGGCTTTGTCGGCCAGCGTTGTCACCAGCACAATCGGCACTTCGCCGAGCTGCGGATCGGCACGCAATGCCCGACACAATTCGAAGCCGTCCATTTCCGGCATCATCACGTCCGACAGCACTAGGTCGGGCAAAACTTGGCGGGCAGCTTCTAGGGCAGCGCGCCCGTTATCAACGCTGGTAATGTCATGGCCGTCCTGGCGCAGCCAAATCTGAAGCAGGGTGCGTGAGGCCGGATCATCCTCTGCGATGAGCACTTTCGCCGACATAAAAAACCTTCGTAACCAACCTTTTGGTAGAAGCCCTTTTGCAGGCAGGCGTTCCTCAGTCACGAGCGCCGGTGCCGGTTCTTAGGGCGCAAAGGTGAAGACCTACTTTACCACGGCTTCTGGGGCAGGCTGCTGTTTGAGCAGCAAACGAATGGCTGCGGCATGCTGTGATTCGTCGCAGGCAATGCCGGCAAGGATCGGAAGCAGCGACTTCGATGCCAGTCGTGGCAGCAGTCCTAGGTAGGCGCTTGTAGCTGCTGCCTCAAACCCAAGGGCAAACACTAAGACGTCCTCCGCCGTTTTGAACGTCGTCGGTGTGCCATCTGCGCCTTTGAATGCATAGCCGGCAAGCGCGACGGCCGGCGTCCCGCCCAGCTTGCGCACTTCCTCCACAAGCAAGTCGCGGTGGGCGCGGTGCTGGCTCTGAAAGTGCCTGGCCAGCTCTAGTGCCGCACCTGTGAGCAGACCTGCGCCGACAGCGGCATCATAGGCGGCAACCGTTTGATGCTCCACCTCCAGCGCCGTGTTGAGCAAAGCGGCGTCGGTATTGCGCGGACTGCGCTGCGCGGCAGTCGCTAACGCGCTCGCGCAGACGCCCGCGCCGGCGGCCAAGCCCATGTGGAGTACGGTGCGGCGCGACGGGACAAGCTTGTCAATCTTTTTCCCAACCTCTGGAGGCACGGTCATGACGGTTTTCTCCTTGCGCGGCGCGACCTGTCTGAAGCGAGCGACCGGGAAAGCTCCACCAGTTGCGGGTTGCCGGGATTGACGGCAGACAAACGCTCGACCGCCGCGCTGGCGCGCGGCTTGTCGCCCAGCGCCAGCGCGGCCTGGGCAAGGATTTCAAGGGCCCGCTCCGATGCGCCGGCCAGCCGCCAGGCGCGCTCGGCCTCGTCTAGCGCCGCCTGAAACGCCCTGCGGCGGAGATGGACGTAGGCTAGCTCGGCGCGTAGGTCGGCATCATCGGGCCGTCGGGCAACGGCTTGCCCAAGCGTTTTCACCGCCGCATCATACTGCCCCAGCTCGGCTTGCGAAACGCCAACGGCCAGCAGTGCATCGAGGCTGTCCGGGCGCAGGTTGCGCGCTCGCTGTGCATAGACCAAGGCGTCGGCAAACTTCCTGGCTTGATACAACGCTGCTGCGGCATCCATCTGGGCAGCATAGTTGCCGATGTCCCGGTCAGCCGCCTGCCGGGCCGCTGCGACTACCGGCGGCTCGTTGGCATCATTGCCGGAAGCGAGCGGCAGATGGGCAGCCGGAAGTGATGTCATCTGTTCCGGCCTCAGCGGCGGCGGCCCAGACGCGGGCGTCGCCGGTACAGCGCTCCGTGCGTCCTGAATCGGCAGCCAGCGCCCGACGCCATAGCCCCCAGCAGCACCAAGCACTATCCCGAGCAGAAAAGTTTTGAGTGAAACGCTACCCACGGCTCACTCTGGCGACGCCCTGTCGCCCGCTTTGAAGCCTATGCAGCCCTATGCAGCAAGCAGGCTTCGAGCAGGACGGCTACGAGTCCTGGCCCGTATGGCAACTATTGCAGGATACCACTTTGCCGGCCTTCGGAAATTCCCTTTCCAGGCGCTTGTGGCAGGTGATGCAGCCGGCTTCACTCGCCGAGCTCGTGGAGCTTTCCTCGCCGTGATAGGCTGTGATGGCCTCGACCGCCGGTACACCCTTGAACTTGTAGTCCTCATGCGTGCCTTCCACCGGCGATGGCTTAAGGTCTTCGTCGGTGTGACAGACCGTGCACTTCATGACCGGCTCGCTCGCTACACCATCCACAGCCACCAGCGTTTTAGAGTTCGTGTGGTGGCAGACCACGCACGTCGAGCCTTGGTAGTCCACGTGCTGCTGGTGGTCGAAGGGCGCCTTCCCCTTGTCATCTTTGTAGCCGGCGTACTTTGAAAACGGCGGGTCGCTCTCGGTGTTGTCAAACACCATCTTGCCCGGCATCTTTGTACCGGCATCCACTTCCACTTCCGAAGCTTGGTCTGAACGCTGCACGCCGACTGCCGAAACGGCAGCTCTGGCCGAGGAGCGCGCTGTCGAAGGTCCTAGCAGCAGCCACCCCGCACCTAGCAGGTAAGCCACGATCAGCCATCGTTTCATGGCGTTGTATCACTCCTTGTCAGAGCGGCAAACAGGAAACGGTGATCGCCCGCAGCCGCTTGTGTGCTATGGGAATGCGATGCCAGACGGGTGCAATCGCGTTGGTTTGGTTAAGCCAGGCCCGAAGATACACAACCGCCTGGTAGATGTCACGTCGCTTCTGTCCTGCGTCGCTGCCCCGGGCACGCGCCGTGGCTGCGGCTCGGTGCCTCCCCTGGCCTCACAAGTGAAGGTTTTTTTGCTAAACGGAGTCGTTTGCTGCCGAGCGGGTCGTCTGATTGGGTATCCTCCCTCGGCACAAGTGATTGAACGGGGAGGATGCAAGGTCGCCCGGGAAGCGCTCCGGCGATGGATAGAAACTGCCTGTCAGCAGAGCGGGCCTCTGAGTCGCCCTCAAGCCGTCATCTTGCCCCTCTAGAGCTGTGGGGTAGTCGTCGCCCGCTCGTGCGGGCTGACCCGTGGTCGCAATCGTCGGCGTCCGAAAGCACACTCTGCGAGAACGGCGGCGCGCCGCGTATCGCACAGCCGCAGCCAACAAGGGGCAGCAGTGTACCATCCTTCCGGGGGAGACGCGCTTCGCGCCACGCTTCCGCTGGGTGCGTGCCTGGTGGGCTGGGGAGCGTGGTCTGGCGTTGGTCGTCCGTGTTCTCTCCGGCGGCTGCGCCATCCCCGTCGCCTGGAAGGTCTTGTCGGCGCATCGGCAGGCAGCCTGGCGTCCGCATCGGAAGCGGCTGCTCGACCGGATAGGCGACGCCAGGCCCGGCGATTGGTTCGCGCCGGTCTGGACCGACTGCGACCTGTATGCCCGCTGGCTGTCTCAGCACATCCGGCGTCGGGGTCGGCATTCCTTCCTGCGCATTCCCCGCCAGGACCACTTCCGCTTGCCGGACGGTCCGTATCAGCCGGTGGCGACCTTGCGCACCGGTCCGGGGATGCAGTGGCGCGAGCGGGTGCTCTTGTTTCAACGCCTGTCCGTTGACCCGCGCCCTGTTGATTGCCCGGACGGTCGGGAACGAACCCTGGTCGATGGTCACCGACCTGCCCCCCGACCAGGCTGATGCGGCCTGGTATAGCCTCCGCGCGTGGGTCGAAAGTGCCTTCACAGCCATCCAGCGCGGCGGGTGGCAATGGCAGCCGCCGCGGATGGTGAAGCTGGAGCGCGCTGAACGCTTGTGGCCGGCGGCGGTGATAGCCACCCTCCGGAAGCGACCCGGCCGCTGAGCGACCTGGAACATCTGCCGGAGACCGCTGTGGCGCGCCGTCGGTCAACCGGTCGCGCTCGCCTGCGGCTGCTGCGTTGCGCGCGGCGGGGCGTGCCGTTGTTGTGGCGGCGCTGAGCGCCGGACGTTCGCTCCTGCTCGGTTGCTTTGTGCATCCACCTTGGGCGACCTTCCGCAGCGCATCCAGCCCGTAAAAACCCCCACTTGCGAGGGGGGCCACCGGGGAGGGGGAGGCGGCACAGGTTATCTTCTCCAGGCTGCTAACCAGCGCATCTGCGCCCATGTCCTGCCGCTCAGATTGCACGGCAGTTTGTTACAGCAGGTCGGCCGTGATACGGGCGCGGCGTTGCCGCTCAGCCTGGGCCGCCGACGACCAGGCGGCAACCCGGCTGTAGCGATTCGTCGCCTTAGCGAGGGTTTCAACCTGGGCGGCACCGCACGCCGGACAAGTTGGTGCGCTTCCGACGGCAACGTGGCCACAGGCGCGGCAAACTGTAAATTCCAAGGCAACCATCAATCCGGTGGCGAGACCATCGGCTTGAACCCCGGCCACCAGTTCGGCCAGTTGCACCGGGGTCGGCAGTTGGTCACCTAGCCAAACATCCGTGGTAGCATTGAGCAGGTGTCCGCGCTGAATCCAGCCTTCCCATTGCGCACGCTGACGCGGTGGGAGAGCAACGGAGGAGGAGAGTTTCGCGCCGTTGACGTAGCTTTCCGTCGTCGCCGGATGTTCGGATACAGAGCCGTCCACAATCGCCTGCGGGAAAAAGCGGGCGTCCATCCGGGCAAAGCGTTCTGTCATCCCCTCAATATGGGACTCAGCCAGCACGAAGTGCGCCTTGTGGCGCGAAGTCAGCCGGGCAGCTTCGGTGGCCAGGTGCGTGATGACCTGCGCACCAAACTCACGTGCCACAGAAGACTCATGCATCCGATGACCGGTAACAACCTGCACTAGGTCGTCCAGACCAACCGGACACAATCGATGGGTGGTACGTGTCAAGCGCAAGAAGGGTCGGCCACCGCGCCGCGCTGCCAACAGGGCCAGGGGGCCGTCTTCACCTTGCGCCAGCAGCTTCTCCAAAAACACCCGTTTTTCCAGGTGCGATTGCGCCGCAATGTCCATCAACCGCGTCAGTTCTTCAAAAATCTCGACCACTTTCCCCGGCCGCGCCCGGTAGGCGGCCCGGGGCAAATTGATGGCTACCACTTGAAAAGCAGCGGCGCACCACTCATCGGTTGCGGCGTCAGCAAAGCCCGTTTCGTACGGCAAGCCAAACCGACTGAGAAAGGCCCGCGCCGGTGTATGGTCAAAGGCAAACCAAATATTGCCCCGTTTGAGCAGGGTCTGACACACAGCAGTGATGAAGGCGCGCCACTCGTCGCCCCCGTCCTCCGGCGCAACGTGCAGCACCGGACGAATCCCCAGCAGCGGCAGTTCCTGGCCATCACCGTCGCGATAAGCGGTCAAGAGGGACCACAGAAAGCACCGTGCGACGGATGTGTAATCTGCATAGGTTTTTCCGGTGAAGCTGCCGCCCGGGCCGATTGCCGGACGGTCTGCCAAATAAGCCGGAGCCTGCCAATCCAAATGCATCACACAGACCGGCGTCAGCCCACCGCGCCCCACGGCCGTCGCCGACAGCTCAAACATCAAGGCTTCAGCCACCTGCAACAAGTCACGTTCCGTCAGGCCTTCCAGATACGGCGCGAGGCTGAAGTTGACGGCGTCCCATTCGACAGCACCGTTGACATACCCCTGCAGGGCTGCCGATGACTTGACCAGATGGGCAACCAGCACTTCCGGGTGTCGCGCCGGCCGGGAGACGGCAAACCGGTTTGGCAGAATAAAACCGTGTCGCTTGACAACATCCGGCGACTGAATGATGGCGTAGGGACGGTCAACTGCCCCCAAATCCTGGATGAAGATGTCACCGACCAGATGGGCTTCTGCAACCGGCGCCGAAAACACCGACAGCAAAGCGTACTCCCGCTTGATGGCAGCGGCGATCTCCAGGCTGGTACCCTCCGGCGTCAGCGGCAAGGCGGCAGCGCGGTGGTTGGTCTGCTTGATCAGACGGTCTAGGTCGGCAACTGGGAGGCCCAACCGCGTATGCGCACGATATTCGGTTTCCAGGCCATACTCGATCAGCTTGGCGTCAATGAGCGTCCGCAAGAGGGAAGAGGTCACACGGCGTAGCGCCGACCGGCGGATAATGTCCTCGATCTCCCCTGCAATGCGCTGCGCAAGCTCCAGGCCGAGGCACGTTTCACGACGCAGCGACTCGACAATCCGCTGCGCGTCAAAACCGGCAACGCTGTCATCCGAACGCCGCACCATCACATCTGCCGCCTCGGCGGCCGGTGACTCAGGTGGCCGCTCAGACGGCCGATTGATAGGCGAGGTTTCGTTCATACGTCCATTCCGCTGGCACGTCGCCCAGGTGGTCTGCCGCCCGACAAGCGTATGCAACGCCGCACCACTGTCCCACCCGCATCAACGGATTACAACGCAGCTACCGCGGCCCGCCGACAAGCCGACTAACTTGAGTCGAGTCTAACACATGGCCGTCGGTTCACTCAAAAAACAGCCCGGCGCACGCGCCGTCCAGGACGGCGCCTAGGCAGGGAGCTTTCGTGACACGGTTGCCAGTTGTTTCAGCAACGTCTTGGCATCGGCCTGCGGCGGCAGCCCCTCCAGCAGATACACCTCTGCACCACGGCGCTCGAGGTACACTCCCTTGCCTACGCGCAGGTCCTCCTGGGCAAGGGCGAAGGTGTGGCGCGGAAAGCGACGTTGTGTGCGTTCCACATACGCATCGAAGAACGCTCGGCTGGCAGCGCGGGTATCCCAGGTCGTGACCTGTATCAGGCAGAGTTGCCCGGTCGGCTGGTGTTCGTACAGCGCCGAGCAATCGCCGCCCCATCCCTGCACTGCCTGCTTCGCCCGCCGATCGTCAAGAAACTCGCCGAGAATCAGTTGGTAGCCAAACTCACCCTGTACCTCGTTGGTTACCAGCGACCAGCCCTGACCCAGCAGCGCCGATACGTCGGGTAGGCTCACCGTCACCGGACGCTCACGGGTGAGGTACTTTTCTGGATGGAGGACCTGCTCTGTGCTTTCGGGTAAGTCGGTAAAAGCCTGAGAAACCCGCGTCCACCCTCCGTTGCGCAGGAGCGCCTGGACAAAACTCGCACCGTTAGCATAGGGAAACAGCAGCGACTGTTTGAGCGCCTGCGGCGCAGCCGCCAGAGCCGGTGTTTTCTTCGGATCGTCAAGCAAGGCACCGGACGCTTCCAACAGGGTGCCGATGGAGAGCGGCAGTTTCTGAATCTCCATGCGCCCGTCAAACGCATAGGCGAGCATCGTCACCGTCGCATCGCCCTCAACAAGCGCACGAATGGCCATGTCGCGGTCGGTGTTCCCCTTGGTCGGCTTCTCAAACCGGCGCAGGTTAAAGTGCTGGTCCTGCAGGGCGTGGGTCAACTCATGGGCAATGGCGATCCGCTGGCTGTGGCGATCGTCCCCGATGAGGCTTTCTGTCAGCACGAACTCGCCAGTCTTTGGTTGATAAAAACCGGCCACCTGCTCGGTCAGGAGCTCAATCATGGCTTCACGCAGGTTGTAATCCTGTGGAATCAGTCCCAGCGCAACAAGCATTTTGGTCTGCGCAGCAAACTCTTCAGGCGTCTGGGAAGTTTCAAAGTCTTCGATGACAGCCTGCTCCACTTCCTTTCGCGAGCGATAGCCGGATTTGACCGGGCGCTTGATCGGCAGTTCACGCAACCGCGACACGGCGCGCAAAATCGTATTCGTCTCAGCTAGCACCGCTGCTACGTTGGGCGGCACGGCGCGCTTTTGGGCAGGAGCAATGCCGGCGAGCGCCGTCGCGAGGACGAATACCATCAACCACGGCAACCAGCGGCACGCCCTACATCGTTGATGGCGCATAGGGAAGCGCCGCGCCGCCATTCGGAATCCGACCGACATCGTTACACCCAAACCAGTTGTGACCATTCGTAACACCGACAGCGAGCAGATGTAGCTCCGCAGCAAGGGCCAGGAGCAGGGCGGCCAGCAGCAACGCCGCCGCTAGCATGCCACAGGCAACGCTGCTGGCGCGCCCTAATGTGGAGGGCCGGGAAAAGTTTTTTTGCCCGGTCACAGACCGGCAAAGTACGTTTTAATACCTACGCTTTTCGCCATCTATGTTCGTTGGTGGGATGCCGTGGCCATTGCTCGATTCCAGATGTGCGTTACGTCTGCCGTCACGTGTGGCAGTTCGGCGCACGCTCGCCTTAACACCTCAGACTGGAAAGGAGTTTTGCGGCATGAATGTTTTCGCCACCCCTCACCTACGTAATGTCGCGCTCGTTGGTCACGGGCACGCCGGTAAAACGTCGCTGGCGGCCGCGATGCTGTACACAATGGGCGCGACACCGCGCCTAGGGAGAGTCGCCGATGGAACCACCGTCACAGACTTCGATGAAGTCGCTGTGGCGCATCAGCTGTCAACTCACCTGAGCGTTGCGCGTGGCATCTGGCGCGACCATAAAATTAACCTGCTCGACACCCCCGGCGCGACGGCCTTTATCCTGGACAGTCGTCCGGCGCTGCGCGTGGCCGAAACGGCACTCCTCGTCATTGATGCCCACAACGGGGTTGAAATCGGGACCGAGCAGGTGCGGCAGTATGCCGCCGAGTTTAATCTGCCTTGCTTTGTCTTCATCAATAAGCTCGACAAAGAACAAACCGATGTTGATGCCTGTCTGGCCGGACTGACCGAACAATGCGATCTGCGTCCGGTTTTGCTGCAACTGCCCATCGGCGTCGAGAAACATTTTCGTGGCGTTGTGGACGTGCTGCGCCAACGGGCGCTCCTCTATCAGCCTGACGGGAGCGGAACGTTTGTCGAGGACAACATCCCGACTTCCTTGGTGGCGACGGCAGCCAAAGCCCGTGAACTACTGATTGAGCGCGTGGCGGAGACCGACGACCACCTGCTGGAAGCCTTTTTTGCAAACGGGACGCTGACCGAGGCAGAGGTTTTGGCAGCGCTGCCGGCGGCCATTGCCGGCCATCTGATCACGCCGGTCTTTATCGGGTCTGCAACGCTCAACATCGGCATTGCACCGTTACTGGACGCGCTGGTGGCCTTTGCGCCCTCTCCGGCGCATGTCGGCGGCTGGCTCGGGATGTCACCGCTTGACCCTGATCTGGTGTCACCGCGGCATGTGACCGACGATGAACCCTTTGCCGGCTATGTTTTCAAAACCCTGGACGACCAGTTTAACCGCATTTCGTTGTGCAAGATTGTGTCGGGCGTCCTGCGTCCTGATACGCCGGTTGTCAACGGTGGGCGCGGTTCGCTGGAAAAGATCGCAGCCCTGTACGCGCCACAGGGGAAACAGCTTGAAAAGATCACCGAAGCACACGCCGGCGACATCGTGGCCCTGACCAAACTCAAGGACACCCATACGGGCGATACGCTTTGTGACAGGGGGGCGCCTGTCCGCTTTGCACCGGTGACGATACCAGAACCGGCCATTGCCTTTGCCATCGAACCTGAGTCGCGCGCCGATGAAGACAAGCTTTCGAGTGCCATCGGCAAGTTGATTGAACAGGATGTGACCCTGCGCTACGCGCGTGATCCCCAAACCAAGGAATTCATTCTCTCGGGTTGCAATCAGCAGCACATTGAGTTGACGGTTGAGCGCCTGCAAAAACGGTATGGTGTTGCGGTCACCTTGCACGCTCCCAAGGTGGCTTACTTGGAAACCTTCAACGGACGCGTTGAAGTGCATGCACGCCACAAAAAACAGACCGGCGGGCGCGGGCAGTTCGGCGACTGCACGTGTGTGTTTGAGGCGCTGCCGCGCGGGGCAGGCTTCCGCTTCGTGGATAAAATTGTCGGCGGCGTCATTCCGCAGCAGTTCCGTCCGGCGGTTGAAAAGGGCATTCTGGAAGCTGCCGAGCAGGGGGCCCTGGCCGGCTATCCGGTTGTGGATTTCCAGGTTGAGCTGGTGGACGGCGCATACCACAGCGTTGATTCTGATGAGTTGTCGTTCAAGCTGGCCGGACGCAAGGCCTTTCGCGCTGCTATGGAGCGGGTCAAGCTGGTGCTGCTCGAACCAATCATGCAGGTTGAGGTCAGCATCCCGGCCGAAGCGGCCGGCGATGTGATGAGCGATCTTTCTACACGCCGGGGGCGCATTCTCGGCATCAACGCGAAGGGGAACAAGCAGGCCATTGAAGCACACGTACCACTGGGAGAAATGCTGAGCTACGCCACGGCGCTCAACTCACTGACCAGTGGGCGGGGGAGCTATGGCATGCGGTTTGCACACTACGACGAAGCCCCACCGCACGTTGTGCAGCGGGTCGTTGCCGAGGCGCAGGCGGCCGGGCGCGTGCGCGTCCTTGAAGAAGTCTGAGCTGGACGCGCCGGCGCAGATCGGTCCGGCACCGATTGGGCGGTGTGCCCGCTGTCGGCTGGTGGGCACACCGCCTTGGACGCGCCCTGAGAGAGGTCACGCCGTGAAGTACACACTCGATCTGGATCAGCTCCTTGCCGAACACAAAATCACAGCCGAAGAATATGAGCGGCTGCGTTCCTATGCGACTCGCGCCACAGGCTCACTGACCTTCAACTTACTCACCGGGTTTGGTGTGACAGCGGTGAGCGGCGCGGCCGTGGCACTGCTTCCGACGCCCGAAATGGCGATAGGCTTCGGCCTGCTGGTGTTCGGCGGCGGATTAGGACTACTGCTCCGGCAGACTGCGGACTGGCAACTGCTGGCGAACATTGGTTTGCTGGTAGGCACACTGCTTGCCAGCGGGGGTCTTATTGCGTTTGCAGGGCCAAACCGAACGGCCTTGCTGACCATCTTGGCCTTCCTCACCCTGGCGACGGTCGTTGTGCGGAGCAGCTTACTGGCCGTGCTGGCGACGCTAGTACTATCGGCGTGTCTTGGCGTCGGTACGGCGTATGGCTATGCTGCATACTTTGTCTTTGTTGAAAAGCCGCTCCTGACGATTCTCGTGTTCACCTGCCTTGCGATAGCGCTGTATCAGCTATCCAAACACGTGCCGTTGAGCTACGAAGGTGTTGTATTGGCCGCGGCGCGAACAAGCGTCTTGCTCGCCAACGTTGGGTTTTGGATCGGGTCACTCTGGGGCGATTGGCTGTGGATGGAACGCGATGCACTCAGCATCCCACCGGTTCCGGATTTTGTGTTCGCTCTCACGTGGGCAGGGGCCCTGGCGGTGGCCGCGCTATGGGCTTGGCGGCGCAACCGACGCTGGATCGTCAACACGGCCGCCGTCTTCGGGGCGATTCACTTTTACACGCAGTGGTTTGAGCGGCTCGGTGCCGCGCCGGAAACCGTGCTGGTGGGTGGGATTCTGGCCCTCGGCTTTGCCGTCGGGTTGCGTTTCCTCAATCTCCGCATGCAAGCTTCCGCACGGAACGCTCTGACCGGGAACTCTCCGGCGGCACAGGAAGGTTGAAACTCCCAACACCTGGTTCGGGGAGCCACTACGGCATACATCTGACAAGTCGGACCGCGCAGCAGCGGTCAGGTCAGCTCAGCAAGGGCTTCGCTTCGTCAGTCCGGGCACACAGGGCGGCGGCCCACCTGCTGCAATTGGCTTATCCGCTAGCGCGATTTGAGCAGGTCCCGGATTTCCGTCAGGAGTTTTTCTTCATTGGTCGGCGCGGCCGGGGTCGGCGCCGCCGGGGCCGCTTCCGGATCTGGACGGCGCAGGCGGTTGATCGTTTTCACCACCAGGAAAATTGCGGCTGCGATGATGAAAAACTGAACGATCACCTGAATGAAGTTTCCGTACTTGACGGCAATGACCGGATCGCCGGCCTTTTCCGCTGCTTTGAGAACCCAGCGCGCCTCGGTGAAGTTCACGCCGCCGGTCAGAAGCCCTAACGGCGGCATGATGATGTCTTCGACAAATGAAGAGACAATTTTGCCGAATGCACTGCCGATGACAACGCCGACGGCCAAATCAACGACGCTGCCGCGAGCAATAAATGCTTTGAACTCTTGAAGCAGGCTCATACCAGGCAAGTCAGGTAGAAGAGGATTGACACAGGACTTACAAGCGTGCCTTCACTGGGAAGGGGTATTGCGCAGGAGTTCCTCCGTGCGCGGTGCGGTGATAATGCGTGCGCCTTGTCGGTAGGTGATATAGCGGAAAATCCACTCGGTGAGAACACTGACTTTGTTGTTGAACCCCACCAGCATCGCCAGGTGGACGATCAGCCACCCGATCCAGGCGATCAATCCGGTCATGCGCAGCCGTCCGATCTCCAGCACGGCCGCTGCCCGCCCGATGGTCGCCATGCTGCCTTTGTCAAAATAGACAAACGGCGGCGGCGCAGGGTGTCCGCGTAGTTCCGCCGTCAGGACGCGGGCGGCATACCTTCCCATTTGCAGGGCTGCCGGCGCCACGCCCGGGACATCGCGTCCCCTGGCGTCAGTGAGGGCAGCAATGTCGCCGATGGCCAACACCTCTGGGTGCGCTGGCAGGCGAAGATCGGGCTGCACCTTGAGCCGCCCGTTGTGATCCAGCGGAAGGCCCAGCTTGCGCACTAACGGATGGCCTTCGACGCCGGCGCACCAGATGATGGTCGCCGCCTCGATGATTTTCCCATCCGCCAACTCTACCTGGTGCGGCCCAACCCGCGTGACACGCGCCGAAACACGCACGTCCACCCCTAGTTGCACCAGTTTCTGCCGTGCGTACTCCGAAAGGGACGCATGATAGGGCGGCAAGAGCCGTGGCGCGCCCTGAATCAAAAAGACCCGCGCCCGCGATGTGTCAATCCGCTTGAAATCTCGTTTGAGAATGCGGCGGGTGAGTTCGCCCAGCGCTCCGGCCAGCTCAACGCCGGTCGGGCCACCGCCGACGACGACAAATGTCGTCAGTCGTTTGACCTGCTCCGGGTCAGTACAATTTTCCGCTTCTTCAAACGCTGTCAGCACGCGGTTGCGGATGGCCAGCGCATCGTCAATACCCTTCAGCCCACCAGCATAGCGCGCCCAATCATCGTGGCCGAAATAACTGGTGCGCGCCCCAATCGCCAATACAAGGTAATCGTAGCTGAGCATCCGCCGCCGCATGATGACCTGCCGGTCGCGCAAGTTGATGTCGGTGACTTCGTCCATCAACACCGTCACATCCTGCCGCCGGTCAAAGATTGTCCGAATCGGCTCGGCAATGTCGGACGGCGACAGATCGGCAGTCGCAACCTGATAGAGCAAGGGTTGAAAGAGGTGGTAGTTGTTGCGGTCAACGAGCGTAATCTCGGCCAGACCGGCGGGAAAATTCTGGCAAAAAGACACACCGCCAAAGCCGGCCCCAATCACAACGATGTGTTTTCGTCGGGTGGTGGATGTCGTCATGAGTGTGCCTGGCGATCATCTCCGGGGGCCGGCGTCGGTCGGGTTGCGTTCACCTCAAGCGCGCGTGGCGACGCTGCTTGACGCCAGGCAACTACTTCGCCACATTCGGGCCGGCAATTTCAAGATCAGGGAGCAAGTCGTCGCCCATGGCCAACGACACGTTGATGAAAGTCGCCCGCGTCTATGACTTTGACGATATTCGGATCGAGCAGATGCCGCGCCCGAAGGTCGGGCCACGCGAACTGCTGGTGCAGGTGAAAGCCAGCGGAATTTGCTCCGGCGATGTCACCCCGTGGTACATCAAACGCAAGGCCGGCAAGGTCCTCGGCCACGAGCCGGCCGGTATTGTGGCCGAAGTCGGGGCCGAGGTAACAGCATTTCGCGTCGGCGACCCCGTGTTTGTCCACCATCACGCGCCGTGTTTTGCGTGCAAGATGTGCGCCAAAGGTGAATACGTGCAGTGTGCGACCTGGAAGGCGTCACACATCGTTCCGGGCGCCGTGGCGGAGTATTTCCTCGTCCCGGAAGGCAACCTGGGTGACACGCTCCGGCTGCCGGAGGGCATGTCTTTTGAAGATGGAGCGCTGGTCGAGCCGGCCGCCTGTTCGGTCAAAGCAATCCGCAAGGCGCACCTGCATCCGCGCGATACGGTGTTTGTCATTGGGCTGGGCGTGATGGGACAAATGAACGTCCTGCTGGCAAAGGCCGCCGGCGTGGAGCGTGTCATCGGGGCGGATTTGGTCGAGTGGCGGTGCGCCAAGGCGCTCGACTTTGGGGCCGACGCGGTCATCAACCCCACCCGTGAGGATGTGGTCGAACGGCTCAGTGCACTGACCGGTGGCGCGCTGGCAGATGTGGTCATTGTCGGGCCAAGCAGTGTGCCGGTGATGGAGCTTGGGATCCGCTGCGCCGGGAAAGGGGCGACGGTGGTGTTCTTCATGGGGTCGGCGCCGGGAGAGACACTGACCGTCGAACCGTTCCACCTGTACTTTAATGAAATCGACCTGGTGATGAGCTACTCGTGTGGACCCGATGACACCCGCGCCGCACTTGAGGCGATTGCCAACGGCGTGATTACGGCCGAAAAACTGGTGACGCACCGCTACACGCTCGACGAAACCGGCATTGGCTTTCGGAAAATGGCCGAGGCGCAGGATGTTCTGAAAGCTCAGATTGTGTTTCCGTAAGTTTTGCGTTTCCGTAAGCCGCGCGGCCGTGTTTCTGCCGGGTGCGCTCGCCCACAGTCCCCGTGGCGGCACACGAACAGCAATGGCCCGTGGTAGCCATCACTCCTGAAGCGCCGCCAACTTGCGCCGGAGCGCCTGCAAGCGCGCCGGCTCGAAATCGCGTTCCGGCAGGAAGTCGAGCTGCTCGAGCTGCTGAAAGGCCGTCTCAAAGGCCTTGGCGGCAGATTGATACGCCTGAATGGCTGCCGGCCGATGGCCGGCAGCTTCCAGTTCGGCGGCGCGTGTTTCCTCCGCTTCGCCTAACGCGAGCCACGCGACCGGAAAGAAACCTTCGCGGACTTCAATCGCCTCTGCCAGGACGGTACGGACATCATCGCGCTGCTCGTCGGCTTCGGCACACAGATGCGCCAGCTCAAGGTAGGCGACCGGGTCCTTGAGTCCGCCCCCTAACATCAGCTTGCGGTAGGTCGCCGGCTGCGCAGAGCAGGCGTTTTCCACTGCCGTTGTCAGGGTGCGCAGGGCCGCGCGGGCCTGCGCGGCGTCAGGCGGTGGCGTCTGCCGGGCGAGAGCGGTTTTGAGAAACCGTAGCGCCTGCTGCGCTTCCGGCTCACTCAGCCCGAATGCGGCTGCCAAGGCCTCGAGATGGGGCAGGGCGTGCTCCCACGTGCCAAGTCGGCTATAGGCCTGCGCCAACAACAGTCGCGCCGGGACATGGTCGGGCAGCGCAGCCACATCCACAACCTGGGTCAGCACCAAGATGACGTCGGCTACCCGGTCGTTGCGCCAATACAGGTGTGCCATCAAGTAGCGACACTCGGCCGTTTGCAATGGGAGTGACCGCCACTCGGCCAGCTCGGCCGGCGACAAACAGACGGCCGCCAAGCGGTCAAACTCATCCGCTAACCGGCGCTGCGCCTGTCGCTGCTCAGGCGAGCCGGCCAGGCGTCGGTCGTATGCCGTACGTTCAAGTTGTTCAAGGGCCGGATGACTGTCTGCCGCCAGCGCGGCCTTGATGGCGCGCTGCAGCGCGCGGCGGCGTTCATCGGCCGCGTCCAGCGCCCGATGGAGGGCTGCCAATGCGCGGCCGGTTTGTTCCTGCACCTCCAGCACTAACGCCCGTTCGTAGTGCCACCGCACGCCTTCGCGCGGCAGGGTCGGCCCGGCCTGGCTACATATTCCCGGCGCCAACACTGCCCAGAGACAGAGAACAATCAGAGCGCGTTTGTCACGCCGGTCGGCAGGGCGCTTCATGGCTTGGCCGGCGCCGGCAAAAAGGCAAAATGCACGGCTGCCAGAATACACACAAAGGCCACGGCATAGTTCCAGCGCACCGGCTCGTGCAGATACACCACGGCAAACACGCCAAAGACCAGCAGCGTGATCACTTCCTGCAAGATCTTGAGCTGAAACGCCGTGAACTGCCCGTAGCCCCAGCGGTTGGCCGGCACTTGTAGGCAGTACTCCAGCAGGGCAATCCCCCAACTGATCAGGATGACCTTCCACAGGGCGACGTCGCGGTGGCGCAGGTGGCCATACCAGGCAATGGTCATGAACAAATTGCTGGCGATTAACAGCACAATCGTTCGCATAAGCTCGTCTCAGCGATAGTTTGTCTTAGCGATGCTTGCACGGCACATCGGCATGCTCGTTGACAAGGGGGATGTCCGGCGTCCGAATGTGGACTTCCAGCGGTGCGCGGACAATGTCTTCGGTGTGCTGTATCAGTTGCGCTACATCCAGCCATGGGGCCGCCGGCGCGCCGGCCAGCAGATTGGTGCGCGCTTTGTCAAACATCGTGCGCATCGGTTCCGCACGTCCTTTGAGGCGGTGAATATGCACGCCGCAGAGCTGAATCAACCCCTGCACAACCAGTTTTTCACCGCCGTCGGGCAGCCGCATCCAGAGGGACTCCCAATCTTCATGAGCGGCATAAAACTCCCCGCAGTTGAACAAATCGGCCCCGGTCACGAGTCCCAGCCGCAGATGTGGGAAGCGTTCGCCGTAGCTTGCCCCGGCAGCAATCCGGTGCTCACGATCAAGGCTGGTCTGATAGTCGCGCCAAAGGGCAACGAGTTTGGCCATCGGCAGGGCGCAGCGAATCCAGTGGAGAATGAAGCCAGGCGAGTACGGCGTAATCTGTCCCAGCCTGGGATCGGCTTCGGCCTGGGTCAGGCACTGGGCTTCGAGGCGCGCCTGAAGATGGGCCGGTGGGGCTTCGTCTACGATGAGGCGCGTGCGACGGTCAAGCCGCGCCGCGAGCTTAATGGCCTGCCGATCCAGCCAGTGCAGGGCGTCCAACGTTGGAAGGGCAAAGGCCAGTGACTCCGGGCAACCGAACTGGGGAATAAATGTTGGGCGTAACTGCGCGCAAAAGGCGTCCCAACTCAGCGGTTCATTCATTGCCGGGGGCATCTACCACACTTACTCAGGGTTGGCGCACCGGGCAGCCGGCGCAGGGGAAATGAAACACGCACCCGCTTGCAACCGCAACCCATTGGCGAAGTCACGCCCCGAAATGCGGGCGCGTCCGGCGAGCTGAAGTTCACCGACCGCCAGACACGTGGCTTCACCGCACGCAACCAGCAGGTGCGCCCCCTCAACACGCAGCACCGTGCCGGGCGGAGCGGAGGCGTTCTCTATGCCCGGCAGCGCCTGCGCCCGCCAGAAGGTTACCCGCCGGTCACCAAGCAGGGTATGACTGCCGGGAAATGGCTGGAATCCCCGCACACGCGCCGCAATCGCTGCCGCCGGAAGCGACCAGTCAATCCAACCATCTTCGCGTTTGAGCAATGGTGCATAGGTTGCCTGGGCGGCATCTTGCGGCCGCCGGGGCAGGGTTCCCTCTGCCAGCCGCTGCAACGCCTCACACAACAGATCGGCACCGATCCGGGCGAGCCGTTCCCCCAGTTCGGGGGCGGTTTCATCGCGTCCGATCCA
>CALGZC010000007.1 GCA_937934745.1 uncultured Blastocatellia bacterium
GCGCGCTCCACAGACCATCCGGGCGTGCCGGACGCGCCCGGCAACCGTGTCTTGCCAAATCCTACCCCTTCGTCTCCCAGTTCTTGACCCCCGCGCGCAAGAACTGGAATCGCGCCAACTCAATCGGCGCCGACCTCAAACCCGCCTGCCTCGCGCGCAAACCCGCCGAGCAAACGGCGCTTGTCTGCCGACGCCCGGTGGTCGCCGCACGGCAGTCCCGGTCGCCGCGTGGACAGACCTGCCAGACCTTCCGACACACCATCGCGTGGTTGCGACCGATTGTGGTCGAGGTCTTGGGCAGGCAGTCGCGGCGGGCGTTGCCACTGCCGGGCTGGAGACGCGCGCTTTTTGTGGCTGAACCTCAGGTGGCGACTCAGGGGAGGAGACCGGCTGCTGCGCTGTGCGCAAGCGCCTGGCGGACACCTGAAGCTGCGCAGCGGCGCGTCAACGGCGCCGTCCGACTTGGCTGCAAGCTGCGGCGGTGCGCCGCCTTCCATCGCGCGCCGACCCATCGCGCCGCAGCACACCCCACACTGAAACGAGCCGCAGGCGGAGTTTCGGCCCAGCCAAAGCCAAGGAACAGCTACGCTGCCCGCGCGATACAAACCGCAGGCATCAGCCTCTCAATCGGTCTGCCCTTCCCTGCCACGGCAGCGGCTTGGCGCGCACCGGGTCATCCGGCTGGGCATCAGCGCTGCGCGGCAACGAGCTTGAATGTCAGCCGCTGGGCACCACGCAGGACAACGACTTCGACTTCCTGGCCCGGCTCCAGTTCCTGCAACACATAGGTGTAGTCATACACACTCCGAATGTCGCGCCCGGCCAGGCCTACAATGATGTCATCGGCTTGCAGGCCGGCCCTGGCCGCCGGGCTGCCCTCGCGGACGCCGGTGAGCTTGACGCCGACGACTTCCGCCGCGTAATCGGGAATTGTCCCTAGCGAAACGCGGAAGCCGCCGCGCGCCCGCTCAGACGGATCGTTTGCCTGGGAGGTGACAAAATCCGGTGCCGCCGGTAAGTTAGCCACTGCACGGATGACATCGCCAACCAACCCCAAAACCTGTCGCTCGCCCGCATAGTTGATCTTGTCTGCTGTATCGGATGGGCGGTGATAATCAGGGTGGCTGCCGGTTAGAAAAAACAGCACGGGAATGTTGCGCTTGTAAAATGACGCATGGTCACTCGGCCCGAAGCCGCTCTCGCCGAGCGCCAGGTTGAAGCCGTGCCGCCGGTTGGCTTCTGTCACCAGCGAGCGCCAGACCGACGACGTGCCAACGCCCTGGACGCTGAGCCGGTTGTCGCGTAGGCGACCGATCATATCCAGGTTGATCATGGCGACGATACGCTTACCGCGTGTCGTCGGATGGTCAACGAAGTAGGCCGAGCCGAGCAACCCTTTTTCTTCCGCGGAAAACGCGATGAACAGCAGGCTGCGCTTGGGGCGCTCCGGGCGCTGACCGAAAGCCTGGGCAAGCTCGATGAGTCCGGCCGTGCCGGACGCGTTGTCGTCCGCGCCGGGGTGGATGTCGCCCTCGCGCGGCGCGAGCGAGTTCGGGCCGCCGCGTCCGAGGTGATCGTAGTGCGCGCCGACCACGATGATTTCCTCGCGCAAGGTCGGATCGCCGCCCTCGAGCAAGCCGATGATGTTGTAGCCTGTTTGGCGCTCCTTGACGACTTCCGTCCGTAGCCTAAGCCGCGTGTTAGGGAGCATCCGCGATGCCGGCTGCCCGGTCGTCGCGATGATCTTTTCAAGCTCGGCGACCGGGCCGCCGAGCAGCTTGGCGGCCAGGTCGCGGCTAATGACGGCGCAGGGAAAGCCGGCGTCGCCAAAGGCATCATCGTAACGCAGGCGTGCTATTTGGGAGCGATTGAAGTCATCGCTTTCGGCAATGACAAGCATCCCCGCTGCGCCCTGGTTGCGGGCCGTGGTCGCCTTGTAGCGCAGCGACAGGAAGGGGCCGAACTTCGTATGTGGGTTCGACCCGGCGGGACTGTACGGCAGCACAACAACGATGCGCCCTTTGACATCAAGGCCGGCGTAGTCGTCGTACTGGGCTTCCTTGACGGCAGCAATCCCGTAACCCGCAAACACGATTTCGCCTTCAGCCAGACCGTTGGCAGCAAATGCCAGCGGCCGAAAGTCGGCGTCGGGTTTTGCCCTTAGGCGCAGGGTGCCACTTGCCGCCGTCAATTCATTCCGCCGTCCTAGACGAACATTGGCAACAAAGGGAAAGGGCTGGCGGTAGCCTTGTTCGCCCAGTGGCCGCAGTCCGGCCTGCTGGAAATGGGTCGTAATGTACTGCGCAGCCTTGTCCGCGCCGGGTGTGCCAGGCAAACGGCCGGCAAGTTCAGGAGACGCAAGGTAGCCGATGTGTTGGCGCAGGGCGGACTCGAGGGTGACATCAGCCGGGGCAAGTTCGGCAAAGTATGCTGGCGGCGGGGCTGCAAGCCACAGCCCAAGCAGGATGGCAAAAACACAGCGATAGCAACGGACAACATTCGGCATAGGCTACAGTTTGATCGGTAAGGCAGAGGTCTGGGCAGCACTCCATCAAACGGCACACAGCACGCTGGACTCTTTTTTTAGCTCAGTTGACGCACGTGACAAGCGCTTTTGCTTTTCACCGGGGCCTTGTACACCAGTCCACCGATGGCGGACAGAGGCATACCGCCTGACTTTCACCGAGGAGCGCGCCCCTTGACAGTGCAGGCACATCCCGCTACAAGCGTCCCCAGACCTACGACGTCAGCATTCCCGTCAGCTTTCATCGGCTTCATCCCCAATGGCTTGATACTCGATCCGGCGAGCCGGACGGCGGCCTACAGGGGGTGTGCTGGGAAACTCCGACTGTGTACGCTGCTAGACTTGCAACCGGTACCGTATGACATAAGCTCTATTGCATCTGAGATCAAACAATGCAAAGGCGAGTGATCAAGTCGTGATGCCTTCTTCTTCCTCCGTGGCGTTGAGTCCGCGCAGCGTCGCCGAGCAGTTACATACCCTTGAATCTACGATTGAAACCGTCGTTCGAGGCAAACACGACGTGGTCCGACTTGCCCTGGTGACACTGGTGGCCGCTGGGCATCTGCTGATTGAAGATGTACCCGGGGTTGGCAAAACGACGTTGGCGCGTGCGCTGTCCCGCGCACTGGACTGCTCTTTTCAGCGGATTCAGTTCACGAGCGACCTACTTCCCAGCGATGTACTGGGTCTGAGTGTTTATGACCAACCAACCGGACGCTTTGAGTTTCGTCGGGGCCCGATTTTCGCCAATGTCGTCCTTGCCGATGAGATTAACCGGACGACGCCCAAAACCCAAAGCTGTCTCCTAGAGGCGATGGCGGAAGGTCGGGTCACAATTGAAAACCAGACCTTTGACTTGCCAAAGCCATTTATCGTGCTGGCGACACAAAATCCCATTGAGCACCACGGGACGTATCCCCTGCCGGAGTCGCAACTCGACCGCTTTACCATGCGCCTGAGCATGGGCTATCCGGCGGCAGAAGATGAACGCCAAATTCTGCTTGGGAAAGCCCGGCGCGACCCACTGCTGGACTTGCAACCGGTGTTGAACGGCGATGATGTTCTGACGGCACAAGAACAGGCGCGCCAAGTCCGAGTTGATGATGCTTTGGTGGACTACCTGTTGCGTATCGTCAACGCCACCCGTACCTCAGAGCTGCTCGAAATGGGTGTCAGCCCACGGGGCAGCTTGGCCCTGTTTCGTGCGGCGCAGGCGCAAGCGCTCTTTGAAGGACGCGATTACTGCCTCCCGGATGACATCAAGCGCCTGGCCATACCGGTCTTGTCACACCGCATCATTGTCAATCCCCGCTACGCCGGTGGCACACGTGAAGCCGATGATGCCCAGGCTGCGCTCGAAGAAATTCTCAAAACCGTTGCCGTCCCGGTGTGAAACCCCAGGGAGCCGGACTCCGGCGCTTGCGCTACTCGGGCTGGTGTGCGCCCGGACTCCTGCTTTCAGAAGAGGTCAGCGGGGACTGTCTAGGTGCTTTCAGCCCTTCCCAGGACTTACGCGCCGAGCAAGCTGACGGCGTGCGGTTAGGCTCTGCATACGCCAGAACACCGGCAGCCCTCCATCAGCGGTGCCCCGCTACCCTCAAGACAGGGTGGAGCGGCCGCCACATCACAGCAATCTGCTCCATTGCCCCCAAAGATGAACCGGCCGACTACTCCACCTTCTACTCCACCTTTCGTCGTAGGAATTCAAGGGCGTCGGCTTCTGCCACCGATGACGAGGCTCGCCCAAAGGATGGCGGCGACACAACATTGCTCGCCGTAGCTGGTGTGGTTGTGGATGGTGGCTGATTGACGGCGTGCGCCGTTTGGTCAAAGCCGGTGGCGATCACGGTAATTTTCATCGCATCCTGCAGTCGCTCATCAATAACCGCGCCAAAGATAATGTTGGCTTCGGGGTGCGCTGCTTTCTGGATAATTGACGTTGCTTCGTTGACCTCGTGCAGCGTGAGGTTGTGACCACCGGTGATGTTAACCAAGACGCCGCGCGCCCCTTCAATCGAGGCCTCTTCCAGAAGTGGGCTGGCGATGGCAGTGTTTGTGGCCTGAATGGCACGGTTTTCGCCTGAGGCTTGCCCCGTGCCCATCAGAGCAATGCCGGAATGGCGCATAATCGTACGTACGTCGGCAAAGTCAAGGTTGATCATCCCCGGTACAGTAATGAGGTCAGAGATTCCCTGGACCGCCTGGCGCAGAACATCATCTGCCATACGGAAGGAATCGGCCAGGGACGTGTTTCGGTCAACGGTTGTCAGGAGGCGGTCATTGGGAATAGTGATAATGGTGTCCACACACTGATGCAGCTCAAGAATCCCCTTTTCAGCATTCATCATCCGCCGGCGACCTTCAAAACCAAATGGTTTGGTAACAACGGCAACCGTCAAAATCTCAAGTTCGCTTGCCAGACCGGCAACAATCGGTGCCGCCCCCGTCCCGGTTCCGCCGCCCATGCCGGCCGTAATGAACACCATGTCAGCTCCTTCAAGGGCGTCGATGATTTTTTCTGTATCTTCCAGTGCAGCTTCACGTCCGACGGTCGGATCGGCACCGGCCCCCAAACCTCGCGTTCGCTTACTGCCGATCTGAATCTTGACGGCGGCCTTCGACATACTCAGCGCCTGGAGGTCAGTATTCACCACCAAGAAGGAAATACCTTCAATACCGGACTCAATCATCCGGTTGACAGCATTGCCGCCCCCACCGCCAACACCGATAACCTTGATATTTGCGCCCTTCGAGATTGTGTTTTCCACAAATTCAAACCTCACTGGTGGTGAACTTGACGATCGTTTGTTATCTGCCCCCATGGGATGATTGCCTCCTGCTCGTTCCGTGATTGGGAACTTTTGCACACAATAAAAAAAAAGTATGATGATCAGCGCGCCGAATCCGAGGAAAAAAATAAACTTTTGATGCCCGCTCGCAACCCTGTCAGCCAGTCGCGCCAGCTCATTTCACGTGGTCGTAAATAATGGTGTGCACGTGGTCGAATGCTCGACAAAATCAGTCCAATCGCAGTCGCCCACTCAGCGCGGCGCAGGTCTTCGTCCAGGCCGTCGAGTCCGCCGGGGACACCGATACGTACCGGCAAGTCCAGAAGACGTTCGGCTAGTTCAGGGATTCCAGACAATAAGCTGCCACCGCCAGTTAGCACCAAACCACTCGACAATTTGCGTTCAAAGCCTGCTTCTCGCAGGTTCTCCTGAAGCTTCTTAAGAATCTCCTCCGCACGCGGCTGAAGCATCTCACACAGGACTTGACGCGAAAGAACCCGCGTCCGTCCACCAGAAACTACCAGTTCCAACTGTTCCTGACGTTCATTTGGGCGCAGCAGCGGCGCAAACGCGCACCCGAACGTCTGCTTGATGCGCTCGGCTTCCGGTATGGAAGACCGCAACCCAACAGCAATGTCATTGGTGAAGTGGGTTCCCCCGATACCAAACATCGCCGTGTGTTGCACAGCGCCACGTTGAAACACGGCCAAGCTGGTAATTTCACCGCCAATATCAACAAGAGCAGTACCGTATTCACGTTCTTCTTCGGTGAGTGTCGCGGCGGCTGCAGCGAGGGAACCAAGCGTGAGGTCTTGTACAAGCATACCCAGTCGGTTCACGCTTGTCACGATGTTTTGTGAGGCCGTGACGGGGGCGGTCACTATATGTATGGTGACTTCGAGCCGCATCCCCAACATACCGAGGGGATCGCCGATACCATCCTGCTCGTCCACGATAAATTCCTGGGGTAGTACCTCAACAATCCCGCGGTCAGACGGCAAACTAATGGCGCTGGCCTGCTCAATGACACGCTGAATGTCTGCTGCGGTGATGTGCCGATTACGCTGTGAGACGGCGACCACACCTCGTCCATTGAGGCCACGCACGTGCAGGCCCGACAAACCGGCATGGACGGAGGAGATTTCAAAGCCGGCCATCTTTTCAGCTTCCATCAATGCTTGGCGAATGGTTTCCTCGGCCAACTCAATGTTGACGACGACCCCTTTCCGAATGCCCTTGGAGGGCACTTCGGCATAGCCGGCGACCGTCCAGCGGTCACGTTCTGGGACGGGCACCGCAATCACCAGGCGGGTGTGGGTCGAACCAAGGTCAAGACTCGCCGTGTAGGTAATGGCTCGGGCCATGGGGCTACCTCCGCGACGCCAATCCCTGCGCACGGGGGGTTGGTTTTGGCATGACCCGAGTCGGTTTCGGCGGCACCGGAGCGCGTGTCCCGGGCACAGCGCGCAGCCGGGTGGCGCTCGCCCGCTCGTCAAAGCCAAGGTGCACTTCATGCTGGCTGACCACCGTGACGGATTTCAAAAACGGGGCCTTTTCAAAAATCCGTGGCTCGGAAAAACGCAGGCGCTCCAGCATGGTGGTGTTACGCTGCTGGAGTGCATCAATGATTTCGCAGGCATGGAGTAACCGCAGACGAAAGTCTTCCTTACCGAGACCGACGATAATCTGGCTATGACGCAGTTGAACCCGTACGTCCTCCAACTGCGACAGGTCAACGGACTCAATCCGTTCGGAAAGACGTGGCTCACCGGCGTCCAGCGCCCACATCAGATTGCGGTAAAGCTCCAGTCGCGCACGGTTTTCACGCTGCCCATTTGGTTCGCGATCCGAGGCAAACCCAACCGCAATGCTCGGCGGTTCGCCGTCCGTCTGGGGGTTGTAGGCGGCGAGCACCACACCTTCTTCGTCAAGCCACACAAGGCTCTCGCGTTCTGCCATCTGCGCGAGGACCAGCGGCTTGCGCTCCTCAACGACAACCCGCACAGTATCGGGTAGAATTCGAATCACGCTTACCTGCCGAACCCGCGCCAGACTTTCTAAATGCCGGCGCAGCACCGCCAATGACGCCATCAGGAGTGACCCGGTGACCTGCTGCCGCACTGCGCGTTCCACATCCTCCGCTAGTGGGGATTGACAACCGATGACCTCCACCTGCCGGAGTGTAAACAGACTCGACCGCGCCATCACCGCACCCGCCCCGGTGAGACCCACCAGCAAGAGCAGCCAGCCGAGCACTGTGCGCCATCGCGTGAGGTCGTCCCACAACGTCAGGGCTGTGCGCGCCCTGCCGGCGGCTACGCGGCCTTGCTCACGGCGCGACGGCGAGGACCGCCGGGGTGTTTGTTCACGGGTGACAAGCACGGTGCGCACTCCTCGTTCACCTTCACTCCCAGACTTCGACTTCCAGCTCAAGTTCAATGCCGTGTACTTCACGGACGCGCTCCCGGATGCGTTCTATCAAGGCCAGTACGTCCGCTGTACGGGCCTTGCCGTCCGTCACGATGAAGTTGGCATGCACCGGCGAGATGGTTGCCCCGCCGATGGATTCACCTTTCATGCCCAACTCGTCAATGATACGCCCGGCGGCGAGATCAGGCCGCGGATTTTTGAACATACAACCGGCGCTGTTCGCGTTGACAGGCTGTGTTGCCGCCCGGCGACGACGATATTCTGCAATTTCGGCGCGGCTGGTTCCAGCATTGCCGGAGCGCAGTTGCAGTGTGGTACTGAGAATTAAGTCCTGGGTAGTGAATGGTGACTGCCGGTAGGCAAAGTGCAGGGCCTCGCGGGGCAGAGCCACAAGCTGCCCATCGCGCACAACATCTACGGCTACAATCACATCCGCGATTTCATACCCATGCGCGCCGGCATTCATCTTGACCGCGCCGCCAACACTTCCGGGAATCGGCGCTAACCCCTCCAGCCCTGACAACCCACGCTCCGCACATTGGTTGACCAAGCGCGGCAGGCTGTAGCCGGCCGGTACGGTGACCCGTAATCCGTCAAACCTGACCGGCGTGGCAAGCGCACGCAAACTAATCGCCACCCGTTCCAGCGGCCCATCTGCCGCCAGGAGGTTGGTGCCGTACCCAAGCGGACTCCAGGGAACATTGTTCTCGCGTAATGCCCGCACCAGTGCAGCGGCCTTTTCTGGCGTGTCAGGGTAGGCAACGCAGGCAATCTCACCGCCGATGCGCAACGAAGTCAGGCGGCGCATCGGCTGGCGAAAGTGCGCATTGACCTTGAGTGCAGCACAAATTTGCTCAAGCGACTTCGGCATACTCCAAAAAACGTTCCCCCAACTGCCAGACATTGCCGGCTCCAACCGTGAGCAACAGATCGCCGGGCTGCGTCAGCGCGACAACCGCCGGCAATGCTTCTTCAAGGCTTCCAACATAATACGTTGCCGGATGCCCAGCATTCTGGACGGCGGCCGCCAGTGCTGCAGCGGTGACACCGTTGACCGGCGCTTCACCGGCGGCGTATATGTCCACAATACACACCACATCCGCCTCACCCAACACGGCCACAAACTCCCCAAACAAATACTGCGTCCGCGAGTACCGGTGTGGTTGGAAGACCAACACAATCCGACGTTCGGCACGGCGTGCTGCCTCGATAACGGCGGCAATTTCAACCGGATGGTGGCCGTAATCGTCAACCACGAGAACATTAGCCTTTTCACCGCGAATTTGGAACCGCCGGGAGGTGTTTTTGAAGTTCTCCAACCCAACTTGTATGGACTCAAAGCCGATGCCCAGCCCCCGCCCAACGGCGACGGCAGCTAAGGCATTGGCAACGGCATGTTGTCCCGGAACCTGAAGCCGCACTGTTCCCAGGTTGGTGCTGCCCTCCTGAACCGTCAACGTCCAGCCAAAAGGTCTGTGCGGCCTGAGATCGGCGGCGCGCACCTGCGCACCTGCCGTCGTCAGCCCATATGTGACACAGCGTTTCGTCAGGCGTGACAGTATTTTTTGTACGCCTGCATCATCCGCGCAGGCAATGACCGATCCCGTTTCAGGCACCCCCTCGGCGAACCGCACAAAGTGGTCGGCGATGTGCTCCAGATCGCGGTAAAAATCGAGGTGGTCACGGTCAATGTTGGTGATCACAGCAACATCACGCGGCAGGATAAGAAACGATCCGTCGCTTTCGTCGGCCTCGGCAACGAAGTGCGGGCCGGCGCCGGCAACGGCCCCGCTGCCGACGCCGGCCAACGCAGCCCCGATGACAGCCGTTGGGTCGGCGCCGCCGGCCTGGAGCACACTGACGATCATCGCACTTGTTGTGGTTTTGCCGTGGGCGCCGGCAACGGCGACAGCTGTCTTACCCGCCATGAGTTCGGCCAGCATCGCTGCGCGGTGGACGACGGGAATTCCCTGCCTTTGCGCCGCCCGCCACTCCGGGTTATCGGGTTTGACGGCGCTTGAGATGACAACGCGGTGGGCGCCGGTAATATGCCGCGGATCATGGCCGATAAACACCCGGGCACCCAGCCGTTCCAACCGCGCCGTTGCTGCCGATGCGGCCAGGTCGGAACCGGAGACACACCGACCGCGCCGGAGCGCAATTTCCGCCACACCGCTCATGCCGCTTCCGCCGATGCCGATAAAGTGCAAACGCTCAACCATGATTATGGGTCATGTTTCGTGATGTAGGATTTGGTAGGCAACCTCTACGGCACGTTCCGCTGCGTCAGGCACTGCTAAAGACCGTGCCGCCGCTTCCATTCGCGCCAGTCGTTCCGGCTCGTCAAGAAGCTTCAGAACACGGTGGGCCAGTTTCGCACCGGTCAGTTCGGCTTGCAGCATCACTTCACCGGCCCCGGCGCGGGCGAAAGCCTCAGCGTTTTTCCGCTGGTGGTCGTTTGCCGCCTGGGGAAAGGGAATGAAAATTGCCGCCCGTCCCGCGGCAGCAACTTCGGCAATCGTCGCCGCACCGGCCCGACAGATCACCACATCGGCGGCGGCCATAGCCTCTGCCATCTGGTGAATAAACGGATGTACTTCGGATTGAAGGCCGGCTGCCGCATAGGCAGCGCGCACCATAGCCACGTCCCGCTCCCCAGTTTGGTGAACAACGTAGAGGCCCGGTCGCACCGCCAGATGCGGTGCGGCCTCGACGAGAGCGCGATTAATGGCTTGTGCGCCCTGGCTTCCTCCAAAAACCAGCACCCGCCCACGCGGTGTACCCGGTGGCTTGGGGGTAATTTGCGTAAACTCGGGGCGCACAGGCGTGCCGGTGAGCACGGCTGTGGACCCGAAGTACGCTGCGGTTTCCCGGTAGGCGACGGCAGCCCTGGTCACAAAACGCGCCAGTAGGCGGTTGGTCAGGCCCGGGAGGACATTGACTTCGACGACTAGCGTCGGCACACCGCGCACGATGGCCGCCAGCATCGCCGGCCCGGAAGCATAGCCCCCGACCCCGATGGCGATGTCCGGTGTGAGACGGCCTACCAATCGCCAGGCCTGCCAGAGGCCAGCGGGCAGTGCGAGCAAAGTTTGCCCGCGCTGCTTCCAGGAGACATTGTTGAGCGCACCGGCCGGAATGAGTGTCAACTCAAAGCCGGCTGCCGGGACGAGTTTCCTTTCAAGACCGCGTTCTGTTCCAACAAAGTGGATGACTGCCTGTGGGTCACGGCGCAAGAACGCCCGTGCCAAGGCAATGCCGGGAAAGATATGTCCGCCGGTGCCGCCGGCTGCAATCAGGACGCGCACCCCTGGTCCTCGCTTTCACCCCACAGGCCTTTCGATGCCCTGCCGGGCGCTGCCGGCACTACCTGCCGGTCAGTTCCGGCGGGAGACGCTCAGCAGCCAGCCGCTCGCCATCAGACTCATCATCAGGGAACTGCCGCCGTAGCTGATAAACGGAAGCGGAATGCCTTTTGCCGGCAACAGGCTGAGTGTCACGCTTAGGTTGAACAATGCCTGCCCGACCAGCATTGTCGTGACACCGGTCGCCAACAGCCGGCCAAAGTCATCCTCCGCCAAACGAGCTGCTCGCAGGCCGCGAACAAGCACAATGGCGAACAGTCCAACCACCATCAGGCTGCCGATCAGACCGATTTCTTCGGCAATCACCGAGAAAATAAAGTCTGTGTGCGCCTCTGGCAGATAAAACAGCTTTTGTCGGCTCTGGGCAAAGCCAACGCCGGAAAGACCACCGCTACCGACCGCCATCAGCGACTGCACGATTTGAAAGCCCTCCTCCCGCGGCGCCTTCCAGGGGTCGAGAAACGCCAGCAGGCGCGCCCGCCGGTATGGCTCTCGCAGGGCATAAGGCAACAGCAGGAGGAACCCCCCTCCTGCCAGCAGAAGGTAGCGCAGCGGTAGCCCGGCAACGAAGACCATAGCGGCTGCGATGCCGGCCAGGATGAAGGTTGTTCCCAGATCGCGCCCTAAAAAAACCAGCCCCATGAGCAAACCAACAACGAGTCCAATCGGGAGCAGAAGGTCGTGTGACGGGTTGCGCCGCAGCGCCGCGTCCTTCCGGCTCAGGAAAAACGCCAAGAACAGCACCATGGCCGGTTTGGCCAGCTCGGACGGTTGAAACATCATCCCCGGCAGACGAATAAAACGGTGTGTACCACGTACCGGTGGCAGCAGCAGCACCAACACGAGCAAACTAACGGCAACGCCCAACAACCCATAGACCACCCACGGCCGACCAAGGCGCGGGTAGCCCACCCATAAGCTACCCACAAGTAAGCCGCATCCGAGACAAGCGGCCAGAAGCTGACGCAGGATGAAATAAAACTGCGTTTGGTAGTTTTCGCGCGCCAGCGTCGCCGAGGCGCTATAGACCATGACCAACCCGAAGAGCGTTAGTGCTGCAGTGGCCGTCAGCAGCCAGGGGTCAACAAAGGAAACCACCTTGCGCGAGACTGGGATTGTAGTGGCAACCACAGGAGTTGGCTTCATGATGCTTCACTCCGCGCATGAGAAATCACCTCCTGGACAACCGCCTTGAAAACACGGCCCCGATGCTCGAAGTTGTCAAACATATCGAAACTAGCGCAGGCCGGCGCAAGCAAAATTGTGTCGCCCGGCACGGCGCGCTGCGCCAGCGCACAGACTGCTTCTTTGAGGTCAGCATGGCGCGTCACCGGCTGCGTCAGGCGCCCGGCCAGGGCTGCCGCAATGGTGTCGGCAGCCTGACCGATCAGCGCAACCGACGCCGCTCGCGGGGCAAGCGCCGCCGCCAGCGGCGCGAAATTGTCATCCTTGGCAACGCCCCCAAGGATGACGTGCAAGCCGGATGGAAAGGCTTCAATGGCGACCCGCGCAGCAGCGACATTTGTGGCCTTGGAATCGTTGAAGTAGCGGATGCCACTGCCTTCGGCGACCAACTCCATGCGGTGCTCAAGGCCGCGAAACCGCCGAATGGTCGCCCGCGCTTCCTCCGGCGCTACACCAACCGTCAGGGCGACAGCTACGCCCGCCAGAATGTTTTCCAGGTTGTGCCGCCCCGGAAGCGAAACGTCAGTACGGTGCAGCACGACCTGTTCGGCACCTCGCGTCCGACAGACAATCTCGGCCCCGCGCACAAACAACCCTTCGTCCAACTCACGCTGCGCCGAAAAGAGCATCACCGGCGCACGCTGCGCCGCCAGCAAGGCCGCGACCTGCGGCGTCGTCGGGTCATCGGCATTGAGAACGGCCAGGGTATCCACGCCGAAGCGCCGAAAAAGATTGAGCTTGGCCGCAACATAGTTTTCAAACGTCCCGTGACGGTCAAGGTGGTCAGGCGTGATGTTCAGCAGTACCCCGATGTCCGGGCGAAAGGTATGAACGGTTTCCAGTTGGAAGCTGCTGCACTCGAGTACCGTCCAACCGTCATCACGCGCCGTTCCCACCAAAGACACGGCCGCCACGCCGATGTTGCCTCCAACCTGCGTCGGGAGTCCCGCTTCGGCAAGGAGTTGCCCAATGAGCGTTGTGGTCGTGCTCTTGCCGTTCGTACCGGTGATGGCGACCGTTCGGCCCCGTAGGTGGCGGAACGCAAGTTCGATTTCCCCGCTGATCGGGATGCCCGCTTGCTGGGCTTGCTGCAGCGGGGCCGTCGTCAGCGGCACGCCCGGACTGACGATAATTTCATCTGCGCCGAGAAAGGTCGCTGCGCGGTGGCCGCCGGCCTCAACGGTGACACCCTGTGCTTGGAGAGCTGTAACGGCAGCAGGGAGCTTATCCCGTGCGCGACCATCGGAAAGTGTCACCTGGGCTCCCTGCGCCCGCAAAAACCGCGCTGCCTCTATGCCACTGACGCCGGCACCGACAACGACCATCCGGCGACCTGTGTAGTCAGGAAGGGTCATCATGCTTACCGCAGCTTAAGCGTCGCCAGAGCCAGCAACGCAAAGAAAATTTGCACGATCAGGAAGCGAAAGACGATCTTTGACTCCTTCCACCCGGTGAGTTCAAAGTGGTGATGCAGCGGCGACATTTTAAAGATGCGTTTCCCGATGCCCGTCTGTGGGTCCTTGGTCAGCTTGTAGTAACTGACCTGCAGAATGACCGACAGGGTTTCCATCACGAACACACCACCCAACAGGATCAGCAAAAATTCTTGCTTGATGAGAATCGCCACACAGCCGATGCACCCACCGATGGCCAGGCTGCCGACGTCACCCATGAACACTTCTGCTGGCGGCGCATTAAACCACAGAAAACCAAGACTTGCGCCGGCTAGCGCGGCACAAAAGATCGTGACCTCTAGTGATTTGGGCTGTGGCGGTAGGTTGAGATACTGCGCCAGTTCGCTTAAGCCGGTCACATAACACAAAAGCGTCAGGGCAAACGCCACGACAAACGTCGTACTGATGGCCAGCCCGTCAAGTCCATCCGTCAGGTTGACGGCGTTTGAGCTGCCGGTCATCACCAGCAGCATAAACGGCAGGTAGAGCCAGGGCGTCAGATCGGGCTGAAAATCCTTGAAAAACGGGACGCTCAGGCGTGTGGTGTAGTCACCGACACCGACAAGCACGCCGCCGATGATGAGGGCGGTTGTAACCTGTCCCAGCAGTTTCCACCGACCTTGCAGCCCCAAGTTCTGCCGCTTGGCGATTTTGAGATAGTCGTCCAGAAAGCCAATTGCGCCGTGCGCCAGCAGAGCGAAGAGAACGACCCAGACAAAGAGGTTGCCCAAATCGGCCCACAGCAGCGTGCCGACGAGCACGCCTGTAATGATCAAGAGGCCGCCCATGGTCGGTGTGCCCCTTTTGGCCTGGTGGGCCTTGACGCCCTCTTCTCGGATTTCCTGGCCGTACTTGAGCCGGCGCAGCCAGGCAATCATCGGTTTGCCCAGTAAGAGGCAAAGCATGGTCGCCGTCAACGCAGCCAGAATTGCCCGAAATGACGGATAGCCGAAGACGCGCAGCGGGCCGCCGGCCTGATATTTCAGGTACAGGACTTTATACAGCACGTAGTAGAGCATGGCAGTCGCCTAAGCCGGCAGTGCCTCCAGACAGGTCTCCAAACGCACGCCCCGCGAGCCTTTGAGGAGAATGACATCGCCTTCTCGCACCTGCGCTGCCAACCAACGACCCGCCTCTTCTGCTGTTTCGACAAATGCCGTCACGAGTCGGCCGCCGTGCTGCCGGGTTGCGAGCTGAGCGGCGGCAACCAATTCCCGGGCCTGGCCCTGGACACCCAGCAGGAGGTCTACGGCGGACTGGGCAATGGTCGTACCACAGGCAGCGTGCATCGCAGCGGCGTCCTGGCCGAGTTCCAGCATTTCACCGGCGACAAGGATGCGCCGGCGGGCGTCCGAAACCTGCTCCAGCAGGCGGACCGCTTCCAGCAGGGCAACTGGATTCGAGTTGTAGGTATCATCAACAACGGTAAAACCACCCGCATAACGCCGGACGACGCCGCGATGCGCACCCGGGTGCGCCAGGTTGAGTTGGGTAGCGATGGCGGCCGGTGCGACGCCGAAATGGACGGCAACCGCAGCGGCGGCCAGTGCATTGCCGATGTGGTGCTCTCCGACGAGCGGCAGCGCAACCTGCGCCGTTCCTTTCAGGGTGGACAAGGTAAAGGTCGAGCCGTACAACCCGCGTGGCGTTATATCCAGCGCCGTCACATGGGCGGCTTCATGGCGTCCAAAGTACATCACCTGGGCGCCCCGATGGTCCCGTCGCCGTGCGGCGACAACGGCCGCCATCGGCATCACACGTGGATCATCGGCGTTGAGAATGGCAACGCCGTCGGGTTTCAGACCCTGGACGATTTCTGCCTTGGCAGCCGCAATCCCTTCCAGCCCGTCAGGAAAGTTTTCGATGTGAACCGGCGCGACGTTGAGCACAACGCTGACATCTGGCGGCGCAATCTCACACAGGCGGGCAATTTCACCTTTTTCGTTCATGCCCATTTCAAGCACGGCCACGTCGTAGTCGTCCATGCGCCGCCCATCAGAGAGCATCTTGAAGACTGCCAGCGGCAGGCCATACTCGTTGTTGAGATTGCCGACTGAGGCATAAACCCGTCCGTACGGTGCAAGGGCCAGCTCGGTCAGGTTTTTGGCAGTCGTTTTCCCCATGCTGCCGGTGATCCCGACAATCGGGCGCCCCCACTGCTTGAGGAGTGCGTGGGCCAAGTCCTGCATGGCGCGCAGCGTGTCCGGCACACGCAGGAGGCGGCCGGCAGCCGTCAGGCTTAACTCCGGCACATCGTGGTGGACAACAGCGGCACAGGCGCCGCGCGTCAGCGCCTCCCCGACAAACCCGTGACCGTCAAAACGTTTGCCCTGAATTGCAAAAAAGAGGTCGCCGGTGCGAACGGTGCGTGAATCAATTGAAAACCCAATCGGCGTGATGGCCTGGAGTTCCGGCGGGCAGGTAACGCCAAGCAGGGCGGCAAGTTCGGCGAGAGTCACAGAAGGCTTCACTCCATGACAGATTCCAGTTTGAGTCGTTGGCCACTCAGTCGTTGGCCACTCACTCTAGGCGAAACGCGCGCCGTTGTCCGAACAAATCGTGCGCAGCACCCGCCGCGCTTCTTCTCGGTCATCAAAGTACACGGTGAGGTTGCTAAAAATTTGGTAGGTTTCATGCCCCTTGCCGGCCAGCACAATGACATCGCCCGGTTGCGCCATCCGAATGGCAAAGGCAATCGCTTCCCGCCGGTCGAGAATCCGGTAGTACGGCTTCCCAACGGTGCGTAAACCGACTTCGGCATCATCTAGAATTTGCTCTGGAGGCTCGCGACGTGGGTTGTCCGACGTGAGCACAACGATGTCGCTGTTCCGCGCCGCGGCTTCTGCCATCAAGGGGCGCTTGGTGCGGTCGCGGTCGCCGCCGCAGCCGAACAACGTCACGACCCGCCCCTGCCGAACTTGCGCCAGTTCACGCGCTGTAGCCGTCACGTTGGCCAGGGCATCCGGCGTGTGCGCGTAGTCCACGACGACCAGCACCGCATCACTACTGCCATCAACAATTTCAAAGCGCCCGGGAACGACCGTTTTTGCGACGCCCGCCGCAATGGCTTCCGTCGGGGTGTCGAGCGCCAGCGCCGTCGCTGTCGCCGCCAGAATGTTGTAGGCGTGCGGGGTGCCGATCAGTTTCGTCGTGAGGGGCAACGCACCGTGTGGCGTCTGCACGACCAGCGCCATACCGTGTGCCTGAAGGTCGAGCCGGTCAAGGCGCACCATAGCCTCCCGATCACGGACGGCGTAAGTGATCAGGCGCGACCGTCCGCCAATGGCCGCGATGATGTCCGATGCCCGCGGATCGTCGGTGTTGAGAACGGCCACGGCCGGGATTTCACCGTTCCGCCCATCGAACAGGCGCAGCTTGGCATCGAAGTACTCCGCCATTGTTCCGTGGTAGTCGAGGTGATCCTGCGTCAGGTTGGTAAAAACGGCCGCCGCAAACCGAACATCGGCCACCCGCCATCGGTCCAACCCGATGGAAGATACTTCCATTGCGGCGTGGCGGCAGCCGACTTCCCAGGCACGGCGCAGGAAGGCCTGGACTTCCGGCGCTTCGGGGGTAGTCAGCCGCGCCGGCTGCGTCTCATCATTGATGCGTTGTTCAATCGTACCCAGCAGCGCTGCCTGACCATAAGCCGCACGGAAGATTTCGTACAGAAGATACGTCGTTGTCGTTTTGCCGTTCGTCCCCGTAATGCCAACAAGCTGTAACCGGCGGCTGGGATGGCCATGGAGGAGCGCCGCCGCTTGGCCGAGCGCCCGCCGGGCATTAGCGACCTGGATCCAGGCAGCCGGAGGCGTTGCCGGTGCCGGCCGTTCAGACAAGATGGCACGTGCGCCCCGCTCCACGGCCTCCGGGATGAAGTCATGGCCATCAGCCCGCGTCCCGGTCAGCGCCGCAAAGATGCCGTCCGGCTCACATTGACCGGCAACGTGAGTAATATGGCGTACCTCAAAGCTCTCACCGGTGAGTTGCCCGGCAACGGCCGCCGCTACCAGGTGTAGGGCGGTCATGCACTCCAGACTCCGTTTCTCACTGTCACCATGGTGCTCTTGCTCCGCCGCCGATAGTCGCCCTCAGGTTTGAGGCAGCCCAATCCACTCGGCAAGCTGCTTGGCGTGATGCTCAATGTTGCGAAACATCTCAAACTGCTGAGGATTCATCGGGCCGTATTCGCCGCGGTGCAACAGCTCGGCAAAGCCAAGGACCATCTGCAGTGAGGTGCGCATCGCCGTCAGTTGCTCAGGCGTGACGGTCAGGGCCGAGGGTGGCGCAGCCGGTGATTCGTCTGCCGTTTGGGACAGTTCGGCGCGTAACCGGGTTTCGTCGCGCACGGCAATGATTCGCCCTCCCGGCCAGGCATCGAGCGGCGGCAGTTCCATGACCACAAATGAAGCCATCATGGGTTGCCCATCCGGCAAGATAATGCTGGTTGAAAACTGTTGCGCATCAGGGGTCACGGCCAGATGCTCCCATAACGGCGCATTGGCATTGCCAAGCTGTTGGCTGAGATCGAGGAGGGTTTGGCCCTGAACCACTGCCCGCTCACAACCCAAAAGGTACTCCGCCATCGCGTTCACCCGGTGAATCACCCCGGCCGCATCGACCAGGAGGATGGCTTCGTCAAGGTTTTCTAACAGCCAGTCAGCTGTACTCGGCAGGCCAGCCGTGGCCTCGGGTGGTTGTGCGACTGCCTCCTGTCCGGTCTTACTTGCTAGGTCAGTTGATTCACCGGGAGCCGCGGTGTATGCATCGGTGTATGCATTGGCCGCAACTTGAACACCGAAAGCAATGTCATCCGGCGCTGCATAGCTCCCACCGGCAGTAGCAGTAAAGTCGTCCAGGGGATTAAACAGGGGTGGCGGTACCGGCGGGGGGACTGCGGCCGGCGGCAGCTCAAGTTCTGAAACCCCACCACCTATCAGGGCAGCCTTGCCATCCCCCTGGGGCAAGAGTTCCGTCTCCACAGGCGCCGGCGGCATCGGCGCGGACTCCATCGGCGTCCAACTAAGGTCAACGTGGCCTGGAACTTCAAATGGATCCACACCTGGAGACACGGACGGAACCGTTAGCACGGTATCCCGTAGTGGTTCATCCATCTGCGGGACGGCAGAGACCGGGGGTAAATCCTCCGGCGGTAGCTCTAACACAGCGCTGTCCGATTCGTCCCTGCGCTCCCCAGGAGTGGACACATCCAACGAAACATCAAACCAGTCGCCTTCTAACGGCGGTGGGATTGCCGCCGCCGGCAGGGTGGACGGCGGAGCGCCAGGGTCGGCGGGTGACGATGACGCAGACAGGGGTGATGAAGGCGGCGGCAGCACCGAAGCCAGAACATCGTCAACATAGCGGCTGTTGGCCGGTTCAGTCACCGGCGGCTTGGACAGCGGCGGTAACTCACGGTTTCCGGTCAGCTGACCGAGGAGGGATTGCATGACACCGCCGGACGGCCGCGCTGGCGGATGATGGTCAGCAGCAAGTACCGTTGGCGCAATCTCGACGGGGATGGCCGCTTCGTCCTCTGGACGGTCCTTGGGTGTTGCCGATGCGTCGGCAGCCTTGTTGCCGCGAATCGCATTAAGGAGCTTGCTGAAGTCCATTGATGTCTCGTGACTGAAGCACCGTTGTTCAGCTTAAGTGCTTTGTTTCAAATACCCTGCCAGCAGGCACGCTGTCGAAGTGAAGGCCGGCTCGGTGAGAATACAGACTGTGTTACTATCGGCTACCCATTTTCATGACTCTGCCTATTTTTATGAATCCCAAGGAACGTCTAGCTGAGTACAACTCAACCGGTAGCTCCCTCTGGCGGGGGAGGCCACACATCAAATCCGCTACAGGTGAGCAGGCGGTAGGAATATAAATGACTGTGCTTTGCCCTACAAGCCTTAGCATCAAGGAAGCCGAGTGTCCTTGCGCATATTATCCACCCCGGCGCAAAACCCGCATTGGCTCGATGGAAATTTAGGTTACAACCGCAGGATAAATCTTTGATAGCCCACAATTTTTGGAGTGACAGTGATGAATGTCCGAGAAAAATTAGAAGCTGAATTGCGCCAACTTGAACAGGAGCTAAAAGTGGACTTGCCGCGCGAACTACAGCGCGCAGCAGCATATGGGGATTTACGTGAGAATGGTGAGTACCAAGCAGCGCGCGAACGGGTGCGCTTGGTCGGCGCGCGCGTGGCAGAACTCCACCAGCGGCTGGCAGCGCTGGCAAACATCAATCTCGATTCATTGCCACGCGACCGCGCTGCATACGGTTCGACCTTGCGTGTGCTCGATCTCGACAAGGATGTGGAAGTGACATATCGGCTGGTTATGCCGGAAGAGGCAGACGCCGCCAAGGGGTTGATTTCGACGGCTTCTCCACTCGGACGTGGTTTTATGGGGAAGAAGGCTGGCGATGAAGTTGAGGTTCAGACCCCCCAGGGTGTCCGTCACTTTGAGATTCTGAGTCTCCGCACCATTCACGATGATGACACGGCAAGCTAACCCGCCCTATGTTCTTCCTCCTGCGCACACTGCCGGTTGACAGTTTGCACGGCCCACGCCTAGACTCTGCGCCACTATTCGGTATGGCTTATGACAAACCGGGTTGTGCAGTGGGCGTCGGCTGTTGCTGGCTGTCCGGCGCTTCAGCTTGTCGCAGTGTTGGTCTTAGGTGCGTGCTGGCTTCCACCGGCCACGGTGATGGCTCAGGAGCGTATCCGTGTTCACACCAACGATGACTTCCGCGTTCCGCGCACCCTACCGGCTTCCCCGCCTGCCAAAGCGAGCAACGCGGCCGGTGCCGAAGCAGCCTCTCAACAGGCACGCGAGCTGACATCACCAACCGGGGGCCCGACACCAGAGGCAGCCGCACCGGCAGCCACGGCTTCTCATCCGGCTTCCCAGGACGTTTCCCCTGATGTCCCGTTCAATGAACTGGTGGCGCGGCAGGATGCAAACGGCAACTGGATTCTGGTGAGCCGGACATTGCCACCTGCACCGAAGGGCGATCCACTGCCGGCGCAACCGCTGCCGTTTGTTTCAACCGGCAAACCGGAGCTGGATGCCATCGTGATGGAAATGGGCAGCAAATACGGCGTTGACCCGCGATTGATCGTCGAGGTGATGCGCCAGGAATCGGGCTTCAATCCCTATGCCGTTTCTCCGGCGGGGGCTAAAGGGCTGATGCAGCTCGTTGACGAGACGGCTGTGCGCATGGGGACGCGCAATGTTTTTGACATCCGCCAAAACATTGAAGGCGGCGTCAAGTACCTCCGCCTGCTCCTCGACATGTTCAACGGCGATGTGATGTTGGCACTAGCCGGGTACAACGCTGGTGAGCACCGGGTCATTCGCAGTGGTTACCGGGTGCCGAACATTACCGAAACACGGAACTACGTGAAGCTCATCCTGGCTCGTTACAAGAAGAGAACTCACCAACTGCCCAAGCCATCCCCAATACCGGCACCGCCATCCGAGCCGACGCCCGAACCGCTGCGGGTCATTGTTCGGGATGGCATCGTATTACTGACCAACCGTTAGTCCGTCGTCTCGAGTGGCGCAGCAGAAGAGCATAGGGGGCCCGTCGGCAAATATGACTGCCTGTGAGACGATGTCGGGGCAGCCATAGCACAATCGGTCTCAGCAGCCGACAGGTGAGGTCGTGTTGTTGCCGCCCGAAGCCGCACACACACGCCGTCTCATCCCACGTAAGTTCTGGGACAGCATACGGCCGGGTGTGGCCCGTGGCATCGGAATCCGATCGCTGTCGTCTGCACGAGCCAATCGCTCTTTCGACGGCGAATCTGACGGCGAAGCAGTTACTCGCGGGCGATTTTTTTCAGCGGCGCAGCGCCGGCGACAAAACGCTTCACGCCTTTCCCCAGAAAGGCAATATCGAGTTTCCCGTCTGCGACGCGCACAACCTGTCCGACACCGTAGGTTGCGTGCGCGACCCGATCACCGACTCGGAACCCTGTGGCTGCCGTCGCTGTCCCGACGGGTTTCGTGCCGGCCGGCTGGGGATGGGACCAATGTTGGCCGTTGACCTCGGCCGCTGGAGGCGGAGTGAGTTTTCCAACGCCCTGCTGCCGGACATCCATGAGCAAGGCTTCCGGGATTTCCTCCAGGAAACGGGAGGGGTCGGCAAGGACCTCTTCACCGTACACCCGGCGGCGCTCGGCGTAGGTGAGGTACAACTGCTGCTTGGCGCGCGTCATGGCGACGTAGAACAAGCGACGCTCCTCTTCAAGATCGTCGTCGTTGTACGCAGCACGCATGTGGGGAAACAACCCTTCTTCCAATCCGGCAACCACCACCAGCGGAAACTCTAAGCCCTTGGCGCTGTGGATTGTCAGGAGTGTGATGCGAGCGTCGTCCACAAGGTTATCGGTGTCGGCGACAAGTGCGGCCCGATCCAGAAACTCACGTAATGACTCCTGCCGCTCGTCGGCTTCGGCAGCCGCTGCCAAGAGTTCATTCAGGTTTTGTTTGCGACTCTCAGCTTCGCGCGTTCCCTCTTGCCGCAGCATTTCGTCATAGCCAGAGCGCATGATGACAGCCTGGACCAAACCGGCTAGCTTGGTGTCACCCACCAGGGCTTGAAGCGACTCGATGAGCTGTACAAAGCTGTTGAGCGCCGTCAGTGCGCGCGCTGCCAATCTACCTGCTTCGAGTAGTTGCAGCGTTGCCGTCCATCGGGAGACCCCATTGTTGATTGCATGTGCCGACAGGATGTCAAGCGTCGCCTTGCCAATACCACGCGGTGGGACGTTGACAATCCGGTCAAACGCTGCATCGTCGTGTGGGTTGAGCAGCAACCGCAGGTACGCCAGCACATCCTTGATTTCTGCCCGTTCATAGAACGAAAACCCACCGATCAGAACATACGGCACACCCTGCCGCCGACAGGCTTCTTCAAACAGCCGTGATTGAGCGTTAATACGGTACAGCACAGCAGCGCGCGTCTCTGGGGATGGGAGGTGCGCGTGGCGGCGCTGCCAAGCGGTGATTTCTTTGACCACAAAGTCGGCCTCTTCTTCTGCGTTTGCCGCCACAAACACACAAATCGGTTCGCCGGCAGGATTGTGTGTTATGAGGTCTTTCTTTCGCCGGGCCCGGTTGTGCTGAATGACGGCGTTCGCCGCATCGAGAATGGTTTTCGTCGAGCGGTAGTTCTGCGCCAGAATAATGGTTTTCGCCTTCGGGTAATGCTGCTCGAAGTCAAGGATATTGCGAATGTCCGCCGCCCGAAACTTGTAGATTGACTGGTCGGGATCGCCGACTACGCACAGGTTTTGCCGCTGCTGCGTTAGCAAGCGCACCAAGTTGAACTGTGGTGGGTTGGTGTCCTGGTATTCGTCAATCAGAATGTAGCGAAACCGGTCGTTGTAGTCGGCGGCGATGTCCTCAAAACGGTGCAGGAGTCGGACGGTCAACAGGAGCAGGTCATCGAAGTCCAGTGCATTGGCAGCAGCCAAACGAGCTTCATACAGGCGAAACGTTCTGCTGAGCGCATCCCGCATCGGATCACTGCTCGGTGGCAGCGTTTCCGGTGTCTCACCCCGGTTCTTGGCGGCGCTGATGCGGGACTGCATCGCACGCGGTGGATACTGCTTCTCGTCTAACCCAAGCTCTTTCAGGCAAGCTTTGACGAGCCGTCCTTGGTCGTCAGTATCATAAATCGTGAAATCGCGAGTATAGGCTCCGCCAAAGCGATCCAGGTGACGGCGGAGGATGCGAACGCATAAGCTGTGAAAGGTTGAGAGGAGAAGTTCGCCACGGCGCCGCGAAGGCGGTACAAGGTGGTGAACCCGCTCTTTCATTTCCAAAGCGGCTTTGTTGGTGAAGGTGACGGCGAGAATCTGCTCCGGACGTGCCAGCCCCTGCTCGAGGAGGTAGGCAATCCGATGGACGATGACACGTGTTTTACCCGACCCCGCGCCGGCGATGACCAGTAAGGGACCTTCGGTCGTCGTGACGGCCGTCCGTTGTTCAGCATTCAAACCTTCCAGGAGTTTACTCATACCACTGCCCGGCGCGAGCCACTGCCGATACTTCACCCATCGGCTTTCAGGATGCGTGCGCCTGGTCGCGCACGAGAGCGGCGACCGCAAGCCGCACACCGTTGACACCGACAATCACGACCGGAGCGCCCGGTGCGAGGCGACCACCAACTGCGGTTGCCGCCCAGAGTTCTCCGGCGATGGTGACAAAGCCGGTTGGCGCAAGTTCCGTGACGCCAACGCCGTGCGCCCCAACCCGTGCCGCCGTTGCTCCGGTACGTTTGTCCCGCTGCCGCTGCTGCCAACAGACGGCCAGTTGCCTACAGGCGCATAAAAATGTCTTCATCCAGCTTGGCGAGTCGAAACCGCACATCGCGGAATTCGATCTGCTGCTTGAATTTACCGTTCTCATACAGTTCCTTCCGCATCGGTACAAGGATGTTTTGGACGGCACGGAAGTCGTAGAACGATTCGCGGAACTTGAGTGGTCTGTCTTCAGGTGTCGGCTGTACTTCGTACTCCAAATGTAAGATGCGATAGGTCTGGCTGCTGATGAAGTACTTGGTCTTTGTACCATCCCGGTGCATCAGCTCGAGACCGATTGTGTCAATCCCTATAATCCGCTCGCCGGCGGTGCGGGTCACCTGTGTCCCGTCCTCCTTGTAGCGCAGCAGCGCTGTGTAGTCATGCTTCAGGGAGGCTAGAAACGTCGCCTGCGCCTGGGGCGTCAAGGTGATGGACTGACGGTTTTGGGTTGCCCAACTGGTGTAACCGTTAAAGCCGAAGACAAGCTGCTGTGGTTCTTGTCCCTGCGGGCTGGGCAACTCCACCTCAATCCGCACGGCGTTGCGGTCGGAGGTTTCCCCCCGCAGGATGTACTCGACAATCTTACCTTCAATCGGCGGGCGGTCATCAGCCGCAGCAATTCTAATCACCCCCTCCAAACGCGCATTGGTGAACACATAGTCAATGACCGGCCGGCTCCCATAGGCATAAATGACGATCTCGGCTACGGTTTCACCGTCCCACGTCTCAGGTTTGCCAAGCTTGACGGCCTTTGGTTTCTCGGCCTTGGGCACCTTGTCCTTGACGGCCTCTGCGGCATCTTTGGCGCGCTTTTTGTCACTTTGTCGCTCATCCTTCCGACTATCGCCTTTGCCTTCGGAGGCCTTAGCACCATCCTGTGCCGGTGAACCGGCGCCGGTCACCACGCCAGGGATGGGGCAAACCACACTCAGCCATGCCAACAACACCACGTTCCAGGGGCGCCACACCCGGCAGTGGCGACGAACCACACGCGGGACAACACGGAATGAATCACTCATGTAGAATGCCTTTCTACGCAAACGTTCAACGGCGGGCAGTCGCCCAGGAGAAACGCCAGGCACGCAACGATGCTTGTCTGCATTCAAGCCGCACGCCTCCAAGACAATGCTCCAATACGATGTTTCTGTGCGATGTCGGCCCCTGAGATGTTTGTTGCCAAAAAACCATATCCAATACAAATGATACTCAACACACAGGACGGTTTTCGTGCCCATCAGCTTCAACCAGCGCCAGGACGGTTTGCCATTCGTCCGCCGTGACAGGTTGTACAGAAAGCCGCATGCCGCGCCGAATCACGAGCATGGTTTCCAACCCTGGGGTCCGCTTGAGTTCGTCGAGCGTAATCATCCGGGGGAACACTCGGACCAACCGAACATCCACCATAAACCAAATCGGCCGGGTCGGATCGCTGCCCGGGTCGTAGTAACGACTACGAGGATCAAAGGCCGTCTGGTCAGGATAACCGGCGCGGACAACCTCGACGATGCCGACAATGCCTGGTGGCGTGGTATTGCTGTGGTAGAAAAAGGCCAGGTCGCCGACTTGCATCTCGTTGCGTAAAAAGTTCCGCGCCTGATAGTTGCGCACGCCTTCCCAACCGGTCATCTGATTCGGCGCAGCACGCAAATCGTCAATCGAAAAGACACGTGGCTCGGATTTGAGTAACCAATAGCGCGGCATAACGTCACTACCGGAGCGGCGACCGCCGTCGCCGTGCCGCTCCGACCTCATTTACCACACTCAGGCCGGCAAAGGGTGCGCTAGCCGATCTAGCGCGAGCAACAACAGCGCTGCACGCAGCAGCGCCTGCGGCCGCCCATCCGGTTCATACCACTCGTCCAGGGTATGACAACCACCGTAGGCGCCGCCCGCACCGATCGCAATGGCCGGGATACCGTGCGCCATAGGTGCATTGGCATCTGTTGAACCGCTGTCCAACACGGGCCGCCGGCCGCACATGCGGGTTGCGGCAATGGCGCAGCGCACCAGGGGAGAGGTCCGCCGCGTTTCACCTGCCGGCCGATCCCCCAGCCGCTGCACCTTGACCGTCAAGCGGCCGGGCTGTGTCGCCGCCTGCAGCTCTGCCTGTTGGGCCTGCACGGCCGCCAGACGAACGGTGGTTTCCAACTGGTCGAGGTCGGCATCGGCGTATGCCCGACAATCTAGGTCAACCTGCGCTTCGGTCGGGATAGCGTTAATGATGCCGCTGCCACTGACGGCTGCTGCCGTGCAGGTCATCCCGCGCCGCAGGGGAAATCGCCGCGCCAAGTGGACAAACTCACCCAGCGCATGCACAGGATTCGCAGCTCCGAAGTTGGCCCCGGCATGTCCCCCCGACCCACCAAACGTCACCCGAAACCGGCGTGAACCGATAGCGCGGTGGGTAATGCGTTCGATGCCAGGGCCATCCAGCGCAATAAAGGCCCGCATGTGCGGAACGTTGTTAACCAACGCGCGGACACCGCGCAAATTGCCCAGACCTTCTTCACCGACTGTTCCGACAAACCACATTGCCCCAGTCGGTTCGCTGTCATGCTGAACAAAAGCGCGGGCCAGTGCCAGCAGACCGGCCAAACCACAGGCATTATCGGCAATTCCCGGTGCCCATAGACGCTTACCCCGTGTGCGGACCGTCACATCGGTTCCCGGTGGAAATATCGTATCCAGGTGCGCCGCCAGCACCAGCGGGGGACGGCTGGCATCGCGACCGGGGAGTTGTCCGACGACATTGCCCACCGCATCCTGCTCAACTGTCGGAAGCCCAATCGCGCGCAACTGCTCGGCCAGAAAATTGGCGCGGGCAGCTTCGTGAAACGGCGGCGCCGGAATCTCCGTCATCGCGATCTGTTCACGTGTGATCGCATCGGCAGTTGCGATAAAGTACGTCTTCAATTGTTCTATCAGAGGTGTCTCCCACAGTGCCTGGACAATGGACGGCAGCGCCGGCCGTGTCTGCACTACCGACATAGACCCGTCCTCCTCCATCGGTCAACTCGTTTCTAACGCCAATCCGCCAATTGCGGCCAGACGACCGAATTCCATCGGAGATGCAAATCCAAGCTGCTGTGGTTCGATCAGGGACGGTGTCTCACCAAAGGTTTCCGCGACACACTGCCGAATCTCGACCGGGTTCAGTGGTGTGTTGATGGCCAACACCGTGAAGTGCATCGCCGTATCCGCAGCCGGCAACCCCGACTCAACGGCATGTTCCCGGAAAAACAGCAGCAACCGAAGGAGTTGCTCATCCGGCGCCTCGCCGGCAAGTGGCAACGTGCGAATGGCTGTCGGGGACCCCCTGGATAACAGCATCACCGCCAGAGTGTCTGCCTCGACGCTGATCAACATTTGGTTGGCGTGTTCCGTCGGACGCTGAAACCACAGAGACTCACAGATCAGATTCGGCAACAGCAGGCCCGGCTGCCAGCCCAAGCGCTGCAAATGTGCTTGTAGATCAAGGGCTACCCGCCGGTTCATCACCGAGATGAGAAACCGTCTTTCGCCGGCGACTGTCCGCGGCAACTCGGCCGCGGCCATCCATACTTCGGCCGAAGCCAGACCGGTTAACCGTTCGGTTTTCCACAGCAGCACTTCCGGCACATCCTGCCAGCGTGTGGCGGCGTCCAAGGTAACCACGTGCATTCGCGCCGTTGCGCCTGGGAGCACAACCGACCAGCGTCGCTCGGCAGCAAGCCCTGCCGTCTGCGCCGCCTGACGGAGCAGCGCGGCAAACGCCGCCGGCTGAAGGACATTTTCGGTATCGAACCCCGGACAAAAGGCCTGCTCCGTCCAGGGACAAAATGCCGACTGCCGACTGCGCCGGTCAAATACCACAACGCCTTCGGCTGTGAGGGCGCAGAAGGCGCGCGCCGCCGGCGGCGACAGGAATTGTCGCCGGATTCGTTCCAGAATACCCATTGTGAATCGTGATACTTTCGCCCAACAACGCTTCTGCTTAAAAAAAACTTAAAAAACCGGTCTGCCCTACCACTCGCTGTACGGCACACCATCGCTGCCGACGCCTTCTGCACCGCTGAAAACATCAACAATCCCGCGCGGGGCCGCGGGCACCACCGGTTCGTCCTCCAACCGCACGACCCAGGTATCGCGGCTCTGCGTGATGGGATCAATCGGAATCTCACGCAGGTATTGGGCGCGCTCAAGGTCTTTGAGCGTTTCCGGCGCGCGGTTCTTGTCATAGGTATAGCGGTTGATGGCGTCGCGCATCTTGAGAAGGTTCTCACGCAAAACGGTTTCACGCGCCCGCAGGAGTAAACTGCGGTAAATGGGAATGCTGACCGTGAGGAGAATCGTCATGATGGTCATCACTATGACGAGTTCAAGGAGCGTAAAGCCACGGTTGCAGCAAACTGTGCGGCGAATTGGGGACAACAGCTTCACCTTCAACGTCATCACCATTCGTCGTAGCGTGTGCCGTCCAAAGCCGTCGCGGTGGAGCGCGAGTGCACATCAAAGACATCGTCGCCGGACGACAGGGCCGAATCCGGATCGTCTGTCGAACTGCGCGTTTGCCAGTCCGCCTTGCCGGTCATCGGATCAATCGGCAGTCGGCGAAGGAAAAAGATTTTTTTCCCGTCCACATTGCCTGCCGGGACAAAGCCTTCGTAAAGCACTTCCAAATTTTTGGGGTAACCGCTGGTTGTCCGCAATTCGGCCGGGATGCGTTGTCCACCGGTTTGGTCATTGAACTCCTTGTACCGGTCAATCGCGAAGCGAATTTCACGCAGCGCCCGCCGCAGTTCGGTTTCCTGGCGACTGCGCGCCGCCGTCCGTGCTAGAGGCAGCGCCGCTCCGGTCAACACGGCCAGAATGGCCAGAGTAATAATCATTTCCAACAGCGAAGACCCGCGCACGCTACCGCCAGGGCGCTGCGGCGTCAGGTCGCGGCGTCTTCTTGGCTGCCAGTGGAGTCCCGGCCAAGCGGCCGGCCAGAGCCGAGATGTCATTGTTTGCCGTTGGGTATGCCGCCCGCCCCCGCCAGGATGGGCGGGGCGGGGCTTGGAATGACCGGAATTAGTTCATTCGTGAGGCCACGCAGATCGAGGACATCGAGCCGGACATCGGCACTCCCAGGTGCAATCACCTGAAAGTCAAACATGGCAACGGGGCCGTTGGCCAGGCGCCCGCCCGTCACGCCCGGCGACACCAGCGCCGTCGCAAAAGCCTGCCCACCGTTGTCGCCACTTTGGAAGCTGCCCGGCGCCAGAACACCCCCATCTCGAATGCCGACCAGCTTCAGCACTGCCTGGTTGTAGTGCATAAAGATCGAGGCCGCCGAAATATAGGTCGCCTCGCTGTTGAGAATCACCGACACCGAAATCATCTGCCCGACCACAGGGCGCAGGCTCGGCGATACCATCAGCAGCGACCGGATGGGAGAACCCGACGCCGGACGCAGGGGTGCCGCGGGATTCAGATCAGACGAATTGGCAGGCGCTCGTGTCGTTACCGAGGGCGGCGTGTTCATTGGCGCGGTTCCGGCCATCCCGGACTGAACAAGCCCCGCCTCCGGCTGCATCTGGATTATCCCACCGAAGCTGCCGCTCTCGGTGTGCGACAGCACGTTTGGCACCGTAGCTGAAACCGGCGGCGGCGATCCGGCCGGCGGAGCGCTGATCACAAAACGTCCACCGTCACTGCTCACCGGTGGGGCAGCGGCCGGAGCCCCAAGTGATTTCTCCGGTGGCTGACTCGTCACCGGCGTTTCCCGCAGTTGGTTCGCTTCGCGCATCTCCTCCCGATCGGCTTCGGCGACGATTTCATCAATGGTGAGAAACCGGCCATAACTCAACCCGCCAACACCGACCGAGACATCGAGCGGACCAAACGCCGTCTTGAGTTCCTCCTCTGTCACAGCTCCACCGCGCACGATGTGCGGCGTAATCGTAATGACAATGTGCGTCGCCTGTTTGTTGCGCGTTGGTGTCGAGAAAAGCCGCCCAATGACCGGGATAAAGCTAACGATAGGTAGCCCGGTGCGGCTGTCGGTATCATCCACACGCATGACGCTCGCCGCTAACGCGGTGTAGCCATCCCGTACGCGCGCGACACCACTGACCTTCCGCTGTGAAATTGTCGGGGTCAGGTTGTTGCCACCGGTATCTGGGGGAACGGTTGAGGTCTCAATCGCGATGTCCATCTGCACAATATCGTCGGTAATGTGCGGCTTGACCGAGATGTTCAACCCAACGTCGCGGTATTGGACTTGGTTGAAGCCGGGGAAAAAGATTTGCCCCGGCGGGTTCGGTTGCCCCGGTACGGTCGGAAATGGGTTCCCGATCTGAATCGGAACGGACTGACCGATGTTGACCTTACCTTCCTTATCCTCAAAGGCCCGCACCTGGACCTGCGAAATAAGCCGTCCGAGTCCCCGGCTTTGAAGCGCCGTGATCGTGGACGGCGGTACCCCAAGGCCAAAGCCCAGCGTATTGGTGAAAATGCCGGCTGGCGAGGCCGGCCGCAAGAGTGGCCCCTGCCCGATACCGCCCAGATTACTCGCACTGGGTGGGGTCAGCCGGAGGCCGGCACCGTTGTCGGTGCCGGTAATGGTCGGCGGTTGGGTTGCGAACTGATTGCCGAGGTTGAGCGCCTCCTGCTGCGTGACCTCATAGATGTTGACATCCATGACGACTTCCGCCTGCGGGCGATCGACGGTGTTAATCATGCGCTCGATGATTTTTAGGTTCTCACCTGAGGAGCGCACCAACAGCATATTAGATTGCGGAACGGATACGACCTGCTGCGCCATGGCCGGCCCAAGGAGGGTCAGCATTTGCTTGACGTCGTCGAGCTTGGCATTTTTGATGTAAAACGGCTTGACGAGCGAATCTTCATACTTCTGTGCCAGTGAGCCGCCGTTGGGGAACTGCCCCAACCCCCGCTTGACAATGAGGATTGTCCGGGTATCAACGCGAAAGTACTGGAAGCCGTTGGCGTCCAGCACCAGCTCCAGGGCCTTGCCGGCCGTCATATCCTGCTTGATGTCAAGCGTAAAGCGCGTGTTAGCAATTTGCTGAAGCGTCATGCTTTCAAAGACGACGTTCAGGCGCATCTTGTCGCAGAGGGTCCGAATGATGGTTTCAACCGGTTGGTTGATAAAGCCCTGCCAGCGGCCGATGTACCGTTGGCGGGCAGCAGCAAGTTCGGCCGCTTTGCGGGCTTCGGCCTCGGCAATCTCCGCCGCCGTTCGCTGATAAGGGGACGGCTCGCCGGCTGAGGTCGCCTCGATACCTTGCTTTTTGAGCATTTCCTTCATCTTGGCAAAGGCGACCTCATTGGTCTGATCGTAGCGGTAAGCTTCGCGGTAGGCGTGATAGGCGCCCTCGTAGTCGCCTTGCTCCTCCATCTGTCGCGCCCGTGCGGCGCACAGAACCGAAGCGTTGAAAAGTGCCCGTTGGAGATGGAGCTGGTACTCAACGTTAGCCGGCTCTTCCTGCAGCGCCTGGGCAAACAACTCGGCAGCCTTGTCCCACTGCTTGACGACCTCGTATTTGAGCCCCTCCTTGAAGTACTTCTTGCCATTGCCGGCCCACACTGCCGGCGCCAGGCACAGGGTGACCACCACCGAGGAAAGTCCCAGGGCGACGGTTTGGCGCACGCGGGCCATCAGAGCAGAAGCGGATGTTGACGACAACATAAGCTCACCTCACAGGAGGCTGACCTCCAAAAACAACTCGGCAAAAACGGCTTAGCAAAAACTTACTCAACAAAAAACTTACTCAACAAAGGTCACACGATTGATTTCACGCAGAGTTGAAATCCCTGCGAACACTTTCTTCAGCGCCGACTCACGCAACGATCCTAATCCCTCTTCGCGGGCTGCGCGGCGAATCTCTGACCCAGGGCGACGGTCAAGAATGAGTTCCCGAATCCGATCCGTCAGCCCCAGCATTTCGTGAATCGCAGTTCGCCCCCGGTACCCCGTCCCATTGCACTCTGGACAACCGACAGCTTCGTAAAAGACCTGGTCACGGAATTTGCTCGGGTTGAGCCCGGCATCCTCGAGTTCCTGATCGGTCGGCTGGTACTGGCGTTTGCAGCGTGGGCAAAGCTGTCGGATAAGGCGCTGAGCCAGGACGCAGTTGAGTGAGCTGACAAAGTTATACACCTCAACACCCATGTTGACGAATCGGCCGATAACGTCAATCACATTGTTGGCGTGGACAGTGGTAAACACAAGGTGCCCGGTCAGCGCGGCGTTGATCGCAATCTGCGCGGTTTCCGTATCGCGAATTTCGCCGACCATGATCTTATCCGGGTCATGCCGGAGAATGGCGCGCAATCCACGCGCAAAGGTGAGGCCCTTCTTTTCGTTGACTGGAATCTGCATCACGCCGCGCAGTTGGTATTCAACCGGGTCTTCAATGGTGATGATCTTGTCTTCCGGGTTGGCAATTTCATTGAGCGCGGCATACAGCGTCGTCGTCTTGCCGGAGCCGGTCGGGCCGGTCACCAGCACCATGCCGTAAGGCTCGGAAATAAACCGGCGGAAGCGCACCAAATCATTCGGATCAAAACCGACAACGTTCAGGGTCAGTTCACGGAAAGCCTCGTTGATTTGCTCTTTGTCGAGGATACGGATTACACAGTTTTCACCGAAGACGGCCGGGATGATCGAGACACGGAAATCAATTGTCCGCCCCTTGACCCGGACGCGGAAACGTCCATCCTGGGGCGTGCGTCGTTCGGCAATGTCCAGTTCCGACATCACCTTGATCCGCGAAATCAGCATCTGGTGATAGCTGGCGTCAATCGGCGGCATCGCCGGATACAGTGCGCCGTCAATCCGGTACTTGACGTGAACTTCCGACTCATACGCTTCAATGTGGATGTCCGACACGCGCCGCTCAAGGGCTGTCAGGATCACCGTATCTACCAACTTGATGACCGGAGCAGTTTCGTCGGCGAGTCGGTCAAGGTCGAGGTCCTGTTCGCCCTGCTCGGTTTCTCGGACCAGTTTGATACGAAAGGATTCCGTCGTATCCTGAAGAACACGCTGGGCCGAGTCACCCCGGCGCAGCGCGTTTTCAATAGCCGAGCGGGTTGCCACAGCCGGTTTGATGTGCACTTTCAACTGCGCCGACAGCTCGTCCAGGGCATCCAGATCGGTCGGATCGGCCATGGCCACGTACAGCCGTCCGTTCTCCCGCCGGAGAGGAATGAACTTAAAGCGCGTCATCAGATCGACCGGATGGCTGTGGATCAGCTCATAGTCAAGTGAGACCGCGGCCAAATCCACAAACTCTAGCCGGTAACGGCGTGCCAACTCACGCGCGGCCACCAACTCACGATCCACTTCTTCCGCCGATGGTGGCATGGCAGGCAAATCAGGTTTTGTCTCAAAAGGCATAGCAATGGTTGTAAGGCGACGACAGTTTGCACCAGGCGATGTTCAACGCCCGGCGGCCCCTTCCGTTACGAAGCTGAGAATCGGTAGGTATAGCGCCATGACAACGATCAGCACAATCGTCCCCATAAACCCCAGCACAATCGGTTCGATCAGCGCCGTTAGGGAAGCGATGCGTACATCCAGTTCGGCTTCGTAAAACTGCGCAACCTCGTCCATCATCGTAACCAGCGAGCCGGACTTTTCCCCGACCCCGATCATGTCGGTCGCCAGCGCCGGCATCCACTGGGCCCGTTCGAGCGTCTCTACCAGGGTCTGCCCTTCCTGGATGCCGCGTACCACCTCCGGCATCGTTTGAGCAATTCGCCGGTTGCCGATGACTTCGGCCGCAATGTCGAGAGCTTCCAACAACGGCAGTCCACCGTTGAGGAGGGTTGCGGCACTCCGGCAAAAGCGTGCCGTGGTGGACTGCCGGATGATGTCGCCCACAATCGGGAGTTTCAGTAGGAGGCGGTCCAGCATCTCGCGCCCCTGCGGGGTACGCTGCCAGATTAGGAAACTGATGAGCGCCAGGGCCAGGGCCGGTCCCAGCCAAGTGATGTTGTTTTCAACCGCCTTCGACACCGTCACGACATAGACCGTCACCGCCGGCAACGTGCTGTTCGATGACTCATACAGCGTGGCGAACTTAGGAATCACATACGTCGTGAGCAGGATGACAAGGGCAATCGAAGCAGCAATGAGAATGACCGGGTAGGTCAGTGTCTTAATTAGCTTGCGCCGAATCTCGGCCGTCGCTTTCGCATGCGTGACATACCGCTGTAACACGGTATCCAGCTCACCGGAGCGTTCGCCGGCAAGCACTGACGCCGTCAGTAAGCGGGGAAAAACATCCGGGTGCGCACCGTAGGCTTCAGACAGTGAGCCACCGCGCGTAATGCGCCGTTCGATGTCTTCGAGAACGGTGCGGAACGCTCCCGGCGGCTGACGGCGGATCAGGATGTTAAGCACCTGGAGGAGCGGTAGCCCGGCACGCAATAACGTCGCCAGTTGCTGGTTGTACAGCAAAAACTCCTGGGGATTGATCTTGGCACTTCCCAGAAGGGATTGCCGGATGGCGCGGCGCACCGGACGCTCGATGGCAAACACGCGAAAGCCTTCGTTTTGCAGGCGGCGGCGCAGCTCCTCAACGCCGTCCGCTTCCACTATGCGCGTTACCACATCGCCACTCGGCGTACCCAATCGGCAAGTAAACTCAGGCATAGATCACGCAGCAGACAACAACGTTCAACCGGGGCCTTGGTTTAGGTCATTGGCTTACGACTATAGCACGCCGTATGGAGAGAAAGTTCCGAAGTTTTCTCTACCGGCATTTCAGGCTGCGCCCTGCGGTCCCGGGCCCACAACTCAGACGCCGCCCTTGTCTTCGGTGAACACGCACGCCAAGATAGTGACCCGACAGTTTTGGAAGGGCTGCTGGCTTCACTTCAGACCCCATACATGCCCCATACATGTCACGCACTGAGAACCAAACTCCGGCTGCTCCGACTTGGAAACGCTGGCTGCGCCGCATTGGGGTGGCGGCCGTTGGTGTGACGACGGGCTACTTGCTGGCTTCGGTGACCGTCGCCGTGATGCTTTCGGCGTTACTGGTGTCGCCGCGTCCCAAACGGCGTCGGCATCTGGAGAGTATGCGCCTGCGGGACTATCTCTGGGCAAAGCGGATTCCCTACCGTGAGACGCAGTTTACCTCCTATGACGGGACTAAACTCACCGGCTGGTTTCTGGAGCGCGGCTGGTGGCGACCGACCATCGTCGGACTCCATGGCGTCACCGGCAACCGAACGAGCCTCATCCGCTTCGGTGTCATTCTCTACACGACCGGCTTCAACGTGTTTTTGTACGACGGACGTGCGCACGGCCATAGCGGCGGACGTTTTGTCACCTACGGCTACCACGAGGTTCGTGATGTCAGTGCGGCGCTGGATCATCTTGCGCAGAAATTTCGCCTGCGTGATCGGCGGTTCGGCCTGGTTGGCATTTCCATGGGCGCGGCCATTGCCCTGCAAGTCGCTGCCCGCGATCCGCGGATTGCGGCCGTCTGGGCGGAAAGTCCGTTTTCGTCCCTGCAAAAAATCTCGCGGGAATACATTGCCGATCTGTTGCCTGTGCCCTCTACGGCACTGGCTCCGACAACGTGGTTGGCAGAACTGATTGCCAACTACCGGGGTAACTTCTCCGTCGCCGACGTCAACCCGTTGGCCGTTGCCGACAAGATCACCTGCCCGGTGCAACTCGTCCACGGCCTGGCCGACGACTTCGTGCGTCCGCACCACTCACAGGCGATTTTTGAAGCGCTCGTCAATACCAAGGAAAAAAACCTCTGGCTTATCGAGCGCGCCACCCATGGGCGGTGCTATCGGGCGGCGGTGGAGGAACACCATGTTCGCCTGCCGGACTTTTTCCACCGGCACCTTGGACGATAAAGCACCGGTGCGGCACGCCAGGGAGGCGGCCAAGCTTCCGCTTGTGCGACATCTTTTGTGCGGCATCTTGCGCCGGTACTTCGGCGCGGTTCAGCGCGGCAGGGGCGATACGGCGGCAATGTCCGTACGGTAGTACTTGCCCTGAAAGGTCACGGCGGCCGCCGCCGCGTAGGCACGCTGCCGCGCCTGCGCCAAGGTATCTCCCAGGGCCGTCACGCCCAACACGCGCCCGCCGTTTGTGACCAACCGGCCGGCCTCATCGCGCTTTGTTCCCGCATGGAAGAGTAAAACGCCGGGTTGCAGTTCTGCTTGTTCGATCCCGGAGATGACACTTCCGGTCGTGACAGTTTCAGGGTAGCCCGCCGTCGCCAACACCACACACACCGCTGACTCATCGGACCACTTCAGTTCGAGCGTTTCCAGTGTGCCGTCGGCAATGGCCGAGAGCACGTCAACAAAGGAGGTTTTCAAGCGTGGTAGGATCACCTGCGTTTCAGGGTCTCCCAACCGGACGTTGTATTCCAGTACCTTCGGCCCCTGATCGGTAAGCATCAACCCCACGTAGAGAATGCCCTTAAACGGTATTCCCTCGGCTTGCAGGCCCATCAGGGTCGGCTGGACAATCTGGCGCACAATCTTTCGTTGGAGGCCCGGCTCCAACAAATCCGGGCTGGAATAAGCGCCCATGCCCCCGGTATTCGGTCCCGTGTCGCCGTCGCCGAGCCGCTTGTAATCGCGCGCCGGAACGAGCGGAGCCAGCGTTTTGCCGTCTGTGAACACTAAAAATGAGGCCTCCACGCCTGTGAGACATTCTTCCAATACGATGCGCCGCCCGGATTCACCCAGCTTACGCGCTACCAACAGCGCGTGAACCACCTCTAGCCCCTGCTCCCGATCGGACACGATGAACACGCCTTTACCGGCAGCCAAACCGTCGGCTTTGACCACAACCGGGAAACCGTCGAGCAGGTTCGAGTCAAAGATGTCCTTTGCCTCTTCGACCGTCTCACAAACGGCGAATGTTGCCGTCGGGATGTGATGGCGCGACATAAACTCCTTGGCAAACACCTTACTCCCTTCCAAGGCAGCTGCCATCCGCGATGGACCGACAAAACGCAGGCCGAGTCGCGTGAAAGCATCTGCCACGCCCATCACCAACGGTTGCTCAGGGCCGCAAACGGTCAGGTGGACTCCTAGGTCTTTGGCGACCGCCGCGAGCTTGTCGGGCTTTTTCAAATCTAAGTCCAGACACGTTGCCATCCGCGTCACGCCTGCGTTCCCGGGAATGCAGTACACCTGCTCCACCCGTGCCGACTGGAGAAGTTTCCAGACTATGGCGGATTCGCGCCCGCCGCCGCCCAGGACTAAGACTTTCATAGACGCACTACCTGGCGGCGCACGGCAGCCTGCAGGAAATGAGCGCCCAACCGGGCGCTCCGACTCACGTTAGGTTGACAGCTCATGGCAGACGTTTCTCCCCGAATCTACAGCAGCGTTGAGCCTGCCGGCACGTTCATCGGCACAGCGGACGAGGCGGCCGGCGGTGGTTTCAGTTGCACCAGCCACCGGTGAACGGCGGCAAAGACGGTGTCCGGCTCTGTTGCAGTCAATGGCAGGCGGAGGGACTGGGCACTCGTCAGCCGGGCACCGGGCGTTTCCGCCACCAACCGGGTCAATGCTGCTACGTCAATGCGTGGCTTGTCGGCAAACTTGAGGTTGAGCGTACTCCCATCCCAATCAATGGACAAGATACCCAACGCCGAGGCCACCTGGCGCAGGCGGGTGTAGCCGAACAGCGCCAGCACCTGGGGCGGGCGCGGCCCATACCGGTCGTCGAGTTCCTGACCGAGCGCCTCCAGGGTTGCCTCGTCGGCAGCGGATGCAATGCGCTTGTATGTCCGCAGCCGCTGTCCCACATCGCCGATGTACTCGTCCGGCAACCGAATATCCATCCGCAGGTTGATGGTCGTCTGGATATCCTCTTCGATGGGCAGACCGCGCAACTCGCGCACGGTCTCTTCCAGCAAGCGGCAGTACAAATCAAAACCGATGCTGTCCAGATGTCCTGACTGCTGCCCACCCAACAGGTTGCCTGCCCCACGCAGCTCCAGATCGAGCGCGGCAATGCGAAACCCCGACCCCAGATCGGAAAACTCCCGAATGGCAGCCAGGCGCTGGCGGGCGACACTCGACAGCTCGGTTTCCGGCGGAATGAGCAGATAGGCAAATGCGCGCCGATTCGACCGTCCAACGCGCCCCCGCAGTTGGTACAGCTGCGCCAGGCCGTAGTGATCGGCATGGTTGATGATAATGGTGTTGGCGAGCGGAATATCAATGCCGTTCTCGATGATGGTCGTCGCAACAAGCACATCGAGTTCGTGGTTGACGAAGCGCATCATGACGGCTTCCAGGGCCTTCTCGCTCATCTGTCCGTGACCGACGCCGATGCGCGCCTGGGGCACGAGGCGCTGGATCAGCTCGGCGATGGTGTAGATGCTTTCAACCCGGTTATGGATGAAAAACACCTGCCCCCCCCGCGCCAATTCGGTCTCCAGGGCGCTGCGGATCACGTTTTCAGAAAACTGTGCGACAACTGTGTGGATGGGCAACCGGTCACGCGGCGGCGTTTCAATGACCGACATATCGCGCAGCCCGGCAATTGCCAAGTTGAGGGTGCGCGGAATCGGCGTCGCCGACAACGTCAGGACATCCACTTTCCGCCGAAGTTGTTTGAGTTTTTCTTTGTGGGCAACCCCAAACCGCTGTTCCTCGTCAATGATGACGAGGCCTAACTGCTTGAACCGTACATCCTGTGAAAGCAGCCGGTGGGTGCCGATGAGGATGTCCACCTCACCCCGCGCCGTACGTTCCAGAACGTCTTTAATATCCCTCGCCGTCCGAAACCGCGACACCATGTCAATTGTCACCGGAAAGGACGCAAAACGCTCACGAAACGTCTTGGCGTGTTGAAAGGCCAGCACGGTGGTCGGGGCAAGCACGGCGACCTGCCGGTTCTCCATGACCACTTTGAACGCGGCCCGCATGGCCACCTCGGTTTTGCCGAAACCGACATCGCCGCACAACAGCCGATCCATTGGGGTCGGCGCTTCCAGGTCGCGCTTGATGTCGGCCAGGGCAGCCGCCTGATCGCGTGTCAGTTCGTACGGAAAAGCATCCTCAAACTCCTGTTGCCACGGTGTGTCGGGGCCACAGGGTTGTCCCTGCACCAGTTGCCGCTCGGCATACAGCCGGAGCAACTCCTCGGTCATGTCGCGCATGGCGCGCTTGGCGCGGGCTTTTGTCTTTGCCCAGGCCACGCCGCCCAGTTTGTCAAGACGCGGCGTACTCGTCTCCGCACTTGAAAACTTCTGCACCAGATCGAGCCGCTCGACCGGAACGGACAGCGTTTGCCGGTCAGCATACTCAAGCACCATGACTTCACAGGGTGGGGTGCGGTGGTCCACCTGCACCTGTTGCAGACCGAGAAAGCGCCCAATGCCGTGGTTGACGTGAACGACAAAATCGCCGACTTTCAGATCGCGAAAATCCGACAGGAAGCGGCTAACGGAAATGTTCCGTTTCCTGCTGCCGATGGGCGTTAGGCGGACTTCCTCTACGGACGGCGCTTCATCAAACAGTTCACGTTCGACGACGAAGGCCAGTTGAGCGGCCGGTAGGGAGAAACCGTTGAGAAGTTCGCCGACTGTGACAAAGCAGCCGGCGCGGGTCGTCTCGGCCATCGCCCGGCACAGTGTCGGCGGATCGGGGTAACATCCCACGGCAATGTCGTATTCGCGTAAAATGTCGCGGACGCGCTCGGCAATCCCCGGCGACGGCATGACAAACAGGGTCGTCACGCCGCGTTGCCGGCGTTCACGCAGCTCGGCAACAAGCTGCGATAGGCGGCCGTGAAATCGGCGCATGGACGGCGTTGGCAACTCAAGCTCAACACCATCCGGCGGCGGCGGAAACAGTGAACCCAGCAGGGACGGCCTACCGTTGCCCACGATGCCCCCTGTATCTAGGTCGCCAATCAAACTGGCGTCCGTTCGGTCCGCCGTCACCCCCAACGACCGCAGCTCCAGGCGGGGGTAGGCGTTGAGCGCCTTCCGCAGGGCAGTACCATCGAGGACAAAGTGTTCCGGCGCGAGTACCAGCTCGCCGCCTTCGGCTGCGGCTGCAAATTGCTCGTCGAGTTGCCGCAGATACCCCTCCAACATGCGCTCTACGGCAGCCGGCTCATCCACGACGAATCGCACCGCACCGAGGTAGTCAAACAAGCTACCCGTCAACGGCTGCACGAGCGGCAACAGCGTTTCCCACCCTTCAAACAGTTCACCGCGTTCGGCCAGGGCCAGGCGTGGGTGCAATTCGGCGGCAAAGCGGGCATCCGTCCAGTGTTCCCGGGCGCGCGCCGCCCAGGCACGTAACACCTCCGGCTGCGTTGCAAACTCCCGCAACGGGAGCACCCGGCAGCTCGTCCTCCGAACAACCGACCGCTGGGTTTCAATGTCAAATTCACGGATGGATTCCAACGTATCGCCGAAGAACTCCAACCGCACCGGGTTGTCCTGGGCAGGCGAGTAGATGTCTAAAATGCCGCCGCGCAAACTGTATTCGCCCAGCAGCGTCACCGGTTCACGGCGGACATAACCGATTGCAGCCAACAGGTTGAGCAACTCATCGAGCGGGTACTCCTCATTGACCTCCAGCGTGATGCTGCCGACGGTCAAGGTACGGGGTGGCGGCAGTTTTTCCACCAGCGCACGCGCCGGCACAAGCGTTACCCGACAGCTTCTTTCGAGCAGGCGCGTCAGACAGAGCGCGCGGGCTTCGAGTACGTCTGGATGGGGCGGCGTCGCACAGTAAGGACCGCCGTCAACAACCGGCAAGACCTGAACGCCGACCTCTGCCCGTGCCTCTATGCCTTGCGTTAGCCGGACAAAGTAGCGCACGTCGGCTTCCAGCCGTTCAACATCCTGGGGCGTCGGGACAACAAACACCACCGGTTGCCCCGTCACCGCGTGCAACAGCGCCGGCAGCAGGGCACGGGCGCTACCGGTCAGACCTGACACAACGCCGACCGCTTCCGCCGACCGTAGCTGCCGGAACAAGCGGATGCCTTCCGGGGTGCGCACCAGATCACCGAATGGTGGTGGAAAGGCCGGCTGAGACGTTACGGTTGACACGGCAGCGGGGATGTCAGCGTAGCGGCGCGCGCCAAGATACGCTCAATGATGGTGGTTGTAGACACACCCGGGACAAACGGCAACGAGCAGACTAAGCCGCCATGGGCCTCAACAATGTCCCGCCCGACAATGCGTTCGCGCGGCCAGTCGCCGCCTTTGACAAGCACATCCGGCAGGAGGCTCTCGACGACAGCCTGCGGTGTCGGAGCATCGAAAACCGTCACAGCATCTACAAAGGCAAGTGCCGCAATGATTTGGCAACGCTCTTCTGCAGTGAGGATGGGGCGACCGGGACCTTTCAGTTCGCGGATGGAACGGTCGCTGTTGAGTGCAACAATCAGGATGTCTCCCAACCGGCGCGCTTGACCGAGGTAGGTAACATGGCCCGGATGCAGTAAGTCGAAGCACCCGTTCGTCAAAACAACGCGCTGCCCGGCCTTGCGCCAGACGGCACGTTGCGCAACCAAATCCGGTAAGTTGTAGTACTTGCCCGCTGCCGGCAGGCCGTCGAGACCCCGCGCCGGCGCGCCACTCGTTATCACACCGGGATCACTGACCATAATCGCGCAGCATCTTCTTGAGTTCGATGCAGTGCAGTTCCTCTTGCCCGATCATGTTCCGGGCAAATTCTTCAATATACACGCTGCGGTCGGCCACCGCCGCAAGCAGCTTTTTGTAGAGGTCAAGCGACCGACGCTCATGCGCCAGGCTCTCTTCTAGGATGTCACGGATGCTGTGCCGATGGGTTTCTTCAATGGCAGCAATCCGCAGGCTCGGATGACCGTCCAAACCGGTCAGGATTTCACCCACCTGTTGGGCGTGCGCCAGCGACTCCGTAGCCTGTTTTTTGAAGAAATCCACGATGGGAATCCGGTTCGGCCCCGTCACCATCAAGGCAAAGTGGGTATAGCAAACCACGCCGGCTAACTCACACTCCATAATTTCAGCCAACAACGCCGTTGTCTGTTCGACATCAATGTTTTCAAGGATTGGTTTCATACGTTCAGTCCTCGGTGCGAAACATCATCCGTAGGTGGGGAACCCGGCGGCAGGGGGGGGCAGCAGCGGGTTGTACAACCGGCGCCAGAGCACCGACGCCAAGATAGACCACCAGAAACGCAGCGCAAAGCAAAGCCGCCGACACCTTGAAAACAGCCGGTACGTTGGACGGTGAAAGGAAACCTTCAATGACTCCGGCAACCACCAGCAGGGGCAAACAAATTGCAAGGAGCTTGATGGCCGCCAGACTGCGCTCCACCAGCGCCGCGCCGCGCGTCTGATTGCCGGGCGCAATCAGCGCGCTGCCCATCAAAAAACCGGCCCCGCCGGCAATGCAAATGGCCGTCAACTCAAAGATGCTGTGCGCACACACGAACACGAGCAGCGGCGTAAAGTCGTATTTCATCGCCAGCCCCAAAACTCCGCCGATGTGCAGGCCGTTGACGGCGAGGATGTAAAACGTTCCGAGTCCGGCGAAAATCCCCAACCCAAATGCAAAGACGGCCACGCGCAGGTTGTTGGTCATGATGAGCGAGGCAGCAAGCTGATTTTCGCCGTTTATCCGCTCCGTCCAGTTGCGGCCGTGTTTGATCTGCTCAAGGGCGTCGGAAACTCCGATGACCACAGCAAAAGCCTCGTCATAGCAGACAAAGAAGCCGCTAAAGAGGGCAAAGCCGACAAAGACCGCACAGGCTGCCCAGACGTATCTGCAGTGCATGCGAAACAGCGCCGGCGCATCGTAGCGGTAAAAATGCCAGAGCTGGCGCCAGCCGCCACTTTTAGTACGGTACACGGCACCGTGCGCGCGTACCACCAGGTGGTTGAGGTAGTTGACCAGCTGGGTATCACGCACGTCGTGGCGGGCAATGGCGAGATCCACGGCCGTACGCTGGTATAAGCGTCCGAATTCGCGAACTTCAGCGCGGCTCAGGCCGCGTAGCCCCCGCTGACCAATGGTGGTCAGAAGGGCTTCGAGCCGTTGCCAGTGCGTCTTGCGGCGTTCGATAAAGTCATGTTTGCAAGCCATGCCGGGGTTGCGTGCAAGTCAGCCAAGTTCTTCATACACAAAGGTATCATTGGTGTAGATGCAAATGCGCGCGGCAATTTTCATCGCTTCTTCGGCAACCCGGCGGGCCGAGAAGTCGGTGTGCGCCAGCAGGGCGCGCGCCGCGGCTTCGGCATACGGGCCACCCGACCCAATCGCCATGCACTCGGTGTCCGGCTCAATGATGTCGCCCGTACCGGACAGGAGCAGCGTCACCTTTTCGTCGGCCACCAGCAAAAGCGCTTCGAGGTGACGCAGCATGCGGTCGGTGCGCCAGTCCTTCGCCAACTCAACAGCTGCCCGTTGTAGCTGCCCGTGGTACTGATCAAGCTTGGCTTCAAAACGGGTAAAGAGCGAAAAGGCATCGGCGGTGGCGCCGGCGAAACCGGCGAGAATCTTGTCGTTGTACAGGCGACGAATTTTACGGGCATTGCCCTTGACCACATTCGCTCCCATGGTCACTTGGCCGTCGGCGGCCATGACGACCTTGCCCAGGCGCCGCACGGCAAGAACGGTCGTACTGCGGATTTGCGGGCGGCGTTCGGTCAGGTGAGCATATTCCACAGAACGATGGCTCCGACAGAGGATTGAGGATTGACGATAGCAGGCCCGTCTGTAGCACAGGGCCGTGCGCGCCGCAAACACCCCGCAGGCCCGCCCCGCGCAGACAGTTTTGTACCCCGGTTTCATACCCGGTTCGTTTTGAGTTCCGCCAACGGATAATGCGTACCGCGCCAGGTCACGCCCTGCCCGATCAGCGTGCGCAGGGTGGCATGCCAGATGATGAACATCAGCAGCGCCACCGTGACCGGAAACAGTGGCAGGTGCCGCCATTTGACACCGTGCCGGAGGGAGTTATCGGCGTACAGCGCGAGTCCCAGAACGACATTGAGTAGGTTGAGCCACCAGAGTCGGCCGGCCGTCAACGCCAGGCCGAGGTAAGGAACGAGGAACAAGCCCCAGAGCGTGAGTGGGCCGCACACCGCCATCAACAGGCTGTAATCCAGGCCGGCAAAAGCATTTTTTTCAAGGCCTCGGATCAGTTCACCGAGCGAGCGGTACCACACCACCGCCAGCAAGTGCTTGCCCGCGACCAACTCCTGTCGTCCACCCGCCCGCTTGATAATTTTGCCGAGCTTCATATCGTCGTCTGGACGCATGCGGATCACGGCATGGGTTCCGGCGCACTCATAGGCGAGACGGCGGACAAGGTTGAAGGCACCGACGCCGACAAAGGCGGAACTGCGTGGGTCGCGGGCGCGCCAGGGGCGCACAAACAGGGCAAAACACATGGTGAATGTACCCAGAAAGGCTGTTAGCAACGGCCCCGGCAGGTGGACCTCCGGGCCCACCGTCAGGTGGTCAAGCCGTTCCGTCACGGCATAGGCCACGGCCCGCCGGACGGTGCTGGGATGCATCACAATATCGGCATCGGTAAACAACAGAAACTCGCCCTGCGCTGCCTGTGCGCCGACCCAGTGGGCATGATTTTTTCCTAGCCAGCCCGGAGGCAGCGTGGTGACGGTGATGACCTTAAGTTTAGAAGCATAGGCCCGCTGAATCCGCGCCAGAACATCACCCGTTGCGTCGGTTGAGCGGTCATTGACCACGATGACTTCCACGGCCGGATGATCCTGCGCCAACAACGACCGCAGCGCCGGCTCGATGGTGTCGGCTTCGTTGCGGGCCGCGACAATGATGCTGACAGAAGCAGCGGCAGAAGCTTCAGGAGCAGTCACGTCGGTCAGGAAGCGAATCGCTCGGTTACCGCGCCCGAGGACGAACAACGAAGCAGTCAGTGTGACGGTGGTCAATCCCACTACCGTCTGTAACAAGGTGTCGAGCATCGTCGCGTATGCAAAACGTCCTATGCAAAACGCCTACTCAGGCGCTGCGTTGAACTCGGCAGTCAAGCAACCGGTCAAGCATGGCGCGCGCCGCTGCTTCCCCGGCAGCCACAACGGCATCCAAACCACGTCCGATCGGAAGCATCCCGGCCAACGGAATGGCCGGTGTGATGAGGACATCAGATGCATCGAGGGCCTGGCGATAGTGGACCGGAAAAAACCGGCGGACGGTCGCGGTTGTCGGCTCCATGCCGACCGCACGTAAAACCGAAGAAATCCCCAGGACGTCCGAGGCCACCACAGCCGGTGCTCCCATCTCACGCGCCGGGACAGACGGCAGCGGGCAAGCAATGCCGCCGTCAAGCAGGGACAGACCGTCACGAACCACGGGCCGCCGCACGCCCGGCAGAGCACAACTGGCGCTGATTGCACTCGGTAAATCGCCGGTGCGCAACACGACCAACCGGCGTGACGGCCACTCACCGGCAACGGCCGCAAAGGGACGGGCGAGCTGTTCAAAGGTGGGCGGTAGGTAACGTGCGCAAAAGCGTTCAAGGCTGTCACCGTCAAACAGCTCCGGCCAGAAGGTGGAAGCCGCAATGGCATACATCTCACGCCAAGACATCCCGGCCGCCAGCATGGCGCCGATGATGCTGCCGGCGCTGGTGCCGGTAATCACGGTCGGCATCAGCCCGTACATTTCCAATACCTTGACGACGCCGATATGGGCCAGTCCGCGCGGCCCCCCACCGCTGAGGGCCAGTCCAAACGTGGATGGGAAAGATGTGGACGGAAAAGCAATCATCTTGGGTCGTACCTGAAGCGTCCGCTTTCCTCAGGTGGGCAGTCGGGGGCAGTGGGTCAAGCCTACTGAGTTTTGCCCCACCAGACCAGTCTGCGCCGCCCGGTGTTCCGGCAAATCACCACGCGCTTCTCTTGCTGCATCCCCCTAAACCGGGTACTTTCGACCTCCCGGTGTTTGCCACCACTTACGCTCGATCTTTTTGCCGGAGACGCGCCCTCATGTCATTTCTCAACCAAATGACCAAGGAACTACTCAAGCGCTACGGACGCCTTGCCCTGGGACGGCCATTTGCGCCGGCTTTCCTCAACATCCTGGTGACATCCGTGTGCGACATGCGCTGCGTCCACTGTTTTTTCACGGATGAGCTGGACGATAAAGAACGCAAGAAATCACAAATGAAGACAGAAAACATTGTGCGCATCAGCGAAACGCTGGGCGGCAATCTTTCTGTGCTGGTCATTGCCGGCGGTGAGCCGTTTACCCGCCTCGATATGCCGGATATTGCGCGGGCGTTCTACCAAAATAACCGCCTTGAGTCTATTTACCTCATGTCGAACGGGCAGATTCAGAAGCGTATTTTGCCCGACGTTGAGCGCATCCTCACAGAATGTCCTAACCTTCACGTTACGGTGGCGTTAGGCATTGATGGCCTTGAGGCAGAACATGACAAAATTCGCCAAAAACCGGGCAGTTGGGCGCGCGCTATTGACACTGCCCGGCAACTCCAGAAGCTCAAGAAGTGCTTCGGTCGGCTTGACATCCAGACTTGTACCTGCGTCATGAACTCCAACCAGGATCGCCTGTTTGAGTGGTATGAATTCCTCAAACATGACCTCAAGCCGGACAAAATCAATGTCAACTACATCCGCCCACCGGCCGCCCGTCCCGAAGAACTCAATATCGACTTGGAACGCTATCGCCAACTTTCAGCCATGATTTTGGAAGACTCGCGGAGCGGACGCGCAAAAAATGTCTATAGCGGACCGAATGGCGCATTCAAGGCAGCGGTGGACATCTACATGCACGAACTCATTGCCAAGACGCAAGAAGAGCAAAAGGCCCAACTCCGGTGCTTTGCCGGCACGGCTGGCGGCGTGATTTACGACGAAGGCACGGTGTCAAGCTGTGAAAACCTACCGCCGATTGGCAATTTGCGTGATTACGACTGGAATTTTTCAGCCCTGTGGTACTCAGAAGCCATGAACCTGCGCCGGGCGCGCGTCAAAGATGGCTGCTTCTGTACACACGAAAGCAACTGCTATTACCCGTCACTGGCTTTCAACCCAAAGCATTTGGTCAAGATCAAGCGCCTGGAGCGGGAAATTATAGCCGCCCGGAAACGGGTTGAGCGCCTGGAAGGCGAAACAGTTGCGGCTACGGTCCCATAGAGCCCTGCGTGGGGATGAGGCATTGTCCTCGTGTCCCACGCTGCTTATTGCTTTGTCTGAAACAGGGCATAGACCGCGCTGAAAAGCTGCTTTCTTGAAAACGGCTTTGCCAGGCGTTCGATCCGAACAGAAGGTGGCAGGTTGCGAATGCCTTCATCTGCCTTCTCCAGTCCGCTGATCAACACAAAGCGGTCACACCAGTGTTGTCCTGCGAGGTCGGTAATGAGTTGCGGTCCGCTGACGTGCGGCAGCGAGACATCAGAAACTACCAGCGCCAGTCCCTGCCGATGCCGCCTGACGAACGGCAGGACGGCGCTGCCGTCATGGAGTTGATGAACCCGCGCAAAGCCCAGCGCCGATAGATGTTCGACTAGCAGTTGACACAACTCCGGCTCGTCTTCAACAACCAGGGCAGTCGCCTCCGGGGGTAGATTCAACGGTACCGGTACAAACTCCCCAGAGGACTCATCGGCGTCAGCCCCGTCACTTGAGGTAATCGGGAAAAACAGGGTGATGGTTGTTCCCTGGCCCGGCGCGGAATCTACCGTAATAAAGCCTTGGCTTTCACTGACCAAACCATACACGGTCGCCAAGCCCAGCCCTGTTCCTTGTCCGACTCCCTTAGTGGTGAAAAACGGCTCGAAGATGCGCTGCTGCGTCTCGGCGTCCATCCCTACCCCGGTGTCTTCGACGGCGATGAAAACGTAATTGCCTGGCTTTGGCAGGTGGGCAAACACAACGCGCGCGGACATCTGATTGATGACATCCTGGCCCATTGGGCGACGTCCCAGGGTCACGGCGAGCTGGCCCCCGGACGGCATGGCGTCGCGCGCATTGATGATGAGGTTGATGATGGCCTGCGAGAGGTACCCGGGATCGACGTAGGCGCAGAGCGCCTTGGTCTCTTCCTCCGGCGACATAAGGCAAAGCGGCAGGATTTCAATTTCCGCCGGGAGCAGCGGGCGCGCCAATTCCAGCGTCTCGTTCAGGAGACGAAAGATGTTGACCCTTTCCGGTTGACCGGTGCGCTGTTTTGTGAACAGCATCAAGTCCCGCACCAGCTCAGCCCCGCGCTTGGTCGCCCGCAAGAGTTTGTCCAGGCGCTGCACGATGATCGGCGGCGATGTATGGGCAACATCGCGGCGCACAATCTCGCCGTACCCCTGAATAATCGCGAGGATGTTGTTGAAGTTGTGAGCAATGCCGGCGGCCAACTGCCCGACGGCTTCCATTTTGGAGCGCTGGCGCTGCTGAGCTTCGGCTTTGCGTCGCTCGGTCACTTCACGCTGCACTGCCACCCAGTGCGTCACCCACCCGTCAGGGCGCGTAACCGGCGTAATGGCCAGCTCCGCCCAGAATTCGCTCCCGTCCTTGCGGTAGTTGAGGATTTCCAACGTAATCGGCTGCCAGTTGCGTAGCGCCGCGCGGATTCTGGCGCGCGCCTCCGGCGACGTGCCCGGCCCCTGCAAGATGCGCGGCGTTTTCCCCAACACTTCTTCGCTGGCGTAGCCGGTCATCCGCTCAAAGGCCTGATTGACATAAATGATACGCGGCCCGGGTGGATCGATCGGCTCCGGCTCCGTCACCAGCGCCACATCATGGATGTGATCCAGAATTGTGCTGAGGAGGTGGACTTCCTCTTCTCTCTTGATGGCATCCGTGATGTCTTGCGAGACTAAAAGAACGCTGGTCACCTGCCCGTTGGCATCGCGGCGGGGGATGGCGCGACAGCGTCGCCACTGCGGGTCGGAGCCGGGCAGCAAGAAGCGATACCGGATGTCGCGCGCCTGACCGTCGGCAACGACCTGGGCTAACATCGTGTGGACATACCTGCGGTCATCTGGATGCACGAGCTGCTCGATGGCCTCCGCAGGCGTTCGCGGCGCCGAGGTGGCCGTCCGCCGTATTCGCTCTAGAGCTTGCCGAGACCAATGCAGCCGCTGACTGGGGACATCGTACGTCCACGTCATCAGCTGCTCGAGGGCGACGACATCGGCGAAGTCGCGCTTGAGGTCGGCCTGCCGCATATCGTAAGTCTCGAACAGGCGGGCGAGAAACTCGGCAGCGCGCTCCTCGGCTCCGGGCGCGTCCGTTTCCGCTAGGCATTTGCGCGCCACGCGCTGGTGAAGGCGAATAATGTCAGCCGCCGATGGCCACACATCGCCCTGGAGGTGGGCGAAAGGACCGGCTTCAAAGCTGCCGCCCTGCACAAAGGCGCGCAACGCGGCGGCATAGGCTACTTCATCATCATCTAGCTTGATCATCTAGCTTGGTATCGGACATATGAACTTGGGGGGAGTGCGGATTTGTCCTGTGCAATGCCGTCGCCTCAACGAGAGCAAGTCCCGCAGTGGAGCGGTGGGTACCTCGTGAGCTGGACAAATCATCTCATGAGCTGAACTTAATTTGCAACCCATCGTGGCGACAACAGGTCAATTTGGTTATTTTCAATATATTGCAATAAAGCTGCCACGCCGTGCTGCGCGAGAACGAAGTACTCGTACTCCGTCAAAGGGATGATGTAAAGTAGCTTGATAACCGTTGCCTGGTCTTCGATCAGATCGGGATCGGCTTCGGTCAGCGCCGGATGAAGCCATAGATCAAAGCAGCGCGGGAAGCCGGGAATACCGTTCGGCGCACGAACGCACCCGTGCCAGTCAAACTGCGCCCCCGGCGCTTGGGCGGCGGCGGCTACCTGCGCCAAAAATCCCATAGCGGCTACCTGCTCGGCCCGGTTAAGTGGCTGCTTGATGAGCCAGTGCAATTCGACCGGGACACCGTCGGCAGCGTGTGCCGTTTCAGATAGTCCCAGCGTGTTGAATGCAACTGCCGCCCCCAACGGGTCTTCCCAGACGGCAATGTGCAACCCCTCAGGGGTGGCGGCCATGTGCGTAGGGCGCCCCCACTGCTCGGAAAGTCTGAGAAAAATGCGCTGCCTGCGCGGCGTCGGCGACTTGACCATAGCAGATGGTGCGGACATACAACCCGTTGCTCCTTTTCCTACGGTTTTTCCTACGGTTTTTCCTACGATGCAGGCAGATGGCCTTGCGGACCGATTGTTGAGTAGTGTGTGTTTTCTGGTTAGCGCGTCGTGCCGGTGATCTGATGTCTGTCGCCAAACTCCAAGCTGAACTGCGAGCCGAACTTGAAACCATTCGGGCAGCAGGCCGGTGGCGCGAACTGCGCCCGGCGCAAGGCCCACCGACTGTAGCATTCCTCGGTCGCGAGCGGCAGTGGATCAATTTCTCCAGCAATGACTACCTCGGTTTGGCATCCCATCCGCGCCTCATCGCGGCCGCGCAGGCCGCGACCGCCCGCTGGGGCGCCGGGGCGACGGCCAGCCGTCTAATTTGCGGCACACTGGCGTTGCACACCGATTTGGAAGCAGCGCTGGTCAATTTCAAGGTCGGCGGCCGCTCCGACTATCGCGCGTTGCTTTTCAACAGCGGCTACCAGGCCAACCTGTCGCTGCTGACAGCGCTGGCCGATGCCCCGGATGTCATCTTTTCCGATGCGCTCAACCACGCCAGCCTCATTGATGGCTGTCGCCTGAGCCGCGCCTCCGTCGTCGTCTATCGTCACTGCGATGTAGCCGACCTGCGGGCAAAAGTTGCGGCCCATCCGCAGGCGCGGCGGAAGCTCATCGTCACCGATGCGGTGTTTTCCATGGATGGGGATGTCGCGCCGCTGGGGGAGCTACTTGACCTTGCCGAGGCCGCCGGCGCGTGGGTGGTGTTGGATGAAGCCCACGCGACGGGCGTTCTCGGTCCTGGCGGGCGCGGTCTGGCGGCCACGCTCGAGCGCGATGAACTGCCGCTGATCGTGATGGGCACGCTCGGCAAGGCGCTGGGGAGCTTTGGGGCGTTTGTCGTTGCGCCGAGCGTCGTGATTGAGTTGCTGATCAACCGGGCGCGGCCGTTTATTTTTACAACCGCCTTGCCGCCGGCGCCGGTTGCCGCCGCCCTGGAAGCGGTTCGCTTGCTGATGGAAAGCGATGCGCCGGTACGCGCGCTGCGGGCAAATATCATTCGCTTGGCGACGGCGCTGGGCCTGGAGCCGACGTGGCCCACGCCGATTTTCCCCATCGTGTGCGGCACCGAGCAGGCGACGCTGGCGGCAATGCAGGCGCTGGATGAACGTGGTTTTTACGTCGTGGCAATTCGTCCGCCGACGGTGCCGCCCGGCGCTTCACGGCTGCGGTTGACCGTCACGGCGGCCCACACAGAGGAGCAGATTGCCGCCGTGGCCGAGGCCATTCAGGCGCTGCCACGCCCTGCCGGCCGGCCGCCAACCGTACTGCAGACCGTTGCGCGGGCAGCGGAGTGAGCTCTGCGCGCACGACAAGCACAACAAAGAGCCTTCCGGCGGACCCGCGCTGTCGTCCGCTCCGCGGGTTGCGGATCCCCTGCTGGCGGATACCCTGTTGAAGTAGGCGTTGAGAGCGTTCGGCCCGCGATGGGCGAACCCCGGCAACGCGATACACCCAAACTGTCAAGCCGGTTGTGAGGCCGGTTTCCACAGCGTTCAAGCCTATTCGTTCCAAGCCTGTTTTTCAAAAGCCCGTTTGCGCTGCCTGTTTTGGCAACACGACCGGCTTTCGTCAGGCTTTGTCCTGATCTGTCGTGATTATTCGTAGCGCAGGGCTTCCGCCGGATCGAGATAGGCGGCTTTGATGGCCGGGAAAAGTCCGGCGACGAGGCCAATGCCGACCGAAACGGCCAAGCCAACCACGACCCAGAAGGCGGAGACGCTGGAAGGCAAGCCGGGGAAGGCGACGTTGAGGATGGCGCTGATGCCCAGCCCGGCTAACAGGCCGATGCAGCCGCCCAGTCCGGTCAGCGACATCGCCTCAATCAAAAACTGCAGGATGATGTCGCGCCGGCGGGCGCCCAGGGCGCGCCGCGTGCCGATTTCCTTTGTGCGCTCCGTAACGGAAACCAGCATGATGTTGAGGACGCCGATGCCGCCGATGAGCAGCGCCATGCCCGAAATCGGCACGACAATCGCGGCCAGCGCGAGCGTGATCTTGCCAAAGCCTTCTTTTTCGGCGTTGGGCGTTGACACGTAAAAGTCGTCGGCTTTGTCAAACGGCACGTTGCGCCGCTTGCGAAGCAACTGCGTGATGTCGTCCACCATGCGGTCGAGCTGCCCATCCCGCGCCTTGGCGACAATCATGTAGTTTTTTTCCCGCGGGTAGAGCCGCCGAAACGCGGCGTGAGGAACGATAGCGCAGTTGTCTTCCCAGTTCGCGCCGGGGAACATCCCGCGCGCCGCGCTTTTTTCCAGAACCCCGACGACGCGGAAAATTTGCCCGTTGATGGTGAACTCGTTGCCGGCGGCCTCGGTCGTGCCGAAGAGCGTTTCAGCCATATCGTAGCCGATGACGGCTACCGCTACTCCGTGACGGCTTTCAACCTCGGTGTAGTAGCGTCCGACTAGGATTTGCATGTTGCGCGCTTCGAGAAATGCCGGGTCGCCGCCGCGCAGAACAGGGTTGTTTGCCTGTCGGTCGCGGTATTTGATGATGGGCGCATCGCGGCTGCCAGGCCACTTGCCGAGGCAGGCCGTCGCCGCGGCGACGCTAGGCAACGCCGCCACGGCCAGCCCGTCCTCGTAGGTCAAGTCCCTCCGCTGGCGCTCTTCAAACGTGGGTTCGCGCGGGCCGCCAAAGTCAAACTTGGAGACAAAGACGGTGCTGGTTCCAAACCGCTCGACCATTGCGGCGAAGCCTTCTTCCAGTCCGGTGACCACCGATGACACGAGGATCACCGAGGTCGTCCCAATGATGACGCCTAAAATGGTGAGCAGCGACCGGAACTTGTGCGCGCCAATCGTGGCCAGGGCCTGCCCTAAGCTTTCGCGGATGCTGAGAAACAACATGTCGGTTCCGATTCACTCTGCCCGCAGCGCCGTGATTGGGTCGAGATTCGCCGCCCGATATGCCGGGTAGATGCCAAAGACTAGCCCGACGCTGAGGGAAACGGCCAGCGCCAGCGCCACTGCCCAGAGCGGCATGGCAAAGGGCAGCCCAAACTGCGCCGCGATGACCAGCCCTCCCCAGGCGACGGCCAGTCCGATGACGCCGCCGACGCTTGAAAGCAAGGCGGATTCCACCAGGAACTGCGCCAGAATATCGCGCCGCCGCGCGCCAAGGCTCTTGCGAATGCCGATCTCGCGCGTTCGCTCCGTGACGGCGACCAGCATGATGTTCATGATGACGATGCCTCCCACCACGAGCGAGATGGAAACCACGCCGAGCGCCACAACGGTGACCATGCCGGTGAGTTTGCCCCAGAGATCCTTCAGGGCGTCCACGCTGATAAACCCAAAGTCATCTCGCTGGTCCGGCCGCAGGTGATGTCGCATGCGCATGATGCCGCGCACTTGGTCTTCGAGCGCTTCCGGCGTCACGCCCGGCTTGGGCTGGATCACGATGGAGAGCGACTGGCGCGGGCCGAACAGGCGCAGGTGCGTCGCCGGCGGCATCACGACAAACGTATCGCGGTCATTGCCTAAAAATGCGCCAAGCTCCTTGGAAACCCCAATGATGCGGAACAACTCGCCTTGAATGCGGATTTCTTCCCCAACGGGATTTTTGCCTCCAAAAAGCTTCTCGCGGATTTTGTAGCCCACGAAAACCACATTGGCGCGACTTTCGTCCTCGCTTGCGATGATGAACCGCCCTTCCTCGACCGCGATGTTACCGGCGCCCATGGTGGGGATACTGGGCGAGTAGCCAATCGCGGACACATTCGTCAGCTCCGCTCCGCCGTGGCGCAGATATGGAATGGACTGCTCAAGCCGGATGCCCATCTCCTGCGCCAGGCTCGCTCGCTCGCGCAAGTCGCGGTAATCATCCAGGGTGATGGGCTTGTTTTTCTGGACGCGCAGCCATTCGTCCAGGCTGGTCACAATGCCGTAGCGGTCAAGCGTGATGGTATTAGCTCCGAAATCCTTTTCCATTGTTTCGCCGACATAGACATTGATGCCCTCGATGACGGCGGCGACCGCCACCACGGTCATCACGCCGAAGATGACGCCCAGAAGCGTCAAAAAGCTTCGCAGCTTGTGGGCGCGCAGCGCTTCGACGGCCAGCCGAACCGCCTCATGAAATGGCATCGCGCCGGTAGACATGGAAAACCTCGGTGCGCTAGAGATGGACACGGTGATGTCACCGGTGCAAAACGATAAGTCCCAGGCAAGGGTTTCGGCAAACACCTGCAACAACAATCCGGTCACAACCCCGTCGTGTCCCCCCCTACAGCCTATGCAGCAACGTTTTTATCCCGTCCAGTTGGCCTTGTTGCTTGGGTGTGTTTTGCTCGGTGCGTGCCGCACCAGTCCCCTTACGTCCACGCCGCCTGAACTGTTTGCCTTGATCGCACGCTTTCTGCCGCAGTTTGACGGTGCGCGATCGCGCGCAGGACAGCCCCGATTCACACGGGCCGAGGCAGAACGCCTTCTTTCCGACGGGCAGATCGAACAACGCTGGCGCGGCAAAAACGGATGGGAAGTTCTGACCGTGGCAATGACCGTGCGGTTTGGGAAGGGCGACGGGCGGTGCCGCATCGCCGTGGCGGCCCTGCCCGGCCAGGACGTGGTCCACAGTGTGACCTTTCAACTGTTTCAGTTGACCGATCCGGCGCTTGCCGACGATGAAAATCACGTGATTGCGGCCTTTGTACACCAGTACGGCGACCCATCCGACGTTGACGCGCCAGACATTGATCTGGTCTGGCGGTTGGCAGAAGGCGCCCTGGTTCTGATGGCTGCCGACGCCGACAATCCGACGATGACCTTTGCATTGCGCCCGCTTTCCGACATACCGGTGGATGACGCGCCTGGGGATGGTGGTGAGTTGCGCGACCACGACTAAGCGGGTCACCGGGCAATTCCGCCGGCGGCTGCGCAGAGGAGGCCCCGTCCTGACGGTGGTCCGTCCTGCATACAGGCCCCGTTGCCCCTAGGCATGTAAGAACGGGCCTTCATCGGCGGGAGGCAGAACGTGATCACAATGCATCCGACCCCCAGGGGCGGCCGGCGGCCCTGTTACTGCCTACTGCCGCCACAACCACAGCGCCCCCAGCGCCAGAAAAACGCCTGCAAAACCCACTGCGGCCCGGTACTCGCGGTGGCGCCAGTAAAGCCGTTCGTCAAATCCATCGCACCAGGCAGCACCCAGGTGACGCCACGCTGGCAGAAAAAGCGGCGTCCGGTCTGCATACGCCGGATAGTCGGCAGGGAAGAGTTTGCGCAGGTGGTCCTCTTCGGCGCGCATAACGGGCCAGTAAATGCCGACAAACAACGCGCTCACGGCCACTGCCAAGGGCCAGGGTGCAGCCGCCACTAGACAGCCCACCGTCATCAACCAACTGCCAAGATACAGCGGGTTGCGCGTCAGCCGGTAGGGGCCCTGGGTCGTTAGGGCCTCGTCCTTGCGCAGATGTCCGGTTGCCCAGGTGCGCAGGGCAACACCGATGCCGCCGATGAGTGCGCCTGCAACCATCCGCATCGGGGACGGCTCTGCGGTCACAAGAAACACAACCGCGACCAAAAACCCCAGTGGGACACGCACCCGTTGCGCTGTGGCCTGAAGACACGCCTGGCGGCTCGTTGGTGGCTTCCACGTCATGGCCCCGCCCTATACGATACCGCATGCGCGACGTGCCGCATCAATCGTCGCCAACGCAACCTGCCGCGCGCGGGCGGCCCCGGCGCGCAAGACATCTTCCAGATCGTCCGGGCGCTGCAACCACTCACGGTAGCGGTCGCGCGCCGGACCGAATCGTTGTTTGAGCTTGGCCAGCAGAGCCCTCTTTGCCTCGCCGTAGCCGTACCCACCGGCGCGAAACGCTTCTGCCATCGCCGTTGTCTCTTCCGGGGATGCCACCAGGGCATAGAGTTGAAAAATCGTGTTTTTGGTCGGGTCTTTGGGGGCTTCGACCGGAGTCGAGTCGGTGACAATCCCCATGACGGCTTTCTTCAGGGCCCCATCGTCAGCAAAAAGCTCGATCGTATTGCCGTAGGATTTGCTCATTTTCTGACCATCCGTACCCGGCACGATGCTCGCTTCCGCACTGACGCGCACTTCCGGCAAGACAAAGACCTCACCGTAGGTATGGTTGAAGTAGCCGGCCATATCGCGTGTCATCTCAACGTGCTGTACCTGGTCGGCCCCGACCGGCACCACATTGGAACGATAGGCCAGAATATCGGCGGCCATCAGTACCGGGTAGTAAAACAATCCCACCTTGGCCGGAAGCCCACGCGCAACCTTATCCTTATAGGCATGCGCGCGTTCCAGCAGGCCCATCCCGGTCACCGTTGCCAGCAACCAGGCGAGTTCATGGAGTTCGGGAATGTCTGACTGGCGAAATAGTGTCGCCCGCTGTGGGTCAAGCCCCAGCGCCAGATAGGCGGCGGCGACATCGCGCGTCAATGCACGCAACTGGTGGGCGTCATTGACGGTGGTCAGGGCATGGTAGTTGGCGATGAAATAAAACGCCTCACCTTCCCCCTGGAGCGCAATGTGCTGCCCAATGGCGCCGAAGTAGTTGCCGAGATGCAACTTACCCGAAGGCTGGATACCGGAAAGAAAACGAATCGGTTGCGTCATGCGGTTGTGCGTTAGAAGGCCTATGTGGCTTCAACAAAATCGAGTGCCTTGCCGTGGGATTCCTCGAGGAGCGCCAGCGCGAGGTAGGCGAGCAGCGTGCAGCCAATCCCAACCGCTAAGGCGCTGTAAAGTAATCCAAGCGCCGTGTGATACGTGAGCCACTGTAGCGCCAGCGTCAGCGGCACTACCGATGCCCGGACAAAGTTCGGCGCGCTCGTGGCAACCGTGGCGCGCAGGTTCGTGCCGAATTGTTCGGCAGCAATCGTGATGAACACCGCCCAGTAGCCGGCTGCGATGCCCAGTGCGAAGCACAGGGCATAGAAATAGGTCAGCGACGCCCCCCGCGAGGTGACATAGACAAACGTCAACGCCAGCGTCAACGTCTGAAAGGCGAACACGACACGCTTGCGGCTCTGCAAGTACTGACTCAACAGCCCGCTGGCCACATCCCCAACGACCAACCCGGCATAGGCGTACTTGATGGCATCGCCCGCCGTCACGCCCGGAATGTCCAGCTCGCGTGACAACTCGGGCGAGAGGGTAATTAAGATCCCGATGGCGAACCACAGCGGCACACCGATCAAAATTGAGCACAGGAAGCGCCGGAAGCGGTCGGCGTTGGTAAACAGGGCAAAGAAGTTGCCGCGCGAGACCTCCTGCTGGTCAAGCGCGTGGAACAGCTTCGACTCCAGCAGCGTGGCACGCATCGCCAGCAGCAGAAACCCCAGTAGGCCGCCGCTCATGTAGGCAACCTGCCACGAGAAGTACTTGCCGACCGTCGCCGCCACCACGGCCCCCGAAACGCCGACGCCGGCGACAATTGCCGTACCGTAGCCGCGCAGTTCCTTCGGCAGGCTTTCGCTGACGAGCGTCACCGCCGCACCGAGTTCGCCCGCCAGTCCGATGCCGGCCAGAAAACGTAGGACGACGTATAGCTGAAACGGTGTTATGCCGCCCGGCAACCAACCCGCCAGCTCGATGATGAACGCATTGGCGAAGTTGGCGACCGAGTAGAGCACAATCGAGCCGAACAGCACCGAGCGCCGTCCACGCTTGTCGCCCAGCACGCCCCACAGCACACCGCCGATGAGCAAACCGACCATCTGCACGTCGAGCAGAAGAATCCCGTCATCGAGGAGTTGCTGCCCGCTCAGACCCAGAGCCTGCAAGCTCGGCACGCGCACGATGCCGAACAGGAGCAGGTCGTAAATATCCACAAAGTAGCCCAGCGCCGAAACGATCACCGTCGCCGAACAAAGCGGCGCAAAGCGTTCAGGGAGGAGAGCGCGCATAGAAACCGCAGAGCTGAGACAGTCGAGAATCGCAGTTGAGAATCGGTGTTTGCAAGCATAGCCCAAGCGACCCCCAGAGGCGTCAACTTTTGCGCAACGGCCCGGACGGCACCACCGGTCATCGACCGCCACCCACGCGCTTGTGGCAGGGAGCCCTGTTGGACGTTGGTTGCGCCGGCAGCAGCGCAGCCGTTGAACCGGCGTACCAGTGGAAACTACACTGGCATCGGCGGCCGTTGCGCGGCGAACGCCGGCCACCGCGTGCTGTCGCTGCACGACCCAGTCGGTGGCGATGGTGGGCGACGTGTTGGCACGCCGAACCGGCGTGGGGGACAGCCTTTGCCACTGTAGAGGCGAAACGGGATGTCAGGCACCTTGACCCGCTGTATTGTACGGCGTATCACCTTACCGGCTGCCATCCTGTATGGCGCCGGCGGATTTTGCTCCTGTTTTTCTCCTGGTTTGGTCAATCATGCGCGTCGAACTGGCGAAGACGTTTTTCTTTGAGGCAGCCCACCACCTGCCGTATGTGCCCCCCGATCACAAGTGCCGTCGTCTGCACGGACACAGCTACCGGGTTGAAATTGTCGTTCGCGGTGACGTGGACCGGGAGCTGGGCTGGTTGATGGACTTTGACCAAATCCGGCAGGCGTTTGAACCGATCCGACTTCAGCTCGATCACTACTACCTCAACGAAATTCCCGGCCTCGAAAATCCTACCAGTGAAATCCTCGCGCGCTGGATTTGGGAACGGCTCGCCCCGACATTACCTTGTTTGTATCGGGTAAGCATTGCTGAGACTTGCACTTCAGCCTGCCACTACTACGGCGAGTCTGCTTCGGCCGACACGTGTGAGACGGAAGACCTATGCAGTCGAGTTCAGACGCCCTAAGGCAGCGCGCACCATGGCTGATTTTTTTGGTGACGCTGGTGGATCAGATTGGCTGGGGGATGGTGATTCCCATTCTGCCGACCTACGCGCGAACCTTTGGAGGATCGCCGATTATCGTCGGCTGGCTGTTGTCCTCGTACTCGATTGCGCAACTGTTGTTTGCGCCGTTCATCGGACGACTATCCGACCGTAAGGGACGCAAACCGTTGCTGCTGGCGTGCATGGGTGGATCGGCCGTTGCGGCAGCCGCGACCGGGGCAGCCTCGCTGCTGACCGACCATACGCTGGCGCTGAGTGTGTTGTTTTTGGCACGCGCCCTAGACGGTGTCACAGGGGGCAATACGGCGCTGGCCATGAGCTATGCCAGCGACATTGCCCGTCCAGAACGCCGTGCGCAGAGTCTGGGCATGATTGGCGCGGCCATTGGCCTGGGATACACCATCGGCCCGGCGCTCGGTGGACTTATTGCCGGCTATACCGATGCTGCAACACCGTTTTACGTCGCGGCAGGGTTGGCGCTCCTCAACGGCTTGGTCATGTGGTGGCTGCTGCCGGAGAGCCTGTCGCCCGAACGCCAGGCCGAAGCCACACGGCAGTACGAAACCGGCGATCTGCTGGCCGCCTGGATGTGGTTGCGCCATCCGCAACTGGGGCCGCTGTTGGTCATCAACTTTTTGTTCATCGTGGCCGCCTCCTGTTACCAAATGATGCTACCGCTCTATACCAACCTGCGCTTTGCGTTGGGAGAGCGCGATAACAGCTACCTTTTCGCCTTCCTTGGTCTGACGATGACTGTCGTCCAGGCGGGTTGCATCCGTCCGTTGGTCCATTGGTTCGGGGAGCGCGCCGTGTTTGCCTGCGGGATCAGCCTCCTGACGCTGACGCTTGCTGTGGCACCGCTGGCGGGGACAGTGACCGGGTTGATTTGGCTGTGCGCCGGCATGGGGATTGGGACGGCGCTGGCAAATCCAACTTTGCTGGCGCTGTTGACGAACCACGCGGGGGATGAAGAATGCGGTGAGATTTTAGGGGTAGCGGCCGCGGTCGCCAGCCTCGGGCGCATCTTGGCACCGGCTTGGTGTGGGTATGCTATGAAGCATGTGGCGATTGAGTCCCCGTTCGTGACAGGTGCAGCCCTAGCCGCGTTGGCAGCCGTAGTGTTCGTTGCCTTTGTCACGATGAGAACAACGGCATCGGCGCGGTCGTAATCCCCCGGTCAGTGGCGTAACTGCACAAGAGAAGGCAAATCCGTGTCACCACAGCGTGAAATCTACCGTGGTCCGATTCTTGGAAGACAGCGCCAGGCTCTGCTGGCGGCGCTCAAGGCCTACATCCAGCAGGGACGCGGGTCAAACGTAATTTACCTGGCTGCTTCACGGCCGCTGCTGGATGCCGTTTCCCGCTATCTGCTGGATGGGCAAGACTGCCTGGGGAGCTTTGACGGCCTACCGGTGTATCTCTTCAACGGTTTCATCCGCCGCCTCCTGGGGACGGCGCTGGTCGCCAAGGACGGGACGTGGGTTCCTGCACCACGACGCCGCGACATCAGTGGGGAGGACTACCCACTACGCCGTCCGCTCATTGCCCAGATCATGCGGCAACTGATGCAGCAAGAGCGCTTACCCGCCTTCGGCAGACTGGCCACATCTGGCGGCTGTGTCGCCTCTGTCATCAAGCTCATCGGTGAAATTACGCGCGCCGGGAAAACGGCCGACGAGTTCGAGCAGATCGTCCAACACCGCCTTGCCCGCCACAGAGAAAGTTTGCCGGCGCCGGACCCGACCGGTGAGCGGGCGCCGCATCCGGCCGAACAAGTATACGGTTACGAACAAGACCTTGCCCTCATTGCACGGTGCTACAGCGCAGCGCTAAAAGCCGGAGGTTTCACCGAAAGTGATTACGACTACCTCCGCGCTATCGCCGCTCTAGACGGTCAACTCGATGGCCGTCCCTGCCGGACACCCTTTCTCGAAAGCGTGGCATGGGTCATCGTGGACGGTTTCTTTGACCTCACACCGGTTCAGGGTGAAATCCTGCGCCGCCTCGTGGCCCGTGTGCCGCGCTTGACGTTCCACGTTGAGGACGATGTGAACAATCCGCAGGTTTTCGCTCCCGTACGTGAAACCGTTGCCAAAATCTGCGCCATGGGTGAGGGGTTCACCGAAGTAACCTTCTATGACCAGGCGGCGCAGGAGCCGGACGACCCCGGACAGGAAGCCTTTGCCTGTCACACAATAGCCGCAGGACTTGAAGTTTTGCGGCAGGGATTGTTCAACCCGTCGTACACGCCGCCGCAAGCGGCCGGTGTTCCGCCACCGCCGGTCTTTGTGGCGGTGGCGCCGGACATTGAACGCGAACTGCGGAATCTAGCCAAAACCATCAAGCGGTACGTTGTGTTTGACCGCTTGCCGCCATCTGACATCGCCATTGTCATTCGAGACAAGGAAAGTTACGGGCCCCACCTGCGACGGATTCTGACCGATGAAGGCATCGCCTACACGCTGGACGAGCGGCTGCCGGTGACAGACATTCCGGCAGTGCGCGCCTGGTTTAAGGTGCTTGCGGCAGCGATTGAGCGCCCGGACACCGACCGGCACCCGCCCCCAGCAGCACGACCACCTGCCATTCCGGTCGGACATCTGGTGGCGGTGCTCAAAAGCGACTACTTCGCCGTACCAGGCTCTGACATCTCGGCTGATGATGTTGAAAATGTGGTTACCTTCGTGGGTGATAAACTGCACCTAGACGCCTGGCTGACACGCGCCGAGCGCCTGGCAGCCTACCTACGGGGGAGCGAAGCGACGGTCGGCGACAGCACGGGCATCCATGAAACGGTCACAGACGAACGCCTAGCCGGTGCAGTCCCCGCCGACGAGAGTCCTGAGATGGCATCCACGCCGACAGTTCGGCCGGACGCAGTGACGGCTGCGGACCTCGAAGCCGTCGGCGGACTCCTCAAGCAACTGGGGTGTCTGCTGGCAACGATTCCGGTTGTCGGCCCACCCCAGACGCTGATTGCAGCCATTGAGCAAGTCGTACTCAGGCTGGGCTTTGAGACCCGGCTTGAAACAAATATTCGGGCAGCAGTTGGACGACCACGGGACTTGCTCCAAGCGACACTGGATTTGCGTGGCTTACAGGCCATCCGACGCGCTCTTGCGGCCGCTCAACATGCCCACCAGTGGGCTGCGCACGCCGTAACGGACATCCTCGGTGAGAACGCCAACGCCCAACCGGCACCAACAACGCTTGCCGTACTCCAAGCCGATCTGCTGCGGGCGCTGGATGGACTCACCCTGCGCGTTGAACCGGAAACGTTTGGCGCCGTGCGCATTCTTGAGGCGACTGAAGTGCGTGGATTGCACTTTCCGGTCATCTTTGTTCCGGGACTTGTCGAAGGCGGCTTTCCCTGCCGCCTTCCCGGCGATTGGATTTACCCGGCCGCCGAGCGCGAACGCCTCAAGAACGACGGCCTCACCCTGGAAGATATTTCACCGGCGACGCTGGCGAAGGAAGAACATTACTTCTACCAAGTGGTTTGTCGCGCTACCCGTGCAGTTCACTTATCGTACCCAAACACCGGGGCAGAGGAAGAAGAATTGCTGCCTTCATCATTTCTAGCCGAAATTCAGCGGCTGATAGCCGAGACGCGCCCCGGCGGCCGACAGTACACAACTGTACCGAAAGGCTACGACGGCGCCACGCTGCTCCAGGCAAGTACCCGACACGAACTGCTGCGGCAAACTGCGGCCGTCGTGTCGCGCCAACAGCGTGGTGTCCCCATCGAAACACTCCTGTTACCACCGGATGATGACCTAGCACCAACACTACTACCATCAGAACAGGTGGCGGAAATTCAGACCTACATTGACCAAAATGGTTGGCATAGCAAATTGCTCGTCCAACGCCTGGATGCAGAGCAGAAACGCTACGGAGACGGGTGGTCTCCGTTTGACGGGTGCATAGCAAGCACCAACCTGCAGGATGTCCTGGCAGAGTACTTCGGCCCGACCTACGTCTTCAGCGCCACGGCACTTAACGAGTATGCTGCCTGTCCCTTTCGGTTTTTTTCTAATCGCGTGCTGCGCCTCCGGCCACGGGTCGTCGCTGCACTGGATTTACCAGTTGTAGAACGGGGACGCCTCATGCATGACATCCTCCGTGACTTCTACCGCGAAATTCCATCTGAAACGGAATCAAAGCAGAACCGCTTGGGCCGACTGCAAGACGTGGCCAATCGCGTCTTTACAACCTATGAGCAGCGTCTCCCACCGCTGAATGAACAGTTGTGGAACATTGAAAAGCGCATCTTGCTGAGACACCTTGAGCGCCTGATCGCCGAAGAAATGCAGCCCGGAAACGTTATCTTCACGGAACTTGCCTTTGGGATGAGCACTGCCAACGCCGACGGACGCTCCAACAGACAACCACTGAAGCTTAGCAATGAGCTGGGCGAAATCATTCAACTTTGCGGGCAAATTGATCGCGTTGACTGCCTTAAAAACAGCAAACAAGAAATGGGAGCTTTTGTGGTGTATGATTACAAACTATCTACGGCTCCTTCAGTACGTGATATGCTAGAAGGACGCGATGTACAAATTGCAATCTACCTCAAGGCTATAGAGAATTGCTTCCCTGATTTACGACCTCTTGTTGGAGGAGGTTACTTCACTATTACAAAAGAACCCCGTTGTCAGCAGGGTCTTTATCGGTTGGATTATGCGAACTTACTCAATCAATATTACGGATACACATTTCTCAATAAGGAAGAATTTGAATCCAAACTTAAGATCATCCTTAACTATGTGTGGACGTACCATTCAAGAATAAAACAGGGGCAGTTCAAGGTACTTCCGGCACGTGGTTACAGAGAATGCAATTTTTGCGACTTTTCAGCAGTTTGTCGCTATGAAACCTACAGAATAAGACGTAAGATTCGATCAATCTGTTCCCCCCAGTAAAACATCAAGCCCTTCGTGGAGGATACAAGCATGTCCCAAGCGAAAACACTGCTTTCGGAGTCGGCCGACAATCTCTCGGCATACGAAAGCTACCATGGGCTGACAGCCCAAGCCATTCAACGCGGTTTCCTCGACCACTTAGAGTTTACTCTCGCCAAAGACCGTTTCAGCATGACCGAGCTGGACCGCTATGTGGCGCTGGCATACACCATTCGGGATCGGTTGATCGAACGCTGGCTACGGACGCAGGACGCTTACTACCGTGCTGATGCCAAGCGAGTGTACTACCTTTCAATGGAGTTTCTCATGGGCCGAACGCTAGGGAATGCCATTATCAACCTGAATCTCAAGGAGGAGTGCCAAAAAGCCCTTGCTGACCTTGGCTACACACTTGAAGAAGTTCAGGAAATTGAGCCTGACGCCGGACTTGGTAACGGTGGTCTTGGTCGTCTGGCAGCCTGCTTTCTAGATTCCATGGCTACCCTAGCACTGCCGGGCTACGGTTACGGCATTCGCTATGAGTACGGCATTTTTAACCAGCAGATCAAAAACGGCGAGCAAGTCGAGCAACCGGATAACTGGTTGCGCTACGGCAATCCTTGGGAGATTCCACGCCCTGAACTTCTATATCCAGTTCACTACTACGGTGAGGTTATTAAGTATCCCAATGGCAAGGGGAAGGTTATTCATAAGTGGATCCGGACAGAGACGGTATTAGCGATGGCCTATGATACTCCAATCCCCGGTTACGGTGTGCAAAATGTCAATACCCTCCGTTTGTGGTCATCAAAAGCATCACGTGAATTTGATTTTCATCACTTTAATGAGGGCGACTACATCAGCGCTGTACGCTCTAAAACCGAATCCGAAACTATTTCGAAGGTTCTCTATCCGAATGACAATCGCCACTCAGGCAAAGAATTACGCCTGAAGCAGGAATACTTCTTTGTATCGGCGACGCTCCAGGATATTTTCCGGCGCTACAAGAAAAATCGGTCCAGTTTTGATGATTTTCCCGATAAGGTTGCCATCCAGCTCAACGACACACACCCGGCGATTGCGATTGCCGAACTCATGAGAATTTTTGTAGATATTGAAGAATTGCCTTGGGACAAGGCTTGGGAGTTGACACGTGCGACAATTGCCTACACGAACCACACTGTTCTCCCTGAAGCATTAGAGAAGTGGACGGTTGATCTCATGGGGCACGTCTTGCCACGTCACTTAGAGATCATCTATGAAATTAACCATAAGTTCCTTCGTGAAGTTCGCGCAAAGTACCCGAATAATGAAGCACTTGTACAGCGTGTTTCACTAATTGAAGAGCCAATTCCAAATGTCCGTCCAAAATGTATCCGAATGGCAAACCTTGCCATTATAGGATCGCACCGTGTCAACGGTGTTGCTAAGCTCCACACAGAGATACTCAAGCACAAACTCTTCCATGATTTTGCAATGATGTATCCTGAAAAGTTTGAAAACAAAACAAACGGCATTACACAGCGCCGCTGGCTTATGTCATGTAATCCACGTCTGGCATCCCTCATCACCGAGGCCATCGGCAACAAGTGGGTCACTGATCTGTATGAAATGGAAAAACTGATTCCCTTTGCCGAAGATGCCGGCTTTCGTCATGAATGGCGAAAAATCAAACAAGACGGAAAAGACCATCTCATTGAACTGATTAAGCGTGGTTGGAAAGGTAAACTGAAAATCAACAAGGCCTCCATGTTTGATTGTCAGGTAAAGCGCATCCATGAATACAAGCGCCAACTTCTCAATGTTTTACATGTGATCACACTATACAATCGTCTGCGGCATAACCCGAACCTCGATATTACGCCACGCACGATTATTTTCTCCGGTAAAGCTGCACCAGGCTACCGTCTGGCAAAGTTGATTATTCGGCTCATCAATACTGTTGCCGAAATTATCAATAATGATGTCGTGACACGCGATCGCTTACGTATTGTTTTTCTCCCTAACTATCGCGTTTCTTTGGCCGAGAAAATTCTCCCGGGTGCAGAACTTTCTGAACAAATTTCCACTGCCGGTATGGAAGCTAGTGGAACCGGCAACATGAAGTTTGCACTTAACGGCGCACTGACAATTGGCACACTCGACGGAGCAAACATTGAGATTGCCGAAGAAGTAGGACGCGAGAATATTTTTATTTTCGGATTGAATGTTGAAGAAATAGAGGCGCTCAAGCCACACTATTCATCCTGGGACTATTTCCACAACGATCTTGAGTTGAATGAGGTCCTCAACATGATTGGCGGAGGCTACTTCAATCCACTCGACAGAGAACTTTTCCATCCGATCCTCTTTTCCCTCCTTGAAGGAGGCGATCAGTACATGGTGCTGGCCGACTACCGCGCTTATGTTGACTGTCAGGAGCAAGTTTCACAGGCATACCTCAACCAGGATGAGTGGACGCGGAAATCCATTCTCAATGCGGCTAAAATGGGTAAGTTCTCAAGCGACCGGACGATTCAAGAATATGCCCAGTCGATCTGGAAGGTAACGCCTGTTCACGTCAACCTGGCAACCTGTGAAGTCTAGGTCGCCTTTCCTTTTGTGCCTTTCCTTGCGAAGTGGGAGCAACGGCTAACGGCGACCGGTATCGTCTGCAGTTGCTTGCCGAACAGTGAGTATGAGGCCCTGATGACAACGATGAGGATACAGCCGGTATGGCTTCCACTTCGTGCGCCTCTCCTACGGGGACTGATCCTGCCGGACAGGTGACGAGAGCAAGACCTCTGCGAAGGCGCGAATGGCGGCAAAACCAACAGCCCCTGCCTGAACAACCAATCGGGCGTTGTGCTCTGTGACGCCACCCAAAGCAAACAGTGGCAGGGTTGTAGTGCGGGCCAGTGCTGCAAAGGCTGCCAAACCGAGAACGGCCTTGTTGCCTGTTGGAAAAACAGGTCCGCACACGGCAAAGTCGGCGAAGCCCTCTGCCGCAGCAATTTCAGTTCGGTTGTGCGTCGAGACGGCGATGAGAAAACCATCCGGGGTGCAGCGCCGCACGACGGCCGCCGGTAGCGAGTGCGTTGTCAGATGAACGCCGTGTGCGCCGGCAGCCAGTGCCACGTCGAAACGGTCGTTGATGAGAAGCCGTGTCCGCGATCCCTTCAGGGTCGCCAGCATAGCGGTGGCTGTCATCGTAAGGTGGCGGGCTGTGAGGTCTTTCTCGCGCAGTTGCAAGTAGTCAATGTTGTTCTGGGCTGCAAAACGCGCCAGTGCAACCAACCGCGCCTGGGCAACGGCTTCGCTATAGGTTTCGCCTGAGCGGAAGAGTTGGCGGCGGTCGGTAATGAGATAGCGTTGCATCGGTACAGGCTCACCGAGTGTGTCCAGACGGTGAAAGTCCCAACTCGTGGCGTGTGAGCTCGGACAGACCTGATTACTTGAAGTTGGGTTCGGATGCCGCAACGAGCCTTAGGGTAATGTTCAGGAGGATCATTTCGGCGACTGGGTCGGTGCTTGGTTCAGGGCAGTGATTTCAAGCAGTCCGAGAGTCACGTTGGCCAGTCCAAGCCCCGTGACAGCTCCCCGGACGTAGCCACTCTGAACGAGTGACACAAGACCGCTGCCGGGGAAGCGCGTCGTCACCCAGAAAAGAAAAAAGTTGTGTTCCCAGTAACTCGTCCAGGGGATGACAGCAAGTAGCAGTCCGACTTCAAAACAAAGCGCGATAAAGAGTAGCGCTGCGAGCTTGGCGGACATGTTCAATGTTTCCAATCGCCCAACAGGTGACTGTGGCCGGCTGCATTTTTGTGCTCGGTGCTTTCCACTTCTATCGCCGCGCCGTGTGTTGTCCCGGGGGCAGCCGGGTTATTACCTGCTCGATCAATGCTTGACGCGCTGACGCAGATCGGCAACTTTCTCCGCCACTTCGCGGTAGTTGATATCAACGGCATAAACCGTCTCGAAAACCTCTAACGCCAGGTCATAGCGCCCCATCTGTTCATATGCCATCCCAAGGTCGTAGCGCATAGCCTGGTACTCATCTTCCGTCCGCCCCGGTGCTTCAACACCGCGCTTGAACCAAACGGTCGCCAACTGCGGCTCCTGCTTCGCCATGAAGCACAGTCCCAGCATGTTGCACACCTGAAAGTAGTGCGGGTCAGGTGAGTGCGGGTCAGTGCCACGAAAGGCCAACTGGAACTCCTCAATAGCTTCGTCGAAGAGATCCATTTCCTTGTACGCTAAACCCAGGTTGTAGTGCGTCTCAAAATCAGGGACGGCTTCAGCATCGGCCTCAACGCTTTGCTTGAACTCATCGAAAACATCTTGCAGGCCCGATTCACCAAGTAGGATCGAGCCTGATGGCGGCGACGCCGACGCGGGTTCAGATTTCGTCGTGAGGCTGGTGACGGCCGGAGCGTCAAAATTGCCCATTTCAAGCTCTTCAAGGGCTTTTTCAAGCTCGCTCACAAGGCCATTCATAAGCGAACCGATAGATTCGGGCTTGGAAACCGGCACATCCGCTGGTGCGCCGGTCGGAATTGCAAGACTGGCCAAACCTGGCTCTGGCGTACTGGGGGGTGCCGGTGCCGCCTCCACCTTCGCCAAAAGGGCCAGGATCTCCGGGTGGTTCGGGAACTCCAAGCTCAACCGGGCCAAATTGTCGCGTGCAACGTCGAAGAAGCCCTGTTCGATGTAGAAACTGACACCGTCCAACTGTTCGCGCAGTTTGGCTTCTGTCAGCGTCTGTGAAACCTCACCGGATGGTTCCTGACCAACTTCAAACGTGGGCTGTTGAGCATCAAAGGTAGGCACCGTTTCCGGCGGCGGTGTGGTCGGGAAGTGAGCCGGTCCGACATAAAACGGCTCGGTGTGGACACTAAAGCCACTACCACTGGTGTAGCCAAAATCACTTCCAAACGTTCCGGCCGGCGGACTTGGCGGCGAGGGGGGCAGCACGGAACCGCTGATGTCAATTTCGACTTCGTCACCGGTCTGCACAGGCGGCGGGACGGACACGGGCGGGGGGACGGACACGGGCGGGGGGCCAACCGAGCCAGATAGATCAATGCCGGCATCACTCGGCCTTCCCAAGAGCTGCTGTGCCTCTGCCTGGAAGTGCTGGCTTTGGGCATAGTCGCCCCGCTGAGCATAGAGTGCGGCTAATGCCCCCGCTTGTTGCCCCGCCTCGTCATTCCGCCCGGCATCAAGACAAATCTGCTTGAGCAAGAGTCGGATTTCGATGCTGGCAGGGACTTGACTGAGCACTTCCTTGAGCAGTTCGATGGCCTTGTCCGGCAGGCCCAGGTTAGCAAAACGTTCGGCATCGGCTTTGAGCCGCGCCGTTTCAGCGGGGAGCGTTTCCCCACCGTGGATGGGCGGCGGTGGATAACTCAGCGGTGGGGGCGGTGGCACAGCATCTGTGAAACCACTGCCCTGCATCCCGTTGGGCATTCCGAAACCCGGCGCAAAGGAGGCCGGATCAGGCGCACCAAAATTGCCGGAGGTGGCGTAGCCGCTTGTTAGCTCAAATCCAGTACCACCAAAGGTTCGACCCCCGGGGCCGGGCGGCGACAAGGGGGCGAAGCCCGCTCCGGACGTATAGCCGAACCCACTGCCTGAATCAGACGCAGGAGTAAATGGGGCCGTTGTGGTAAACGGCGTCGAAGGAGACAAGATGTCGGGCGTAAATTCGACCCGTTGCCCAACGCCGCCGGCGTACACCGGACCCTGAACCATCCGGTCCCGTTCTGCAATCGTAGGACTGACGGGACTCGTAAAGCCATGCAGGCGCATGAGTTCCAAGTGCGCCGGTTCGTTTGGTTCTAGTTCAACCAGTTCCCGCAGCGCCTGTTCGGCAATGTTGCGTTCGCCCTGGTGTAATGCAGCTGTGGCCAACTGCTTCAGTGCGGCCGGCAGCTCATTGCCCTCGCTCAGCCGCCGATAAATAGTGACACGACACAGGTGCGCTTTGACGTGGTATGGCTGCGCCTCGGTAATTTTTTGAAGCAACTCAACGCCGCGCGTCTCCTGACGGCGGGTGATCATTGGCTCGATGCACTTTTCAATCAAATCGGTGCCGCGGTCGTAAAAACCCCGATCGACAAACTTTTGCGCCAGGGACAGCAGATACTCAAAGCGGCTTTTATCAACTTCCAGGAGCTTCAGCAGTGCGGTTTCCGCCTCGTCAAGCAGGTCGGCCTGGAGGTAGATACGACCACTAAGAATCAAAATGTCGGTATCATCTGGACGTTGCTGCGCCACCTGACTGAGGAGCGCCACAGCGCGCTGCGGCTCGCCTTGCTTGATGTAAATGGTGGCCAACGAGTTGAGTGCCGGCGTGTTGAACGGATTCAGTTCCAGCACCCGCTGAAAGACCTGCTGTGCCTCGGCGAGGCTTGACTTGCGGACCAGTTGCGTCCCGGCTGCAATGTAGGCCTCAATGGCCTGTTCCGTCATCCCTTCCCGCTGGTAGTTTTCTGCCAACCGCAACCGAGCCGTAATGTTGTCCTGATCCAGATCGGCGACGCGCTGCAACAGCTCTAACGCTTTCCGACTATGACCGTTTTTGGTGTAGTAGTCGGCTACTTCGAGATACTGTTTGCGCGCTTCCACCATTAGGTTTTGGCGGCTATAAAGTTCCGCCAACCGCAGTGCCACGTCTGTGTTGCTCGGGGCGAGTTTGTAAATTTTCTTGTAAACCGCAATGGCGCGGGGCGTATGACCGTCGCGGAGCGTCGCCTCTGCTAGCTTGACAAACGTCACAATCGCGTCATCAATGCGCCCATCCCGTACATACAAATCGCCGAGAATGTTGAGCAAGTTCGTATCACCCGGATTGGACAGAACCAAGTTTTCATATTCCTTGATAGCCGGTTTGATTTTGCCTTGCTGAACAAGCTTCTCGGCTTTGCGCAAATCATTGGCCTTAGTGTAGGACATGACGCTGCTCCCGTCGCGGTCAACGCCGCCGAAGATTGTGCGACGACGGAAACTCTTACTGTTACAGATCGCCGAAGTTACCACAAGGGACCACGGGTGTCAAACTTCGGCAAACTTCCCAGGGTTTTCAAAAATCTTTTTCTATCAACATTTTAGACAACATTTTAGAACTCAAAGCAGGGTCGGTTGCAGTACTGGGAGGACGCCCCGAAAGGTTGTGCGGTGTATCGAACAAGGTCCATGGCGTTCCAGCACCGACCGATGGTACGCCGTTCCATATCCTTTGTGACGTGCAAATCCATACGCTGGATATGCGGCATCGAGTGCCGTCATCAAGCGGTCACGTGTTACCTTGGCAACGATGGAAGCTGCGGCAATCGAAACTGAGCGCGCATCCCCCCGGACAATGGCGCGCTGGGGGATGGCCACATCCGGTAAATCAAGGGCATCGAGCAACAGGTAGTCCGGCTGCCTGGGCAGTGCGGCAAGTGCCTGCACCATAGCCCGCCGGGTAGCGGCAAGGATGTTGATCTGGTCAATGACATCGGCACCGACCACACCAACCCCAATGCCGTACGCTGTGGCTTCAATCGCAATGTACAGCCGGTCTCGTTGCGCCGGTGTCAGGCACTTGGAGTCGGCAAGACCGTCTGGGATGGCGGTTGGATTGAGCATCACAGCTGCCGCCACGACCGGACCCGCCCACGCGCCGCGCCCAGACTCATCCAATCCGGCGACACATTGTCTCTGCGCCCAGAACGGCGCTTCCAACTCTCCGGTTGGGTGCTGCGCCCCGGCGTCCGTTTCAGGGCTGACCCTTGGTTTGCAGGTCCAGGGTTTGCGTGACCGGTGCATCGGTTGAGCGGTGCTGCCAGCAGTAACCGGTCGTCCCACTGACCCACCGCTGGCAGGGTGTCCCTTTCTTTGTTTTTGCACCACAGCGATGCCGCTCCCGTGAGAGCATAGCTTGTGGGACTCTGTCAGTCACGTCCGGCACTCCCAATGCCACCTGAGTGGTCAGCGCCGGCAGCGGCGGCGGGGGTTGCGTGGCGTACCAAACCGTATTGCCGAGGCCAACCACCAACCCCAGCGCCAGTCCCCCACCGAACGTTTTCCACTGCAGCCCCGGCAGCCGATGGCCACAAGCCGGACACCGGCGGCCACAAACCACCGCTGCGCTGCGGACCCGCCACGTCACAGGCAGCGGTGGGAGCAGCTCCCCACAGGCCGGACAGAAATTCGCGTTCGACATTCGACCACGCTCCAGAACGTTTTACAGCCAGTGTGCCGAAACACTCCCCTGGACGGGAAGTCTTTTATGTTGCCGGTCTGTGGTGATAGGGTACGCCCGCATACGTTGGACTTCAATCGCGCCGCCTCGTCCGGCGCGCGGAAAACTGGATGCCGCCCTTTGAACAACTGCTTGAATGGAGTGTGAAAATTGCCGTCGGCTTCATCATCTTGATGACCATGGTGGCGTACCTATCACTGATTGAGCGCCGCCTACTGGCCTTTATTCAAATGCGCTATGGCCCGAATCGAGTTGGTCCGTTTGGCCTTTTCCAACCGATTGCCGACGGCTTGAAGTTTATCTTCAAAGAAGACCTCATACCGCTTGACGCAGACAAGTTTCTCTACGTCATGGCCCCGGCGCTGTCACTCGTCCCGGCGCTGATGACCTTTACGCTTATTCCGGTCGGCGGCGAGGTGACGCTTCCATTGCTTGACCGCCCCATCGCCCTGCACATCACAAGCATCAACGTTGGCATTTTGGCCGTCTTGGCGATGACCGGCATGGGTGTTCACGGGATTGTCTTGGCCGGCTACGCCTCGAACAACAAGTACAGCCTGTTGGGTGGACTACGTTCCTCGGCCCAGTTGGTGAGTTACGAGCTGGCGATGTCGCTTTCGATCATCGGTGTGCTGATTCAAGCCGGCTCGCTGGACTTGGTGACGATTGTCGAACGTCAGGGTGGAGGTTGGGGGCTAGGCTGGCATGTGTTTTGGTTTCAACCACTTGGCTTTTTCGTTTTCCTCGTCAGCATGATTGCCGAGACCAATCGTGCGCCATTTGACCTGCCCGAAGCGGAAAGTGAGCTGGTTGCTGGCTTCCATACGGAATACAGCTCGATGAAGTTTGCCATGTTCTTTATTGCGGAATACGCCAACATGGTCACGGCGGCGGCAATGGCCACCACACTCTTTCTTGGTGGCTGGCAAGGGCCGGGCGTCACACGGTGGCCGTGGCTCGGGCCAGTGTACTTCCTCCTCAAAGTGGCGTTTTTCCTCTTTCTCTACGTGTGGCTGCGGGCTTCCTCGCCGCGTCTGCGCTACGACCAGTTGATGGACTTCGGGTGGAAATTTTTGCTGCCGCTGGCGCTGGTCAACGTCGTACTCTCGGCCACACTGGCGCTGTGGTTCTAACCGACGGGGTGCCCATCTCGGTTCGGTGGATGCGCCGTCTTCCTGTTCACCGAGGCTGTGGATGCCGCGCTATCTCAACTTTCGCTCGCGCTTAGCTGCCCTGCTGGCCGTTCTCCTGATCGGCATGGTAGCCGTGTTGTATGAACTCAACCGGCGCGCCGAGCGCCAGATTCTGGCGCAGGTCGAGACTCAGACGGCACAACTGACCACGGCGCTAGAGCTTGGGCTCCAAAGCATCAGCACGAGCGACTACCTGGACGACTTTATCCAGGTGCGCCGTCTCCCCCCGCAGCAACTGCAACGGATTCGGCGCATCGCCATTGTGGATGCCAACGGACAAGTGCTCGACAGCACGGCGCGCGCCGAACGCGGCCGGCACATTGCGCCGCCGACCGATGCCGCCCTGGTCACTGAAGGCGACCCATTGGCATCCGAGGCGGGGGGCAACAACCTAGCGCGCACGATCTTCATTCCCTTCCAGGTGTTGAGCAAAGATGGGACAACCGAGCGCAACTACGTCGTCGTCACCCTATCGGCGCAAACCTTGGCGGACACCATTGCTGCCACCTCACGGCAACGGCTCCTCACCACAGGCATTGCCCTACTGGTTGCCCTGGTGGTTGCCGTGACCCTGGTGTGGCGTTTTACACAACCCATTGGCGACCTCGTCACGGCGGCGCGTCGCATTGAAGAAGGCGACCTCACGGTGCAGCTCACGGTCAGACGGCGTGACGAAATCGGGCAACTGGCGCTGCGGTTCAACGCGATGGCGGCCCGTTTGCGGGAAATGCGCGAGCTGGAGCGCGCGGCCGTCGTCGGGCGACTTGCTTCCGGGATTGCCCACGAGATCCGCAACCCACTCAACTTCATTAACCTGACAATCGATCACATCCGCACCCGCTATGCGCCGGCAGCCGCGGACGAACGCGCTACCTTTGAGCGCCTCACGGCATCTGTCAAGGACGAGATTGCCCGCCTCAACACACTCGTCACAAACGTGCTGCGTGTCGGGCGTCCGGCTGCACTTGCCCTGCGTCCGGTCAACCTTGGGGTGCTCGTCAACGTCGTACTGGATGTCGTTCGCTCCAAAGCTGACGCCCAGGGGGTCACGCTCATTTGTGACGACCAAACGCAGGGTCGCACCATCGAGGCCGATGCAGATGCCCTGAAATCCTGCTTCTCCAACCTGGTCATCAATGCGATTGAGGCGATGCCGGACGGCGGCACCCTACACATTGCCATCACCGACACCCCCACCGGCCAGATCGTACGGGTTCGTGATACCGGTGTCGGCATCACGCCGGATGATCTGGCTCACATTTTCGATCCGTACTTTTCGACCAAAGACACCGGCATTGGCCTGGGACTGGCCGTTACCCGCCAAATTGTGGCCGACCATGGGGGGACAATTGACGTTGAAAGTACACCGGGGCAGGGGGCGACTTTTATTCTTACCTTTCCCTACTGTCACCGGCCACCGGCCCAAAGCGGTTGACGGCACAGGATTTGGCTTGCTGCCGGTTTTTGTGGTAGGCCCGAGGGGCCGGGGTTTTAATGCGAAGGAGTCTGAGCACTGATGAAAGGCGTTGTCCTCGCCGGTGGACTCGGCACGCGGCTGTACCCGCTGACCAAAGTCACCAATAAACACCTACTGCCAGTCTATGACCGACCGATGATATACTACCCGCTCCAAACTTTGGTTGAAGCCGGCGTGGATGACGTCTTACTCGTCACGGGCGGCAACAAGGCTGGAGATTTTCTACAGCTGTTGGGCAACGGCAAAGAGCACGGACTGAAGCGCCTCAGCTACACCTATCAGCAGGGAGAGGGCGGCATCGCCGATGCCCTGGCGCTGGCCGAAGATTTTGCCGATGGAGGGCCGATTGTCGTCATTCTCGGCGATAACATTCTTGAAAAAAGCATCGCCGGCCCTGTGGCGCGCTTTCGCGCCCAGGGACGCGGCGCCAAGATTCTCCTCAAGGAAGTTTCCGATCCACAGCGGTTTGGCGTCCCAACGCTGGATGGCTCACGTGTGGTGCGCATTGATGAAAAGCCGGCACAGCCTGCTTCACCCTATGCTGTGACAGGGGTGTACATGTACGACGCGACGGTGTTTGACATCATCCGCACCCTCACACCCAGCCAACGCGGTGAACTTGAAATCACAGATGTCAACAATGCCTATATTGCGCGCGGCGAACTGACCTGGGAGGTCCTCGACGGCTGGTGGACGGACGCCGGAACCTTTGACAGTCTCCTCATGGCAACCAACCTTGTCGCCGCCGTGCGGACAGCCCGGCGCGAACAATGAACTTCATACCGACCGAACTGCCAGGCGTCATCCTGATCGAACCACAGGTGTTCCGGGACGAGCGTGGCTTTTTCCTTGAAAGCTATCACCAGGCGAAATTTGCAGCCGCCGGCCTGGAGGTGACCTTTGTGCAGGATAACCACTCCCGCTCTGTGCGCGGCACACTCCGCGGACTCCATGCGCAACACCGCCGTCCGCAGGGTAAACTGGTGCGCGTCATTGCCGGTGAAATTTTTGACGTTGTGGTAGACATTCGACCGCATGCCCCCACCTTCGGACGCTGGCTTGGCGTGACCCTGTCGGCGGAAAACTTTCGCCAGCTATACATTCCACCGGGGTTTGTTCACGGGTTTTGCGTCGTCAGCGATGTCGCCGAAGTCCTCTACAAATGCACGGCGCTGTATGACCCAACAGATGAAATCGGGGTGATCTGGAACGATCCGGAGATCGGCATTGACTGGGGGGTTCAGTCACCGCTGTTGTCCGAGAAAGATCGGCGGTTACCGACGCTACGTGAACTCCTGGAATGGTTGCGCGCCGCCGAAGCCCAATGACGACCCGACCGTCGCCGGCCCTGCTCGGCGTTCCCATTGCTAACCTCACGCTAGATGAAGCAGTTGCCCACTTGACGACCTGGCTTGACCGGCCTGGTTTCCATCGGATGGCCGTGGTCAACGCGGCAATCATACTGATTGCCGAGCGTAACGCCGAGCTTCGGGCAGCGCTGGCGACGGCAGATTTGGTGACGGCCGACGGCATGTCGGTCGTTTGGGCCACACGTTGGCTGCCCTGCCTAGGTGGGAAACTGGTCGCGCGGGTCGCCGCGCCGGATGTCATGGAGGGCATCTTGACGCAGTGTGCCCAGGGTGGGCAGCGCGTGTATTTGCTGGGTGCGACGGCGGAAGTGGTGAGCCAAGTGCGCGCCTGTTTACAGCGACGATTTCCAAACCTTGTTGTGGCCGGCGCACACGACGGTTACTTCACGGATGAGGAAGCGGCTGCGGTGGCGGCGGCCGTTCGGCAAGCGCGCGCCGACGTGTTGTTTGTGGCGATGGGATCTCCCCGTCAGGAGGTGTGGCTGGCGCGCCATGGCCCGCAAACAGGAACCCGCTTGGCCTTGGGGGTCGGCGGCTATTTCGATATCCTGGCCGGGCGTCGCCGCCGCGCGCCACGCTGGATGCAGGCGTGCGGGCTGGAATGGGCCTTCCGGCTCATCCAGGAACCACGCCGGCTGTGGCGGCGCTACTTGCTCGGCAATATCGCGTTTTTGTTGTTTCTCGTCCGCGAATGGCGGCGAGTGCAAGGCAGGATAACGGCATGACACGTTGGCGTGTGGGCATTCTCGGCGCAACCGGAACGGTTGGGCAGCGTTTTATCCAGCTTTTAGAGCGTCATCCGTGGTTTACAGTGACGGCTGTCGCGGCTTCAGACCGTTCGGAAGGCAAGCGCTACGGGGATGCTGTGGCCTGGAAGCTGCCGACCCCGCTTCCGGCGGCGGTCGCCGACTTGACGGTGGCCGCGTGTCGTCCGCCACTGGATTGTGATGTGATCTTTTCCAGCCTGCCGGGGGAGCTAGCCGGCGAGGTGGAAGCTGCCTTTGCGGCGGCCGGCTATCCCGTTATCAGCAACTCCAGTGCCCATCGCCTGGTGGAGGACGTGCCGCTGCTTGTCCCCGAAATCAATGCCGACCACGCCCGGCTGATTCCGGTGCAACGGCAGCGACGCGACTGGACACGCGGTTTCGTTGTCACTAATCCCAACTGTACAACGCTGGCGCTGGTTCTACCGTTGGCAGCGCTGGAGCGGGCTTTCGGCGTTGAGACGGTCATGGTCGCAACGATGCAAGCCATTTCCGGCGCAGGGTATCCAGGTGTGGCCTCACTCGACATTGTGGACAACGTGATTCCCTACATTGCCGGTGAAGAAACCAAGGTAGAAACCGAGCCGCGCAAAATTCTCGGCCGGCTTGCCGGAGATAGGATCACGCCGGCCGCCCTACAACTCAGCGCTCATTGCCACCGCGTTGCCGTCACGGACGGCCATCTGTGCGCTGCCTCCCTCAAGCTCAGGCAGACGGCAACCGTTGCCGATGTGTGCGCCGCACTGGAGGCGTTCCGCGGGCCGGCGGAGGTGCAGGCACTTCCAAGTGCGCCAAGCCGTCCGATTGTGGTGCGTCATGAACCAGATCGCCCACAGCCGCGCCTTGACCGTGATATCGAACGCGGCATGGCCAGCGTCGTCGGACGGATTCGCCCAGATCCGGTGCTGGACATCAAACTGACCATTCTCGGCCACAACACGCTACGCGGCGCAGCCGGGGCGACACTGCTCAATGCAGAGTTCTTGGCCGCAGCCGGATGGTTCACCTAAACTGTAACCGGCCCATCCGCTCATTCCTCTGGCGGCGTGTCTGTCTATGCCTGATCAACCGACCGGCCCACCAAACGATACAGGTGTAGGTTTACCTTCTGATGTCACACCTCGGCGGCAGCTTGTGTTCCCTAACACCGTGGCACGTGACAATCAGGTGCGTTCACGCATTCCGTTGATCGCCGAAGCGCCGGTCTTTGAGTTTGAAGCGCCACCAGAAACAACAGCCCCGAAACCACGGTGGTGGTCGCGCCGGCGGCAAATGCGCTTCCGCCGGTTCCTGGAAAAGTATGTTGTGTGGTTTGTCATTCTCTTACTCTTCGCGGTAGTTGTGGTGTCTGTTGTGACCGTCTTTTCGCCCCGGCCAACACCTCAGAAGCCGCCGGTTCGGCAGTAGGTTCAGCAGCAGGCTGGAGGTAACGCACACGTTGCAGGAAAGTACTTTTGCCGATCTGGCCGTGCGGCCGCGCGGATGGATTGAAGTCATCGCAGGCGGCATGTTTTCCGGCAAGACCGAGGCGCTCATTACCCGCCTACGTCGTGCGCTCATTGCACGACAAACGGTGCAGGCCTTCAAACCGCGCCTGGATGAGCGGTATGAGGCAGCGTTTATTGTGTCGCACAGCCGGTTACGCCTTGAAACGCAGGTCATTGACCGGGCCGAGGACATCCTGGAGCAACTGTTGCCCACCACGCAGGTAGTTGGTATTGACGAAGGGCAGTTTTTGGGGCCTGGCCTGGTGGCGGTTTGCCGCCGCCTGGCCGACGACGGCCGGCGCGTCATCGTTGCGGCACTTGACCTGGACTATCGCGGCGAGCCATTTGAGCCGATCCCCCACTTGATGGCCGTTGCCGAATATGTCACCAAGCCGCAGGCAATTTGTGTCGTCTGTGGACATCCGGCGAATTTTTCACAACGGCTGACGGCCGATGACCGGCGAGTCCTGGTCGGTGCGGAGGGGCTGTACGAAGCACGCTGCCGACGCTGCTTTGTGCCATACCCGGTCCCGCCGGCAACCGCACGGTAGGCACCGGTGGGAGGAGCTGCCGGTGGGAGGAGCTGTATGATGTCGACTTGTCCATTTCGCGTCGGCACCGGGTATGACATCCACCGCCTGGTTCCAGGCCGGCCACTGGTCCTCGGCGGCGTGACCATCCCGTATGAACTGGGGCTGCTCGGTCATTCAGATGCCGATGCCCTGGCGCATGCCGTGACCGATGCCCTGCTGGGCGCGCTGGCACTGGGCGACATCGGCACGCACTTTCCCGACACGGACCCGCGCTGGGCCAATGCCAACAGCCTGGTGCTCCTGGGCCACACTATGGCGCTGGTGATGGCGCAGGGGTTTGAAGTCGTCAATGTGGACGCCTCAATCCTCGCAGAGCGGCCGAAGCTGGCACCGTACCTGGCGGCCATGCGGGAACGCCTCGCCGAAGTCCTCCAGGTCGCACCCACCACCGTGAGCGTTAAAGCTAAAACCAATGAAGGTCTCGACGCCGTCGGTCGCCGCGCAGCCATCAGCGTCCACGCGGTTGTGCTGCTGTGCCGGTCAGCACAGCGTCTCCCTCTGTCACCTGATCAGCACCGGGAAGCCTAAACCGGAGAAATCGCGCTATGTCCGCCACTCGTCACCTGCTGACCCTTGAGGAACTCAATCAACTCCCTGCCTGGGCCGCCGAGATGGGGCGCAAGTACTTTGCCGGCGAAGCGAGTCACTTCCTCCTGCACCACAACGTCTATGATGTCGCACGGTCAAAGCGCGGCTACGTTGGGTTGGTGACGTTTCTCCAGCAGGAAATGCTGGGCAATAAACACATCGTCCTCTACAACCGAAGCGAGGGCATTACCTTTGGGTCACAAGCCGCAGAACGTCAGTTCCTCGCCGCTCTGCGGGTTACCAACCCACTGGCCGATGCAAAAACCCTGACCACCCTGCCCCGTGATCCTGTTCCGGCGCTGAGCCTGATCGAACGGTTCCTGTATTCTGGTGACCAGGTCGCCGTCATTATCAACTTCCTGGAGACACTGGTTCCAGCAGGCGACATTGCTCACCTGGGCAACGATGAGCGCAACCTACTTGTCACGCTGCAACGCTGGCTCACCAGTTCGCGCCTGCTCAACTCGGATAACATCGTCATCTTCGTGACAGAGAATCTGTCTGACGTTGCCCAGCGGCTGCGGGAAAATTCACGCATTACTGTGATTCGCATACCCTATCCTGACTATCACGAACGACTCGACTATATCCGCTACGAGCTATCCGACATTGCTAAAAGACGCAATGGTCGATCCGAAAAAGAAATTGAAAAATTCAAAGCAGAATTCAAAGTTAAAGCCGAGCGTATTCTCCGCGAAGAAGGTGTTGACCGACTCAATGAAGAAACTAAGAAGTTTAATGAACAGTTAGAGAAAATGAAATCGGAACTAGGCAATAGCATTCTAGGACTTAAGATGCACATCAGCGATGAGCAGTTGGCACATCTAACATCCGGCCTGAACCGCGTTCATATTTCATCCATCCTCAAAGGGGCGACCCTCAACGATGAAGGCCTGACGATTGACTTGGTGCGCGCCAAGAAAAAATCCATCATTGAGTCGGAGTGCGTCGGGCTGATCGAATTTGTGACTCCTAAGTATGGACTTGACCATGTTGGCGGCTTTGAAAAAGCAAAGGCCTACCTGCGCAACATCGCTGAAGTGATCCGCAACGGGGAAACCGAAGAGGCCCCGATGGGGATTCTCATTTGCGGCCCGGTCGGCACAGGCAAAACATTTTTGGCAGAAGCGTTTGCTAAGGACTGTGGCCTGAATGTCATCGAGTTTAAGAACTTCCGTGACAAATGGGTTGGGTCGTCTGAAGCTAATCTGGAGAAAATCCTTAACCTGATTCAAACCCTTGCGCCGATTGTAGTTTTGATTGATGAAGCGGATGCGACACTTGGCCACCGTGACTCCGGTGGTGACAGCGGCGTAGATAAGCGAATCTTCTCGAAAATTGCTTCAGCAATGGGAGACACAGACAATCGCGGACGTATTCTTTGGATTCTAATGACCTCCCGTCCAGACCTTTTGCCGATTGACCTAAAACGTCAGGGACGTTGTGAAGAACATATTTCATTATTCTATCCAGAGTCAGAAGCTGACCGCCTGGCAATTGTCGAAGCGATGATCAAGAAAAACCGCATTCTTCACCAGGTAACGGACTGGTCACCGATTACGCGGAATGACATGCAGCTCTCCGGCGCGGACATTGAATCCATGCTCATTCGCTGCCGGCGCATTGCCCGTCAGGCCGGCCGCAAGGAAGTTCTCCCGGATGACGTTCGGCTGGTTGCGCAGGAATTCACACCGGCGCGCGACGAAGTTGCCATCGAGTACCAAACGCTCGTCGCCGTCCGGGAAGCCACCACGCGCGACATGTTGCCGGAGGCGTTCCGGCACATGTCTCCGGCCGAGATTAGCCAGCGCATCGAGCAGTTACGCCCCATGGTGCGCTAGCTGCTCAGGCCCCACGACTTGCAACTGCCCGCTCTGTAGGAAACCCATGCCGGTTGTTGCCGATCCCGCGACCGACCTACGCACGTTGACTGCACGACTTGCCGCACTGGGAACAGGTCAGAAACCGTTGCTGCTCCACCTGGCCACGCCGACGGAAACCGGCTGGGGGCAGTACCAAGTCGCTCTTGCCGTTGTGTACGGAAAACTGACGGTGACGTACTGGAACGACCACCGGTCAGCTTGCTGGCGTGTTGAGCGGTACGAGCTTGGCCGCGATGCCGTGTGGTTGGATGTCTCCCGGCGTGCCGGCGCAGACCGCGGACGGCTGATGATCGCCACGGCAGGCGACACGGCGGACGATACGCCGTTTCTGGTAACGGCCCCGACGCGGGCGCAGTGGCAGCAAAGCATTCGAAACTGGTTGTGTCGCCGTCTTCCGCCGGGGACGCACCTGAGAACGCTCCCCCGCCAACACCTCACCGACGATGCTGCGGTAGGGTGGTGGGCAACCCAGGGCAGAGCCAGGTGGTTAGTGGTCGCGACGCTTGCGACCGAAGCGGCAAAGCTTCGCCGCTTGCTTGGGTATGCCCTGGCGGTGGCCGATGCCGACCCACAGCCGACACCAATCTGGTTGGTTGTGCCGCCCCAGGGGGGCAGTCGGCTGGCCCCTTTGTTGGCGCAGCTGGAAACGGCCCGGCTGACACTCTATGAAGCCACTTCGGACTGGGCAGCGGTGCAAGCCGTCGCCGGCGGTCACCAGGTGCCGCTGGTGATGCAACCGCTCCGGCGCTGGACGCAGCAGCTCCCAACACCGGACGAGCTAGAGCATCTGCGCACGTGGTTTGGCGCCGACCTTGATGCCCACTGCGAAGTCATCCCGGTCGGGCAGCAGATGCTTTCCGTGCGGTGGTATGGCGTGGAATGTGCGCGGTGGTGTCGCCGGTCGGCAACTGACCCGTGTGGACACCGGCCACTGTGGTTTGGTCTGACAACGCTGGGGGAGCCACGGCGGATGCTCACCGACCACACCCGCGCCGCTTTCCAGGAGCGGCTGACTGCCCTCCGGCGGCATCGGACACCGGCAGCGCGCGATCCGGCCCATCCGCTGTATCGGGCTTACCCTGAACGATGGCTCGATGCCATCGTGCGCCGCCGCCTGGAAGTCATTGACGACAGCCTGGAGCCGGCCCATGTCTGGAGCCAGGCTCCGCAGTTCGGCGGCCACACAACGGGCCTGGCAGATTTTCTGGCACTGACCCGTTGTGGGCAGTTGGCGGTTGTGGAAATCAAAGCCCATGCCGACGCCGATCTCATTTGGCAGGGCCTGACGTACTGGCAGCCGGCACTCCATCACTGGCGACAGGGGGATTTTGTCCGGCGCGGCTACTTTGCCGGCGCGCAACTGGACGTCGCTGCGCCGCCACGGCTGTACCTCGTTGCTCCGATGCTGCGCATACATCGGGTGACGCGCGCCGTCGCCCGGCGGTTGCGTTCGGACGTACCGCTTACGCTGGTCGGCGTCAATGAGCGCTGGCGACAAGGACTACGCGTCGTGTTACGGGAACATTTTGGCGATGGGCACGGGTGCACCGAGCGCGCTTGGTGAAGCCAAGCCCAGATGCCCTGTTGTCGAGCGGGCCGGCGCCGCAGGCTGTGCGCTGCGGCTGCCGCTTTTGCCTCAACCGCGACTTCAATGCTCACTGAGACCACCATGTTGACATTGCCTGACCTAAATCACCGGCTCGTCACCCTGCCGTTTGTCGCCGTCGTTGGTCATGCGCCGGTTAAGCGTGCGCTACTGTTGCTAGCTGTTGAACCACGGCTGCGCGGCGTTGCTTTTGCCGCACCGACCGGCAGCGCCAAGTCAGTCCTTGTCCGGGCCTTTGCCGATGTCGTACCGGACGGACCTACCGGGCAGCGCCCACCCTTTGTCATCCTACCGAGTTACGTCAGCGAAGACCGGCTCTTTGGCGGCCTTGATCTTGAAGCGACGCTGGCCGGGGGCAAACGACGGTTTGCGCCGGGTATCCTGGCCCAGGCCAATGATGGCTATGTCTTTGCCGACAATCTCAACCTCCTGCCGACCCAAGTTGAAACCGCTCTGCTGACCTGCCTTGACAACGGTTATCTGCGGGTCGAACGGGAAGGCATTTCAATGACATCGCCGGCCAACTTCGCCCTGATTGCCGCCTTCAACCCCGAAGACGGCGGCGTGCGGTGGCATATTTTGGATCGACTGGGACTCATTGTGGCTGCGCCGCGCCGTCCTGATCTGGAAACGCGGCAAAAAGTGATCGCAACCGTTGCGGCGTTTGAACGCGATGCGGAAGCGCTCCAGGCACTGTACGCCGATGAGACGGCGACGCTCAAGGCGCTGCTGGTTGAAGCGCGTGGGCGGCTACCACAGGTGACCCTACCGGAAGCCACGCTCCGGTGGCTGTGTGAACGTGCTGCCGCCTTGGGGACGGTCGGTCAGCGCGCCGAGTATTTCGCTGCCCTGGCGGCAAAGGCCAATGCCGCGCTCGAGGGGCGCACCGTCGTCAATGAGGACGACTGCCGAACGGCCGAGTTCTTTGTTCTCCTGCCACGTGCGACGCAACGCCCCGAAACCGAGCCCCAACCTCCTCCTCCACCACCCCCGCCGGCAGAGTCGGGCGAGGATGACACCCAGTCGCCGTCACCGCCGGAGGATTTGGAAGACTTGGCATTGGTGTTTGACGCCGAAGAAGCGGCCCTGGAAGCCGACTTCAATCTGTTTGCCAAGAAAGTGCGCCTGGGCCGCTACGGCAAGCGCTCCGAACGCGACAATTTCCACTCCGGGCGTTACGTCCGCTCTGTAGCCGGTGAACCGTCACGTGGCAGAGTCGCCATTGAAGCCACCCTGCGTCAGGCCGCGCCGCACCAGCCGGTCCGCCGCCAACGGGCGCTCGCTGCCGGTCAGACGCCTCCCGCCGACCGGGTGCTGCTCAAAAAGGACGATGTCCGACTCAAGCGCCTGCGCCAGCGCACCGGCGCGCTGATCGTCTTCATCGTGGATGCATCGGGCAGTATGGCCGCCAATCGCATGGGACAGGCCAAGGGTGCCGTTGTCGAGCTGTTGCGTCAGTCCTATGTCAACCGCGATAAGGTCGCGCTCATCGGCTGCTACGGCGAGGAAAGTCGCGTCCTCCTGGCCCCGACCCAGAGTGTGGAGGCAGCCAAACGGCAACTGGAAGCCCTGCCCACCGGTGGGGCAACACCGCTCAACGATGCGCTCCGACGTGCGCACCTGCTCATTGAAGAGGTCCGCCGCACCGGAGCCTACACGGAGGCATTGGTGGCCGTCATCGGCGATGGCCGCGGCAATGTGCCGGCCCGACCGCCCGAACCCGGTGCGGCCGGCCTTTCCCGGGCCGAGCTGATCCGGCGCGAGACTGAGGACTTGGCGCGCGTTTATGCCTCCGCGGGGATTCGCATGGCGGTGTTTGACACGCAAAATCGCTTTGTTTCGCGCGGCGAGGCAAAGCAACTGGCGGAACTCTTCGGCGGCAGCTACGTCTACTTGCCGCGCCTATCGGCAGGTGGCATCACAAAGGTCGTCAAGCAAGAGTTAGGGCGTCTCTAAGACCGCAGTGCTGCCGCCCGGTTTTCCTATCCGCCACAGGCGACATGGTGCACAATACAACCACGCGCGACTCCTCTTTATTCCAGGTTGCGATGCCTTATGGCTTCACCAGAATCTCGCTCAACGGCGGCGGAGTATGCATTCCTGCGTGAATGCGAGCTGTTTGCGACGCTCTCCGACCTGACGCTCCAGGCGTTGCGCCTACGCGGCCAACTCATCCTGCTGGCACCGGGGGATGACCTGTTTCACATTGGTGATCCGGCGGAATACCTCTACGTTATCACGTCGGGTGTGGTGGAAATCCGGCGGCCGGCAGCAGAAGGCTCGCCGGAACTCACCCCGGTAGCCTATGTCGCCGCCGGTGAAGTCATTGGGGAAGTGGCGATGTTCACCAGGTCAACGCGCGCTTCGGCAGCCCGTATGCCGGGTGGGGGCGAAATCTTCCGCATCTCGCGCGATAACTTTCTGAATGTCGTAGCCGGCTTTCCCGACCTTGCCCTCTGCCTGTGCTTTGCCTTCGCCCAGCGGCTGGAGTCCACCGTCCGCAACATGCGCCAGGAGCGCCAACGCCAACTCAGTGGCAATCTAAAGTTCTTCGACCTGCCGACCGTGATTCAAACCATCATTAGCTCCGGCATGACGGGGACGTTGCGCGTGGACGACCCGCTGGGCGTGACCCTGGCGGAAATTTTCTTCGACAACGGGCATCTCTGCCGCGCCACAATGGGCCATCTCACCGGCGGCGAAGCGTTCTTCCAACTGTTTCAGCCGCCCCCTAAGGAAGGCACCTTTGAGTTCAAAGGCGGGGAGCATGAGGTGAGCGAGCGCGAGGTGGCAGACGGTACAAGCTGCGACATTCTCCTGCCCGGCATGACCATGCTCATGGAAGCCGTCCGCATGCAGGATGAAGTTCAACAGCTACGCTGCCGGATACCGCCCGGCATGCGCTATCGCCCGCTCAGCGACGATCTGCGGTGGGATGACGACTTACTGCCAACAGCCTACGACATCTGGTATCGCCTCCACGCTGGGACACCGACAGTCCGTGACTTGCTCGATGATGTGCCGGCGTCGCACTACACCACGCTTTCCATTCTGAATCGGCTGCTGGAAACGATGCAAATCGTCGCCCAGCAGGATGATCTCCACACAACGACCAACATTTCCCTTGCCAAAACGTCATCAGACCGCCTGTCATCAATCTAACACTGTCAATCGAACACTCAGCAGACCCCGCCCATCTCACACGCATATTGGTCCTTATGGACAATAACCCGTATGAAAAACCGCATTCTTGTCACTGGCGGCGCCGGCTTCATCGGCACGCACCTGTGCCGGAGGCTTCTGGCCGAGGGCCAAGAAGTGATCTGTCTTGACAATTTCTACACCGGGCAGCGCGCCAACATCCGGCCATTGCTCGGCCATCCGCGTTTTGAACTTGTGCGTCACGACGTCATTGAACCCATCCGGCTAGAAGTCAACCAAATCTACCATCTGGCCTGTCCGGCTTCGCCGGTTCACTATCAGGCCAACCCGATTCAAACCGTCAAGACCAGCGTTTTGGGGACGCTTAACATGCTCGGCCTGGCCAAGCGTGTCGGGGCGCGGTTTGTGCTGGCTTCGACTTCAGAGGTGTACGGCGACCCGCTGGTTCACCCTCAGCGGGAGGATTACTGGGGCAATGTCAACCCGGTCGGCCCACGCAGTTGCTATGACGAAGGCAAGCGCGTGGCGGAGACCTTGACCCTGGATTACTACCGACAGCACCGGGTGGATGTACGGATTGCGCGGATTTTCAACACCTACGGCCCGCACATGCTCGAAAATGACGGGCGCGTCGTGAGCAACTTCATCTGCCAGGCGTTGCGGAACAAGCCGCTCACCATCTACGGCGACGGCTCACAGACCCGTTCGTTCTGCTATGTGGACGATCTTGTTGAGGGATTGGTGCGCCTGATGGCGGTGGAGGACTTTCGCGGCCCGGTCAATCTTGGGAATCCGGGGGAATTCACGGTCCTCGAACTGGCCCACAAGGTCTTGACACTGACCGGTTCCCCGTCCCCGCTCGTGTGCCGGCCGTTGCCGGAAAACGATCCGCAGCGCCGCCGTCCCGACATCACCCTGGCGGGCGAGTGGCTGAGCTGGGCCCCCACAATCCCCCTTGACGAAGGGCTTGAAAAAACAATTGCCTACTTTCGGACGGTCATCACCCAGGACAACGACCCCGCGGCGCCGGCCGGTGGGCGCACGTACGAACTCGGGTAGCCAAGTCGGTGGGCATGTAATCTGCGAGGGTCGGAAGCTGTGGCAACAGGGTAGGCACACGAGGAGGACTGTGCCACGCGGTGGCGCGCCGCTACGCGCCCCTACCGACGTGCTCCGACCGCAGGGCACCGTCTTTTGCCCGCGTGCAGGTTATCCACGCCACCGGTGCGGGGCGCTTTCGGCACCACCGGCGCGCCAACGGGAGGTTGCCTTTGACAACGGGCGCGGCACACAGGCATATCGTGCTAGTGTCCTCCACCGGGCGGCTCTCTGAGCCAGAATCAACACCCATACTGCACTGAAAGAAACCGTATGGACAACTGGGCCGGAAAAACCGTACTGATCACCGGGGCATCGGTTGGCATTGGTGAAGCCTTTGCGCGCCGCTTTGCACAGGAAAAAGCCAATCTTGTGCTGATCGCACGCCGTGAAGACAAGCTGCGTCGCCTGGCAGCCGAGCTGGCCAACCACCATGGGGTGACCGTTGATGTGGTGGTGAAAGACCTCAGCCGGCCCGAAGCGCCGGGTGAGGTCTTTGAGGAGACCGAACGGCTCGGCGTCCAAGTGGACGGCTTGATCAACAACGCCGGCTTCGGCATTGGCGGGCGCTTCGTGGAGACCGACCTCAAGCGCAACCTGGAGATGCTCCAGCTCAACGTTGTCACGCTGACCGAACTGACTCACCGCTACTTGCCCGGCATGCTGGCCCGCCGGCAAGGGGTCGTCGTCAACGTGGCTTCAACGGCAGCTTTTCAGGCGGTGCCCTACCTCGGAGCCTATGCGGCGACAAAAGCCTACGTCCTGAGCTTTTCGGAGGCGCTGCACGAAGAGTGCCGGGCGGAGGGCGTCCTCGTGATGGCGTTATGTCCCGGCGCAACGGCGACGGAGTTCTTCGATACGGCGCAGGTTGCAGAAGGAACGGCGCGCTATATGCTCCGGCGCGCACAGACGCCCGAAGAAGTTGTTGAAGCGGCCTTTGCCGGCATTCGGCGGCGCAGCAGCTCGACTGTATCCAGCTTTGCGAACGCCTTACTGTCCCAAGCCACGCGCTTTGTCCCGCGGGAAGTCGCTGCCCGCCTGGCGGGCAGCATCATGAGAGCCAGATGAGCCTGCACTTCGAGGTCTTGGCGCGCGATGCCGCCACCGCAGCCCGGCGCGGCCGCCTCACCACGACGCGCAGCGTGATTGAAACGCCGGTCTTTATGCCGGTCGGCACGGCGGCGACGGTCAAAGCACTCACGCAGGAAATGCTCGAGGCGCTGGATGCCCGCATCATCCTCGGCAACACCTACCATTTGTTTCTGCGGCCCGGCCACAGCGTGATTCGGGAGCTTGGCGGGCTGCACCGCTTTATGAGTTGGCCGCGTTCGATCCTCACTGACAGCGGCGGTTATCAGGTCTTTTCGCTCGGCGCGCTGCGCACCATCAGCGAGGAAGGCGTTACCTTTCGGTCGCATCTGGACGGCGCGCAACTGTTTATCTCGCCCGAAATTTCCATGGAGATACAGATTGCGCTGGGTGCAGACATCGTGATGGCGTTTGATGAATGCCCCCCCTATCCGGCCAGCTACGAACAGGTACGCGGCTCGCTGGAGTTGACGGAACGCTGGGCGCGCCGCTGCCGGACCTACTTCGACGCCCATGCCGACCACGGACGGCAATGCCTGTTCGGGATCGTTCAGGGCGGGATTTACCCCGATCTGCGCGCCCGGTCGCTAGAGGGTCTGCTGGACATCGGCTTTGCCGGCTATGCCATCGGCGGGCTGAGCGTCGGGGAGGAAAAACAGCACATGTACGACACGACAGCCTTTATTGCGCCGCGCCTGCCGGCTGACAAGCCGCGTTACCTCATGGGCGTGGGGACGCCGGCCGATGTTGTCGAGTCGGTGGCGCACGGTGTGGATATGTTCGACTGCGTCATGCCCACGCGCCACGCTCGCAACGGGACGGTTTTTACCTCCGAGGGAAAGCTCAACCTGCGCAACGCTCGCTATATCCGGGACGACCGTCCGCTGGATGCGGCTTGCGACTGCTTTGTCTGCCGGCGGTATTCACGGGCTTACGTGGCGCATCTGATGCGGGCCGGAGAGATTCTCGCCTCTATCCTGGCAACCTACCACAATCTACATCATTATCTTGACCTGATGAGGCAGATTCGGCACGCTCTGGAACAGGGCGAGTTTGGGTGCTTTGTCGCTGAGTTTCGCCGTCGTCAGCATCTCTCCGAGGAGTCCGATTCGACATGAGCATCGTCTTGGCGCAGGGTGGTGGAGGAAGCTTTCTCATCCAGCTTGTTCCGATTGTGGCGATGGTGGCCATTTTTTACTTTCTGGTGATTGTGCCCCAGCGCAAGCGCCAGAAGGAACTGGAAAACATGCGCAACAACCTCAAAAATGGAGACCGGGTGGTGACCGAAGGTGGTATTTATGGCACGGTGGCGGGCATTAACCAGAAAGAAAACACGCTACATCTTCTCGTCGCCCCATCTGTCAAAATTGAGTTTTCTAAAAACGCCATCATCGGCCTGCGCGATCAGCCACGCAAAGAAAACGAAGGGCAAGGGGCCTAGCCTATGCCCCTCTACCCAGCAGCAATACACCCGGTCCACTTTTTTGTTTTCCTCAGTCTTGTCGTCGGTTTTCTCTGGATTGATCTAGCCTCCGGGAGAGCCAACCGGCCGGTCTCAATGGCCAAAGCAGCGGTCTGGTCGGCGATCTGGGTAGCGGTTTCACTTATGTTTGCTGGCTACGTGGCCACCGTCCGCGGGGTGGAGGATGCCGTCTTGTTTGTCACGGCCTATGCCCTTGAAAAGTCCCTTGCCGTGGACAACTTGTTTGTCTTCATGGCGATTTTTGCGGCCTTTGCCATTCCAGAGCACCTCCACCACCGGATTCTGTACTGGGGGATTATCGGCGCCCTGCTCTTCCGCGCACTGTTTATCGGGCTGGGTGTGGGGCTGCTCTTTGGAGCCGGCGCCATCGGCGCCATCACCCTGTTTGGCTTGCGCATTGAACTCCAGCGCGTTGTGTTTTTCGGCTTCGGTCTGGCCATCCTCTGGTCGGTGTATGCCCTTTCCCGCGCCGGCCACCGGAAAGACGAGGCTGCAACCGACTACACGAACCACTGGGCCGTGCGTTTTCTGCGCCGTTTCTTTCCGCACCGCATTGCGGTGCAGCTCGATCGGGGGCGTTTTCTGACCAAGGTCACGGATACCAACGGCGTAGCGCGGCATGCCCTGACGCCGGCCTTTTTGTGCTTACTCGTGATCGAGGCCTCGGACATCCTGTTTGCCTTTGACAGTGTTCCGGCCATTTTCGCGGTCACACAAGACCCATTTCTGGTCTACACAAGCAATATCTTTGCCGTGCTTGGCTTGCGTTCAATGTATTTCCTCGTCGCAGCAGCCAAGCGCGCGCTCGTCCACCTTGACAAGGCGGTTTTTGTCATTCTCGCCTTTATCGGCGTCAAGATGCTGGCGTTGGCGTTTGATTGGTTTCATCTGCCACCGGTCGTCAGTCTCAGTGTGGTGCTCGGGCTACTGACCCTGGGGGTTGTCACCTCACTCGTTGCGCAGCGTGCGGCGATGCCGAATGAGGTTTCTAAAACCAAGCCGATGTCATCAAGAACCCACTCTTGACAGCTTGGCACTTGGTTGCGTAGTCTAGCAGTTCGCTTTGCTTCCGGTCAGTTCACGTCCCAGGGCAGGCCGTTGTCGCCGTCACAAGGGTCAACCGGACGGCAAGGACCTGATGTGTGGTTGAGGAGTGCGATGCAATTGCTATGAGTGAACCGACACCCGAACTGACCGAGGGGGTATCTTCCCCGCCTGAAACGGCTACCGAAACCGCTCCGGCGGCACCAACACCCAAGGTTCGGTCCCGCCCGCGCAAGGCCTACACGGGGCAAACCTTCGTTCCGAAAGGGCGCTTGCCGGAACCAGCGCGCAAGTGGTTTTTGGTGGACGCAACAGGCTTGACGGTTGGACGTTTGGCGTCCCAGATCGCTCCAATTCTGATGGGCAAGCACCACCCACGCTACACGACCTTCATGGACATGGGCGATGGCGTGATCGTCATCAATGCCGAAAAGGTCGTCTTTCGCGGCGACAAGTGGAATCAAAAACTCTATCGGCGGCATACGGGCTACCCCGGCGGTCTGCGTGAAATCAAGGCTCGGGACCTGCTGGCGAAGTTTCCAACGCGCATCCTGCAACACGCCATCGTCGGGATGCTGCCCAAAACCAAGCTTGGGCGACAGATGGCCAAGAAACTGCGCGTTTACGCCGGTCCAAACCACCCACACCAGGCGCAACGACCGGAGCGATTGGTGCTTGACACCCTGCGCGCGCCGTCGCGCACGTGAGCGTGCGTTTGAGCGCGCACGCGAGGACGCACGTGAGTATTCAGAACGTGAGTATTCAGAAAACGAGCCGGTGGCGTCTGACGGGCGTGATTGACGAAAAGCGTGTGAAGATACTGTGAAGATACAGCGTGTGAATCAACGGTGAGGTAGGTCAAGTGTAGGCATGCTCATTCAGTACTACGGGACAGGTCGCCGTAAGACGGCGACGGCGCGTGTTTATCTGCGTCCGGGTGATGGCAACATTACAATCAACAAGCGTACCTTTGAAGGCTATTTTCAGAACGAAACGCTGCGGATGATTATCCGGCAACCACTGCAAGTGACCGAGACGCTGGGGAAATTTGATGTCCTTGTCACAGTGTCAGGTGGTGGTGTGTCGGGCCAGGCCGGCGCCATTCGTCACGGCATAGCGCGGGCGCTGCTTCAGTTCAACATTGAGTTGCGCCGCCGACTGAAAAAAGCCGGTTTTCTGACGCGCGACCCTCGTATGAAGGAACGCAAAAAGTACGGACAAAAGGGCGCGCGCAAGCGCTTCCAGTTCTCGAAGCGGTAAGTTGCTTCCCGAGCAGTCTGGCCACAGCCGTTGTGACCAGACTGACGATTCCATTACTGCGCGCTAGGTGTGGTGCCGGCGTTGAAGGCTTGGTCGGCGGCGGGAAAAGAGGCGCAGTGAGTACACTAACCATTCATGCCAGAGGCCCCGGAGGCCGGCTGGCTTGTAAAGAAAGGGGTTGTGCGTGGCAGTTGCAGTCACGATGAAGGAATTGCTCGAGGCCGGGGTACACTTCGGTCACCAAGTGCGGCGCTGGAATCCGAAGATGAAGGAGTACATCTTCGGCGAGCGGAACGGCATTTACATTATTGACCTCCAGAAAACGCAGCGGCTCTTGCGTGAGGCCGTTCGCTTCATTACCCAGACGGCCGCCGAGGGCGGGACGGTGCTCTTTGTCGGTACCAAGCGTCAAGCCCAAGATTCAATTGCAGAAGAGGCAACCCGGTGTGGGATGCCGTACATCAACCAGCGCTGGCTTGGCGGGCTACTCACCAACTTCCAGACCATTCAACGCTCGATGAAACGGATGCGTGATCTAGAAGCCATGCGGACCGACGGGCGGTATCAATCCCTGACCAAAAAAGAAATTCTCCGCGTCGAAAAGGAATACGCTAAACTCCAGCGGAATTTTTCCGGCATTCGGTCAATGAACCGCTTGCCAAGCGCTTTGTTTGTCATTGACACAAAGAAAGAGGAAATTGCCATTGCCGAAGCGAACCGCCTCCGCATCCCGGTAGTGGCACTGGTGGACACCAACTGTTCTCCCCTGGGGGTTGACTACGTGATTCCGGGCAACGACGATGCCCTACGTTCGGTGCGGCTCATCAGCGCCAAAATCGCCGATGCGATCATTGAGGGGCGCTCGATGGGACTCGAGAAAGCTGAGGGTGATAAACTCGAAGACGGCGGTGCTCCAAGCCTGAGCCAACCAACATCGGCAGTGACGGCGGCCGAAGCTCTCTCGGCATAGGAAAAGCACGCCGAATACTTTTGTGAAAGGGAGTCCGGCATGGCGGATGTGAGTGCGGCGGCAGTCAAGGCGCTCCGGGAAAAAACCGGGGCCGGGATGATGGAATGCAAAAAGGCTCTTGAAGAGGCCCAGGGCAACGAAGAAAAGGCCATGACCATTCTGCGTGAGCGGAACCGGCATATTGCCGGCAAGAAAGAGTCGCGCGTGGCAGCGGAAGGACTGGTTGATGCCTATATTCACACCGGCGGCCGCATCGGCGTCTTGGTTGAGATCAACTGCGAGACCGATTTTGTCGCGCGCAGCGATGATTTCAAAGAGTTTGTACGCGACGTGGCGCTTCAGATCTGCGCCCTCAATGCAGAGTATGTGTCGGCCGATGAAATTCCACCTGCTGTGCTCGAAAAAGAGCGTGAAATCGTGCAGGCACAGGTGGCAGCCGACCCAAAAACGGCGAACAAACCGGCCCACATCATTGAAAAGATCATTGAGGACCGCCTTGGTAAGTTTCGCGCCGAGATATGTCTGCTGGAACAGCCGTTTGTCAAGGACCAAAACGTGACCATCGGCGAGCTGCTCAAGCAACTGATTGCCAAGACAGGCGAGAACATTCGTATCCGGCGGTTTGTTCGCTTCAAAATGGGTGAAGGACTTGAAAAGAAAGCTGATGACTTCGCCCGTGAAGTGGCAGCGATGGCAGCCAAGCAGTAAAACCTGATGCCCCACTCGGTGGGGCGTTTTTTGTGCACCTGTTTTGCTGCTACAAACCGGTGCTACCACCTCAAAGCCTCCGACCTGACGCTTGCAGTTCTTCCCGGACGTATGGATGCCCTCTCACCACCGTCACGACCGACCCCGTCTGCATCTTTGACGCCAGTCTATAAACGCGCCCTACTCAAATTGAGCGGTGAATTTCTGGAAGGCCAGCGGGGATTTGGCATCGATCCGGCCACGGTCCAGGAGGTAGCCGAGCAAGTGCGTGATGTCCACCAACTGGGCATTGAATTGGCCCTGGTTGTCGGCGGTGGCAACATTGTCCGTGGCGCAGCGGCGAGCGCTGCCGGCATGGATCGAGCATCGGCTGACTACATGGGCATGCTGGCCACTGTTATCAACAGTTTGGCGCTCCAAAATGCACTCGAACAACTTGGGCTGGTAACGCGGGTCGTGTCCGCCATTGAAATGCGGCAGGTAGCTGAACCGTTTATCCCACGCCGTGCCGTCCGGCATCTGGAAAAGGGACGCATTGTCATTTTCGCCGGTGGAACAGGCAGTCCCTTCTTTACCACCGACAGCGCCGCCGCCCTGCGGGCCTGTGAGATCAAAGCCGATGTGCTGCTGAAAGCGACCAAAGTGGACGGGGTGTACACATCCGATCCAACCAAGGATGCCAGCGCACGGCGCTACAGCCACGTGACCTATCAGCAAGTCCTGGAACAAGGGCTCAACGTCATGGATGCGTCGGCAATTGCCCTGTGCAAGGATAACGGACTGCCGATTGTTGTCTTTGACCTCCTCACAAAAGGTAACATCTACCGGGTGGTGACCGGCGAGCTCATTGGGACACTGGTGAGCGCCAACCTCCCGCCGTCAGTTGTCGCCTGTGCATCATAGGCTGGACAAGGTGTTCGGCGGGATACCTCCTGAAAGCCAAATTTCGAAAGCGTTGACGAGGAATCTGCATGACCATACAAGACATTCTGAAGGAAACTGTGGCTCGTATGGAAACAACTCTGGAAGACGCACGCCGGCGATTCAGCGCGCTACGTACTGGGCGGGCATCCGTCAGCTTGTTAGACGGCATTCAGGTTGAGTCGTATGGCACACTCATGCCCCTGAATCAACTGGCAACCATCAGCGCGCCGGAAGCTGCGCTCATCACAGTTCAACCCTGGGACACCTCGCTTTTGGGGGCGATTGAGCGGGCGATTCAGGCGTCCGACCTGGGGATTACCCCGTCCAATGACGGCAAGGTTGTGCGCCTGCCCATTCCACCGTTGACGGAAGAACGCCGGAAACAGTTGGCCCGCGCCGTTCGCGATATAGCCGAAGAGCACCGGGCAGGCTTGCGCAACATCCGCCGTGACGCCAACGAGGAAATCAAAAAGCTGCTCAAGGAAAAGCTCATCTCGGAAGATGAGCAGAAAGTGGCGCTCGATCAGATTCAGAAGCATACCGACGCCTTCACGCAGAAGCTCAACGACTTGGCCAAAGCCAAGGAAGAAGAGTTGATGCGGGTGTAGCCCGCCTCTGAAACGCTGACCACCCTCTAGTCGGCGTTTTTTGCTCATTATATCTTGAAAATGAATGTCAAATTGAAGTACAGATAGGGTAAGCGTTCCCTTACGCGCAGCCGGGACGGACGCCGGCGCATGAGCCGGCGCCCGCAGGCAACACATTCGACTTTTTTGAGAGGAATGCGCCCATGCGGAGCAAACCATACGACTTTCGACCGTCACCCTGGGCGTCAGCGCTGGCTTGGCCGGCCCTGTGGTGCGCCCTTCTCCTGGGCGAGATGACGACGCCCGTTACCGCGCAGACCGCCCCTTCCGCGTCATCGCCTGCCGCGCGCGGGCGCGTCGTTACCGTGACGGACGCGCCAATTGCCGGCGCGACGGTGCGCTTGCGCGGCATCACCGGCGGCGTTGTCCAAACGACTCAAACCGACGCCGACGGCATGTTTCAGTTCGAGCCGCTAACGCCCGGCGACTACGAGGTGACGGTGACGGCCGACCAGTACCAAGCCGCGACGAAAGTCATCCGGGTCAGCGGCGGCGAGATGGCGACGGTGACCATCAGGCTTGATATTTCGCCGCTGGCGGAGAACATCGTCGTCGGCATCAACAGCATCATCGGCGCGAGCGAGTCGCTGACGCGCATCCCCGGCACGGTGGATATTCTCGATGAGCGGACGCTGCAACTGAGCCGCGTTTTCAACGTCAATGAGGCGCTGCGCAAGCTGCCCGGCATTCACGCCCGCGACGAGGAGGGCTTCGGGCTGCGGCCCAACATCGGCATTCGCGGCCTCAATCCAACGCGCTCGACAAAGGTTCTGCTGCTCGAGGATGGGCTGCCGCTGGCCTTTGCGCCCTACGGCGATAACGCGTCCTACTATCACCCGCCCATCGAGCGGTTTGAGACCATCGAGGTCATTAAGGGATCGGGGCAGATTCTCTACGGGCCGGTCACGATTGGGGGCGTGATCAACTACATCACGCCCAATCCGCCCGACGCGCCTGGCGGCGCGCTGCTGCTGGTCGGCGGCAACCGCGATTATTTCAACGGATTTGTCACCTACGGCTGGAAGTGGGGCAACACCGGCTTTTTGGTTGATTTCATGCGCAAGCAGGGCGAGGGCGCGCGCGACAATGTCCGCAGCGGCTTGTACGATTTCAACTTCAAGTCAGTCTCCACCTTCGGCGCGCGGCATGCGCTGACCCTCAGGGCCAGCTACTACGACGAGGACTCGCGGGTGACCTACTCGGGACTGCGGCTCGACGAATTCGCCGCCAACCCGCGCCAGAATCCGTTTCGCAACGACGCGACCGATTTCCGGCGCTTCGGCGCGACGGCGGTTCACAGTTTCGTGGTCAACCCGCATCTCCTGCTGACGACAAGCCTGTACGGCTCGACTTTTGACCGCGACTGGTGGCGGCAGTCGAGCAACTCCGCGCAGCGCCCGAACCGCATCGGCGTTGGCGGCTGCCGGGGGATGATCGACCTGTTCACCGCCTGCGGCAACGAGGGGCGGCTGCGCAATTACTACACGTTTGGCGTCACGCCCCAGGCGCGGGCGAGCTTCGGTTTCGGCCGGGTTCAAAACGAGCTTGATTTCGGCTTCCGCTACCACCGGGAGAATCAGGAACGGCGGCAGGTCAATGGCTCGACGCCCACGGCGCGAACAGGCGCGGTCGTCGAAAACAACTTCCGCGGCAGCGACGCTTTTTCCGGCTACCTCCAGCATCGCTTCATTATTGGGCATCTGACCGTCACGCCGGGCGTTCGCGTCGAGCGCATCTCGTTTGTCCGCGCCAACCGGCTGGCCAACGGTGGCGCCGGGGCGCGCGGCGAGACGGCGCTGACCCAGGTGGTGCCGGGCATCGGGGCCGCGTATAACATCAAGCAGCGCGTCACGGTCTTTGCCGGCGTACACCGGGGCTTTGCGCCGCCGCGCGTGGAAGACATCATTTCCAATGTCGGCGGCGTGGTTGACCTTGACCCAGAACTCAGTTGGAACACGGAAGTTGGCTTTCGCAGCGTTCCGGCGCGGGGCGCGCGCTTGGATGTTTCCTACTTCCGCATGAACTTCTCCAATCAGATCGTGCCGGCCAGTCTGGCGGGCGGCGGCGGCGCGACGCTCACCAACGGCGGCAAGACCCTCCACCAGGGCGTGGAGGTCGCTGGGCGGGTGGACAGCGGGCTTATTTTCAAGTCGGCGCACAACGTCTTCGCGCGCGTCAACTATACCTTCGTGGGCGACGCCCGCTTTGAAGGGCGGCGTTTCAGCAACGTGTCCGGGTTTGGCAACGTTTTGGTGACGGGTAATCGAATCCCTTATACGCCGAAACACATGTTCACGGGGGCGTTCGGATACTCGCACGCGCGGGGCTTTGACGTGCAGATGGAAGCGGTTCATGTCGGCGAGCAGTTTGGGGACGACCTCAACCTGCGGCCGACATCGCCGGTCAACCCGGCGGTCTTCGCCAACGGACAGCTTGGCTTGCTGCCGTCCTACACGATCTGGAACGCGACGGCCAACTACCGCGTCGAGCAGTGGCGGACAACTTTCTTCATCACGGCGAAGAATCTCGCTGACCGGCTCTACATTGCGGACCGGGTGCGCGGCATACTGCCCGGGCCGCCGCGCCTGGTGCAGGTGGGGTTCCGGTTGAATCTCTAGGTCGCCGTCCTCGGGCACTTGGGGTTGCGCCGCCCCATAACACGCCAGCTACCGCGCAGCCTGTGGTCGGTCAGCACGTGTAGAGGTAGCTCTCCGACCCACAGACATCCCCACCTGCGAGGCGCCGGCGCCGCCATCCATGGTTGTCAGGTTTCCGGCGTGCGTCCGACTATGAAGTGACCAGCCAGATCAACGCCGTACGTCCCAACCGCATAACCGGGGCCGGCAACAATGTACCCCGACTCGGCGGACGTTGAATGCGCGTATTGATCATCGGGCGAAAAATCCGGCGGCGCAGGCGGACGCCGTCGAGTGTTTCCGAAACGCCGTGGGCACTGCCGCCGGCACAACCGGATTCCGGGACGCTCAAGAAACGGATGTAAAACGGTCCTGAATCCACCATATGCTGCTGGCGAATCGTCCAAGTTTCGCCGCTGGCCGGGAGCGTGATGCGCAAACGGTGTGGGTACTTCAATCCCAACCAGTTGCGGCGCTCCCCTTCAAAGGCGACTTCGACGGCGTTTGTCACCAACTGCGGTTGTGCGCCGTCAAATATAGCCCCGAACGAAAACGCGCCCGGCTGACCGGGAAACGGTTCATTGCGGTAGTAAATCAGCATGCGATCGCCCTGCCAGCACCGTCCCCAGTGCCAGCGGTTGATGGCACGCATCATGGGCATTGAGTCATAGTTGTGGTCGTGGTAGCCGCGTCCAGTAAATGTCACACGTCGCTCGCAGCGGCCATTCGCACCGGTAATTTCAAGCGCACCGTTGACCGCACAGACCGGCGCGACCAAGTTCCACGTATGTGTTCCGACCGCCGCCTCCAGCTTCCCAAGACCAGACGCCGCGAACGCGGGAGAAAACCAATGCTCGTTCAGGTTGCGGAAGGTGAAGTGGCCGTTCAGACGCCGTCCAATTGCCACCGGAATCACGGTCGTGATCTCGGTCAGCTCGACATCAACCACGAGATGGTAGGTTGCTGTTGCCGGGTCATAGGTGAAGGCGTTGTGCCCCGTACTCACTGCCGGCCGGTTGGTTGAAGCCGTGAAATCGTCGTACTCGACCAGGGCGTAGGCAATCGGATGCCCCCGATGGTAGAGGGCAAATGAAAATGCCGCATAGTCACAGGGATTAGGGGGTGCGGCGCGACCGCGTTCGTAAGCTTCTAAATGCGCATTGTAGTCAGCAGAAAACGGCATGCCGCAGAACCAGATGGCAACCAATCCATACTCGTGGTCTTCAGATAGGGCATCAAAGTACCACCACTCATACGCGCCCGGTTGGAGCAGGGCATGCCATGCATCTTCGGCGCAGCTGGCAATCATTCGCATAGATTTCATCGGTGCGCCGGACCAACCGCGAAACATCGTGCCGGCAGCACGCTGACAACCCATCGGTTTCCGGTGCGGCGTTCAGGGTCCTGCGGCAAAGTGGGGGAGGCTTTACCGCTGATTCGGTGATCGGTGTTCAAGCTTGTTTGTAGCAATGGCGCGGTACAACGGCCACAGGGCCGGTTGCACCCACGCCGAGTTGTCACAGCGATGGTCCGCAGAGGAAGGCTAAATACTAATAATGCCGTCCTCGTGGTGGTGGGGGATGGAGGTTTCGCGCGGCGGCAGTACCTCAAACGGCACCAACCCTTTGCTCACTTCTTCAAGGGCAATCCGGGTCGGCTTGTGGGCCGACGAACGAATACGCGGCTCACGCCCCTTCTGAAGTTGCTTGCTGCGGGCCGCCGCCACCAGAATCAGCCGGTACTTGCTGTCCGGGACGGTGCGAATTTGAGGTTTACCCGTTTCAGGTGTTGTCGTTCCAGCATTCGTCATCACGTCCTATTCCCTCCTTCCAATCACAGAATCATCGCTTCGGAACGGAACGTCTCCACAATGGCATCTAATTTTTTTTCCGACAGACGCCACCGCTCGCGTTCCGCTCTGATGATACAGACTAACGCGCGCAGGGCGCGTTCGAGGTCGTCGTTGATGACGACATAGTGAAATTCTCGAAAGCGCCGTACTTCCTGCCCGGCGTTGCGTAAGCGCTGGGCAATGACCCCCGGATCGTCACTGCCCCGGGCACACAGCCGCTGGCGCAACACTTCATAGTTTGGAGGCATAAGAAAGATGCGCGTAGCTTCGGGCATAATGTTGGCCAGGCTCTCGGCTCCCTGCACATCAATGTCAAGAATTAAGTCCTGACCGCGTTCGAGCGTTGCTTCCACAAACTTGCGATGCGTGCCGTAGAAGTGACCGTGCACCAGCGCCGACTCCAGAAATTCCCCGTGTTCACGCATGCGCTCAAAATCATCTGGGGAAACAAAGTAATAATGCTCACCATGACGCTCACCCGGGCGCGGTGGACGGGTCGTGTACGAAATCGAGTAGTGCAGGTTGTCCACTTCAGACAGCAGTCGGTTCAGCAACGTAGACTTCCCACCTCCCGAAGGTGCAGAGACCACAACCAGCATACCGCGACGTGCAGGCATCAGGTGGTTATTCGACATTCTGAACCTGCTCCTTCATTTTCTCGACTTCAACCTTAATGACGAGCGCCGTCTGGTGAATGACGGTGTCGCCGGCTTTAGCCAGCATCGTATTCACCTCGCGGTTCATTTCCTGTAAAAGAAAATCCATTTGCTTACCAACACCGGACGCTTCAGTTGTCAGCAACTCACGCATTTGCGCCACATGGCTGCGCAAGCGAACAATTTCTTCGGTAATGTCACAGCGTTCGGCCGCATAAGCCGCTTCCTGCGCCAGACGTGCTTCGTCAAGGTTTCCCAAGTCGCGCAGTAGTGCCTGGATGCGTCGTTCGAGCCGCGCCCGCTGGGTATCAAACACGGTTGCGGCCGCCGTCTCAATGACCGGCAGGTGTTGGGCAACAGTGTCCAGCCGAGCAGCAATGTCACGGGCCAGCGTCATGCCTTCGGCGCAACGCATCGCATCGAGTGCGTCGAGCGCCTGGGCCGTAGCCGACTGTAACCCCTCGGTCAAACGTGCCATCAAGTCTTCATCCATCCCTACAGCAGGCTGAATGGCGCCGGGCAGGCGCGCAATCAGGCTGAGGTCGAAATCACCGGCAACACCTGTTGCGGCCTGCGCCTCCCGCAGCGCGGCGACATAGCCTTGGACAAGCGGCAGGTTGACCTGGAAACCAACCGGACGGCGCTGCACGAGGTTAACCGTCGCTTCGACTCGCCCACGTTGCACCCGCGCCTGCACGAGCTTCCGAAACGAAATCTCCAGCGCCGTCAATTCAGACGGCAAGCGAACCTGAAGGTCCAGAAAGCGGTTGTTGACCGTTCGCAGCTCGACCGTCAGCGTCCATTCATCGGTGACGAAGGCAGCGCGGCCAAAGCCGGTCATGCTTTTCATTGGCGGCAGCACTCCTCCAGGCCGCGGTCTGTTATTGCCGGTAAGGCAAGGTGTCCACTATACCAAAAATCCGATCAGATGCAGCCTCCCCTTCTAGCTGGCATCCGGTGCGCCGGACGATAGCTGCGCTACAAGAGATGGCAAGTGGTGTTGCAGCCGGGCCTCGTCCAGGGTCTGCACCTGTTGTCCGTCATAGATGACACGCCCCTGGACTACGGTGAGCACCACGTCGCGCCCGGTCGCTGCCGTCACGACTGCTGTCACCGGATCATACACTGGCTCAAGATGAGGGCCGGCAAGTGAAATGCCGGTCAAGTCGGCCTCTTTGCCGACTTCTAGAGTGCCAATGCGGTCATCCAAACCGAGGGCGCAGGCGCCGTCCAGGGTCATCCACCGTAGGACGGCATCGGCGGACAACCACTGCCCATCCGCTTGAACGGCCCGTCCGAGCAACTGCGCAAAGCGCGCTTCATCAAGGATGTCACAGACGTTGTTAGAAGCAACACTGTCCGTTCCCAAGCCGACCCGCACCCCGCGCCGCCGCATCCGGCCGACCGGCGCTACACCGTGGCCGAACTTGGCGTTGGATTTCGGACAGTGTGCCACACTGGTCCCATGAAAGGTCAGCAACCCGATGTCCTCTTCAGTTGCCCGAACGGCATGAATGAGCAACGGTTTGACCCGCAGCACGTTCAGGTCGCTCAAATAGCGAATGGGAGAAGTGCGGGGTGGCGTCCAGACGATGCCCCGTGCGCGCAAAAACTCGGCGAAGGGACCTTGCCCAGTGCGCATGAAATCATCCTCTGCCTGTGATTCGGCGCAGTGGATGGCTACGGCTAACCCTTCCCGCTCGGCATACTCAATCACCAACCGAAACAACAACGCCGAAACGGAATAGACGGCGTGCGGCGAGACACCAAGGCGCACCAGCTCGGTTTCCTCGCTCCGCTGCGCCTCAATCCGGCGCTTGAGGCTGGCCAGGCTCTTTTTAGCCTGCATGGGGTCGGGGCCGAAAACCTCCTGATAGGCAATGCCGCGCAAGCCACCCCGGCGCAGGGCTCGAAATCCGGCGCCGGAAGCTCCGACATCGGCCATTGTGGTTATGCCGGCCCGTGCCGCCTCGACCACACCCCACTGCGCCGCTATGTCCAGGTCCTGCGCACTCATCTGCTCGCCGCGCAGGCGGGTTAGGGTCTGTATCCAATCAAAGAAGGACAGATTTTCCAGGCGGCCGCGTAAGGCAGTCAGTTCTAAGTGCGTGTGGACATTGACAAAACCAGGACAGATTGCCGCCTGCCCTAGGTCCGTGATCTCTGGAGTTCCCAAACGCGCAAGCCGCGCCCGCACCTCTAACTCCGGTCCAACGGCAAGGATGCGACCGTCCTGGACTGCCACCGCACCGTCCCGAATCGGCGGTGTTGCCACCGGCAAAATCCACTGCGCTGTGTAAAGTCTTGTCATGTTAACCTACGATGCCGACCATTGCCGAACGCAAAGTATGCCGCCATACACAACCCCTTGTCTAAGCCGCCTTACAATCGCGCTTGAATACTAAGCTCCCACCGGTGATTGGCATCGAAGCCGCGACCTGAGGCAAACCTAGACGTGAGGCAAACCCGGATATGAAGCAAACCTGTTTTTTGCCCAGCCTGTTTATTTTCCTGAAACCTGCCTGCCGGCTCTAACGTACACGCCGGCATCGGACACCACGTCTGCTGTGTGCCGGATTTGGCGACTTCACCTAAAGCCTCTGGGGCTTCCAAACTATGGCCTTGAGTCGAACCAAAAAACTTCTTCTTGTCGGCGGGGTCACGCTGCTCATTGTCGGGATTGTCGCCACTAGCCTGTTGACCCAACGCACGAACGCCCTCAGTGTCCAGATTGAACAGGTTAAGCGGCGTGAGTTCCTGGAGGCGAAAGTATCGGCTTCCGGCGAGGTACGCCCTGTGGCGCTGTATAACCTCACCGCAGAGGTTGCCGGGCGGGTCACCGATATTTTTGTTAAGGAAGGAGACCTTGTGCGTAAGGGGCAACCACTTGTCAAGGTGGACCCTACCCAGCAACTGACATCGCAACAAAGCGCCGAAGCCAATTACCGTGCAGCTGAACAGGATGCGCGCGCTACAGAAACGCAAGTCCTCAGCGCGCGCAACCTGGTCACGCAAAACAAGGCCCAACTCATTGCCGCCGAAGCCGACCTCAACCGTCTCAAGGCCCAGCTTGACCTCCAATACATCCAACTGCAACGGACAACGGAGTTACTCGAAGCCGGGGTTGTCTCAAAGGCGGAATTTGATACAGCCCGTGCCAACTACGAGGTGGCAAAAGCGGCCTATGACGCACAGGTCATACAAATTGAACGTCTCCAGCAGGTCGTCAAAGACGCCGAAATTGCTGTGCAACGGGCTGAAGAATCCAGCAAATCGGCCTGGCAGCGCGTGAAGGCGGCGCAAGCCCAACTGACCAATGCTCAGTATTTTCTTGACCAAACGGTACGCAAGTCACCAATTGACGGGGTGGTGTCAAGCCTTCCTGTGCGCGTCGGTGAATTCGCGGTTGCCAACTTCAACACAACACCGCTGATGACCATTGCCGACATGTCAGAAATCAACGTTGAGGTGCAAGTGGATGAAACAGACATCGCCAATGTCCAGATCGGGCAGCCGGCCAAGGTCAGGGTAGATTCGCTAGGTGACACAGAGATCCCAGGCCAGGTCGCCGAAGTTGGGCAGAGCGCCGTTACCCGTTCCGGTCAAACCATTGCTGCCAACACAACGTCGCAGGAAGCCAAAAACTTCAAAGTCAAAATCCGTCTCAATCCGTCTGAACAGGACCGCGCACGGTTGCGACCTGGTATGTCGGCCACAGCCGTCATCACGACGGCGACACGCCAGAACGTATTGGTTGTTCCGCTTCAGGCGCTCGTCAGCCGCGACCCGGCCGAACTACAGTCGGTGCCTGCCGGCACCGAAGCTCAGCCACTGAGGCCGACTCCCGGTGAAGCAGACCGAAAGCCGACCAAGCGCGCCGAAGTTTCCGGCGTATTTGTCGAGGAAGGTGGTAAAGCTAGATTTGTTCCCATTACGACCGGGATCTTAGGCGAAGCAGAAATCGAGGTGATTGAGGGTTTGACCGAAGGACAGAACATTGTTACAGGCCCCTACCGTCTTTTGCGGACGCTCAAACCTGGCGCGGCCATCACCCGCGATGCCAAGCTGGATACGGCGTTGTCCAACAAAGGGTAATTTTCACAACAGGTCAGGCTGTGATGTCAGCTCAAGTAGCGCCGGTTACTGTTAGTCGTCCTCAGTCAGTCACATCAACGCGCCCGATTATTGAGACCAAGGATCTTTGGAAAACGTACCGCATGGGCGATGAAGTCATCCATGCCCTCCAAGGCGTGAGCTTCACCATTCAGCCTAACGAGTACATTGCCATTGTTGGGCCGTCAGGTTCAGGCAAATCCACCCTCATGAACCTCATCGGCTGTCTTGATACGCCGACCAAAGGTGAGTATTGGCTCAACGGGAAGCTGGTCTCGGCGATGAATGATGACGAACTGGCGCGGATTCGGAATCAAGAAATCGGGTTCGTCTTCCAGACCTTCAACCTGCTGCCACGCGCCACGGCCCTGCATAATGTTGAACTGCCGTTGATCTATAGCGGGGTGCCTGCCGCAGAACGCATCCAACGCGCCAAACGCGCGCTGGAACAGGTCGATCTGGCGCACCGCATGGACCACCGCCCGAACGAGCTTTCCGGCGGCCAACGGCAGCGGGTTGCCATCGCGCGGGCGCTTGTCAATAACCCCTCCATCATTCTTGCCGATGAACCGACCGGCAACCTTGACTCCGCGACAAGCCGTGAAATTATGAGCCTTTTCAATGTCCTGCACGAACGCGGGAACACCATCATCATCGTCACGCACGAGCCGGACATCGCAGCCCATGCCCACCGTGTCCTCACCATTCGGGACGGACGCATTGCGACCGACACATACCAACACCATCTCCGGGATTGATCCTCTAACAACGGGCCATTGACGACATAGCCGCCAGATGCCCGGCTGTGCTAGCCTCTGGCAAAACCGGCAGCGAGTCGTGACCCCTTGCAAGACATCACGCGGCGATATGGCAGGACATCTCGTCAACCACGCACAGGCTACCGACGCCCAGCCTGATCACCTGGAGTTTGTCATTCCCAGTGTAATCTCCCGGATGCATGAACTGTTACAGGAAGTCATGGCCCTGCTCGAAGCCCGTGGAATTACCGAGCCAAACTCCAACATCCTGTTGGCACTCGATGAAGCCATTGCTAATGCGATTAAGCACGGCAACCACGAGGATCCATCCAAAAACGTTCATGTGGCCGTTGAGTTCGCGCCGAATGAAGTCACCTTTGTCATCACAGATGAAGGTGACGGCTTTGACTTGAATGCGCTCCCGGACCCAACAGATCCAAGTTGCCTCCTGCGGACCTGCGGACGTGGCGTGATGCTTATTTACCATCTCATGGATGAAGTGGAATATAACGCACGGGGGAATCAGGTCCGAATGAAGAAGAAAAGGACCGAACGATGACCGCCGCCCTAGGCCGAGCCGATTCGGAACAGTTACCTAATCTGTGTCAACTGGCCGATCTAGAGCCGCTCTCAACTGGCGATCTCATTGACCGCGCAGTGCTCATTTACCGGTCCAACTTTGCTCCTCTACTGGGTTTGGCCCTCTTACCGGTTCTGACGAGCTGCGCCGGCACGCTGCTGGTGGTTTATGTCGCAACCGGCTTACATGAATCCGCCGGTGCAGCGTTGATCCGGCTTATCGGCTTTATTGTCGGCTACTTGCTGACATACGTGATCAGTCCCGTGTTGTTGGCATTGACCACGGGCGGGCTGACTCGGACGGTGGCCGATTGCATCATGCTTGATATACCGGTCGGATTTCGGCGAACGTGGCGCATGGTGCGGGGACGGCTGTGGACGCTGCTCTGGTCACAACTTGTCAGTGCGGTGATCTTCTGGTTTGGGCTGTCTGTTGTTGCGTTGAGCAGCTTGTTCATTCTCTCGGTAGTCGTTCTGGCAGTTATGCTCTCTCTCAGTTATGTCACTTCGGTATTTGCCGGGAGCTTAGTCCTGTTGCTGGTGGCCGTCGCCATCGGGCTGGGATTTATCGGCTACTGCGCAATGCTGGCCCAAGTGGCGCTTGTTCCGAGTGTTGTCATGATCGAGGGCCGTTCAACCTGGGATAGCATTGTGCGTGCCGTGCAATTAGCACGCGGCACAGTCTGGCGGGTTACTCAGATTACCCTTTTCGATATGGCGATTGCCTCGTCCGTGATTTCGGCCGTCGGCATCCCACTTCTCCTCTACGTCTTCCTCAACGGTGAGTTTCGTGACCTGACGCGCGCGCCGATGTGGTTTTTGTTGTTTTCCAACCTTGCCGATCAACTCGGCAAGCTTGTCACCCTCCCCATGGCGACCATTGCATACTGTCTGCTGTATTTCGATGTGCGGGTTCGGCGTGAAGGCTACGACGTAGAGTTGCTCGGCGCACGACTCGAAGGGCCACTACCACCGGGGCGGACACCCACACAATTGGCGAGCGCACCGCCAACGGCCACCATCGCCGGCGCGGTGTAGGTACAGGTCGTGTATACGGGTCGCGTACCGGCGCTTGCAACGCACACGGTGTGCGTTCAATGTCCACAGCCGATGCTTCGCGTGACCACGGCGCGGCACCCGCGACTAAGGACGCAAGCGCCCGCCTCCATCTTACAGCAATCTCTACCGGAAACCTTTACCGCCAAACCGCTACCGCACCACTTTGGGAAGCACACGCTAGGTCGCCACGCAACCACAAAGCGACCGGCGCAAAGCGCGACCAGCTGATGTGCTGTGTCTTATGTGCCGTGTTCCCAGCTATTGATGTACTCGACCATTTCGGCCGTCAGCGTATCAATCTTGATGCCCATCGCTTCAAGCTTCAGCGCGGCAATCTCAAGATCAACTTCCTCTGGCAGGCGATGAATGGTTTTCTCCAACGTACCGGCGTGTTTCTTGATGTACTCGGCTGAAAGCGCCTGGTTGGCGAAACTCATGTCCATGACGCTGGCCGGATGCCCTTCGGCTGCCGCCAGATTGATGAGCCTTCCCTCTCCCAGCACGATAATCCGGCGCCCCGTGCCAGCGAGTTCATACTCCTGCACAAAAGGACGTATGTCACGGACATCGCACGCCAGTTCCTTGAGTGCTTCCAGATTGAGTTCGAGGTCAAAGTGACCGGAGTTGCACACCACAGCCCCATCTTTCATCACGGTAAAATGTTGGCGGTCAATGACGTGGCGATTACCGGTGACGGTGATAAACACATCCCCCTGGGATGCGGCTTCTGCAATCGGCATGACGCGAAAGCCGTCCATGACGGCTTCAATGGCACGAATGGGATTGACCTCACACACAATGACGTTGGCGCCGAGGCCCCGCGCGCGCATGGCAACCCCCTTACCACACCAACCATAGCCGACGACAACAAGCGTCCGCCCTGCTAACAGGAGGTTGGTGGCCCGGATTACGCCGTCGAGCGTGGACTGTCCGGTTCCATAGCGGTTATCGAACATGTGCTTCGTCTGGGCGTCATTGACGGCAATGACCGGAAACGGCAGCACGCCGTTCGCCTGCATGGCTTTCAGGCGCTGGATACCTGTCGTCGTCTCTTCGGTACTCCCCAACACGTTGCCGATCAGCTCGCTGCGCTCCTTGACCAAGGTGGAGACGACATCACCTCCGTCATCAATAATGAGATGCGGGTTTGTGTCCAGGGCAATCAAAACGTGCTTACGGTAATCATCCGTGGACTCACCTTTGCGGGCAAAGACCGGGATGCCAAAGTCGGCGACGAGTGAAGCAGCCACGTCATCCTGGGTTGAAAGTGGGTTTGAGGCGATCAAAACCGCCTCGGCTCCCCCTGCCTGAAGTGTTCGCGCCAAGTTGGCAGTTTCGGTTGTGACGTGGCAACAAGCAACCAGTCGCAACCCTTCTAAGGGCCGCTCCTTAGCGAAACGCTCCCGAATCAGGCGCAACACGGGCATTTCGCGGTCTGCCCACTCAATCCGTTTGCGTCCAAGCGGAGCAAGCGTCAAATCAGCGATGTCATAGTGTTTGACAGGTGCGACACTCGTACTCATTCGATAATGTCCTCAACTTCCGGTAGAGATTGGGCCGATCCCACGGGGGAGCCTACAGGCCGGCTTCTTTCCGCAAAATATCGGCTTTGTCCGTACGCTCCCAGGTGAAGCCAACTTCATTTCGTCCAAAGTGACCGTAAGCAGCTGTTGGTGAGTAGATTGGACGCTGTAGATCGAGCGTCTCAATGATGCCGCGCGGCGTCAGCGCAAAGTGCGACCGAATGAGTTCGACAATCACGCTTGGCGCAACTTTGCCGGTTCCGAATGTTTCAACGTGAATGGAAACGGGCTCGGCGACACCGATGGCATAGGCCAGTTGCACCTGGCAACGGTCGGCCAAGCCGGCCGCGACAACATTCTTCGCCACATAGCGGGCCATGTAGGCCGCTGACCGATCGACTTTCGTCGGATCCTTACCGGAAAAGGCGCCACCGCCGTGCGGTGCATAACCGCCGTAGGTATCCACGATGATTTTACGGCCGGTTAGTCCCGTATCCCCCATCGGCCCGCCGATGACAAACCGGCCGGTCGGATTGATGTGAAAAGTCGTATCGGCGTCAAGCATGGCTTCGGGAATGACGGCGCGAATAACGTGCCGCTCAACATCACGCCGCAGATCATCGGTTTTGACCGACTCCGCATGCTGGGTTGACACAACAACAGCCGATACACGGTGCGGTTTTCCGTTTCGGTACTCGACGGAAACCTGTGCTTTCCCATCAGGACGTAGGTAATCGAGGATGCCCTCGCGCCGGACCTGTGCGAGGCGCTGGGTCAGGCGGTGTGCCAGTTGGATTGGCAGCGGCATCAGCTCCGGCGTCTCGGTGCAGGCAAAGCCAAACATTAATCCCTGGTCGCCGGCGCCACCGGTGTCCACCCCCATGGCAATGTCCGGCGATTGGGCGTTGATTGCCGAGACCACGGAGCAGGTTTTCGCATCGAAGCCATAAGCAGCATTGTCGTACCCGATCCGGCGGACGACCTCGCGGGCAACGGCGGGAAAATCCACATGGGCCGTGGTCGTAATCTCACCGGCAATCACGACCAACCCGGTTGCCAACAGCGTTTCACATGCCACGCGGCCGTTCGGATCGCTGCGGAGGACCTCATCCAGGATTGCGTCGGAAATCTGATCCGCCATTTTGTCGGGATGGCCCTCAGTCACTGATTCAGAAGAGAAGAGAAATGCACCGTCGTTCAAAGCCTGTCCTCCACGAAACACGCAGGTTTCCGATGCGTATCACAAGTCCCAACACCGACAGTTGCCAACGACTTGTGCTGACGGAGACCACCAGAAACCAGAGCGAAAGTCGGGCTGAGCGTGATCTAAAGTCGCCAACCGTAACATGTGACACAAAACATGGGAAATAAAAAATGCCGACCCACAGTGTACTCGGCAGGCGGCATACTGGCCTCAGTCGCCAGAATGGGTTGTTTCCACCTTACGCCGGAGAGTCGGTCGAACGCACGCTGTTTTTGCAAACCAGACCGGACGGAACGGCAATTGGACTGGCTGCTGAGTCCGAATACCAATAGCATGCTCAGCATGCTCCTAGCATGCTGAGCATGCTTCCGGCTTTACAACCCCCGCTTCACCACAGGCTTGGAGACGCGTTGTATGCCAGCCCACCATCTGCCCTGCTCACTAAGTGGCGCTGTATGGAAACCAGTAGTGCCACCGGCAACCGAGACCGAAAAACTCACGACACAGCTTGGGATTCATCCCTTGGTTGCGGCCTGCCTCATCAATCGTGGATTGACGACGCCAGAAGGTGCGGCGGCATTTCTGAACCCCGATCTGAGGCAGATACCCGATCCGCGCTCTATGCGAAACCTCGAGACGGCTCTGCGCATTCTTGGTGCGGCCGTAGCGCGCCGGGAGCCGATTCGCATTGTCGGCGACTACGACTGTGACGGGACAACGGGCCTGATCACGCTCCGCAACGTCCTCCGTCAGCTTGGGCCACAAAGCGATAGCCTGGTGTCATACTACGTCCCTGACCGTGAGCGGGAAGGTTATGGACTCAACGCCGGCATCATTGAGCAGGCAGCCGCAGACGGTGTTCGGGTTCTAGTATCGGTGGACATCGGGATCACGGCACACCGGGAATGGGCGTTGGCACGCGCCAGAGGCCTGACGGGCATTTGTCTCGATCACCACACGGTGCTGGGCAGCCACGTACCGGGCGATGCCGTGGTAGTATGTCCCAAGCAGGTTGGTGATTCCTACCCTGAAAAAGACCTCGCCGCCTGCGGGCTGGCGTGGCAAATGGCGCGGGCGCTGATGGCCGACCGACCTAACGGCGACCGGTTTCTGCGCTCGCTGACCAAGTTGGTGGCGATTGGAACCTATGCCGATCTTGTCCCACTTTCCAGTCTGGCTAACCGGGCCATTGTGGCGGAAGGGCTCCGCGGTCTCAACAACGGCTCGACAAACTACGGTTTGGCGGCACTGATTGATGCTGCGGGGCTGGCGCAGCGGACGATTGCCGCCGGCGATCTAGGCTTTCGGCTTGGGCCGCGGATCAATGCGGCCGGGCGCATTGAAGGAACCACACTGAGCGTTGTGGAGTTGTTTGACAGCCGGACGCCGGAGGAAGCCAGCGCCCGCGCCCGGCAAATTGACACCTGGAATACGGAACGTCAGGAAGTGCAGCGGCAACTTGTCGCCCGGCTCGAGAAAAACATTGCAGAGCAATCCGGTGACGACCTCGTGTATGTTCTGGCCGGTCGCCATGCCGACGGCTGGCATCAGGGCGTGGTGGGTATTGCCGCCTCCAAGATTGTGGAAACTTATCACCGGCCGGCCCTTGTCTGTAGTATTCGCGATGACATCGCCCACGGTTCCGGGCGGAGCATTCCCCAGTTCAACTTGATCGAAGCGTTGCAGACGGTCGGACGGGACGGCCTTTTCCTCCGGTACGGTGGACATCCGGCAGCAGCCGGTTTTTGTCTTCCGGTAGACCGGCTGCCCGAGTTGCGTCGCCGGCTCAACGCCTATGCGCGGCAGGTGCTGTCCACCACCGACCTCACCCGCACCTATGTCTATGAAGGCGTGTTACCAATTGCAGAACTCACCCCAAAACTTGTCGAAAACCTGGCCAAGCTAGAACCACACGGCATCGGCAATCCTGCGCCGCGTTTTGTCATTCGCGGCCGTATCAGCGAGCAGCGCATTCTCAAGGAAAGCCACCTCAAACTCATCCTGAGTGACGGCCGACACTGCATTGAAGTTCTGTGGTGGCAGCAAAGCGGGTACGCCGACCGACTTTCCAGAGACATGACGGTTGAAGTCCTGGGGCGGCCAGACATCAACGTATGGAACGACCGTATCAACACGCAATTTATCGCCACCGATATTCGACCCAGCGTATAAGGGTGCCTGTCAAAGGTGCATCAGGCGCCTTTGACAGGCATCTGTCGCGGACGCTTGCCACGGTGGGCTGCCCCTGTGTACGGAAGCCAGGGTGAAAGGTATCGCGGCGGCCCGGCATCAGGCTTCCTTTGGTGATGAGAAGGGGACTTGCCCCACCACTACCCGCCGTACCCGCTGGGGAAGCAAAAAAGTTGTCAGTGCAATCATGCGGTTGAGGAGACGGCGAATGTCACCGGGCCCGTCCCAATGTTCGGCGAGCACCTCACCCGGCGTTCGGTTGAGCAAGCGCAACAACGCAACGGCAACAAGATAAGCGTCGTCAATCTGACCAAAAAACGGGATCAAGTCAGGTAACACGTCCAGTGGTGCAATGACGTAGGCAATCGTCGCCACCAAGACCATTTTATCCACCTGTGGCACACGCGGATCACGCGCTAAACGGTAAGCGAGCTTTAGCAAGTTGGGTAAGAAGCGAAGTGCTTCGTGCGTCAGCTTTCGGAGCCGGCCGCGCGGCTGACCGGACAGCGGCATAACCGGCTCACGGTGACCATTGATGGTTTCCAATGCTGCGGGCGATCCGTACTCCATCATGCTTTCCTGACCTCCGGCTAAAGTGAGTGTGGGTGCCGCCAAGACCATCTTGGCATGACTTGAGACAATCCGCATCTATCGAGCCTGTGGCTTTCGACACAGCCTGGCTGCCACCTGCTGGGTATGGTTAGTGTTATTTTGCTTTCGGTAGGAGTCATGTCTGCATACCATACAATTGCCATTTTGCTGACGCTGGCGGCGTTGGCGGCCTACGTCAACCTGCGGTGGATTCGCCTTCCAACCACGATTGGGTTGATGGCGATTTCGCTGGTGATGTCCGTGGCGTTACTGGCGCTGGGCGAAATGGGACTGGTG
>CALGZC010000008.1 GCA_937934745.1 uncultured Blastocatellia bacterium
CGGGATTTTGCAATTGAAGCGGCTGTAGTAATGGTCGTCGTGACTGCGGTCAATGCGCAGCGCCTCGTAAAACAGCGGTTCGAGAATATCGTTGAAGAAATTCTGATACTCGCCGTGCCGCTTCTCGAACAGTTCGCGCAAAAAGCGCTTCGAGCCGGCGCCCCACGCCGCGTCACGCGGAACGCCGAACCAGCCCTTCTTTTGCAAATAATAGAGAAAGACAATTTGCCCCAGCAGTTTCTTGGCTAGATTGACGGTATCCACGCCCTTCGCTTCAAAATCGGACCGCGCGGCGGGGTTCGCCGCGACGGCTTGGTCCAACGCCTCTTTCGTCCGCACGAACAAGTCGCGGTACTTCTCGAAGAACTCCTTCGTCACCCGCTCGATGTTGAACGCCTCTTCCAACTGCGCCAGCGTGGGCGGGGTTTCATCGTTTTCCAGCAGGGGGACGAAGCGGCTCTGGGCGGTGTGACTGCGCTCGTTGACCCCCACCAAAAACGACCAGCGGCGGGCGGGGGTGAACTCCTCCCGCACCTTTGCGCCCTCCTCGATGCGGTATTCCATCTTGACCAGCGAGAAGCGCCAATCCTCCGCGTTGGGCGAGACAAAAGCCGCCAGCGCGGCGTCTTTCATATCGCGCTGCAAATACCAGGCGACGAAGTTGCGCTGCATGGCGCGGGCGCGCTCGATGGATGTCTCGCGCTTGAGATAGACGATGAACAGCATGACCTCGTTCTTGCCGGTCACATACTTGCCGACGCGCTCTATCTTCTCGACGTAATCCTGAAATTTTTCGGGGATGCGCGCCCCCTGGTTGACGCGCGCGCTTTCGTTGAATTTGTTCAGCAGTTGGCGCAGGAAGCGGATGTAATGTTCACGGTTGAACACCGATTCAAAGGTCTGCTTGACAAGTTCGATGGCTTGTTGGCGGTTCATGTAGTCGTCCTTGTCTCTCTATGTACAATCGGTGCAAAAACGATAGGTTACAGCGACAAGCGAAAGCCCTTGCGGAGCTGTGCCCTGTTATGTCGTACTGTCGCTCATTGCCTCATTCGTTTGGAAGGATTTCCCACCTCATGTAAGGGCTGGCGATCAGGCGTAGATGAATACGCAGGTGGATATTCACCGGTTGATCAAGCCCATAGACAAAATCACTTCATGTTTACCAATCGAGATCGGGTTTTGCTCGGCGAAGTGACCTTCCAGCAGGTGCGCGGGAATGGCGGTTTGCAGCGCCGCCAATGCCTTGAGCGGGTTTGCCGCCTGATTGCCCAGCGCTTTGAGCGCCTTCAGCGCCCGCGCCGTCGTTTCTTTGGGCAAACCGCCTTCTTCTAACCGTCCCATGACCTTCTGGACGTACGCTTCCTGCTCATCGGTGAGTTGCTGCGTGGTGCGGAAGACCGCCTTGAGCAGTTTGAGAACCTGATAGGCGCTGTCTCTGCCGCGCGGCGCGAGACCCTCGTCCTCGTCTGCGGTGGTGGCATTCAGGAAGGCTTGTTTGTTCTTCTCCAGCAGGTCAAAGAAGCCTTTCGGGAGTTTTTGACGCGGCGCATCGGGCGCGCATTCCAGCAGTTGCGCGGCGGTCAGGAAATCCAACTCCACGCTTTCGGCATCGGGTGCAGCCAGGAAAAATTTCTGCACCTTCCCCTGCCGCAAGTAAGTCACCAGCACCCCCTCTCCCGCTGGGAACGGGACCGGGGTGAGGGCCTCCCTCTCCCCCTGGGAGAAGGCCAGGGTGAGGGCCGAGCGCGCCTTTTTGGGCAGCCGCTTGATCTGCTCGAACAGATCGGGCTGCTGGTCGCGCACCGCCTTGATGACGTTGAGATACTTCAACTCGCTGTTTTCGGCTTCGTTTTCGCCCGTCAGCGTCTGGCGCGAAATCAAACGGTCAAACAACTCGTGCGAGTCAACCGGCTCGCCTTCGGTCAGCAGCGCCGCATCGCCGCCGAGGAGCGTCAGGAAGGCATTGATCTTGGCTTCGGCGGCTTCCTTCAGCTTGATTTCCTCATTGGCCTTTTCGGTTGGGAAGAAGTTAAAGGTGTAAATCTTGTCAAACGTCGTATCTACGCGATTGATGCGCCCCACGCGCTGCATCATGCGGGTTGGGTTCCAGGGAATATCGTAGTTGATGACCACGTTGGAGCGGTGCAGGTTCACGCCTTCAGAGAGAACATCGGTCGTGACCAGCAGGCGGTACTCATCTTTGGGATGGCGCGCTTTGGCGTCGAAGTTTTCAATCACCGCCCGGCGCGCCGCCTCGTCCGAACTGCCCGTGAAACACAACGCCGCGTTGGGGAACATCTGATTGACGTGGTTGGTCAAATACTCCGCCGTTTCTTTCGATTCGGTGAACAGAATCAGTTTTCTCTGCCGCAGCAGCGGGTTGGACTGGAGTTGTTCGAGCAGGGCGAGCAGTTTCGGGTCGCGCTCAACCGTCTGCCACAGGGTTTGTATCTGCCGCAGAATCTCCAGGTCGCTGCACAAATCCTGGAAAAAAGCCTCGGTGAACTCGGCGGCATCGTGCCGCTCGGCTTTGCCCTCGTCAATCAGCCGCTGTAGGGCGGCGTCGTCATCGCTTTCGAGCGCCTCGAAGAGTCTGTGGGCGCGCCGTTTACTGACGTACACGTTGCCTTTCTCGTACTCGGCAAGGAACATCTCGTAAGAGCAGATGAAGCGCTCAATGGATTTTCGGAAGGCAAAGAAACTGCTCTCCAGCCGTTTGACCAGCAGGATTTTCATGAACCTGCCCATGTTGCGCTGCGATTGCGCTTCCAACTGGTCGAGACCCTGCCTGAGATACAGGAGCGGTGTGTACCGGGCGTAGGTGAATTTTTGCGAGATGAGTTGGATGGTCTCGGTGAAAACGGCGTCTTCCTGTTCGCTCAGTTCGTAATACAACGGCGTTGGGTTGGCGACTTCGGGAAACTTCAACCCCTGCGTCTGCAAATCCTGCGCGAAATAACGGGTAATCTCGCTGCGGGTGCGCCGCACCATCAGGTATTTCAGGACCTTTTCGCGTATTTCGCGCGCATTTTCGCGGGCTACTCGCAAGTATTCGGCATGGTCTCTTTGTCGGTCTAAATTTTTGAACCGTTTTTGTAGCTTATCAAAGAAGACTTCGAGGTTGGGCAAATTCGGAATGACGCTTTTGCGCCCGTTTTGGAATAACTTCAGTTGGCTCAGAATGTCCTGGGGCGAATTATTGTACGGCGTGGCCGTGACCAGAATCACGCGCTTGCCGCGACAAATCTGGGCCAGTTTTTCGTAGGTCACGTTGGTCTCGACGCGGAAGCGGTGCGCCTCGTCAATGATGACATTGGCGTACTTCTCCGTTCTCTGCGCGAGGGCTTCATCCAATTTGCCGATGGAGACAAAATCGGCGGCGCGCGCGCCAAAATCCACAAAGGCGTTGCGCCACGAGCCGGGATTCCCGGCGTCCAGCAGCGCCGGAGGCGCGATGACCAGCGTCCGTCCGTCTAGCTGCCCCGCCAGCATCGTCGCAATATAGGTTTTGCCCAGCCCGACCACATCGGAAATAAAAACGCCGCCGTATTCTTCTAGAATCTTTTTCGCATTCAAGACGGCTTGGCGCTGATACTCCAGTTGCAGAAAGCCTTCGGGCAGATAGTTGGCAAAGACATCATCGGCGCGGTTCAACTCGTCCTTGAAATATTCATACAACAGCTTCAGATATAGGTGATACGGCGGGATAGACGGATTGAGCCATGTGCGGGTTGTGATCGCTTGCACAAATTTCTCGTTCAGTTCAACCGACTCTGCCCAGAGCTGCTCGAATTTCGCCTTGGCAAAGCGATAGTCGGCGCTATTTTTGAGTTCCACGTTGAATTCGAGGTTATCCGCCAGTCCCGATTGGGTTAGGTTGCTCGATCCGGTGATGACCCGCCCCTGATCGCGGTCGCCCGCCTTGAACGTGACGATATAGACTTTGGCGTGGATGTTCCGCGCCGGATAGGCGCGAATGGCGAGCTTGCCGCTCCGAATCCATTCGACAAATTTCATGACGCCCTGTTCCACGTCGCGGCTGTCGGGCGCCAGTTCGAGTTCCCGGACAATCTGTTCCTCGATGACCTGCTTGGCTTCGGCGTGAGAAAGCGGCAGTTCCATCTGCCGCTCCGCTCTAGCTTCGGCGAAGCGCTCGTAGGTTTTCGCATCCGCGCCAATCCCGACCAGAATCCGAATTTTCTCGGTCTGTTCCAGCGCCGGGTAAATGGCGGAAAACCCGCTGGCAAAAAAGTAACCGACCAGCGCGTCAAAAAAACGCGCGTCTTTGATGAGCGCGTCAAATCGCTCCTTGAGCGTGCGTCCGGCCTCGTTGGTGATAAACGTTAGGTCCGTATCCATGGCTTGTTCGTAGAGATTCTTGCAAGAGGATTTGAGAAGCATAACAAGCAATCAAAACAAGGCACAAAAGTGATGCGCCGACCACAAGCACCTTCCACGAGCAGCTCGGAATGAACCGGGTGACGCACGTGCCGTAGCGGCAAACGGCGGATGTGATGCACAGGCAGGCGCACCGGCAAGGATGGTCGGCAGGGGAGGCCACAATGCATCCGGGCCAAGAGCAGCAAACGTTTGGCCGCGATGTCGGCACGTCCCGGCGGTGAGGAGAAGGGAGCTGAACGGAGTGTATGACAAATTACAAAATGGAGCTTGGCGTTGAAACCCGTTGCAGTGTAGGTTGGAAAGGAAAGTATGCGACGGTCAACTGTTTTACCTGTCCCTGTCCTACGTCGCGCTTGACCTCAACATTTTAGGCAAGTGGGAGAAACCATGACCGAGGGAATGCAGTTGCTGTTCTTTTCGGCGCTCGGTTTGGCTGGGCAAATTGTTGCCGTTGGCGGCGCGCTGCTGGCTTTTCGGCTCGGTACACGGGTGGACCGCCCCCAGCGGTCGGTGAATCCGGGGTCGCTGCGTAGTGAACATACCTTGTCGGATACCACGTCGGTGTCGCCGGTTGTTGCAAGCGCTCCGGTCGTCGGGCTGCCGGACGCTCGTTCGGTTTCGTTACTGCGGCAGTTGCGGCTGCCCCAGGTCACAGACCACACTGCCCTGTCGGCCTGGTACGACCGACTTCAAATGGACGGAATGGCGTTGGTGTCCACGTTGCCGGCTGATATTCAGTCAAACTTTCGGCAGGCGCTGAAGGCGATTCGGGACATTCTGGAAACGCCCAATCTGGATGACCGTTACGAACTGCTCGCCGCGGCATTGCTGCCTGTGTATGAAGCTTTGTATGCCGGGCCGGAGGGCAGTCAGGAAGACAGCCGGGGACAGCCGGCGGCGCACGCCACAGCCTGCGGTAGCACAGTGGGGACGGCCCAGGCGTCCGGGGCGGGGAGTGCTACCGTGGTGTCCACTACAACAACGTACCGTGAGACGGCGACCCCGGTCGTTGAGAAGAACCGGCTAGCCGCTTTGTTTGAGCAGGTGGAATCGGCTGCGCGGACGTGTGGTTTGTCGGGAAGCCATTCGGCAGGAACGCTACCCGGCGATGCGGGGGCGGGTGTGGTGGCGTCTCTGAGGTCTGACAAGTCTGACTCTGACAAGGATGCCGTAGCGGCGACTGCCCAGGGCCACCACCCCGCAAACCTAGACACTTCACGGCTTTCCCGCCGGCTGGCAGAGATTCTCAAGACGGCAGACCGAAACGATCAGCCCGAAGCTACCTCAGGGGAACCCCTGCGGTTGACGGGCAACGGCACACAGGACTTGCATTTAGTGACACCACCGCTCAAATCACGGCTCAAGCGCAGCGGCCAGCTCACACCCGAACAGGAAGTGGCGCGCAAAGCGGCGCACGTCGTCGGACGGGCGCGGGAATGGTATGGGCGGCCGGACATCACACTCCGTGAGGTACAGTCAGCCTGTGCTGCCTTCGGCCTGGAATTTAACGAAGTTGCTGCACGGGCTGAACTAGCGAAACCCCTTGCCGAAGAAGCTTCCTGACGCCGCGGCGGACGGCTTTATCCCCATACTCAACCTTGAGCCGCAGTACCGGGCATTACGTCCGGCGTTGCAGGCGGCGCTGGAGCGCGTCTGCGCGTCGCAGCAATTCATTCTGGGCGAAGAAGTCGCGGCATTTGAGGAAGAAGTTGCCCGGTATTTGGGTGTCAGCCAGGCAATCGGCGTCAATTCCGGCACCGATGCTCTGGTCATTGCGCTCCGGGCGCTTGACATCGGGCCGGGCGATGAGGTCATCACCACACCGTTTTCATTCTTTGCGACCGCCGAAGCCATTAGCCTAGTCGGCGCGACACTGGTTTTCGCCGACATTGAAGCCGAAAGCTTCAACCTTGATCCGCACGCCGTGGCAGCCTGCATAACGTCCCGGACACGAGCGCTGCTGCCGGTTCACCTCTTCGGCCGCCCGGCAGCGGTGGGGGCCCTGCTTGAAGTCGCCGCACGTCACGGTCTAGCCGTGATTGAAGACGCGGCGCAGGCCTTCGGAGCACAGTACCTACCGCCTTGCGTCGGCTGCGACGGTCGGGGTTGTGCGCCTGCAACGCAGACTCAGCTTCGGGGGCGGTTTGTCGGAACGCTGGGAACAATCGGCGCTTTTTCTTTTTATCCATCGAAAAATCTCGGCGCCTATGGGGATGGCGGTCTGATTGTCACCAATGACAACCGAATTGCCGAACGCTGTCGGAAGCTGCGTTCCCACGGAGCACGTGCCCCATACTGGCACGACATGCTGGGCTATAACTCGCGGCTCGACGCGCTACAGGCAGCCATCTTGCGTGTCAAACTCCCCTATGTTGCCGAGTGGAATGCCGCCCGGCGGCGCATTGCCGCCACCTACCATCAAGGGCTTGCCGGGTTGCCAGGGGTTGTCACGCCGGCCGTGACTCCGGGCCATGTCTTTCACCAGTACACGCTGCGCATCCAGGCAGGACGGCGTGATGCCGTGCGCCAGTCGCTGCTCGAGCAGGGCATTGGAACGATGGTGTACTACCCAACGCCGCTCCACCAGTTGCCGGTCTATGCCGGGCAGTTTCCACCGCAACCCGTCAGTGAGGCGGCAGCCGGCGAAGTTCTGAGCTTGCCAATCTGGCCGGAAATGGAAGAAGCCGTACAGGGGCGAGTCATCAATGCAGTGCGACAGGCCCTCGCAGGGTAACCCGGCCGTCGGCGGCAAGCATGCTTGCTCGGAACCTCGCTTTGAGCGGATCGCTGTGATCGAACCGATGTTGTAGGGCTTGTCACGCCGGTGAAGTTATGAAACAAACACACGCACAATGCCCACAGTTGCCTAACAGGATGTACCCGACATGCGAAGCGATGGGCGAGTCGCCAACGCACTGCGGCCGGTGCGGTTGACGCCCAACATCAACAAGTATGCCGAAGGTTCGGTACAGGTCGAATTCGGAGACACGCGGGTGATCTGTACGGCGAGCGTCGAAGACAAGGTGCCGCCCTTTCTCAAGGGGAAGGGAACAGGCTGGGTGACGGCGGAATACGCCATGCTACCGCGGGCGACCGATCAGCGTACCCAGCGTGAAGTCATCCGCGGGACGGCCTCCGGCCGCACCCAGGAAATCCAGCGCCTGATCGGACGCAGCCTGCGCGCCGTGGTGGACTTTGCCAAGCTTGGCGAGCGCACCATTTATCTGGACTGTGATGTCATTCAGGCGGATGGTGGCACACGCACCGCCGCCATCACCGGGGCGTTTGTGGCGCTTGTCCTCGCGGCGCGCAAGCTCCAGGCCGCCGGCATCCTCACCACCATGCCCGTGACCGATTACCTGGCGGCCGTCAGCGTCGGTGTTGTCAACGGGACGCCGATGCTCGACCTCGACTACCACGAGGATGGGAGGGCAGAGGTGGATATGAATGTTGTCGGTACGGGGGACGGCCGGCTGGTCGAAGTGCAGGGCACGGCCGAACAGCGTCCCTTTACACGTGAGCAAATGAATCAACTCCTCGACCTGGCTACCCAGGGAATTCGGGAACTCATCTCGCGCCAGCGCCAACTGCTCGGCCTGCTCGAATGACCGGCTCGACTGCAACGCGGTCGCTTACGCTCTGGTCGCTTGCCGTCCGGTTGCGCTCCGGCCCCGATCTAGCTACGCTCATCGCCACACAATCTTCAAGCCGCTCAGGTCATCTCTCAGATCATCTCAACAAGTAAGGGAGTCACTGTGCTATGGGTCTTGCCGAGCGTCGCGCCATCAAGGATTTTCGGGATAATGTCTTCCCTAAGCTCAAATCTGCCCTGGACGCCGCTGCCGGGTTTGAAGTCAACCTCGAAGTGGACTGGGAAAACCTGGCGCAGGATGGCATTGCGGAAACCGACTACAACCTATTACTCGAGCGCGGCTACTTCAAGCCGGTCATTGAAGCCTTCAAGAGCATTACCATTGACGACCTGGGGCGCGAGGCGCTGCGCGAGGGACTGAAGAAAGTTTCGATTGGCTACGCGCGATCGCCAGGCGAGTGGTCGTTCAAGGGGGGCGAACTCAAGTTCGACTATGACTTGAACTACGACAACGAGGACTGGATGTATCGCAAGACAAACCTTCAGCAGGTGCTGGAAAAGGGTCTATGACCGATCCGGTCGAGCAAGTGCGCCGCCTGCCGGCACGGCCGGTCAGCGATGTCATTGCCGAACTGGCGCGGCTGCGGGAGGAAAACCGTCACGGTTGGGCGCTGCCGCCGGTGACACTGGCGCTGTCGAACGGTCTCAGCGTGCGCGGCGAGTATGTGGCCGCGCATGAACTGGAGACGCCGCGCGCGACTGTGCTTGTGCGGACCGGCGACCGCTCCGACTCGCTCGATGTCGCCTACATCCCGGTGGCGTCCATCGTCGCGCTGACCGTTCACCATACGCCCGCCACCCTCGCGCGTTTGTCTTTCGGCGCTGTGCGCGAGCGCTTGGGAGAAGCCCCCTCGCGGCTTGAGCTGGAGCGCCGCCTGCGCGGCTTGACCGAATGGCTGAGCGCCGAAGTTGGCGTCGCCGTTGCGGCGACGGTGGACTGGGAGGCGCTGCCGCGCACAGACACGGCGCGGCTCGACGTCGGCGAGCTGCTTGAGGATTTGCGGGCCGCGCTGGCCGGCTTCCTGGCGGATGAGCTTGGCCGAGCGGCGGTCAGGGCCGGTGTCCGCGCGCTCCGCATAACGGTCGGCGGCAAAGCGTCCGTGACGCTTCAGGACGGTGAGCTGTGCTATGTGGTCGGACTGGACGGCAACGAAACCTCCCTGCTTGACCGGCAGGACCTGCGCCGTGCACTTGCCGCGCGGCTGTAGCAAGCCTGTCCGTATGGTGATGCCCGACGCTTGGCGCGGTTGGCAGCGCATCGCCCTCAGGGTGTTGGCGCTCCTAAGCCTGGCGGCGTTGGCGGTCGCCTGTGAGCGTAAGGGGCAACGCGCCGCCGGCGAAGGTCTGCCGGCAGTCATCAAAATCGGCGTCTATATGCCGATGACCGGCGATACGGCGACGTTTGGAACGTCTTCCATGGGCGGCATTCGTCTGGCTACGGAGGAGCGCAACGCTGCCGGCGGGATTCGCGGATCGCGCATCGAGCTGATCCTCGAAGACGACCGTGGGCAGCCCGAGGAAGCCAAAACCGTGGTGACCCGGCTGGTGACGCGCGACAAGGTCATCGCCGTGCTGGGCGAGGTCGGCTCGGCGCGTAGCATCGTGGCGGCTGCCGTCTGCCAGCAAAAGGGCGTTCCGATGCTTACGCCATCCTCCACGAATGAGAAAGTCACACGCAAGGGCGATTACATTTTCCGCGTCTGTTTCATTGACCCGTTTCAGGGCGAGGCGGCGGCGAAGTTCGCCGCGCAAGTGCTCAAGCTGACCCGCGCCGCGATCATCACCGACGTGAAAAACGACTACAGCGTGGGACTGACCAAGGCCTTTCGGGAAAGCTTTACGCGACTCGGCGGCGAAGTCGTGATTGAGAAGAACTACCAGGCCGGGGACGCGAGCTTTAACGCGCAACTGACGAGCATTCGTGACGCCGGCGTGGATTTTGTATATGCACCGGGTTATTACGGCGATGTCGGGCAAATCATCAAGCAGGCGCGTGAGCTGGGGCTGCGCGTCCCGTTTATCGGCGGCGATGGGTGGGATTCGCCCGATCTGTGGCGTGGCGGCAAAGAAGCCCTCAACAGCTGCTTCATCACGAATCACTATTCGGTGGACAATCCCGACCCGCGCGTGCAGGCATTTATTGCCGCATACCGTCAACGGTACGGCGACACGCCGGATGCCCTTGCCGCGCTGGCTTACGATGGGGCGCGCGTGCTGTATGACGCCATCGAGCGCGCCAACAGCACGGATGGCGCGCGCATCCGTGACGCACTGGCCGCGACGCGCGACTTTCCAGGGGTCACCGGAACGATTACCCTGGATGCAAACCGCAATGCCGTCAAGCCGGCGGTGATTCTTGAACTACGGGACGGCACCTATCACTACCGGACAACCATTGCGCCATCCTAACGCCGATGACCGGGACGAACTGTGTACTGAACCATGGCAACCGAGCCTTCTAAGACGCCCTCTCAAACGAACCTAACCCAACCCAGACTATCCCGACGTGCTTTCCTTGCTGCTACCACCACGGCCGCCGGCCTGGCGACGGGCGTGACAACCGCCCAGGCCCAGGGCGTTCCTGCCGGTGGGCGTCCAAAACGGCGACCGGCAGCTTCCAGCCGGCCGGCCGGCAAGCCGTTTCCGAAGGGGTTTTACTGGGGCGCGGCCACGGCTGCGTACCAGATTGAAGGTGCAGTTGATGCCGACGGTAAAGGACCCTCGATCTGGGATATGTTCGTGCGCAAGCCGAATGCAATTTGGCGCGGCCACACGGGCGAAGTCGCCTGCGACCACTATCGGCGCTACCGGGAAGACGTTGCCCTGATGAAATCCCTTGGGCTGCAAGCCTATCGGTTCAGCATTGCCTGGGCGCGCGTCTTGCCCGAAGGCGTAGGCAGTGTCAACGCCGCCGGGCTTGATTTTTATGACCGATTGACGGACGCCCTCCTTGCCGCCGGCATCACACCGTTTTGCACGCTCTACCACTGGGACCTGCCGCTGGCGCTGCACCAGCGCGGTGGCTGGACGCAGCGTGAGTGCGCCGACTGGTTTGCCGATTACACAACCGTCGTGGCACGGAAACTCGGCGACCGGATCAAGCACTGGATGACGCTCAACGAGCCGCAGGTATTCATCACGCTCGGCTATCAGGTCGGACGCCATGCGCCGGGCTTGTCGCTGCCGCTCAAAGACGTTCTCCAGGCCGGTCACCACGCCCTGCTGGCCCACGGCAAAGGCGTTCAGGCGCTGCGCGCGGCTGTCAACGATGCGCAGATCGGCTTCGCCCCGGCAACACCCATCGCCTATCCCGCGACCGAGCAACCGGAGGATGTCGCTGCGGCGCGCGCCTTTAACTTTGGCATTCAGGGTTACGGCTTTCTGTTCAACGCCTCGGTTGGGCTGCCGCTCAAAAACCCGTTCAACAACGCCTGGTGGATGGACCCGGTGTTTCTGGGCGAGTATCCGGCCGAGGGACTGGCGCTGTACAAGGCAGACGCGCCCAAGGTTGAAGCCGACGACCTGAAGCTCATCTCAACGCCGGTGGACTTCTGTGGCGTCAACATTTACTTCGGCTTTAAGATTGCATCGGACGGACGCGGCGGCCCGAAAGTCATCCTTCCGACGCCGGCTACACCGCTGACCGCTTTTGACTGGCCCGTGACGCCGGAGGCGCTGCGGTGGGGGCCCAAATTGTTCCACGAACGTTACAAACGGCCGGTATACATCACGGAAAACGGCCTCGCGCTACGCGACTGGGTGGCGCTCGATGGCAAGGTTCATGACCCGCAACGCATTGACTTCACAACGCGCTACTTGCGCGAGCTGCGCCGTGCCATCGAGGAGGGCGTGCCCGTTGCGGGGTACTTTCACTGGTCAATTATGGACAACTTTGAGTGGGCCGAGGGGTACAAACAGCGGTTCGGGTTGGTGTATGTGGACTATGATACGCAGGTACGGACGCCCAAGATGTCATCTGAATGGTACGCGCAGGTCATTGCCACCAACGGTGCATCCCTCGGCTAGGGGTAAACCCCGTCGCCGATGGCGCTGCCAACTTCCGTTTGCCGGCTTGGAGCGATTGACCTTATACTCTCTCTCTCCTCAGAATGCTCGTGGTTGTTGTGCACCGGCCGCCGGCGTCACAAACGGCAGGGCGCACAGGTTTTGAGTGGCTTTTTCTGTTGCTTTTCAGGCTTGTCCGGTTATGCCAGCCGGCGGACGCTATCACTTGAGCAAGCTGCGCCGATCAGACTACGTCCATGAAGTCCTGTCCGAAGTGTGGTGCGACATACCCTGACGAATACAACGTCTGTCCCCAAGACGGCGCGCCGCTGGCTTCCGAAAAGTCCTCAACGGTTGCGCGCGTCGTGGACGGAAAGTATCAGATTGTCCGCTTGGTGGGCCGGGGGGGCATGGGGGCCGTTTATGAGGCCATTCATACGACGATGCAGCGACGTGTGGCGTTGAAGATTCTCAACGCCGACCTTGTGTCCAACCCGGCCGCGCTCGAACGCTTCCGGCGCGAGGCTTTGTTGTCAGGCCGTCTCAAGCATCCGAACGCCATTACGATTTACGACTACGGCATGAGCGCCGTCGGCGAGGCGTACATCGTCATGGAGTTTCTCGAAGGCCACAGTCTCGGACAGGAACTTCAGCAGGCGAAGACGCTTTCGCCGCTGCGCGTGGTGTCTGTGCTGGCACCGGTGTGCGACGCCGTACACGCAGCGCATGCCGAGGGCATCATTCACCGCGATTTGAAGCCGGCCAACATCATGTTGGAAAAGCTCCGCACGGGCGAAACGGTCAAGGTGCTCGACTTTGGGATTGCCAAGCTGGCGATGAACAACCCCAACCTGATGAACCTGACCGGCACAGGGATCATCGGCACGCCGCAGTACATGTCGCCGGAGCAGTGCCAGGCGCACCGCATTGATGGGCGGTCGGATGTCTATAGCATTGGCATCATTGCCTACGAAATGCTAACCGGCAAGCTGCCGTTTGACGAACCAACACCGTTGGCAACGGTCATCGCCCAGGTCAAACAGAAGCCGAAACCGCTGCGTGAGCTGCGGCCGGATATTCCGCCGGCGCTTGAAGCCGTTGTCATGCGTGCGTTGGAAAAATCGCCGGCCAATCGCTACCAGACGGCCGAAGAACTTGCCGAAGCTTTTCGCGCCATTCAGCGGCAGCTTGCCCCGACGAGCGCGGTCGTCTCCCCGGCGCAGGCCCTGGGCGCCACACCCGAGCCGTCGCCGGCAGCGCAGGGGCCGTTTACCCGCGTTGTCGTCGGCGATGCGCTGCCACCTGCCGGCAGCGCTCCGGGGCCGGACTCCGTGCGTCTCCCAACCAACATGAGCGGTGGGGAATTCGTCGGGCGGACGCCTGAGCTGGGCGTTCTCATTGCTGCCTGGCAGTCGGTGACAACCCGTCGTGGGCGCCCGGTTGTCATCTTTGGGGAGGCGGGGATTGGAAAGACGCGCCTTATCGAGCAGTTTGTGATTCGCCTCGAAGATATTGCCGAGGGACAACCGTTGCTGTTGCGGATGCGCTGTCCCGACCCGGCACGGGCCGTGCCGGGCCAGTTGCCGTTATCTGATCTGCGGGCGGCGGCGATGACGTATTTCAATCCAGAACTGCGCGCCGTGCGCTCCCTGTCACCGGCCGACGAGGAATTCTTAGACGGCTCGTTTTTTGCCAATCTGTGTGACGAAGCCTACTCGACCAAGTTGGCGGCGCGGCTGGCGGCCGACCGGAACGGCTTTTTTGCCGACCTGACGTATTTGTGCCGGTTGCTAGCCCGTGAACGGGGTGCCGTGCTGTTCTGCGACGATGCCCACAATGCCGATCCGCTCCTCCTGGATTTCCTGAGTTACTTGTTGCGCCACACCCGAATGGACCGCTTGCTGACTGTGATCGCGAGCCGTCCGTTCACCAGTCTGCTGGACGGGGCACCACCCCTCCGCACTTGGTTGCCGTCGCTCGATGATCTGGGCGGCTACGACCAAATCAAGTTACCACCACTTTCCAACAGCGAAATTCGGCTGATGGTGGAGGGGTTGCTCGGCGCCCAGATTCAGCTCCCGGTCAGCGTTGCTCTGATGCTGGCCGAAGAGACCAAGGGGAACCCGTATTACGTCTGTGAAGTCATCAACCTCATGATTGCCAACGGGCAAATTGCCCACGGCAAGGAAACTGGCTGGGTTTGTCAGGAGGTGGATGAGTTTGACCTCCCGGACGCAATTGTGGCGCTTGTCAAACCGCTCCTGGCGCGTCTGGAAGACGACACGGCCGACGTTTTAGCCCACGCTGCCGTGATCGGTGAGGAGTTCACCTTCGATCTGCTTCAGTTTTTGACCGAAGCCACCGAAGAGGAGCTGTTGGGCAAGGTTGAGAAAGCCCTCAAGCTGGGCTTTCTCCGCGAAATGGCCGGGTGGCGGGAGGATCGTTACAGCTTCGTCAACCCGATGGTTCACCGCGTCCTCTACCGGCGCATAACACGGCGGCGACGGAAGCGGCTGCATGCGCGCATTGCCGAACGCTTGGAGCGGCAGTTGGCATCGCCGCGGGCTTCGGCGGCGGGTCTCGGTCGGCAGGATTTCACGGCAGGCGATCTGGCCTACCACTACTTTCGGGCCGAGGAGTGGCGGAAAGCTATCGAATACGCCCTCGAAGCCGGTTATGCCCGGTGGGCGGCCTTTGCCTTTGCCGATGCCGGCAAATTCTTTGGATGGGTCGCGCAGGCACTCAACCGTTTGCAGGGGGAAGACGCCGAACCACCCCTTAGCCCGGACGATGAGGCGCGCTATCGCCTGACCTACGGGACGCTGCTCATCGAGTGCGCGCAGCCGGACGAAGCGCGCAAGGCGCTGGAGCGGGCGCTGGCGTTGTGTCGTGACCATCACCTGACCTGGCTGGGGCGAACACAGGTGGGGCTGGCGCGCCTCTGTCTGCTGATCGGCGACCTTGAGGGCGCGCTTGAGCTGACCACGGCAGCCCTGCCCCTGTTACGGGCGCGCGATGATGCGGCGGGGTTATGTCTGGCCTTGCTGTCCGCTGCCGCCGCCCATGTGGAGCGCGGTCGCCTGACGGCAGCGCTCCAGGCGGTGGACGAAGCCCTGTACACCGCCGAACGTGCCGGCGACCGCAGTGGACAGGCGGCTGCGCGCCTGAGCAATGCTCTGGTCAACGTGCGGCGGGGGAAGTTTGCTGAGGCGCTGTCGGACGCGCGCCAGGCCTTGGCAATGGCGCGCAATCTGGGCAATGTGTTTGAGGAGCGACGCGCGCTGGCGTTACTCGGCGAAGTGCATCTCCAGTTGGCGCACCTGGACGAAGCGCAGGAGTGTTATGCCGGCGCCCTGCGGATCGCCTATGCCCTCGGGCACCGCTATGGCGAGTCGGTGGCGCTCAACGGCCTGGGTGAAGTGTTCATGCGGCGGGGTAACGACACCGAGGCAATGGAGTACATCCAACAGGCAGTGGACATTGCCCGTGATCTCGGTGACAGTGCCGCCGAAGCCCACTACCAGCTCAACGTCGGCCGGATTCGGCGGCGACGCAGTGATACCAAATCTGCCCTCAGTACGTTGCAAGCGGCACTGCTTCTGGCTGAAACGGCAGAAGTCCCACGCGTTGAGGCCGAGGTGCTGACCGAGCTGGGGGACACGCACCGGGCGGACGGCGATTTTGCCGCCGCCGAGCCGTGCTATGCCCGGGCGCGTGAGTTGGCGCAGGCCATAGAGTCGCCTCAGGTGCAGTGGGCGGCCGCTTACGGGCTTGCCGAGTGTTTGGTGCAACGGCAGGACCTGGCCCAGGCGCAGTTGGTGCTGGAAGAGGCCTTGGCCGTGATTGCAGGCCTTCAGGCGGCGTTGCCGGACGACACCGTGGCAGCGTCCTTTCTGGAAGACAAGCGCCCGGTGTTTGACCTCAAAGTACGCCTTGACCGTACACTGGCTACACCGCCGGGCCAAGCCCCTCGCGCCGAGGCCAGGCACGTGGCGGCCAGGCACGCCGCGGCTGCGCTGCCGAGGCAGCGGTCCGGGATGCAAACGCCTGAAGCTTCTACGTCCGCAAGAACTGTCAAGTCGGAGCCGGCCTCTGAAGAGGCGCCGAGCAGCGCCCCGCCGCCGGCTTCAAAAGCTGCCGAGGCTCCGCACACCGAACCGTTGCCGCCCGAAATGCCGAGCGATATTGATGCGCTCCACATAGAGCACGTGCGCCGGCCGGAACCCGGTGGGGATGTCAGCGAATTCTCGCTGGAAGAACTCCTCAACGATGTCGCTGCGTTTGCCGAGAATCTGGGCATGGGAGAACTGTTCGGCAGCGGGCGGCTGGCAGAGTCGATCCTCCCGGATGAGGAGCGCAGTCGGGCGCCGCAAGTATCCCGGCAGGTGAGCCGCCCGACGCAACCGGGTTCGTTGCAGAACGTGCTACACAGTATTGTTTCGCTTGAGTCCACGTGGCGTGAAATGCTGCAGAGGGCGCGCGCCACCGGTGACCGCGACATCGAGCGCAAGGGCTTGATGCTGATGGCATCGGCCTTTCACAGCCAGGGCCAGGTCGCTCGTGCGCGCGATTGCTACCAACGGGCGGTCCAGATCATGCGCGAGGTCAACGATCGGGCCAGCGAAGGTGCAATGCTTAACAACATCGGCGACACCTTTCGGCAGGAAGGCCGTTACGCGGACGCCCTGGCCTATTACCGGCTGGCCATCCGGAGTGCGCGTGAGAACAATAACCGCCGAGTGCTGGAAATGGCGTTGGTCAACGCGGCCCAGATGTACACCCGCACCGGCAACCTGCGTGAAGCCATGCAGTTGCTGGAAGAAGCCAGGCTCCACAACCAAACCACCGGCGATGAGCAAGTGCGGGTGGAGATGCTCCAGACACTGGGTGAAGTGCATCTCATCCGCAAAGAACTGCCCTTGGCGTTGGACAACAGCATTGCGGCGGCAACCGGCGCGCGGAAACTGGGCGATACAGATGTTGAATGGCGTGCTCAGTGGGTCATCGCCCGGTGCCACTGGGGGCGGGGCAACCGCGCCGAGGCGCTCGCCGCCGCCGATCTGACGCTTCAGGCACTGGATCGGCTTCTCGGAGAAGCAAATCCCCATGACCAAAAACGACTGGCCCGCGAACGCAGCGACATTAGTGCTGTTGTGGAGGAATGGCGGCGGATTACCGATGATTTTCTGGCCTGACCACTGCCATCTGAGGCGCACAGCATGACCGCATCGCTGCCGCCGCAGTCTTCCCTACGCTTGCTCGGTCGTCCTATGGTGATGGGGGCCGTGCTGTACTTGTTGGCTTTTGTCATCCGGCTGTCCAACCGGGATGGCGTCTTTACATCGTTCGGCATTTTTCCCATCTCGACGGATTCATTTTACCACTTGCGCCGGATCCAGGCGGCGGTTGTCAACAACCTGCGCGTTCCGGATGTGGACTACTATGTGAATTTCCCCGAAGGAGCCAATGTCAACTGGCCATTCGGCTTTGATTGGTTGTACGCCGTGACGGCGCAGCTTTTGTACACGCTCACACAGGGTTCGGGCGTGCCGGATGAGGGCTGGACGGTCGCCGTAGCCTGTTTGCTGACACCGCTGATCGGGGCTGCGACACCCTGCGTGACCTACGCGGTAACGGCGCGTCTTGCCGGAACGTGGGCGGGCCTGGCTGCCGGTTTGATTGTAGCCTGGATGCCGGCAGTGTGGGTCATGAGTGGTGTGGGTTATGTTGACCACCACGTTTTTGAATCCCTCTGCCTCGCGCTTTACCTGTGGGCTATGGTTCGTGAACGGCCGTTGCCGGGGCATGGTCTGGTTGCCGGACTGACGATGAGTGTCGGCCTGCTGTGCGCGACGGTCTTGCCCCTGCTCGTTGTGTTTCACGCGCTGGTTACGGCCGGATGGTGTGTGTGGTTGTGGCGGGAGCCGGCAGCCTGGCGGCTTCACATGCGCGCTGCCTTGTGGGCATGGTTGAGCCTGGTGGTGACAGTAGCGCCGTTTGTGGCGACACGCTATGCCGAACCCGGTGGGGTCAATCCGGCGCTCACGACGGCGTGGATGGCGGCTTTTGCGGCCGCCGGCGCAACGCTGGGCGTTGCCAGGTGGCGATCTGCGGTGGAAAGCCACCCCAAGCAAGTTCAGGTGCTGCTATGGGTAACAATGGGGATTGGCGTGATACCACAGTTGGATATCAGGGCCGCTTGGCAGTTTGTTCAGTACGGCGTAGCGCACATCGGTGCGGCCGATCCGTGGTTGGCAACGATTTTTGAAAGCCAGCCGCTGCTGAGCCAGTCCCTGCCGGATATGACCAACAATTACACGGGGTTTCTGTGGCTGATGCCGGCGGCCTGGGGCTTGGGCTGGATGCGCGCCCGGCGCGCCGACCGGCCGGTGTGGACGCTGTTGCTGGTGGCAATCCCGGCCACGGGCCTGGCCCTGCTCCAGCTCAAATTCAGCGGTTTGTTTGCGCCGCCCTTTGCGGTTGTGACCGGATTGGCGCTCCACGAGCTGGCAGCGCAGTTGGCGCGGTCAAACGGATGGCCGGCCCGGTGGCAGCGGTTATTGCCGATTGGGTTGACTGTCGCGGCCCTGCTCCCCTCGGTCATCTTCACGCTGGGCGCGCCGACCTACATTGTGTCGCCGACAGGGTCGTTTGTGGACACCGAGCCAGCGTTACGGTGGTTGGCGACACATACACCGGCAACCAGTCGGTGGGGAGCTCGGCCGCACGATTACGCCGTGTTGTGCGACTGGACGCCGGGCCACTGGGTCATCGGCGTTGCCGGGCGGCCGACCGTTGCCTCCCCACTGGGACACACGGAGGCGTTGCGGCAGGGCATCCGCGACGCGGCGGCGATGTGGGCGCTACCTCCGGCAGAATCCGTCCGTCTGATGGACAACCGGCGCGTCCGCTACCTTTTGGTCACACCGTTGTCACCGCGAGCTGTTGCCCGTGACGCAGCCTGGGATCCAAAAACCAAAGCTTTCGGGCCGTGGGAAGACTGGAACGAACTGATGAAGGCCTCACTCTATGCGCAGTTGGTTGCCGGAGAGGGCATTCCGCGCGGCGAAGCCGCGCTCACACAAATGCGGCTGGTGTACGAAAGCGATGTTGAGACGCACTATCCGCTTTTTACGCAGTTCCATGCGGCGGCCAAGGTTTTTGAAAGGGTGCGGGGGGCCGTCATCACCGGGCAGACAACACCGGGGGCGCGCGTGCAGATTTCGGCGCGGATTCGCACCCATCTCCAGCGTGAGTTTGAGTATGTGGACGAGACGGCAGCGGACGCCCAGGGACGGTTTGAACGGCGTGTTCCCTATGCGCAACAGACCTCGCCGCTGACAACGCTGGCCGCTGTAACGCCCTACCGGATTATCACCCCGGGGGCAACCTTTACGGCGACCGCCACGGAGGCCGATGTCACGTTGGGCCGGACGTTGCCACTGACACCGACCCCGAATCGGTAGAGTGCTGCCCCACGCAGGTTGGGGGTGGTCCGGCATCGGGCCGGCGGTGGAGCGCACCCTGGCCGGTGCCCCTCCCGGGGCAGGCAGTTCGGCAGACAACGGGCGCACACAGACTTTGTGGTGGTTGTTCGGTCGGCTTCGGTGGTAAGCGCGTGCTTACTCGTAGCGCAGCGCCTCGGCCGGATCGAGTTGTGCTGCGCGCACGGCCGGCAAGATTCCCGACAACAGCCCTACCATGACCGAAATACCAAAGCCCATCCCGACCGACCACAGCGGAATCAGGGCGGGGATGCTCGGCGCAAAGGTCGTCAGCGCCGTGCTCAGCCCAGACCCGATCCCAATGCCCAATACTCCGCCGATGACCGAAAGGACGATTGCCTCGACCAAAAACTGTACCAGCACATCTCGCCGGCGTGCGCCGATGGCGCGGCGCGTCCCAATCTCTTTGGTGCGTTCTGTGACCGAGACCAGCAGGATGTTCATGACGCCGATGCCGCCGACCAACAGACTCACCGACGCCAAGGAGACGGCAATGACGCCGAGAACCGACGTGATGCTGTCAAACGTAGCGAAAATGGCATCAGGCGTGCTGATGCCAAAGTTGTCCGGTTGGTCGGCGCGGAGTCGGCGGCGACGGCGTAGTAACTCGGTGATTTCATCCCGCATGGCCTCGAGCCGCCCTTCACGGGCATGGGCAATGATGGTAATACCGCGCTCGCGCAACAGTTCCGGGTAACGCTGCGCCAGATTGGCATAGGGGATGATGATCTGCCGGTCTTCCGGTGTGTCGCCGAAAACGCCCGTCGGACCTTTCTCAACGACGCCGATGACGCGGTACAGACGTCCCTCAAACTCGACCATTTCACCCAACGGGTTGCGGTCGCCGAACAATTGCTGGGCAGCAACCGGTCCGAGAACGGCCACGTCCAACTTGCGATCATGTTCCTCCGGTGTGAAGAAGCGTCCTGCCCGCAGGTTCAGCCACCGAACTTCTGGGTAATTAGCCCACACCCCGAACGCGATGGGGCGTGTTGCTTCCTGTCCCTTGTACTTCAACCGGTACTGTGTTGCACTCGGGCCAAAGCTGCCCACGACCAACTGCGGCGTTGCTGCCCGTACCGACGGCAACCTGGACACTGCCTCGGCGTCCGCTTCTGTGAGGGGTTTGCGCTGGCGCTCCTCTGGCGTCAGTCGTGAAAAGCGCGGGCCGATGGAGTCATACCGACTCACGTACAGGACTTCTGGCCCAACCTGTGCCGCCAGCTTGGCTGTGCGGTCTTTGACGCCGGTGAGGACAGAGGATACGGCAATGACCGTCGCCGTCCCAACAAGGACACCGAGGACGGTCAGCAGTGACCGCAACTTGTTGGCCCAGACGTTGGTCACCGCCAACCACAAGTTCTCTAAGAGCAGTTGCATACTTTCAAAGCCTTCTCCGGCGACGTTCGCTAGGGGCGATAGCGTAGCACCGTCCCGCCCTGGCCGACCGCCCAGCCGGTTTGTGAGTCCAGAAAGAAGGCACCGTAGATCTGCGTGCCGGCGAGGGTTTTTTCCTCGCGCCAGGTGCGTCCGCCGTCGCGCGTGGCCCAGATGGCGACTTCATAGGGGGGCGCTGAGCTATCCCGGGCCAAGAGGGCCCCGATGGTCCATCCTGTCCGCTCGTCGAGAAAGTGCGTCACGTGGAAGCCCGGCACGGCTGTACGCCGTTCACTCCAGGTTGCGCCACCGTCGTTGGTGAGATGCAGGGTCACGAATCGGGCATCGCCACGGTACATTTCCGAAACGACAAAGCCACGCCGGGCATCAATGAACCGCAGCGATGTAATATCCGCCGTCGTTGTCGCAAACGGAATCGGGCAGCGCTTCCAAGTTGCGCCGCCGTCCTCCGTCGCAAAGACGCCACCAGGCCGCACCACGCCGCGGCCGACGAAGTTACCTGCCACCCACCCCCGCCGCTCGTCGAGAAACTGAACGTGGGTAAACGTCAGCACGGCGTCGGGTAAACCCTCTGGTCGAACAATGGCGCGCTGGATGCTGTCGCAGCTCGTCCACGTGATGCCGCCATCTGTTGTGCGCAACACCGAACTGTAATTGCCCACCGCATACCCAATGTGCTCGTTGATGAACCACAAGGCGCGGACGTCAATTTCAGCCAGCGTCCGCCACAGCCTACCACCGTCATTGGTGAAAAGCAGGGTTGGCTCCACGCCGTCCACACGGGGGTCAAGGCCGTATGTGCCGCCAACGGCTGCCCATCCGATTGTGGCATTGAGGAAGAACAGGCCCGTGACGTTCGCTTTGGTGCCTGTCACCTGCTCAACCCATCGGCGGCCGCCATCAGACGTATGCAGGATGGTGCCGCGCCGCCCGCCCACCCAACCGATTTCGCGGTTGACGAAGTAGGCGCAGTGTAGATCGGCACGCGTTGGCGTTGGCAAGCGTACCCACGGCGACGGGTCAGGATGGAGTTCCGCGTCCTCCGGGCGAAGCGGCACAGCAAGGTCGCCAAGGAGCAGGACCGGCGTCGGCATTCGACGCGGGATCTGCTGCTTTGGCAAGGGCTGTGCTGTGACCGGGTCGGTGGGCAAACCAGGGTTGCCGCCGTCTGCCGTGTGCGTGGTCGGTGCCGAAGTCGGTTCCGTTTGCGGCATCGGCTGTTCCCTCTGGAAGGGCCCGGGGGGAGTGGACGGCGGTAGGGGCAGTTTACCTTTCGGCTTAATGACCAAGACGGGCGGTGGGAGTGCCAGGGGCTTGGCCGGCAATGACGCAACAGGTGCCGCTCCAGGGAGGGTGGGGGGCATGATTGGCGTGCGCGTCAGAGGCGCATTTGCCGGTCCATCGTAGGTTGTGATGAAGGCATCACGGGCACCGATGGCCCGCGCGTAACGCTGGGCCTCGGTCGGTGTGGCAAAGCGCCCAACCCGCACACGGTAAAATGTGCCCTGTGGTAGCTCGACTTTGACGTAGTACGCCAGAACGCCGCGCGCCTGGTAGTTGGCCGCCGTGTCGCGGGCGACCGTCTCATCGTTCACCGATGCAACTTGAACCGTGTGCGTCCGCCCCTGCCCATAACCGCCGATGGTCAGTAGCCAGAACCAGAGTACACCAACTAAAGCCCATCCCATCATATTCATCGCCATAGTGAGTGACCGAAACAAAGCCGTATCCCGTGGCTCGTGGTTGCTGGAAACATGACCCATAGCACGCAATCTATTGAGGAAATACAGCGGGTGGCGCGGAGGCCGGTTCCCCAACAGACTGTGAGGCGCGTTGTAGGCAGCTTGCCGTCCCCGACTTGGATGGTTATGGTGCGGCATCTAGCAGAGTTGATTTCGTTGCCCGATTGATCTCCTATGGCCTTTGATCCTGACATCAACTATACCGCAATTCTTCCTGAGATTTGCCTTGCCGTGACCGGCCTGGGCGTCATGCTGTACGACGCTTTTGCCAAGGATAATCGCCGGTGGGCCGGGCCGTTCGTCTTAGGCGGCCTGGTTGTGGCCGCGTATAGCGTCTGGCGCTGGACCACCGCCGCACCCGGCAGCAGCTTCAATGGCATGCTTGTCACCGATCCGATGCGTACGGCATTTGCTTTTTTGTTTCTGTTTATCGCGGCGCTGTCGGTGTTGTTGGCGATGCCGATGTTTGACAATCGCTCACGGAATGGCGGCGAGTATTTTGCACTCCTGACGTTTGGCACGGTGGGCATGCTGTTGGTCGGTGGGGCCGGCGACCTCGCGATGCTGTTTCTGGGTATTGAGATTCTCTCGCTGGCCTCCTACGCCCTGGCCGGCTTTCGTCGCAGTGATTTGCGGTCAAATGAGGCCTCCGTCAAGTACTTTATCCTCGGTTCGTTTGCCACCGGGTTTCTGGTCTACGGGATGGCGCTTGTGTATGGCGCAACCCGGACAACCAACTTGACCACCATCCGGCTGGTCATCCAGAACGGAACGTTGGTTTCGGAAAACTTGCTGTTGACCGGTGCGGCACTCATGCTGGTTGGGCTTTGTTTCAAGGTTGCCGCCGCGCCGTTTCACTTTTGGGCTCCCGATGTGTACCAGGGCGCGCCGACACCGGTGACCGCGTTTTTTGCGTCCGGTCCGAAGGCAGCCGCGTTTGTTGCCCTACTGCGGGTATGTGGTGAGCTGTTTCCGGTTGAAGCCTTTGAGCTGCATCGGACGTGGACGCTGGTGTTGGGGGCCGTGGCCGTTTTTTCAATGATTCTTGGGAATGTAGTGGCGATAGTCCAGGACGATGTCAAGCGCATGCTGGCTTATTCCTCGATTGCGCATGCCGGCTACGCCTTGTTAGGCGTTATCATCGGCGACTGGAAGGTGACATTGTTTTATTTAGCCGGCTACGCAGCGATCACGTTGGGCAGCTTTGCAGTGGTGGCGTATGTGGCCGGCGCAGAGGATAACCGAACGGACATTGCCGATTATGCCGGTCTTGGCCTGCAGGCAACCGGTGCGGCGGTGGCGTTGTCCGTTTTTTTGCTGGCGCTGGGTGGATTGCCGTTGACGGCCGGTTTTATGGGCAAGGTTGTTCTCTTTCGGGAAGTCTGGCAGGGCAATCATGCCTGGCTGGTTGTGGTCGCCATCCTCAACAGCGCCGTATCGCTGTACTATTACCTGCGGCCGGTGGTGATCATGTTTTTTGAGGAACGCCCGTTGTCGTCAGATCATTGCCCGGAGCTGCCCTGGCCGCTAACGACAGCCCTATCGCTGACGCTGGCGGCGGTGATGTACATCGGGATGTTCCCCGAACCTCTCCTGGCCGGACTTGAGCGCACAGAGCGCTCGGGCCAGATTGCCACGCCTACCCTCAGGCGCCTGCCCGGCCAATAAGACGGCACCGCCGGCTCAATGTGCGCTAGAGGGAGTGTCGCCTTGTGTGGAGGCTCACCTAGGGGCCAGTAAACGAAGTTGCTTCGGCGTCAACAACCAGCGTAGGATGGCTTTCCCCGGACGCACACCCGCCAAACAATCTATCCGGCACAGCGCACCTTTCTTGAAGGCAACCCGTTCGGCGTCCAGTCCGCCCCACACAAGGTAAGCAACCAACCGGCTCAGGTCAGGTTCATGTCCCACCAGCAGCGCACTGGTGCCGCGCCCCAGGCGCGTCAGGGCGCTGACCGCCTGTTCTGTTCCGCCGCTCGGGGCCAACTCCGGCGCTTCGCGCATCACCGATGTTTTCTTCAAACCTTCGGCCACGATTTCCGCCGTCTGACGCGCGCGCGCCAGGGGACTGGTCCAGATGGCGTCAATGTCCAGCTCCAGCCACGCCATGGCGCGGGCGGCAGCGCGGGTATTGGCGCGGCCTTCATCGGTCAGAGTTCGCTCAGCGTCCGAACGCGAACCGTCGGCTCCGAGGTCGTGCGCTATGGCATGTCGCATCAGATATAGTTCCACCGTCAGCGTCCTCACTTGAACCTATCAGCTTACGCGCCGGAGACAGCGCCGTGATCCGCACCGGAAGCTTACCGTCAAATGCCGCGCCGCCAAATGCCGCGCCGCGCATTGCCTTTCAGGGGGAATGGGGAGCTTACGGCGAAATCGCCGCCGCCCGTTTCGGCGAGCCTGTCCCTTACCCAACCTTTGCCGCCGTTTACAGGGCCACGGTCACCCACGAGGTTGAATGTGGCCTCTTGCCCGTCAGCAACATCATCGCCGGCGATGTGCCGGAAGCGCAGGCGCTGCTGCGCTCGCCCGCGCTACGCATCCTGGAGGAAATTTGGCTTCCGATTGAACATTGCCTGCTGGGCCTTCCCGGCGCAACCATAACGGAAGCGACCCACGCGTTGTCCCACTGGCAGGCGCTGCGCCAGTGCGCGCAGTTTTTGGCGCGCCAGGCGAGGCTGCGACCGACTGCCGTGTATGACACCGCCGGCGCGGCGCGGCTTGTTCAAAGGCGCGGCCGGCGAAACCTGCTGGCAATTGCCTCGCGCCGCGCCGCCGCGCGCTATCAGCTCGACATTCTGGCCGAGCGGATTGCCGACCGCGCCGACAACGCGACCCGCTTTGCGTTGTTTCAGGCGCGTTGATCCGGGTTCCCGTTCCGGAGCGAAGCGCACTGCCACCGGACGCCGACAATCGTAATATCGTCGCGCTGCGGCTCGCTGCCGCTGTGGGCGGCCAGCTCGGCTTCGAGCTGCGTCAACTGCTGCGCCGCCGGCTGCGCCGCCAAGCGGGTCAGGAGATCGAGAAAGCGCCGCTTCCCATACTTCTTGCCGCGCTCGTCGGGTTGGTCGGCGAAGCCGTCGGTCGCGAGGTACGCCATGGCGCCGGGGGGCGGCGTCAAAGCGTGATTCGTGAACTGCCGGTTGTGGCGCTCGCGCCCGCTTCCGCCCAGCGCTTGCCGGTCGCCCTTGATTTCCGTCAGCGCGCCGTCCGCCACCAGATAGAGCGACTGGCGCGCGCCGGCAAAGGTCAGCCTCGGCACCGTGCAGTCAATCGTGCACACCGCCGCATCCATGCCGTCCGGTAACAACTCGCTGGCGTCTTGCTTGAGAGACTGCCGAATGCCCTGGTGCAACAGGGCGAGAATCCGCGCCGGCTCGCGCGCGCCCTGGTCGGCGACGATGCGTCCCAGGAGATCATTGCCGATCAGGGACATGAACGCGCCTGGCACGCCGTGGCCCGTGCAGTCAGCGACAACCAAAATCGCCTGCCCGTCGCTCTGGTGCAGCCAGTAGAAATCGCCCGACACGATGTCTTTGGGACGCCACAGCACGAAGTGCTCGCCCAGCGCCGCCGAGAGCAAGCCCTCGGTCGGCAGCATGGCCTGTTGGATTGCCTGCGCGTAGGTCAGGCTCTCCAGCGTGTCTTGCCGCTGCCGCTCAATCTCCAGATTCCGCCGCTCAAGCTCCTGATTCTGATGGGTGATTTGAGCGGTCCGCTCGGCGACCTTGATTTCCAGCTGCCGATTCTGCGCCACCAACTGCCGCAGCCGCCACTTCACCCCGCCATACAGCGCTAGCCCGCCCGCCAGCGCAAACCCAAGGTACGCCGGCCACGTCCGCCACCACGGCGGTCGAATCTCCGCCTCGAACAGCAACGTCGGCTTCCCCCACACCCCGTCGTGGTTCGCCGCCATCGCCCAAAACCGATACCGCCCAGGCGGCAAGTTCGTGTAGCTCGCCTCCCGCCGTCCGCCAGCCGCCCGCCACCCGCGGTCAAACCCCTCTAGCCAATACTGATACCGATTGTCTTCCGGCACCTGAAAATCTAGCCCCGCATAACCCGCCTCCAGCCCGCTCTCATCCGGACCCAGCGCCAGCCGCAGCCCATCCACCGCCGCCCGCGCCTGCCCGTTAACCCGCAGCTCCGTCAGCGCCACCGGCGGCGGCAGCGCGTTGTCCGTCAGCTCGCTCGGATGAAACGCGTTCAGCCCGTTCGTCCCGCCAAAGAAAATCTCCCCCCGCGCGTTCTGAAACGCCGAAAAGCGGTTGAACTCCCGCCCCTGCAACCCATCCGCCAGCGCGTAGCTCCGAAACGTCATCCGCGCCGGGTCAAACCGCGCAATCCCAGCGTCGCTGCTGAGCCAGAAATAGCCCGCCGCGTCGGGAAACATCGCGTAGCAGTTGTTGTGCGGCAGCCCGTCCCGTTCCGTGATATGCGTGAAGCGCTCCCGCGCCGGGTCGAACCGGCACAGCCCGGCGCCCTTCGTGACCATCCACAGCGTCCCGTCTGCGCCTTCGGCGAAGTGCGTCACGTATGGCTCGCCGTATTCGGGGCGGCTGTTGACGAAATGGGTCTGGATGTCGCCGGTTGTCGGGTCATAACACACCGCGCCGTTCAACAGCCCGATCCAAAGCCGTCCATCCCGCCGAGAGGCGTAAATGGCTTGCACATCGCCGATGAGGCCGCGTCGGTCGCCCTTGGTCGCCTGCTGACTGATCCCGAGTTCCGGCGCGCGGTCGCGACAAGTTCTGCGATCGGGCGAGATTTCATAAAGGTTGCCGTTTGGCGTGCCGACCCACAGATTGCCGCGCGGGTCTTCATACACCAGATTCACATGTATCGGGTCAGGCAGCGCCGGGAGCGTCCGAAAGACGCCTTGCGCGCGATCCAGGATTTGTAGCCCGCGCTCCGTGCCAACCCACAGAACGCCTTGCCGGTCTTCGTGGACTGCCCAGACCGCATCTGAACGAAGCCCCCGCGGATTGGTCGGACGCGCGCGGTAGCGAACGGCCTTTCCAGCGCTTCGGTCAAGGCGGTTCAGTCCGCCAAACTGAGTTGCCACCCAGACTTGGCCGCTGCGATCTTCCCAGATGCCGCGAATGTAGTTGTTCGACAGGGATTGGTCGTCAAAAGGGACATGGCGGTACAGCGCAAAGCGGTTGCGCGTCTCTGAAAACTTGATGAGTCCCGCCACGCCATCGCCAAACCAGAGAACGCCGGAGCGGTCGCGCAGCATGTACATCAATCGCTGGGCCACAAAGCCGTTTGGACGGGCAAGCGATGGCTCGAAGGTCTGACAGGCGCGCCGTTGCAGATCGATCTTCCGCATCACGCCATTCTCGAAGCCGATCCAAACGGTCACGTCTTCCCACAGTAAGGCCTTCCACTTGAGCGTCGGAGTTGGCGGCTCGCTGGGAAACGCGTCGCGCAACGCTCCGGTAACGTCAAACCGTTCCAGCAATCGTTCCTGCGCAGGATCAAACAGCGCCACGCCGAGCTGGCCGTAAACCAGGCGCAGTCGCCCGTCCGGGGCGATGCCGATGACCTGCCACCCAATCATGGACGGCTCGCCTCGCGCGTGCGCGGCGCGGTAGCTGTCGGAGGGGACCGCCGTCGTCACGGCGCCCGTCGCCCTGTCAAAACGCAGGAGACCCTGATTGCTGCCGAGCCAGAGTTGACCCGAAGGGTCTTCGCGGATGCCCAGGACGACGTTGTGATCGCGGCTTGATTGGCCGATGCTATGGAGCCGAAAGTCATCCCGGCGCGGACTCAGGCGGCCAAGCCCGCCATCGGTCGCCACCCACAAAACGCCCTGGCGATCTTCGTAGAATTCAAAAACTTTGGCATCGCCGGCCGGCCCGGCCACCCGATAGTGAATAAAGCCATCGGTTTGCGGGTCGTGCCGACAAAAGCCGACACGACCCAGCCCGATCCATAGCGTTCCATCGCGAGTTTCGTAGAGAGCGCTGACAAGGTTGCTTGGCAGCGAGGCCGGTTGATCCGGGCGATGGCGATAGACTTTGAACGCCTTCCCGTCATAGCGGTTCAGCCCGTCTTCCGTGCCGATCCAGAGAAAGCCACGCCGGTCTTGGAGCAAGCAGCGTACGGCATTGTTGGAAAGCCCTTGCTCTTGTGTGATCTGCTCAAAGGTCGAGGTTCGACTAATTTCACCCCAGGCAGTAAGGCCGGCCATCACCCAAAGCGCCAGAAGGGCCAAGCTATGCGTTAGTGGCCGCATCAGCCGTTCGTTTACGGAAACTCTGTGTGCCATGCCGGGGCTTCTACAATGGGATCATCCATCTATTGTGACCAGCACCGCAAGGTTGGGCATCTTAGACCGGTATTCCTGAAAAGAGCCAGTCCAATGCTCGCAAGACAGGCCGTTTGCGGCGGAAGAACTGCCGGTAGCCTATGAATACTGCACTGCGATGACTGAGACCACTGTCCGTCGGCCACCTACCACTGGGTATCCTTGAGGGGTCTGCGGTTTGGACAGGAGTTCGGACACGAGCCGGAAGGGAACCGCCACATCAGGCAAACGAGCGTTGCCGAAACACCACCGATCGGCGGTTCCCATAAACAAGTCGATCAGCATGCGCCGGTTTTGACCAATGCTCTGCAACGCCAGAACGACGGCCAGAAAGGCCGCCGACAGCGGGGAGGCGCTGCTGCGCGCGCCTTGCGCTTGACGACCGGCGCGGCCCCCGCCGGGCAGCAGCCAGGCTTCGGTGACAACGCATCCAACGCCGAATCTGGCAGGCCGATCCTTGGCACACCCTTTGGCGATTGGTTCAAAAGCAGGCAGCGTTTGCGCTCGGCGACCCGACAGGGATCGGGCGTTCGGCAGGCGCGCAAGACGGGTTATGTGGGCGCGCGCAAAAGACGGCAAGACCAGGGGTTCTGGGTGGCCGGCGCAAGCGCGCCCCTGGCGGGGACAGACCAGGCCGCGCGGCCCCGGTCACATACGCCTCCAGGGCGATTGCCGCGCAGCCGGATTCACGCAACCGGCATCACCGGCGGGTCTTTGGCAGGAGCAAAGACCTGTTGGGAGAGCGCCCGCCGGCATCGGATCGGGAATTCAGCTACCTGGGAGGCTTGCTGCTCGCGGTCTATGCGGCAGGCATAGGTCTTTGCAGCGGCTTGCCGGTCGGTGAGTGCCTGCACGATTGGCTGGATGGGAAAGCCCCGAAGCGGGGGCGCCTCCGAAACAGAGTGATGGCCGGCATCTCCCCAACCAAAGCCGGGCAGGCAAGGGGAGCGTTACGCCGGCTTGTTCGTCTTGCTCAAGCAGCAGAAGTAGGCGGGTGTCGTTGCGGGCTTGGGAAGCAATCCTCAACACGGCGTGAGCATCTTTCCCGGCGATCGCGCGTTACCCTCTCCGAACGCATGTCTGAACTGCAGCTAAGGGTATCTTGACAAAGATCATCATGCGCCGAATACTTAACTGCCCTGGTGCTTGTGCGGAGAAGTCGCATAGTGGTCTAGTGCGCTGGTTTGCTAAACCGGTGTACGCGAAAGCGTACCGAGGGTTCGAATCCCTCCTTCTCCGCCATTTCAGGGTAGGCTCTCCGCAATCTACGGGTTGACAGAACTCTTCCAGAGCTGCGCCGTTTTCTAGGAAATTTCGGCCCCGGTACAAGCACTTGCCCGGGTGTGGCGTTTGCTTCTGCCGGGCTTGCTCCTACCAATCGTTGGCATACAGGATACAAGGGCCACGTACCTGTCTCCCGACCACAGTGCAGTTTCGTGTCCCCCCATCGCCTCGGCCCGGCGCACATTTGGCACCTCAGCGTGATGGAGTGTTTGCGTATCTTCGCGTTACTTTTGCTCGGTAAGTGGTCGATCACCGGTGGTTCGGCAATGGCAGACTCGGCGACGCTGACCGGGCGCGTGCGGAGCGTGTCGGGCGCGCCGGTCGCCGATGCGCGCCTGACGCTGCTCACCGCGCGGCAAACGGTCGCCGGCGTCACCGCCAGCGCGGCGGATGGCAGCTACCGCTTTGATGACCTCGCGCCGGGCGCGTACGAGCTTTCCGTCACGGCCGCCGATGGGTTAGCCGCGCGGCTGGCGGTGTCGCTCAGCGCAGGCGTCGAAACTCGCCGCGACATCGTGGTTGCCCTGTCGCCGGTCGCCGAAACCGTGACGGTGACGGCCGACGTCGGCCTCGTGCAGGATAAGGACGAGCTGGGGCAAGCCGTGACCGTCATTCCGCAAGCGCGCCTGCGCGAGCGCGTCACCGGCGGGCTGGCCGAGGCGTTTGCCGAAGAGGTCGGCCTGTCCGTGCAGCAAACCGGCCCAACGCTGGGCGGAGTGTTTGTCCGCGGTCTCGTCGCCAGCCGGGTGTCGGTCTTCGTGGACGGCGTCCGCTACACGACCGGGGCGCAGCGCGGCGGCATCAGCACGTTTTTCAACCTGTTGGAGTCGAGCGACCTGCGCGGCGCCGAGGTTCTGCACGGACCGCAGGGCGCGCAGTACGGCAGCGACAGCCTGGGCGGGAGCGTCCAGTTGCTGACGGCAACCGCGCCCCTGACGACAAATGGCCCTGAGTTTCACGGCGAAAGCGCCGTCTTCGGAGCGAGCGCCTTTGCCGGCTTTGGGAACGCGACGCGCCTTGCCCTCGGCGCGCAGCGCTTCGGCGCCGTCGTCAACCTGGCCGGGCGGCGCATCAACACGCTGCGGGCGGGCGGCGGCCTTGACTCGCGGGCGGCCGTGGCGCGCTTTTTCGATGCGCCTTCCAACCGCTTTTACGGCGCGCGCCAGCCGGATACAGCGTTCACGGCATACGCCGGCAGCCTCAAAGCCGTGGCGACGCCGGCTGCCGGACACCAGATCGTGGCCCACTACCGGCGCGGACAGCAGGACGGCGGCAAGCGGTCGGATCAACTGCTGGGCGGCGACGGCAACCTTGTCGCTCAGCTCGGCAACCTGATGCTCGACTTCGGCTACCTGCGCTATGACGGGCAGCGTATCGGCTGGCTGGACAGCCTCACGGTCACGGGCAGTGTCAACTTTCAGCGCGAGGAACGCAGCAATCAGGGCGGGCAAGGCAACCCGACGGCGCTGATTAGCTCGCAATTCGAGAGAACGCGCGCGGTCGGCGCATCGCTCTTCGGCTCGAAGGCGCTGCCGGGCAGGCATACGCTGTTGGGGGGCGCGGATGCATACCGCGATGTCATGCGCGCCCGCGCCTTTGATGTCAACCCGACCACGGGGGGCGCCGCTGCCGCCCGCCCGCGTGTGCCCAACGGCGCGCGCTTCAACAACTATGGCTTTTTCATGCAGGATGTGTGGGAGGCGCTGCCGAATCGCGCGCGCCTGTCGGCGAGCTTGCGCTATGGCGTGGCGTCATACCGGGCGCGGGCGCGCGACAATGCGCTCGTCGGCGGCCGGACCGTGGTCGAGGACGACTCGGTGCGCGTGTCCGCCTGGACCTTTCGCGTCGGCGGCGCCTGGCAGCTCGGACGCGGGCTTGCCCTGGCCGGCAACGTGGCGCGCGGCTTTCGTCCGCCGAACATGACGGATTTAGGCTCGCTCGGCTTGCAGGGCAACGGCGTGTATGAAGTCGCCGCCCCGGCCGTCGCCGGCCGCAACGCATTCATCGGGACGACCGCCGACGCCAGCGCCGTCTCGACAGGGCTGCCCGTCAAGCAGGTCATTCCCGAAAGCAGCCTGAGCTACGAGGGCAGCCTGCGCTATCGGAACGGACGGGTGGATGCCGATGGCACGGCGTTTGTCACGAATGTCAACGACCTGCTGACGACGCAAACGCTGATTCTGCCGCCGGGCGCGGTCGGGACGCGCCTTGGCTCGGAAATCATCATTGCGCAGTTGCCGACGGGCGCGGTGTTTGTCGCGCCGGCAGCGAGTCCCGCGCGGGTGCGGGCGAACGTCACCAATGCGCGAATCTACGGCGTTGAAAGCGCGTTGGGCGTCAAGCTGACGGAAAGCTGGTCGCTGAGCGGCAATTTCGCTTGGCTGCATGCGGAAGACCGCGCGACGGGACGGCCGCCCGATGTCGAAGGCGGGACGCCGCCGCCGCAGGGACTTCTGCGGCTGCGCTATCAGCCGCCGCGCCGTCGCTGGTGGATCGAAGGCGTGGCGGTGGCCGCGCATCGGCAAACCCGCCTGTCGTCCCTCAACCTCGACGACCGCCGGATTGGCGCGACGCGGACGCGAACGCAGATTCAGAATTTTTTCCGGCGCGGCGCGACCGTCCGGGGCTTTGTCGAAGCCGGACCTGACGGGCGCTTCGGCACGGCGGATGACCGCCTGCGGCTCACCGGCGAAACGCTGGCGCAAATCCAGGCGCGGGTCCTGGGGGCGGCAGCCGGCGCGCCGATGTTTCCGGCGCTGCCGGGCTGGATGACGCTCAATCTGCGCGGAGGGTACCGGCTCGGCGAGCGGCATGAGCTATTCATAGCCCTGGACAACCTTCTGGATCGGAACTACCGGACAATCTCATCCGGCATCGATGCGCCAGGGCGTAACCTGACCGTTCGCTATACGGCGCGGTTCTAGCCTCGTTCCGCTCAAGCCGCGCGGGGGCCGCGCGTTTCTGGCAAGCGCCAGGCCGGTGTACACTCCGGCGCGGAAGCCGCCGAGGCGCTTTGGGCCGTCGCCCATTCGCCTGTGGCGCCGCCGGCGCTTTCCCGACCGAAACTGGCGCGTAACTTCGACAAAGCGGCGGCGTCTGTGAAATCATACCCCCTGTCAATTCCTGCGGATGGTGAGCACTGTCTATGAGCCAACCACTACCCGCCCTTGAAGGCACAAAGCGGATTCCGATCTTTCCGCTTCCGGTGGCGCTGTTCCCCGGAACGATGCTGCCCCTGCATATCTTCGAGGAGCGGTACAAAGCCATGGTGCGCGACTGCCTGGCCGGAGAGAAGATTTTCGGAGTCACCTTTGTTATGGGGCGCGAGGGCTTTCCGCCGCCGGTTGGCCGGGTCGGCTGCGCCGCTTTCATCGTCGCCACGGTTCCGCTGGAAGAAGGGCGGATGAACATCCTCACCACCGGTCTGATGCGCTACCATGCGCTGGAATACTTTCAAGACGAGCCCTACCTGGAAGGACTTGTTACGTTCTTTGACGATCAGCCGATACGCACCGATCTGACCGAGGTTGCCGATGCCGTACGTTCTATGTTCCGGCGCGCCATCAAGGCCGTTCGGGCCATGAGTCGCGAAGACGACAACTTTCCTGACGAATTGCCAGAAGACCCCCAGGCGCTTTCTTTTCTCGTTGCTTCGCTGCTCCAGATGAGTGATGAACAAAAAATGGCGCTGATGGAGCTAACTGACACGGGCGAGCGCCTCGAACGCTTACGGCGGCTGTTGATTCCGGCGGTGGAAAAATACGAACTGCGCGCCACTGTCAACGAACTGGCCAAGCTGAACGGCCATAGCCCGCGTGGGGCGTTTGAACGCTTTGATTCCTAGTCCTGAGGGAAGCAAACTTAAGGTTATGTTTCGGCACACGGCAGTGTACCGTTTGACGGCAGGGTACCGTTTGTGGCTGACGACGTGGTGGGCGGTACTCCTGGGAACGCTTTCTGTCGGTGCGCAGGACGTCCCACCCATACCGGATACCCTAGTGACCCTGCGCGCACAGCAGGTCATAGTGCCGTTCACAGTTGTTGACCGTCTCAATCGTCCAGTCACAAACCTCGTTGCAGAAGAAGTCAAGCTTTTTGAGGACGGCCTTGAGCAAGACATCGTTTCGCTCCAACCGGCGACCAGCCTCCCATTGACGGCGGCTATCGTGCTGGACTGTAGCGGCAGCATGATTGGCCGGTTGTCCCTCGCTAAACGGGCGACCGGTAATTTTCTCACCCATCTCCTCCACCGGCCGCAGGACCGGGCAGCACTGTTGGCTTGCCAACAAGACATTCTCCTTGCGCACCCACTGACCGGTGACATCACAGCCTTGCGCCGTGTCCTTGCCGACCTAGATGCGCGGCTGCCGACACCCCTGGGTCAAACACCGCCGTTTGATCCCTCGACTATGACACCGCCTGGTACCGCGCTCTACGCCACCATTTATGCGGCCATTGACCTGTTGCTGACCGATGCCGGAGAAGATAGCCGGCGGCGCCTTGTGGTAGTTGTCAGCGATGGCTTCGACAATGAGGGCATCATCCACCTACGCGAGATTATCGAGCACGCCTGGCGCAGCGGTGTCAGCATCTATGCTTTGGGCATCGGTGCGCCTGACCTCACGGCAGACACCGTGAACCGGACGGTCAATCGAGCAGAACTGGAGCGGCTCTGCATCTCAACCGGTGGGCAGGCCTTTTTCCCCCGCCTTGATCGGGAGTTTTTTACAGCCTTTGCCCAGATTGAGGCCGAATTGCGACAGTGCTTTGTCTTGGCTTATACACCGCTACATGAGTCAGCCGCCTTTCGTACCATTCGGATTGAAATTCCCCGTCATCCAGACTGGAAGGTGCGTCACCGCATCGGCTACTACGCGAGCGCGCCGTAGCAAAGCGGGGGTTGTAGGGCGATGTGTATGACGAACAGTCTGTACGGTGGCCTTCGCCCCTTCCAACTTAGCCGAACGCGACTTCCACATTTTCACGTTTTTTCCACAGGAGCGCTTCTCTATGGGTGAACGACTGCATACAACGCGGATAGACCTTGCCGAAGAAATCCGCATCGCCGTGATTCAGCTATTGAACCGGTCGCTCGCGACGGCGCTAGACCTGAAAACACAGGTCAAACAAGCGCACTGGAACGTCAAAGGACCGCAGTTTGTGGCCCTCCATGAACTGTTCGATGACATGGCCGGCGAATTAGACGGCTTTGTTGATGAACTAGCTGAACGGGTGACGGCGCTGGGGGGGACCGCCCTGGGCACGGCCCGGATTGCGGCTGCAACCTCTATCCTACCTGAGTATCCGACCGACATCGCGGAAGGACGAGAGCATGTCCAGGCCCTGGCCGACCGCTATGCACCGTTTGCTCAGCATGTTCGTGCCGCCATCAACGAGACGGATGAACTAGGCGACGCTGATACGGCCGACCTCTACACCGAGATTTCCCGTGCGGTTGACAAGCGGCTGTGGTTCCTTGAGGCGCACTTGCAAGCCGAGCGCTGACGTATCTGTTTGGCCGTTCCTGAACCCGCAGACTTTCGGCCCCGCCAAGAGCAGCCGGAAGACCCATGCTCTGGCGGCAAACGCAGGGAGGGCTTTACCGAATGCACTGTGCCGATGCAGATTGGGCATCAACCCGTTTTTTTAGGCAGTTGGTTGGGCAATATTTCAGGGTGACACGCCTGCCGAGACTTACCTTGCCGCACTCTGCCCCTTGGCCGCTTCCGATTGCCTGCACAGCAGCGGCCCCTGTGAAAATGGACTGACGGTCGCCCTGAGGGTCGTCATGAGAAAGGAACCGCCGCTGGTTGAGTGTGTCCCTAACTTTAGCGAAGGACGGCGGCCTGAAGTGGTTGCTGCTCTAGTTCAGGCCATCGAAGAGGCGCTCGGACAGCCGGTGTTGGATGTGCACCGCGACGTCGATCACCACCGCGCCGTTGTGACGTTCACCGGGCCGCCGGAAGCAGTAGAAAAGGCCGCCGTGGCCGGCATTGCCGAGGCTGTGGCCCGGCTCGATCTCAGGACACACACCGGCGTTCATCCGCGTATTGGCGTCGCCGACGTAGTCCCCTTTGTCCCGGTCCGTGGCGTCACAATGGACGACTGTGTGGCGCTGGCGCACCGTGTCGGCGCGCAGGTTGCGGCACGATACGACGTCCCGGTGTTTTGCTACGGCGCAGCGGCACGGCAGGCAACCTACTGCGACTTAGCAGCCCTGCGACGGGCCATTCGTACCTCCGGCACGTTCCCCACCCCGGATTTTGGGCCGGCACATCCGCATCCGACGGCCGGTGCCGTTGCCATCGGCGCGCGTGACTATCTCATCGCGTTTAACGTCGAATTGAAAACTGACGCCCTTGATGTCGCACAGTCCATCGCGCGTGAGCTGCGTGCCGCGCAGGGCGGCTTGCCGAGCGTCAAAGCCTTAGGCTTACGGCTGGCGTCGCGCGGAACCGTCCAAGTCTCTATGAATCTCACGGATGTCCGCCAAACCCGTCCTGCCGATGCCTACCGAGCTGTTGTGGCCGCTGCCACACGATACGCTGTTGCAGTCGGTCAGCCGGAATTGGTTGGTCTCATACCGACAGCCGATGCCGCCGTCGGATTTGATGACCGACTTCGGCGGCAACTGTTTCCCGACGAAAAAATTCTCGCTCGTCGGTTACATCTCGAATGAAGGAGCCTCTGTGATGACACTACTCGAACATCTCCGCCGGCGAGCCGCAGAACTCAACAAACACATTGTCCTGCCGGAAGGCGACGACCCCCGGACGCTGCGCGCGGCAGCCAGGTGCCTGGATCAGGGGATTGCGCGGGTGACGCTGCTCGGGGACACAGCCCTGATTCGCGCCCGGGCCGGTGAGCTGGGTCTTGACCCAGACCGCTTCTCGGTCATTGAGCCATCCCAGCACCCTGACTATGAAGCGTTTGCGGAGGCTCTCTATGAGCGCCGCAAGGCGAAAGGCTTGACCTTGGAGCAGGCGCGTGAAGTCATGCGCGACCCACTCTACTTCGGCGACATGCTGGTTCACACCGGACAGGCCGACGGCTCGGTAGCGGGGGCAACCCACTCGACGGCAAAGACCGTCCGTGCTGCGCTACAAGTGATCGGCTTGGCAGCCGGCTTCAACATTGTTTCCAGCTTTATGTTGGTCACGGTGCAGGACAAAAACTTCGGGGCAGACGGGAATTTTCTTTTTGCTGACTGCGCGATTGTGATTGAACCATCCCCTGCCGAGTTGGCCGACATTGCATTGGCGGCGGCCGATAACTGCCGGACATTCCTGGGCGTTGAACCGAAGGTGGCGATGCTTTCGTTTTCGACACGGCGCAGCGCCGAACATCCGCTCGTGGACAAGGTGGCGGAGGCAGTGCGTCTGGCCAAGGCACGCCGGCCGGAGTTGCTCATAGATGGTGAAATGCAAGCTGATACGGCGATTGTTCCGGTCGTCGGGACGCGTAAAGCGCCGGGAAGCCCCGTTGCCGGGCAGGCGAATGTCCTGATTTTTCCCAGTTTAGAGGCCGCCAACATCAGCTATAAGCTCGTTGAGCGACTCGGCAACGCCACAGCCATCGGTCCGATCCTGCAAGGTCTGGCCAAACCGGCCAACGATCTATCACGGGGCTGCGACGCCGATGATATTGTGGATGCCATCGCCCTTACCGCACTGCAAGCCGCGCAGTATGCGGCTTGATCTCGCACATCGAGAGATCACACCGAGGCGGTGGCCAGTTGCGCCGGACGGTACAGACCCAGCAGCGCCCGCGTCAGGTGATAGACATTCTTACTCATGATGCGAATGCCGTCGCGCAGCGGCATGCGAACGAGTGTTTTGTACATGTAGGATTGAAACGTTAGGTCCTGCACTCCACGGTCACGGCAAATCGCTACAAAGGCTTCGCGCCGGGCGTCGTTTTTGTAGTACAGGTTTTGCATAACCTCCAGAAAGCGGAACGTTGCGCCGTACTGTTTCAGAAACGCCTTCTGGTACGCTCGATAAAGCTTTTCTGCCCGTAAGTCCTGGCGACATTCTAGGACGGCTTGCGCCGCCATCTGGCCACTTTTCATGGCGTAGAAAATCCCCTCGCCGGAGCTGGACGCTACTAGCCCAGCGGCATCGCCCACTAGGACCACACGATTCGCTACCCACCGGTCGTAGGGGCGGAGCGGAATTGGGGCCCCCTCGCGGAGGGTCGGACGCTCTGTGATCCCGAGGTGACGTTTGAACGCCTCCAGGTGGGCCTTGATGTTGGCGCTGCGGATGGCCGTTCCAGTGCCAATGGCAACGTGGTCGGCTTTGGGGAAAACCCATCCGTAGAAATCGGGTGAATAGCGTCCGTCATAGTAAATCTCACAGCGTTCGTTGAGTCGCCGTGCCGTTTCGGTGTCGAGCGCAAACCGCTCCTGGACGGCCGCAGCAACTAATCCCCCTTTGTGCAGGCCGAATGTCCGGGCGACAAAAGAGTTGGCACCGTCGGCCCCGATGATGGCGTCGGCGACCAAGGTCTGCCGTTCGCCACGTGGTGTCGTATAGGTCACGGTGGCTCCGCGCTCGGTGGCATCCACACTTTCAACCCGCCCCTCCATCACCAGCGTACCCAGGTCGCCGGCGCGTTGACGAAGAAAAGCGTCAAACGCCTCGCGACACACCATCCCGACATAGCCGTTCTGAATGTTCATCGTCACGGCGCGCCCGGACGGGGCGTACACAGCCACCGCCGAGACCCGGCGCTGGATCAGGCGTTCGGGAATGTCAAAGTCCCTGACCAGCACCGGCGGGATTGCTCCGCCACAGGGCTTGATGCGCGAAAAGCTTTTCTCGATGAGAACCGTTTCCACGCCCGCACGGGCCAGCGTCGCCGCTGCCGTAGAGCCTCCCGGACCTCCTCCGCAAACAATGACCCGCATGCAATGTCCTCCCACCCCACAAGCTTCGTTACTGACTGGCTGGGTCAACCATCATCGTGTTTGACTCGGTATTTGACTCGGCTGCTCCTCGGCAAAATCGGGCCGTAGCACGGTGCAACGTGTGTAACGCTACAGAGAAAAAACGGCGAAAGGCGCAACGTACTTGCGCCGCCCCCACTCAACAAGAACACGCCTTCCTAACAACGTCGGCTGCGCTTCCCACCGAAACGCAGCGTGTTCCCGGTGATTCAATTTGCAGGGAAGGAAGCGTCTGCTTGCTGCGTCCCCACTCAACAAGGACACGCTCCTCCCTGCAAACTCGGCCGTACCATCAACACCGGCATGTGATACGGACTTCATCTCTCGAACGGCCGTCACCTATGAGCCGGCACTCACGATGTCGGCGAGTCGCTCGACACCCCGGCGGTCATCCTGCCGAACAACATCGGGATGCGGCGTCGTCCGCCTCATCCACAGCAACAAGCAGGACGTGGCGACCAAAGCCAAAGCTTCCAAGGCAAACACACCTTGGTAAGCCAAACCGAGCTGACCGGTGATGACTTCCAGGCCGGCGCGACCGACTCCGGCAGTCAACCCGGCAAACCCCTGCGCCAGTGCCTGGGCAATCCCCCACACACCAAGATACGTGGCCGCCTGACCTGGGCGCGTCATATCCATCATCATGGACAGAGCGCCGACGGCGAAAATGCCGCTGCCGGCGCCCAGAATAAACACGCCTACCCGCAGGGTGGCTGCTCCTAGATTGCCGGCCGCAATCACCAACATCAGTCCGACGGTACTCAGGATGGCGCCGGTCAGCGCCATTTGCTTCCGCGACAGTCGGCGGGCAAGGACAAAGCCGGCAAACAGCATTGCTATCAACGTGGCACTGCCCCAGGTCGGCTGCAAACGTGTTGTATCGGACAGCGACATAGCAAGCACCTGGGCACCGTACGGTTCGAGCAACACATCCTGTGCATTGACCCCAAAGATACCCAGCGCGATGACGGCGAAGAAAATTTTGGAGTCCCGATCGGCGGTCATCACGGCGATTGTCTCCCGTAGCGTCGGTGGTTTGTCATCTGCGCCCGCCGATGGCTGATGACGCGGCTCGAGGCCAAGGAGGGCGGCAAACACCAGAACAACCGATAGACCCGCAACGGTGTAAAACAACTGCTCCAACACCCGATCAAGCGCAGCAGTATCTAGTGCCGTCATATCTGTCGAGAGCTTCGACAGGTTCAAATCAAAGAACTTGGCGATGAGAATACCGGTCGCCACAATCCCAAACGCCACCATCATGAACCAGGCGACGGAAATCGTCCGCGCCCGGTGTGGACCGGAAAGATCGCTCATCAGCGCCAGGTACGGCACCGAGGCCGCATTCAGACCCAGACCCCAGAGAGCAAAAGCCACACCACAGGCAATCCCACCAAGCACAGGTTGCGTGCGCATCCACTGGGCCGCGTGCAGAATCAGCAGCAGCGATGCAAACGCAACAAGCATCCCTCCGATAATGTAGGGCGTCCGCCGGTATCCCCAAAGGGGCCTTGTGTCCGAAGCGTAACCGGCCAGCGTCCGCATCGGGCAAACCACATAGTGCGCACATACAAAAACCCCTACCAAGGCGGCGCTGATTTGCCACTCGCTGATCATGACGCGGTTGAGGACGCCAAAAACCAGTAGGGCATTCATCCCAATCGTGACATTGAGCAAACCTAACCGAACTGTGCTGAATAAGGACAGAGATGGGACCGTTGGGGATGACATACGGTTTTGCCTGGCTTGGAGGGAAATTCAGCTCATCTACCTACTAACCTACTTTCAACACGGCGTAAGTCAAAATGGAAAAATGTATCTTTCCGCACAAAGGCCGACGGCACCGACGGCCGAGCGGGAGGGGGCGTTCCTGCGGGTCGCAATTGCAGACTTGAGTCGCAGCAACTCTTAACGTAAGAAGGAACTACGCCGGAATTTCTCCGGCGGGCGCTGCGTCCTCGAACTTTTGAAGCCTGGACTGCGGAGTCTTTTCGATATGGCTGTCACTATCGAACTTTCTTCGGTGTACCTTCCCCTGACGGAGAACACCCGCGCCGTGTCGGTTGAAGCGAGCACGGTTGGCGAGGCGTTGCGGAAACTGACCGAAAAATACAGCAAGTTGAGCAAGGAGATTTACAACGGACGCGGACTACGGCAGCCAACCGTCAGCATTTATGTCAACAGCCGTGACATCAACACGCTGGATGACATCAACACCCGTCTGGAAAACGGTGATGTTGTCACAGTTGTGCCCTTGGTGGGGTGGAAACGCCCATACGGGGCGGTTTGACGACAATGGGGTGCGTTGGCGGTATTGATCCCGCGGGGCGGCGGACGGAAGGGTGGGGCCTTGCCGGCCGCAGCCTCCTTGTAGCCGGTATTGTATGGAGCCTCCCCGGCTGTGCCACGGATGCGCCGCGCCTCGTGCGGCCGCCGGCGGCTTCGGCCGAAGCGGCATCTGGCGGTGCTCTCACGCAGGTGCTGGAAGATCCGCTGACGCCGGTCGAAGTGGCCGCCCAAGCGATCCTGGCCCAGCGTCAGATGAAAGATCGCGCCTTCAAGCAGGCGGACGACTCACCGCTGCCACCCGACCGCCGGGCAACCTTCACGGGATTGAATTACTTCCCGTTTGACGCACGGTATCGTTTCGTCGTCAAGCTCGAACCGTGTCCGCAGGAATCCCGCATTGAAACGGCGACGACCCAGTCAGACGATGTTCGCCGCTACCGCTGCGCAGGTGTCTTTCGGTTCAAGGTGGATGATGTGCCCTGCACACTGCTGGCCCTGACACCGGACCTAGGTGTTCCCGATGCTGCGCCAGATCTGTTTATCCCGTTTCGGGACGCGACCTCGGGTCAGGAAACGTATGCTGCCGGGCGCTACCTACAGCTCAAACGACGAAGTCCAGAAGCAGCCTATGTTTTGGACTTCAACCAGGCGTTTAATCCCTACTGCGCGTACGGGGGCAACTACAGCTGTCCCCTTCCACCGCCGGAAAATCACCTACCGGTAGCAATTCGCGCCGGCGAAAAGCAGCCATCTTGGGACTGAGGGGATCGCCGAGAGCCAAGCTGGACGCGGAGAAGCTGGCCTGAACTAAGAAGCTGGGCCTGTAGGTGTCGGCGCACAACACAACCGGGAGCCGGCGGAGGCAGAGGGCACGCAGGCCAGAGGCGCGCAGCACTGTTGCTCAACCTTGGTTGCTAAACGCACGGCGCGACGTTCTACTGCCCCAAACGTAGAGGTGACTGCCGACGCACGGCATCCCGCATGCCGGCAGGCACTGGAAGCGCAGGGGCAGGCAAAACAATGCGACATCCGACCAGCTTCTCTGCCACAGGGTGCGTTTTTCAACTACTATTACTATTGTTGGTGAACACTCGGACGGCGTTCCGATGGGTTGTTCTGTGGAACGGTGGATGGAAACCCTCATGCTCAGCCGGTGCCTCCGGAACGGAAGGCCGCTTGGTGATACGCGGCTTGAGTCACACGCCGGTCAGGGCTATCGTCAGACACACTGCCCGGTTAGGACTGACCGACAACCGGCCGCGCCGTCCTGCCCATCTCTGCCGGCCATAACCGCCTATTGAGCGAGGTGCTTTGCCGTGGACAAAGAAATCGCCGATCTTGAGCAATCCCTGGAGCGTATTTGGGCGATTGCCCGTGATTTTGGGTTAGACCCGTTTCCGGTCAACTTCGAGATTGTTCCTGCGACGGTGATGTACGAAATCGGCTCGTATGCCCTACCGGGACGTTTCTCACACTGGACATTCGGCAAGGCTTACCACCGGATGAAAACCCTGTATGACTTTGGGCTATCGCGCATTTACGAAGTTGTCATCAACACCAATCCGGCCTACGGCTTTCTGCTGGATACCAATTCACCGTTGCAGAACAAGCTTGTGATGGCCCATGTCCTCGGGCACGTGGATTTCTTCAAAAACAACGCTTACTTTGCCTATACCAACCGCCGGATGGTGGATGAGGTCAATCTCCATGCAGCACGCATTGAGGAATACGAATTCAAATATGGACGCAAAATCGTCGAAGCTTTCTTAGACGCCGTACTGTCTATTGAGGAGCACATTGATCCTGATTTCTTTATTCGTAAGGAACGGAATGTTCCTGCTTCGCCGGAAAAGAAAAAGCCTGCACCGGGCAAGGAAAATCCCTTTGAAGACATCCTCCGGCTTGGTGAAAAGCCGGTGACTGAAACCATGCCCTCGCCTAAGCGGAAACCCGGTGAGCCTGTCTATCCTGAAAAAGACCTGGTCTGGTTTATTGCGACCTATTCACCGGTGCTCGAAGACTGGCAGCGCGACATCATGATGATGATTCATGATGAAATGCTGTATTTTGTTCCACAAATGCAGACGAAGATCATGAATGAAGGCTGGGCTAGTTACTGGCATGCGCGCATCATGCGTGAGCTGTGCGAAAGTACAGATGAGTTTGTCGAATTTGCAGAACTCCACGCCTCGGTTGTGTCACCACACAAAGGACAACTCAACCCGTATTACCTGGGCTTTAAAATTTTTGAAGATATTGAGCGCCGCTGGGACAACCCGACACCGGAGGAGCGCGAAGCCTACGGCCGCCCCGGCGGTCAAGGGCGTGAAAAAATCTTTGAGGTGCGCGAAGTCGACAATGACGTGTCGTTTTTGCGCAATTACCTGACCGAGGAACTCGTTGAAGAGCTTGACCTCTATGTGTACGAGTTGGTGGACGACGAGGAGTGGACCATCACCGAAAAACAGTGGGAGCGCGTCCGGGATCAGTTAGTAGCCAACATGACCAACTTTGGGTTTCCTTACATTGAGGTCACGGATGGCGACTACAACCGCAACCGTGAGCTGTACCTGACGCACCGGTTTGAAGGGGCGGAGTTGGACTTAAAGTATGCCCGCAAAGTCCTGGAGTATGTCTATCAACTCTGGGGACGTCCGGTTCATTTGGAAACGCGCGTGGATAATGAGCCACGCACGCTGCATTACGATGGTAGTAGCCACGGTGAAGATTAGCGGCACTTGATGCCTCGATGACTTCATGATCCCCGGACCGGGCGGATCCGACGCTTGAATAAGGGAGGAAACCACCGTGCGTGGTGAGTATCAGACGCTTCGCATGCTGGCCCTGGAGGGCAAAATCACCGGGGAAATGATCGCTGTCGCCGAAGATGAGCGGCTAGACCCAGAATTTATCCGCCAGGGACTTGCCGACGGGACAATTGTCATTCCCAAAAACATCTACCACGACTTCCGCCCGATTGGGATCGGCAAGGGACTGCGGACAAAGGTTAACGCCAATATCGGCGCGTCGGGCTACCACCAGTTGCTTGAAGAGGAAATCATCAAGCTGCGCACTGCCGTTCAGTACGGTGCCGACAGCGTCATGGACCTCTCCACGGGTACTGACCTGGACTTGATCCGTGAAACGCTCATCCGTGAAAGCCCGCTGATGTTGGGGACGGTGCCGATTTACCAAGTGGCAGCCGAAGGCTCCATTTTGAAGATGGACCCGGAAACATTGTTCGCCGTGATTGAGAAACAAGCCCGGCAAGGCGTGGACTACATGACGGTGCACTGCGGCGTCACAAAGGAAACAGTTGCAAAGTTACGCCGTCACCAGCGGATTGAGGGCATTGTCAGTCGTGGCGGAGCGCTGCTGGCAGCTTATATTGAGGCGACGGGGAACGAAAATCCTCTCTATGAGCAGTTTGACCGTTTGTGCGACATCTTTGCGCGGTACGATGTGACCTTTTCGCTCGGTGACGGGCTGCGGCCGGGCGCAACCGGTGATGCCAGCGACCGCGGTCAGTTGGCTGAACTCCTCGTGCTCGGCGAACTAGTGGCGCGCGCACGTGACAAGGGCTGTCAGGTGATGGTGGAAGGCCCGGGCCATGTTCCGCTTGACCAGATTGTAGCAAACGTCCAGCTCCAGAAGCGCGTTTGCGACGGCGCGCCGTTTTACGTGTTAGGGCCGCTGACCTGCGACGTCGCGCCGGGCTACGACCATATTACCGGTGCAATCGGCGGTGCTATTGCGGCTGCCGCCGGTACGGATATGCTGTGCTATGTGACACCGGCCGAACATTTGCGCCTCCCCGACCGGCAAGATGTGATTGAAGGCGTGATTGCGACGCGGATTGCGGCGCATTCGGGTGATTTGGTCAAGGGGGTCAAGGGCGCCAAGGCGTGGAACGATCAGATGTCCCGCTACCGGAAACAACTGGATTGGGACGGGATGTTCCGGTTGGCGATGGACCCGGAGAAAGCACGGCGGTACAAGGAGGAATCTGAAGCGGCGAATGCCAAGGTCTGCTCCATGTGCGGCAGTCTGTGCTCGATCAATCTGGACAACGCTGCGCTTGAGAAATTTGCCCGCGAACAACCGGACACGTCGGAGAAAGTCATCGGCACGGGGTCGGCAACGGTCGCTGTCGGGCGCTGAAGTCACGCGCGTCGGCTTGAAAAGCCGCTTGACATTAGGCGTCAGCCCACCTACCCTGTCGTTCTCCGGCATTGGGTGCGGTCACGGGCGGTTAGCTCAGTGGTAGAGCATCGGTCTTACACACCGGAGGTCACTGGTTCGAGCCCAGTACCGCCCACCACGTCACAGGCGAACGGTCGTAGGCGATGTGGTTTGCCGGAGCAGACAGGTTGTGAGGTAAATTGTGGAGTTGTAGCTCAGTTGGTTAGAGCGCCGGCCTGTCACGTCGGAGGTCGCGGGTTCGAGCCCCGTCAGCTCCGCCACACTTTCACGGGGAAAAGCCGTTCTTCAGCGCGTGGAGGGCGGCTTTTCCCTTTTCCTTGCCTATCGCACGTCTGACTTGTCCCGGCTGCCCTGCACCCATGCCGCTCACTCATACTGACGAAACCGGACGGGTCGCCATGGTGGATGTGACGGACAAACCTTCCACCGACCGAACGGCTGTCGCCACCGGGGCAGTGTACATGCAACCGGAAACACTCGATGCCATTCGGGCACGAACGACGCCAAAAGGCGATCCGCTTGAAACGGCACGGTTGGCGGGGATTCTGGCTGCGAAGCAAACCGACCGCTTGATTCCGCTCTGCCATACGTTGCCGCTGACCTATGTCAACGTCGAGTTGACGCTTTCAGCCGACCACATTGCGATTACGGCAACGGCACGCACGCGCGCCGGCACCGGCGTTGAGATGGAAGCCCTCACGGCCGTGAGTGTGGCGGCGCTAACGTTATTTGATATGTGCAAGGCCATTGATCGGACCATGCGGATTACTGACATTCGGGTGCAATCCAAAACCGGTGGCAAGTCTGACCGGAGCACTGCCGGTGGGGAAGCGTAAGGATGCCGGCTAGGAAGCGACAACCGTCCAATCCCCATTTTCCACTTCTGGAACGGGCGCTGGCCGATGTGTACGGTTGGGCTCCAAACGTCGGCCTGCGGGCGGCATTGCAGGCCGTCGTCACAGACAAAGCGCGGCGCTTGCTGTTCGATGAGGTCACATACTGCCGTGTGGCAGCGCAGTCACCCGGTGAACTGCATTCGGTCGCCGAAGAAATTGCCCTGGGAGAAACGAGCTTCTTTCGTGAACCGGAGCAGTTTCGTGCGCTATGGCACCTTGTGCTGCCGGAACTCATTGAGAAACGGTCCGGCGTCAAGCGGCTTCGATTGTGGAGCGCCGGGTGTTCGACGGGTGAAGAGCCGTTTTCACTGGCCATGTTACTGGAGGATTTGCTCGGTGATGCGCCTGACTGGCGACTTGAAATTCTGGCCGTCGATCTGCGCAGTAAAGCGCTACTGCATGCCAGTCAGGGGCGCTACCATCCGCTCCAGTTGCGCAATCTTGACCCGACGTTGCGTGACCGCTTTTTCCACGGGGTCTATGCGCCGGATGCGCCGCCGGGTGAACTTGACCGGCGACTGCGGCGCAACATTCGGCTCCGTCACGCCAATCTCTATGACCCGCACCTGTGGCAGCACCTGCCAGGGCCGTTTGATGTCATTGTATGCAGTAATGTCCTGACCCACATGCACCACACGGCCATTCAGCAAACAACTACCCGTCTGCAACAAGCGCTGGCACCGGGCGGCTATCTGCTCGTGGGGAGTACAGAAGCCGGCCTTGTCGCCCAACCGCGTTTACGCCCCTCACCGACGCTGCCCGGCGGCTTTTTCCACCGGAACGAGTAAAAAACCGTGGGGCGCTTGTTCACGGCATCCTCCCGACACCGTCCAACTGCGTCTCGCCTGGCGAAGAACTCGGTCTTGAGGCTGCGTCGCAAGCAATCGTCCAACTGTGCAGTCTTCGCAGTGACGGTGTGGTGAACTAAAACCGCTTGGTCACACGCACGTCAAACCCAAAGTTACCTTGCTGGTCACGCAAACCGATAATCGAAAGATTGTTTCGCAGGCGATACTCAATGAGAATAATCTGCTCCTCGGCTGTGGCCAGATTGGTTGAGAAGGTCACAGTCAGGTCCTTTGTAATCCGTCGTCCGACGGTTAGCCGTGCCGTCGGATCACCCCCGCGGCCGACAAGCAACGGGTCAATTTGAAACCGATTGATCCCGAACAGTCGTCCGGTCTGCTCTTCAATGCGCTCGGTCAACAACTCGGACAGCAACGTCGTCGCGGCGCTGATGTTTGCCTGCTGGGCAGCCGTCATCGTATTGGCGATCTCTGGTGGCGGCAACCGCCCGGTAGCCAGTAAGGACAGAATACTTGACTGGGGCAAGTTGGGTTCGGAACGCAAAATCGGGTTGAAGTTGTCGGCCGTCCCGGTCAGGCCGACAATGATGCGATAGCCCTGAATGGTTGCCTCGGCCTGAATATCATAGAACGTTCCGCCTGTTGGTCCTTCGGGTAGGGAGACAACGCCACGTGTCACTTCAAAGCGGTCATTACGAAACTCCAACTGCCCGCGCGTAATAAGAATCCGGCCGGAAACGTCGGGATTGTCCAGCGAACCGCGCAGACGCAGCGAGGCCGACCCAACGACGTCCGCAATGTTGTTCCGAATAAACAGCGTATCGGGCGCTTCAACACGCACGTCAAGCGTCGTAAACGTGCTGCGCCGGTCACGTGTTTGAAGAGAGGTGCCAACGCCGCCCAAACCGATAAACTGGGTGCGCACCAGCGTCGCCAAATCGGTGTTGGTTGTGTATTCAGCCCGCTTAATGCGCACCACGCCACTCAAAACCTGTAGCGACCGATTTCCCTGCAGGATCAGATCGCCATCGGCCAGCGACCGAATATCGCGGGGATACTTCACGCGGATGTTTTCCGCACGCAATCCAAAACGCCACCGCACGTCGGTCAGCCTTTCAAAAACGGCCCCACCTGTCGCTTCAATCTTGCCGCCGCCGGCATCGGCCGTCAGTGTTTCGATTTGCGCCCGGTTGGCGTTGAACAAGATGCGCCCGCCGCCGTTTTCAATTGCCAGCGGAAATTCCGTAATCCGCAGGCCAAAGTCGTCAATATCGGTGTAGCCCGTCAGACGTGGATTCAGCAAGCTCCCGGTGATCTTCGCCTTAATGGTCAACAAACCACGGGAAGTCACCCGTCTCGAAAACGCCCGCAGCAGCTTGAGATCAATGCGCCCCTCGGCCGTAATGACGTCGCGTCCGCCGGTCAGGCCTAGCCGTCCACTCAGGTTCAGTGAAGTGGTATCGCCTTGTTCATCTTTCAGGTGAAACTGCGTGAAGTCCAGGGCGCGGTCGCTGAGCGAAAACCGGAGTGGCCCATCGTTGACCACAATGTAGTTGTCAACCGTTGCCCCCAGCTCACCCAACGGCACAATCAGACGCAGGGTGGCAATGTCGCCGGTGAGGGTGAGTTTGCCGGTCGTGAAGCCACCGACATCGGTTGCCGGATCAACGCTGTAGAGCGGGCCGGACAAGCGCAGCCGCCCGGTGATGTCACCCCGGAGGTTCTGCGGCCCGATGTCAAAAACGGCCAGAACCGGTGTGAGCGGCGTTTGGTCGAAGTCGAATTGGCTTTCAACCAGCAGCGCCAGCTCGCCATCTGGGTTGAGGTACGTCACGGTGGCATCAGCGTAGTAGGTATAGTCACGGTACCGCGCTGCAAGCCTGACGGCAGCTTGTTCACCGGCAGTATCGCTGGCGGCAGTCAACCGCACATCCGTAAAGTCGTCCCCTGCAACGGTTAGCTTGTCGCTGCCCACTTGAAGGGCAAAGTCAAGGTGGCCGGACAAGATGCGGTTGACGGTTGAAGTTGAGGTGGCGTCGAACGTGACCAAACCGGTAACGGATAAGTCTGACCGTCCAACGGCACGCGCCAAGGTCATCACGTCGAGGCCGTCTGAACGTAAGGTCACACTGTAGGCACCATCTGCCGGACGATAGCTCCCATAGCCGGTGACAACACCGGATGGAAAGCGCGCTTCAAGTCCTTTCAGCGTCAAGCCATTGTCCTGGAACACCACCCGTGCTTCACCGCGCTTCAGGTCTCCAAGTGGCGTTTTGACCATTGTCAACGCCAGTGTGCCGCCACCGCGCACCTGCTCAACGACTGTCACCCAGTCCCGTGGCGACAGTCCGACTTGCAGTGCCTTGAGCGTTGGCAGCCCGGTCAGAGCAAGCTTCCCATCGGCGCGTCCACCTAGGGCACTGAGCTGCTCGCCGAGCGCCTTGGTCGCCGGTATGGCACGGGCAATGGCACCGAGCGAAGTCAACTTGAGTTCGTATGCATCGAGCTTGACGCGCGTCGGTCGGTTGTCCGTCCAACCGCTGTCAAAGGCGACGATCAGGCAGCCGCCGTCGGGCTGAACCAGCGAGGCTTCTCTGACAATCACGCCAGTCGGAGAGGTCTCAAACTCAATGGCGGCGCGTCCGATATGCTGGTCGTTGACACGAATATCCCCGACGCTGGCCGTGCCGGCAGCAGTGAGCGCCGATAGCTTACCGGAAACCAGCTTACCGGAAACTGTTGCCGTGATGTCACCGGTGCCGTACACCTCCAGTCGGGTGTCTGCGGTTTGGTCCGCCGAAGCCGGCAGGGTGAGGCCAAGCCGACGGGCTAGAATTTGCACTTCGTGGACTTCCGGTGTGTGATAGTCGAGTGTGGCTTCGACGGCACGCGCCCGCCAACGGTAACGCCCAGAACCGGTCAGCGTCCCCTGCCCGACATGCGCGACCAGTGATTCAACGGCTACGACGCCCGGTGTTATGACCACCCGCGCTTCGGTTGTCAGGGGCAGCTTGTCGGCGTCAGGCGCACCTTCCGGCGGTGGCGACTGTCCGGTGAACTGGGCCTGCACGCGCCCCTGAACTTGTCTGGTGTCTAATCCCGGCCAGCTCAGATCGGCCTGCACACGGCTGCGCCCGGTTACGCCTCGCTGTGGAAGGCGCGCAAGGCGAAGTAGGTGGGTGGCTTCCAATCCTTCTGCCGTAAGCTTTGCCGTTGAGCGCTCGCGCGCGCCGGCCAAGTAAGCCAGCCGGGCCTGGCCACGCACCTGTCCGCCCCAAATCCGCCCTGTCAGTTCGGTAACGTCCACAAACGTTGGCGAAACGCTGACGTGGGCGCTGAATCCATCTAGGGCATTGCCACTCAGGGCCACCCGACTGGCTTTGACATCGGTTTCGGCACGGCTGGGAAAACCGCCGAACGGCATCGCCAGCCAGTAGTCGGCGGTCAACCCCGTCACGGCCACATCGAAGAGTTGTCCGGTCAACGGTTCGAGATGGCCTTCGAGCGTGAGGTTGGCCAGATCGCCCCCGAAGCGGGCCGGCATCTGGACACGTCCTTGGAGCGGGAGGCCGCCAAGCAACCGTTGACCGGCTTGCGCGAGATCGAGGGTCAGGTAAGCATTGCCGGTATAACGCACTTGCCCGCCGGGCCAACTGACCGCACCGGCAGCGGTCAGCTCACCGAATGGCGTGGTGACAACTAGGGACTGCAGTTCGGCCGCCTCCCGTTTGACCGTCGCGGCAAGCCGTAACTGTGCGGCGTCCAGCGCGCGTCCTGCCCCTGTGGCATCGGTAATGTCAATGTGGCCGTGATCAAAACGGGCCTCAATGTTTACCGTCTTCCCGTTGCCGGTGTAACCAAAGATTCTGAAGTCGGTGACTTGTCCCGTTACACCGTACGCCGCAGCCCCCAGGCGGACGACCCCATCCCGGACGACGATCCGCCCACCGTGGAAGGTCTCATCTACCAGGGATTCATCAGGCTCCTGCGGTAAGGTGCGCTTCCGGCGCGGCGGCGTTCGAATCCGGGCGAGATTGAAGCCCCGTTCGTCAAAGGCCAACTTGAGCACCGGATGGTCAAGCGCGGCCTGCCGCAGCGAAAAGCGGCGTCGCCACAGGCTTTCGACGGCGATTTCGGCCGTCAGGCGGTCGGCTGTTAGGAACGGCTCGGTGTCGCCAGGGAGAAAGCAGACTAGGCGTCTGGCTTCCACCGTTGTGGAGAACAGGTGGATGCACAGCTCGCCGATGTCGGCGCGGACATCGGTTTGGCGTTCGAGTTCGGCAATGAGTGTGCGCCGCGCCCAGTCATCCAGACCGCCGCGCGTGACCCAGACCGTCAGTGCCGTCAGCAACGCGGTGACAACCAGCGCCAACCCCAAACTGAACCCTAGGAGCGTTCGCCCACGTAAGGCCATCTGTAACGCCTCACCCACGTTTCACGCCGGCAGGGAGCTTGCGCAGGCAGCCGTGCCTCCCACACACCCGCACACAGCGTTGCCAGAAGGGATGGCAAAATCGCCTAGGACTTTGCCGGTTCAACGGTGAAAAAAGTTTTGGGTGTCAGGGTTTTCCGCGCCACCTTGTCCGTAATGACCACTGTGACCTCGTAGCTTCCCGGCTCGAAGTCTTTCAGTGGGATGAGCCGACCCAACACAATCTGTTGTCCGTAGCCGCTCAGGTCGGAAATGCCGTTCTTGCCGTCTTCGCGGACACGCTGGACAACCTGCCCAGTCTTGACGTTGGTGATAACGTACTCCGCCTCAACGGCCGGGCGCAGTGAAGCCTGGTCAATCTGGACGTTGTACACCTGCATGTAAATACCCAGGTTCTGGTTCTGTTTGAAACGCTGCGTGACGCTCGGCCGAACCTTGTTGGCCCCGATGATGAACTGACTCCCGGAAACGTGCGTCACCGGTTCAAGGACATCAGCCAGGATCAACGAACTCGTCGAAAGTGCCTCCGGCGAATAGCGCGGCACTTCAAAACCTTGCCGCACAATCCCGGTGTGACCGCTTGTTACGTCGCGGACGACAAAATCGATCTTGTAGTTGCCCGGCGGCAAAATCAGGCTCTTCTGATACACGGAGCTGAGTTTGCGTCCGACTTCAAACTGGGACTGCTGGTAGGTAATCATCGGCGCTTCCTCAAAAATCCCGACCCGCTTGCCGGTCAATGCCGACACCCGCGCATAAATGTTGAGCTGCGCCTTCTGAATACCGCCCTCATCCCTGAAGCCAAGGTCGCTGTTGTTGAACATCAGCGTGAAAGTTGTCACGATAGACGACTCGCCGGCGCGTAGGAAATCCGTTCGCACGTCAAACGGCAGCACGTCGAACTCCACCTGCTGATCGACTTTCTCGGCAAGCTGCCGGTAACGCACGGTCGGCGCGCGTTGCAGGTTGGTCAGAATCGCCAACCGCTCAAACGGCATGTCTTGTGTCCGCATTGGATACAGTGGGTTGTTGCCGTACCGGTTGCCGGGGTTGAAGAAGGGACGGTCCACCTTTGAGGCCAAACCAAGTTGCTCGGCAAGCGTCAGCCCGGCATTCGGCACAAAGAGCAGGGCATCTTTCTCGTCCGCATGGCGGGCAATGCGGTATTCACCGCTGCCTGTCGGATCGACAAACTCGATTTCGATGCCTGAGCCAACCCCTTCCAAATAGCGGTAGAACCAAATCTCAAACGGGTAGGTTGACGTTGTGCCGCCGCCTTCATAAATCGGGCGCTCGTAAGGTCCGCCGGCCGGACGTGATTCGATGCTATCCGGTGGGCCCCAGGTAATGTAAATCCGCCCGCGGTCGGTTTTCCAACCGGGGATACCGGAGGTAAACTTCTCATTTGCGTACGCAATGCGCCGATAGTACTCCTCGCGGTATTCATTTTCCGGCGTGTCCGGATCCGGGTCGCGACGCAGCCAGAACTGCTCAATAAACTCTTCCCGTTCCTCGTCGGTCTGGAGCTTTTTGAAAGCAGCGCGTTCTTCAGGCGTGATGATGTAGTCCACGTCCTCATTGACCCACCGCTGGTAGATTTTGTCGAGTTCGATCTTGCGTGCTTTCTTTTTCTTCGCGGGTGTCTCATCCTGCGCATAGGTGGTCAACGGCGTCAGCGCCAGCGCCAACCCGAGACCGAGCGCCACACTGATGCGGGACAGACGGGGCATCCCCAAGACGAACATAGGTGGCAAAAAACCTCCTCGACCGTATCCTTAGGCTTAGCTTACGGGAGACCCGGCAAACACACGGGCTATGACCGAGCGCAGCCCGGAAGCTGGACTCGGCAGAGAATTAGAGCAAACCGGTGGGTGTCACGGCAAGTGACCGGCGGCCAACCTCCCATGCAGGTGGGACTTGGTGCGGCAGCGCTAGGTCGCGCCGACCGGCATTGTTGCCGAGGGCCGCTGCCGCAAAATCGGCGAGACCACAGCGAAAATCAAACCGCTCAACGCCGTCGTCACAACACATAGCCCCATGGCCTGGCGTAACGCCTCGGTGGTGACCGGGGCAGCAGCCTGCTCGCCGGCAAGCACGTCCGAGAGGAAGCCGACGATGACCGGTGACGGCATATCCCCCAGAATGTGGATGGCAAACATGTAGAAGCCAATGGCTGCCGACCGCAATGAAGAGGGGACAAGATCGGTGACAATGGCGGCAACCGGCCCGTGGTAGAAGCTCATGAAAAAAGTGGCAACGAAGCCTGCGAAAAGAAACTGATTCAGTGTCGGTGCGTAGAGGCCCCAGTAAAGAAACGGTGTGCCAAGTAAAAAGGCACCGGCCATGGTGAGTGCGCGTCCAGCAGCGAACCGCTGTTGAAGCCAGTCCGCTACCACCCCTCCGGTGATGACACCCAAGAAGGCGGCGACGACAATCGGAGTCAACCGGATGGCCGCTTCGGACGAGCTGACACCGTACAGCTCCGTCACCAACTTCGGCAGAAAGTGCACGAGCGCTCCGGCTGCGAAGGTGACGCTGGCAGCTCCGGCAATGACCAGCCACAACGATTTGATAGAGAGCAACTGCACAATGTCAGACCACTGCGGCGGCCCAAGCGTGTGGCTGCGCACCGGTTCGCGGAACAACCAGACAATGATCGTCAGGATGAGGCCCGGCAATCCGACGACAAGAAAACACATGCGCCAGCCGATCTTCTGACTCAACACCCCGCCCAAGACCAACCCCAGCGCTGCACCGACCACTAGCCCCAAGTTGAAGATGCCGATGACTTTGGCCCACATTCGCGCCGGGAACATATCACTGAGGAGCGAAGTCGCTGCTGGCGCATAGGCTGCTTCGCCGACACCGACTGCGCCGCGCGCCAGCAGTAGGTGGGTGTACGAGGTTGCAAACCCGGCGGCCGCCGTCGCCAAGCTCCAGAATCCAACCCCGGCGGCAATGATTTTCCGGCGGGTGAAACGGTCGGCCAGCATACCCAACGGCACAGCTGCCAGTGAGTGCACTAGCATGAATGCCGTCCCCAGGAAGCCGACTGCTGTATTGCTTAGGTTGAGTTCATCCTGGATTGGCTTGAGCAGGGGCGGAATCACCTGCCGATCAATGTAGTTGACCACCTGCACAAGCGTCAGAATCAACAGAACATACCAGGCATAGCGAGACGCTGATGCCATGGCATCAGCGTCTCCAGCGATAGGCGCACCCAAGTCGGGGGCCGGAACATGGCTCATAGGATGTTTGGATACGTATCTGGCCGTGACGCCACTAGGCGGTTGCCGCGCCGGACTGGGCACAGTGCTTTTGCAATGCCGCCCGGATGTCGGCGGCAATGTCGGCTGCCGTACGATGCTCAATCTGGTGCCGTTCTAGCTTAAACACCACGTCACCGTCTTTGAGCAACCAGACCGATGGCGACGACGGGGCAAAGCCTCTGAAGTATTCCCGCGCACGCGCCGTAGCTTCTTTGTCCTGCCCGGCAAAAACAGTCGTGATATGGTCGGGAAGCACGGTACTCGTCTTGAGTGCCTGAACGACGCCCGGTCGTGCCGCGCCGGCAGCGCAGCCACAAACCGAGTTGACGACAACCAGTGCCGTGCCCTGTTTCTTACCTAACACAGCATCCACTTCCTCGGGCGTCCGCAGTTCCTTCACACCGTGGTCGGTCAGTTCCGCCCGCATTGCTTGGAGCGCACGCTCCATATCGTAGCCGTACATCATAGGGGGTATCCTCCAGCGAAAAGGAATCATAGGCCGGTGCGCCGGTGCAAAGCTAGCAAAACGCATTCGGCCGCCGGTTAGTACGTGCACCCTAGCATGACCGGCAGAAGTTCGTCGCCTTGTGCCGCCGCGTGGAATCCTAGTATCGTTTTTTATCATGCGGGTTGTCTTGGGAATTGAAACGTCATGTGACGAGACGGCAGCGGCCGTTGTCCTGGACGGACGACAGGTCCTGTCGAATATCATCGTCTCACAGATTGCAGCACACCGGCCCTATGGCGGTGTGGTCCCGGAGATTGCTTCCCGGCGGCACCTCGAGACGGTGGCGGACGTTGCAGCGCGCGCCGTCGCCGTTCTTCCGGACAGCTTTCGCAGTGTGGATGCCATTGCCGTCACCTATGGCCCTGGTTTGGTCGGGGCGCTGCTGGTCGGTCTGTCCTACGCCAAGGCGCTTGCACTCACCCTGGGTGTGCCGCTCCTCGGCGTACATCACATCGAGGGCCATTTGTTCTCAACGGTGTTTGAATACGGTGACTGGGACTATCCGGCGTTAGGCCTGATCGTATCAGGCGGGCACACCGATTTGTTCTACATTCCGGCGCCACTGACCTACGAACGGCTTGGGCGCACCCGCGACGACGCAGCCGGCGAGGCCTACGACAAAACGGCCCGCCGGCTCGGTCTGGGGTATCCGGGCGGCCCAATTCTTGACCGCCTGGCACAAACTGGACAGCCTGACCGCGCGCCGCTGGTGTACCGCCCACCGCTGATACCGGAAGCGCCCTATGATTTCTCATTCAGCGGTCTGAAAACTGCCGTTCTGCGCTACATCCGCGAACACGCGGTGACGCTACTGCCGGAAGGTCTCAGTCAGGAAGAGGTACTTGCCCGTGCACCTGAGGCCATCCGTGACTTGGCGGCCGGCTTTCAGCACGCGGTCGTGACAACGCTCGTCGGCGTCCTGGAGCGCGCCATTCAGGCCTACCGTCCGCGATTGGTAGTGACCGGCGGCGGCGTGGTGTGCAATGCTGGACTCCGGCAAGCGCTCAACAAGTTGTCGCAGCAGTATGGAATCGAGATTCGTATCCCACACCCGACATACACAACCGATAACGCCGCCATGATTGCAGCCGTTGGGTACACGCGGCTCATGCAAGGTGAACGCCATGACTGGTCGCTAGAGCCGGTGCCTTCTGCGCGCCTCGGCGCTCCGCTGACTGCCGGCGGCATGGAGCACAACTGACATGACACAACTGGCGACGCACACCGGCGGTGCGCCCCAGTCGTCGGTGTGGATGCTGCTACTCTGGGGGCTGTGGATTGGGGTTTGTGGGTGGGGGCTTTACGGGCGGACTGCTGAGCACGGCTATGTCGTGGATGACGTTGCCATTGTACAAACTAACCCGAACGCGGCGGCAGACGCCGATCTCCGGCTGGTCTTCAAAAAACACTACTGGCAAGACGTCCCCGCAGATGAGGGTGCGCGCCGGAACTTTCGCTATTTTCACTATCGCCCGGCAACGATTGCCTCGTTTGTTTTGGTCGCACGCCTGTTAGGCGACGGCCCGCGACAACAGCATTTGGTCAATGTCGTGCTACACGTTTTGGTTGCCTGGCTGGTCCTTGTCAATGTGTATGCCTGGCTCCGTGACACCCTGGTTGCCGGACTGACTGGGCTGTACTTTGTCGTTCACCCGCTACACACTGAAGCGGTGGCCATGCTGGTCGGGCGTGCAGAAATGCTGGCGGCGCTGGGCGCCCTCGGTGCGCTGGGCCTGGCCCAGTTGGCGCTGCAACGGGCGCCGTCACCGGCGCAACGGTGGTTGTGTGCGATAGCCTCCGGTTGCTGCCTGCTGTTCGGTTGGCTGTCTAAGGAGTCGGCCGTGTTGTTTTTCCCGCTCTGGTTGCTCGTCTTCTGGTCGCGTTTTCCGAAGGGGCAACCGTCCCGGCAGCGTGCCTGGGCAACAGTCGTCTGGCAGGTTGGCCTGGCCTGTGGATTGGCTACGCTCTGCTTCTGGGCCGTTCATCAACGCCTGCAAGCCGGCGTACAGCTCGCGCCCATAGATTTCCCACTGAATCCGCTGGCCTACGTGAGTTTGGCCCAACGTTGGGCAACCGGTGTCGTGCTGGTGATGAAATACATCGCCATCCACCTATGGTCCTTTCCGCTACAAGTAGACTATTCCTACAACAGCATTCCGGTTGTGACCGACCAGTACGACAGACGCTTGTGGATCGCCCTCCTCGGCTGCCTGGGCGTTGTAGGCCTGCTATGGGTAACCTACCGTTGTCAGTCGCCGGCCTGGGTTGGGATCGCCTTTCTGCTGGTGGGCACGACCCTGTTTGCCCATTTCGTTCGGCCGCTCGGCTTTGTCTTTGCGGAGCGCGTGATGTACCTCCCAAGCGCCGGATATTGCCTGGTGGTTGCGGTCGGCTTTCGCGCTGCCTGGAATGCCGTCTGGAATACCATGCCCCGGACAATAGCGTGCGGGTTGCCGGCAGCGATGGTGCTGCTCATCGGCAGCGCAGGGTGGCAAACCTGGCGGGAAGTTCCCTTTTACCGCGACACCCGGACGACAGTCGCGCATGCACTGGCCGTTGGAAACCGGCAGAGCGTTTGGTTATGGCATGCCTACGGCACAGAGTTGCTCAACGCCGGACACGTGACCGAAGCCATTACTGCTCTCGAACGCGCCCATGCAATTTTGCCGTCGGCCGAAGGATGCGCCGTTCGGGCAAAGGCCTACTTTGCGCTGGGGCAGCGCGCCCTGGCGCTTAATGCCGCCCGCGAAGCCGTCCGGCGCGACTCGACGTGGGCGCCGTACCGGGAGCTGTACGCAGTCCTGCTGTTTGACAACGGGCAACTCGACGAAGCTGCTGCTCAGCTTGAAGTCGCTCTGACATTGTTGCCCGACGACGGCCAGTTACATGCTCAACTGGGCGTGATCCGCCGCCACCAAGGCCGCCTGGCGGATGCAATTCATCACTACACCCTGGCCGTCACCAGCATGCCCACCAAGGCAGTGTGGTGGAACACCTTGGGCGACTTGCTGGCTCTGGACGGCAACCTTGTGCAAGCCCAGTTTTGTTACCGTAAGGTTCTTGAGATCAGTTCCGATGTGGCGGTGCGCCGTGAGGTCGAACACAAACTGATGCAGCTCACCCTACACCGCGCAACCGACCACCACCCTTGAGACGATTGTTCGCTGGCTTCAGAAACACTCCCCATGCCTGATCCATTGTTTGCTGACAACCTTGCCAAAAGTATTCGGGAAAGACGCCCGCGCGCAATTGCGCGCGGTATTTCCCTGATTGAAAACGACGACCCAGCCGCGACCGACCTACTCAAACGCCTTTTCCCGCACACCGGCCAAGCGAAGATCATCGGGTTGACCGGTGCGCCCGGCGCCGGCAAAAGTTCCCTGACCGACAAACTGGCGCAGGTCTATGTCGAGCGTTGTCAGCGCGTCGGGATCATTGCCGTCGATCCATCAAGTCCATTTTCGGGTGGGGCAATCCTTGGTGATCGCATCCGCATGCCCAAGCTGGCGACGCATCCCAACGTCTTCATTCGGAGCATGGCGACGCGCGGCAATCTTGGCGGACTGGCGCGCGCAACAACCGAAGCCGTTCTCCTACTCGATGCGGCCGGTTATGATGTCGTCATCGTCGAGACCGTCGGCGTCGGGCAGGATGAGGTGGACATTGTCAAGGCTGCCGATGTGACGGTGGTGGTTGTTGTTCCAGGCATGGGCGATGACATTCAATCGATCAAGGCCGGCATCATGGAAATCGGAGATGTGTTCGTCATTAACAAGGCTGACCGGGACGGCGTTGAGCGCACCCAGATGGAGCTGGAAGCCCTGCTCGAACTCGCTGTCCGCGCCGACGGGTGGCGGCCGCCGATTGTCCGCACCGTTGCCACGGCGACGCCGCCGGTCGGCGTGGAAGACCTGGCAGCCGCCATTGCGCGTTACCTGTCCTTTGTGACCGCGCACCCCGAAGTGCGCGCCGAGCGCCGGCGGCGGATTCTCGAACGACGGATTATCGAGCTCATCCGCGACCGGATTCTCAGTCACATCTGGCAGCAGGCCCTCCGCGACGGCCGGTTGAAAGATACCATTGAGCGCATCCAGAACCGCGAACTCGACCCGTATACCCTGGTGGATTATATTGTGCGGAAATCACTGAAAGAGCCGCCGCCTGGGTCGTAACAACCGGCTGAAGCCCTCGCGCCGATGGACACTTGCCCGACATTGTGGCGGTGGCGCTCAGCTTCGCCGTGCCCGTCGGGCCGTCGTCCGGCAAGAGACACCAGTACAGCGCTGCCCCCACGCGGACCAGGCCGCTAAACTCCGATTCGCACCATTTCAAGTTGCGTCACCGGCTCTCCAAGGCACAGGGTAGCAACAGAGCGAAACCGGTCACTCGCATCGGTGACGTAAAACCGTGTGGACGGCGGTGCCTCCGGTGGCGCGACGGCGGCACGTTGCTCAAGCAGGGCTGCGACCTCCTGAGCGGCACAAGCACCCGAGTCCACCAAGGTTACACCGGCCCCGACCACCTGTTGGATGGTTGCCGCCAGCAGCGGGTAATGCGTACAACCAAGCACCAGCGTGTCTATGCGCGCTTGGCATAGGGGCGCAAGGTACTCGTTGGCCACCATCGCCGTGACCGGATGTGCAGCCCAGCCTTCTTCCACCAAGGGGACAAACAGCGGGCAACTCCGGGCCCAGACCTGAACGCCGGGCGCTACAGCCTGAATGGCGCGGGGGTAAGCCGTACTGGCGATGGTGGCTTCCGTCCCGATGACGCCGATCCGGCCGACGCGCGTGACCGCGACGGCTGCACGCGCACCCGGCTCGATGACGCCGACCACCGGTACAGGGCACTCATCTTGCAGCAGTGTGAGCGCCAGTGACGAAGCCGTGTTGCAGGCGACGACCACAACTTTGACGCCGCAGCGGAGTAAAAATTCTGCATCCTCGCGCGCATACCGCCGGACGGTCTCTGGTGAGCGCGTCCCATAGGGAATGCGCGCCGTGTCGCCTAAATAGACAAATGATTCCTGCGGCAGCCGGGCGCGGAGCGCACGATAGACCGTCAGGCCGCCAACACCGGAGTCAAATACCCCAATCGGGCGCGCGTCACCCAGCATGCTCGGTGGGTACAACCGTTACGACGACGTCGCCGCCAATGTCGAAGCGGTACGTCCCCGGTATCGGTTTGAGCGTTTGTGCTAACCGATCCACCAGGTCCGGCGTAATGTCGAGAACCAACACACCGCTGCCGGCATCTTGAAAGCCGGCAGTCGTTGCCGGCCGGAAGACAATCGTTTGCTTCGTACCCCAGATCAGAAACTCCCGGTCAAACTTGAGACGCGCCGGAAATAGCTCGGCAAAATCTCCCAAACCATCGGCATCCAGCTCAATATCCACCCCCTGGCGTGGTGGGTCGGCAATTTGCCACCGTGCCACTGCAACATATTCACCTTGCAGGGCCGAGCCTTCGGCGGCAATGCCATCGCGGATGTGTGCGGCCACATCCGCCCGGTCTGTGATCGAGGAACGCTCCAAATCGGTAATCCACAACGGACAGCTCTCCTCCAGAAGCCTCAGGATGCCCCGCGTATTCCACCGCTTTGCGGCTTGCAGTTCGTCTTTGGTCAGCCCGACAATCTGCAGGAAATGCAGGCGACCATTTGGTGTGTCAATCGGTTCTAGCTCCGGGTCAGCGACAAAGGCGACTGCCGAGAGCAAGGTTGGAAGAGCCTCAAGGGTCAGCGGACCGCGCAAATCCATGTGGTGGCCCGGACGGAATGGGTTGCCGGAGTTGAAGACGTACCGCGCCAAGTTGTTGAGGAATGGAATCACCCACGTCGGGACGTTTTTATCGTCAGTAGCGCGCGCCACCCGAAACGTAAACTCGAAGCCCCACCCGCTAATGTCTGGCGCGCTACCCGGCGTCTTGGCATAAAGCTCGCTCATGCCAAAAGAAATACAGTGCCAGTGCGGCAGCGGTGTTTCACGCTCATAGAAGGAAATGCCGTCAAGTGGATCAGGTCCACCAAGGCTGTAGCGCATAATCGTGCCGAAATGGATCGGCGCGGTGTTTGGGTAGAGGCGTTCTAGGGCTTCCCGAATAGCATCAATACCGTAATCGGCCGAAGAAGAAGTAAGCGAACCCACAATACACGTTCCTTTCTGGTGAACCTGTTAGTCAGAACTGTTGACCTGCTCTCCGGCTGAAAGCCGGACCTCCCAGGGGAGCGACGGACAGCGTACGCCCTCATTGAGCTGATGGCGTGTTGCCGAGATCAGTCGTGGAAGCCGTGCCCTGCTTGCCGTTCGCCGCGCACCGGCCATGTCATCCACGGACAACTGGCCCGCTATGGCAGCGCCGGCGTACACCGGCTCAGTGCAACCTAACGCACGGCAGTACACGCCGAACTCTATGCCGACCGTGTCACATTTCTGTGACCGAATCACCCAGACCAAGGGCACCCCTCCAGTCATACCCCTGGTGGTTAGCGCCACGACAGATGATAGTCCCGCCACTCAACGGCGCGCGCCGCATCGGTAACCCGGAGTGGCCGGCGCGTATCTAGCATAACGGCGTACTCATCGGTGTGGGTCTTGCCCGGAGCCCAGCTTTTCTCGATAGCTTTCGGATGTGGTCCATGGTGGACGCCGTGTGGATGGAGGGTCAGCATGCCGGCGGCAATGTTGTCCCGACTGAAGAAATCGCCAGCGTGGTAAAACAGTACTTCGTCATAGTCAATGTTGCGGTGGTAAAACGGTACGCGTTGTGCACCGGGGGTTTCCTCTAACGGACGCGGTACAAACGAACACACCACGAATCCTTCCCCGACGAATGTCACATGCACGCTTGGTGGGAGATGCGCCCGATGACTCATCACCGGACAGAAATCACCGATGTTGAGCGCCCATGGATAGAGATCGCCTTTCCACCCGGCAACATCGAGCGGATGGAACGGGTAGAAAATGTGCGTCAGCTTCCCTTCTCGCCGAACACGCACCTCGTACTCCGGGGTGGTGGCCACAACCGGGACGAGTTCAGGCGTCCGAATCGCCGTGGCATCGTAGAGCGAATACTGACCCAACAGACCCCGTTCCGGCTGGCGGAGGCGCGTCCCGGCGCTTTGGATGACGAGAAAAAAACACTCGTCGGCGCAGGCAAAACGGTAGGTGGTCCCGCGCGGTATGACCAGATAATCGCCGACGCCAAAGCGCAACTGTCCGTAGTCCGTTTCTAGCACACCACATCCGCGGTGCGTAAACCACAACTCATCCCCATCGGCATTCCGCTCAAAGTAGGCGGGCGTGCCGCGTCGTCGCGCGACACCGAGCTGCACGTCAGCGTTTTCAAGCAGCACAGTCAGTCGGTCGGCGGCCGTTTCGGCCCGGTCGGCGTAAAACGCTTGGGGACGGCATTCTCCTTCAATGCGCGTCCAGCCGGTCGGTGGATGACGGTGGTAAAGATGGGAAACCGGCCCGAAAAAGCCTTCACGCCCATGTTGTTCTTCGTAGGTACCGGCAGGAATGTCCACATGCGCCTGTTTTGTGATGAGTCCCTTGGTTTGGTACATCGTGCTACTCCGGGTGATCGTCGGTTGCCTTGGGAGACCAGGCTGCCAGGTCGGGCCAGTCGGGTTTCTTCTGACGGCGCGCTATGGCAAAATGTTCTCATGAAGGTCAACCCTATCAGCGGAAAAGATACGCGCGAAAAGATCGTTTTTCTACTGAAAACGCGCGCTCCCCTAAGCGTTGAAGATTTAGCGACCGAGCTTTCCACCTCCGGTGTCAACGTCCGGCGCTACCTTGACGCTTTGGAGCGCGACGGGCTGATTGAGTCAACCGTCCAGCGGCGGGAGCGTGGGCGGCCGGTCCACCTGTACCGCTTGACCGAGCGCGCCGATGACCTTTTTCCGCACGCTTACGATGTGTTGAGTGTCGAAATCCTCAACCAAATCGAGCGCCGCTTTGGCCGCGATGTGGTGTGCTCGATTTTGCACGGCCGCGCCGATACCATCACCGCCAAAATCAAGCCCCGGCTGCGTGGGAAACCCCTCAAAAAGCGCGTCGAAGAGTTTGCTCGGGCATTTGAGGAAATGGGCTACCTGGTGCGGGTGGAAAGCGGGGCATCGGATGAATACATCGTCGTGATGCACCACTGCCCAGTACTGCTCATTGCGCGCGATTTTCCCGAAATCTGCGATGGCGACTGTGTGATTGCCTCTGCCACTCTGGAAGCGGAGGTGACACGCCAGTGCGCCTTATCGGAGGGAGCATCCTGTTGCCGATTCATTATCCGTCCCCGGCCGGCTGCTTCGCCGGTGACCCTGGTGTAGGTCTTGCTCCCGCGTTTCTCGAAACTGAGCTTCTTCGTGTGGATCGCGAAAGGTACGAACGTAGGGCCGCCTTCGGACGGCCTCAAAAATTGCCGCCACCTCGCGATCGGTACGCCGCCGCTGGGCTTGTTCCCAGCGGCGGCGGTGCCAGACTGCCTGGCGGACGCGCCACGCCTGTCGCACAGCTTCCCGGAAGCCGCGCTGCGTAACGCCGTCGGCCAGCCACAATAACCCTGTCATGAGAAGGTGCGCCGCCCACCAGCGACTGTCATGGAGATGAATCCAGTGCATCAGCAAGCGGTTGCGCGTGGCCGTGATCTCGACCAGACGCGGCGCAAAGCGAGGCCGAATCGTGGCGCTTGACTGATGGAAAACCACACTGCGCGGCTCATAGCGGACTTCCCAACCGCGCTTCCAGGCCCGGTAACACAGCTCGACATCTTCCCAGTAAAACGGCACCAACAGCTCGTCAAAACCGCCGATGGCGCGGAGCTTGGCCGCGTCAAACAGGCTGTAGCCACCGCCAGCAGCCAGGGTCGGCAACGTGGCGTCGGGCGGCGTCTGATTGGGCAACACGTCGTAACTTTCAAAGACTTTCCAGTACCCACGAACACAACGGCCCAGGCGGCCGGCCCCATCAATGGCGTCGCCGCCCAGGCGCAGGGCGCGTGAGGCAACGGCAAACACAGTTGGGTTTGTAAAATGTGGCGTCAGCGGCAGCAGGGCATCAGGTGTGGTTTCAACGTCGTTGTTCAGCAGCCAAATGAGGTCGTACTGCGCCTCGGCGAAACCGACGTTGCAGGTTGGAGCAAATCCCCGGTTGACGGGCTGACGCAAGACGCGTGTAAAGTCAACCTTCTGTGCCGTCAGCCAATCGGCTGTCCCGTCCTGACTGCCGTCGTCCACCACGAGAATCTCAACCGGCGCACCGGTTGCAGCCACATACGTGCGCAGCGCCGTCACAACAGACGGGAGGAAGCGCGCCAGCAACGCCTTGCCTTCATACGTTGGGATAACGACGCTGACCGAGAAGGCAGGACAGCGTTTTGCCACGTACTCACCCATGGTATCTGTCGCCCGCCGCGCCGGGTCGAATGGGAGGTTGGTGCTTCATGAACATCACCTTTCTGGTGGTCGGCAAGACCAAATCGTTGCACTGGGACGCGCTGGCGCGTGATTACAGCGACCGGATTCGGTGTTTTCTCCCCTGTGAGACCAAAATCGTACGTAGCGCCGAGGCAACCATTGCTGCCGATCCAGAACTGGCCCGCGCCCGGGAAGCGAAACATATTCTGGCTGCCTTACCGACTGCGGCCGCTGTCATTGTGCTGGATGTGGCCGGTGAAGTCATCTCATCGGAGGCGTTTGCCGAAAAACTCCGCCGGTGGCGCGACACAGGCGTCCGCGATCTGTATTTTGTCATTGGCGGACGCTGGGGCGTAGCGGAGGTGGTACACCGGCGGGCAACGTGGTGCTGGTCGCTATCGCGGCTGACATTCACCCATGAGATGGCGCGGGTGCTGGCTGCCGAACAGGTGTACCGCGCCTTAACCCGCCTGGCCAACATCCCCTACGCGAAGTAAAACAGCTTCGCTTGCCCGGTGAACAAACGACGCAACTGGTCTTCAAGGGACACCACGCCGTTGCCCACGACCGTTGCCGCCCGACCTTCACGGAAGGCAATCTGGCCGCGTGAACCGTCATTGAGGAGAAAATGCAGCGTACCGCTGCGGGCATGGTACACAATATCCCGGAGCAGGTCATCCAAAGTCTTCTGCTCCAGCGGGTTAGGGGGGGTGACGAAGTCATCGGCAAGTTCAGGCGCCGGCCGGTGCAGCAACCAATTGACCCGCTCCAGGAGTTCATTGAGCAAGAACGGCTTGGCAAGATAGTCATCAGCGCCGCACGCCATCCCGGCCAGGCGCTGTTCGACATCACCTAAAGCGCTCAGAAACAAAAAGGGAATATGAGCCAGGTTAGGGGTGAGCCGGACAAAGTCACAAACGGACAGACCTGACATTTCGGGCAGACGGATGTCACAAATGACAAGTGCAAACGGCGACGTACCGTCTAATGTGTGCCTTAGGTACACCAGCGCCTCCAATCCGTCGGCAGCGGTCATGACGGTATGACCATCCGCCTGGAGCACATCGCGAATAAGGTCACGTAAATCGGCTTCGTCTTCAACGACAAGAATGTGCGCCATAGCCACTGATGATTCAGTCGCAGTTGTTGCCGGGTTTCTAGCATAATCAATCCAACGTCCGGCGCAAGGAACCCTGAGCGGAGGCAGTGGCCCCTCGTCAGGGGACGACGCACTTGTAGCAGGCAACTTTCTGGTGCGGATTGCGCTCTGTTCGGGCGCACGACCAACGAGGTCTATGCCTGAGCGCTCAATTAAGCTCGGGCGCGTGGTTTGGGAAGCGAGTTAACTCCGCGCGAAACTCGCCGATTTCATTACCGCCACTGATGCGAACGGCGTAGCGGTCGGTGTCGTCGGTAATCCACAGCCGAATTCGACGCTCATCCGAAGGCCATCCGTTGGCGTCGGTCGGGCGCAGCGCCAGCTTGACGGTCCGGACGGTGCGCCCGGCAATGTCCAGTGTCTCGCGTCCAAGCCGCTCAACCTCGACGGCAATGACGTCACCGTTCCGGTCGTTGATGGCGAACAGGGTCTCCACTGCCCGGCCTTCAAAGTCCAGGTTGCGCGTCGCCCACAGCAACCCGGCTAAATCGTAGGTATCACCTTGCAGCTTGACAGTGCGCATGTCGTTGATACGCGCGAGCCGTTTTGCTTGATCAAAAACCGTGACGGTGCGCTCAACACGGGCCCCTTCTTTGATGTCACTTTCCGCCCGGTAGGGCAGGCGCGTTACCGGATCGAGGTAAGTGACAAAACGGTCGTCGAGGTCAAAGAGTGCAGCTTTGACAAAACCGGTCGTCTCCGCCCGGACGACTAAGCGCAACCCTTCTCGTCCGTAAAATGTCCCTTGTTCCGCGATCTCGGTTGAAAACCGCGCCACCGGCGCGTCCCGCAAGCCGATACTTGGTGCAGTGACCCGTACGCTGTAGGTGAGTCGCTCACCGACCAGCAACTGATGGCGTACCGGTGCAGCTTTCGCCACAGGGACGCTACCGGATGTTGCTGCCTCCGCCGGCGAGACAACGCGTGGGCGTTGGCGCGCCACGCCCGGGCCGTTCGTCCACCACAAACTTCCCGCCAACAGGGCCAGCAGGCAGACGGTGTTGACGGCTTGCCTCCTACGATTCCACATAAGGTACTCGTTCATCTCCTATCCGCGTTGCGGTTTGCTTGTTGAGTCCACATCCTGCGTGAAAAGTCCTTGGTGGGGTGCAAGTTGAGGCGAAAAGTCGTTGGCAGTGCGGCTTTTGTCACCCCGATGACACTGGTGCTCTGATGCATGGTTTTCGGTGTGATGTTGGCTAGGGTACAGCCCGGAATGCGTGCCGGTTTGTATCTTTGTTTTCGTTCCGGCACAATGTGCAAGTTCGCCCCTACAGACTGCACAGGTACGTTATTCTATGCTGTATTTTCGACACCGTGACCGGCGCTGCGCCGCCACGTGGCTGCTTGGGTTCGGGCTGTTTATCTGGCTCGGTGGCGCTGCCGCCGGGCAATACATTCCTGTCAGCAGCACAGAATTGGCACCCTACGCCGCCGGTGTCGGCCAGGATGGTGGATCACCGCCGTCCGTTGACCAAGTCACCGATCCTCCACCTGCACCGATGGACGAAAAAGCACGTACCGGCGTCAATTTTGCCTCTGGCAAGGGAACGGTTTCGATGGCCGACTACCGGCCGCTGACCAACCGTGAGCGGTGGGTTTACTATGTGCGGGCAACATACTGGAGCCCGGCTGCCTTCTTCGGTGCGGCAGGACCGGCCATCGGCGCACAAATCGGGAGCTCGCCTCCCGAATGGGGTGGCGGTGCCAAAGGGTACGGGCGGCGTTTGGCTTCGGAGTTCGCCAACAACATCGTTACCAACAGCATTCAGTCGGGACTCGCAGCACTCATCAAACATGAGCCGCGCTACGTTCGCAGCACCTACAAGGGCGTCTTGAAGCGAACGGGCCACGCCTTAGCGTTTGTGTTTGTCACCTACAATGACAACGGTAAAATCCGCCCGGCGGTGGCAAACCTGGTTGCGGACTACGGCGGCGCGTTGACCCAAATTGCTTGGTATCCGAGTCGCTACACAGTTCTGGGTGACGGTGTACGGTTTGGCAACCTGGCGCTCGGGTTCAACTTTATTGCCAATCTGATCAACGAGTTCACGCCTGACATCAAGCGCATTTTCAGGGGCAAGTAGCCAGATGCCGCCGTGCGGCGACGCCGACATTGTGCTGTGTCTAGTCGTCAGAAGCCATGCTGCACGGACAGTACTTTGAAGCCGACCGTGTATCACCAGCGCAGCTCGATGTGTTGTGGGCGAATGGTTGGCGTCACTTTGGAACGTACTTTTACCGCTACTGGATCAATGTCACACCGGAAGGCATCTGTCATGTCCTGCCGCTACGCATCCGGCTGGCTGTGTTTCGGCTGTCTGAAAGCCAACGTCGGATTCGCCGCCGCAACCGTGACTTGCGCGTGATCATCCGACCAACCGTGTTGGACGCCGCCACGCACGCGCTCTTCGAGCGCCACAAACGGCGGTTTACTGACAATGTGCCAGATTCGCTCTATGACTTTCTCTCCACGCAGCCGGCATCTGTCCCGTGTCAGAATAAGGAAATTGCCGTCTATGACGGCGAGCGATTGGTCGCCAAGAGCTTTCTGGACATCGGTAAGCGGGCGACCTCAAGCGTTTACGGCGTGTTTGACCCTGACTATGCCAAGCGCAGTCTTGGCATTCTGACCATGCTGCTGGAGATTGCATATTCGCAGGAACGCGGCGATGAATTCTATTATCCGGGCTACGCCTACCACGAAGCTTCACACTACGACTACAAGAAGCGCTTTACGGCTTTGGAATGGTTCGACTGGCACGGCAACTGGCGCGATCTGCCGAACGGCCACTACGGTTAGTCGGTGGGCGCTGTGGTCACCAAAACCAACCCCTGCCGCTGCCTGAGGATCTGTCTGCAAAGCTCGCTGGCAGACGGTTGCTGTTGTCAGCGGCCGTGAGTGACCACCCCTGCCGGCTTTGTGAATATATGTGTGAATGTATGTGTGGCGTGGCGTCATCGCCCTGGGCAAAAAGAGCCGAACGCCATTCCCAATGGCGAAGTCCGTAAGGCGGAGAAGAATACCCAAGTCGCCACGCGCAAACGCGGTGTCGGAACGGATTCACGGCCGGAAAAGTCGCCGGACGATCTGCCCCCAGGTAGGCTCGGCAGGCGGCAAGCACCCCGCTGTGTTGGTTGTATGTCTGGTAGTGGAACGATCATTCGTCCGACGTGAGTTTGTGAATGCCAAACAGTCTACAACAAACGTCCCAGTTCACCAGAGCAGGACTCCTCCATCTGGCATTGAGTCGTGACATTTCAAGACGCAGGTCTAGCCGTCTAAAAACAAGCTCCAGTAGGTGGATAACGCGCCACCCGACTGGAGCCAGTGTGTGCAATGGCTGCCTTTACTACAGTTTCGTTGCCGATGAGCGCGGCAAATTCGCTATGTCTCTTCCTTCGGCTCGCGCCCCAGATTGCTGTTGAGTTGACGGGCTAAAGTTTCGCGCAGATCGTCAGCCGCACGCGCCAAAAGCCGCGCAGCGACAGCGCTAGCCGAGGTTGCCTGACCTAGCATGACATAGGTTTCCAGCACCGCCATTGTCTGACGACTAACCGGAACGGTGATATGTTGTGCAACTCTCCCACGGCGCTTTTTCGTGTCACCCTGAGACGATCCTTGCTTTGTGTTCGGCATGTTACTCACATTCCCCTTTTCTAAGCGATTCGGCGATCACTTCAAGTGCTAAGAATCACTTGAAAATCTTAGCGTTATTTATACAAAGCTGCCCAAAAAAGGGAAATCATTTTTGCATAAACTGACATTAGCCGGCAGTCGAAAGCGTTGTTTCTGTCTCCATGCTTGTTGGCTTTGTTGTATTCCGCGCAAGATCAATCAGGGTCGCCATTTTTTCTGTTGTACTGCGCTTTCCTTGGAGTAATACCGTTTGAATCAAACCGTCCTGGTTTTTGATCAGCAGACCGAGGTAATAACGCTTTTTTTGTACCAAGTAGGCCAGTGGGCCGAGGATGGCTGCGCGAAAGCCGGTTAACTGGCGCTCCGCATAGCTGCGGACGGCTTCGATTTCGTCATATGTGGCTGTCATTTCTGATTGCCAACCTTGGTGGTACAAGCTGACCATGGCCAGCCCACGTGTATATAACTGCACGGCTGTGTAAGCACGCTCAGATTCATCGGTATCGGCAACATTTATACGGTCAAGCACAAACGGTTCTCCGGCAGCCGCGCCCAACGCATGGATTTCGGCCAGACGCGCCAGGCGCGCTCGATCACGCGCCTCTACGCGGGTTGCCTGACGCACCAGATCGCGGAAGACAAGCACCCAGACAGCATACATCGTTCCGATGGCAATGACGGTGAAGGTGATGCGCATCGGCAAGGGCAATTGATTAAAGCTTGGTGCTTCTTGAAGAAGAAGCGCCGTCCAGCGCAACGTCAGGGGCAGCAGCATGCAGAGCACCTCAGAAAAAGCAGATGGGCAATCTGCTTCCAACATAGTCAATGTCCCGCAAGGTGTGAACGGAAAAGCGCCTATGCTTCAGATGGTGGCCAAGTCGGCCAGCCAGCGCCGTGCGGCAGCGACCGGGTCTGGTGCGGCCGTAATCGGTCGTCCGACAACAAGGTAGTCCGCACCCGCTGCAAGTGCTTCCTGTGGCGTCAGTGTGCGGCGCTGGTCATCTGGAGCCGCCTCTTTAGGGCGAATGCCTGGCGTGACAATGAGAAAGTCAGTCGGTGCGTGGCCCCGCACGAGGGCAATTTCCTGGGGTGAACAGACCACACCACCGAGACCGCAGGCAAGCGCCAGGTCGGTGAGACGCCGCACCACTTCCGCAGGTGTACCCTGCAAGCCAACTTCGTCCAGCGTGGTTTGGTCGGCACTGGTCAGTAGCGTCACACCCAGGAGCACCGGGCGTCGCGTTGCCGGCTGCATTCCCAGGGCCCTGTGCGCTGCCTCAAGCACGGCGCGGCCGCCCAACGTGTGAACCGTACACAGGTGAACGCCCAGTTGGGCTGCCGCCGTAACCGCGCCGGCTACCGTCTGGGGAATGTCGTGGAACTTCAGGTCCAGGAAGACGCGTGCGCCGGTCGCCAATGCAGCCGCGACGACTGGCGGCCCAGCGGCTGTAAACAGCGTTGTGCCGATCTTGAAACCGCCCACATACGGCGACAGTGAACGGATAAGCCACTTGGCGCGTGTTAGATCGGGCGTGTCAAGGGCCAGAAAAATCCGTTCCTTAGGCGCACGGTGGTGGGCATTCATCGCCAATCCAGACAACCACCGTTGACAGCCTGTAGAGAAGCACCGGCACGGCTGTCAACGCTGTGGCAGGCACAAGCCGAGTATCCGAACCGACATGGATCAGTAGCGCGTCCGGTAACGCCGTCCGGTCGTGCGGGCATTACGTGTGGTGTACCGTGATTGACCCATCCGATGGAAGTCTGCCAGGGTGGGCGTGGACGGTTGTTGGCTGCCTAAGCGGTCTTGTGGTGACAGGGCAGCGTAAGCTGTGGCAAAGCGTTCACGTGCGCCGGACGGGAGCTTGAGGTGAAAACCAGCCGGTGCCAACGGGCGGCGTAACTCGGGGTTGAGCGTCGAAAGCTCACTCAGCGGGACTTGGAGTAAGTCGGCTGCCACGGCAAGTGAGGTCGGCGTCTCAAGCCGGAAAGTCTCGTACTGGAGGGGCGGTTCCGGTGTCACGTTGAATCCGAATTGTTTCTGATTTTTGGCAATCGCAATCACGGCCAAAATTGCCGGAACATAGTTTTGGGTTTCGCGCGGCAACAATCCGCGCTGGTGCAACTCCCAAAAGTCGGCATAGCCGCATCGCTCAATGGCCCGCTCAACGTTCCGCTCCCCACAGTTGTATGCAGCCATCGCCAACAACCAGTCGCCGGCAAAGTAGTTGTACAAGAACTTCAGATAGCGGGCTGCCGCACGAGTTGAGGCTTCCGGGGCAACGCGTTCATCCAGGTAAGCGTCTTGCCGCAACCCAAAACGCAGGCCGGTACTGGGAATAAACTGCCAGATACCACGCGCCTTAGCAAAAGACAGCGCACGCGGCTGCCAGACAGATTCAACCTGCGCCAGCCAGATCAGATCTTTTGGCACCCCTTCTTCTGCGAAGATGCGTTCTGCCATGTCACGGTAGCGGCCTGACCGAATGAGGCCCCGCTCCATCGTGATGCGACCGCGCCCGGTCGTGTAGAAGTTCATAAACTGGTAGACCTGCGCCGTCACGGTGAACTTGAAGTCAAAGTCTGACATATCCAAGTTGCCGGCAGGTTGACTGCTGATCCGGCTGACATCAAGGGCCGCCAGCTCGTCACGGTAAGCACCGATGCCCGGGTCGGACGGCAGGGCAGCTTGACGTAATCCGGTCAACAGCAACTCAATGCGCCCCTGGAGTTCAAAAGCATACGCTTGGACCTCCTGCTCGGCACGAACCTCAGCCGGAGCCTGGGTAAGGGCTTTACGGGCTTCGGCGAAACACCGCCCGGCTTCTTCAAATTGACCATTGCGGAACGCCTCTTCCCCACGTTGGTAGTGCTGTTCGGCTGCCGCAATGACGCTGCGCTCCGGTGTGGCAACCGACCCGGTCGCAGATGGCATTGGTGACTGGGCGGCTGTAAGACCTGTGCTGCAGGCTGTTAGCATACAAAGAGCCAATGCACGCCAAAGACTGACACGTAAAGCCATGGCATCTCCAGATTTCAAACCTGAATGGCGTCGAGCTCCTGATCCCAGAGCTGTGGAAACAGATCAGAAGGAAAGCGGTGAAAGCACCCAGAAGCCTCAACTGAAGTGCACGCCTTCTATCATCAAGGCAAATCCAGTGTCAAACCTATCTTGTTTCCCGGAAACACCGTTCATTTTCAAGCCAGGTGTGCATCTCCGATGTGAATCCGGTGGTGAACGCCTTTGCCCTCACACAGGGACTTTCAAGTGCCTCATCAAGCGGCACGACGCGCATCAGCCGCCACGGCGTGGAGCGAATCCAGCCAGGCCAAACGCTTGCCGCTGCGGGCAGAAGCCAAGATACTCTTTCGCCGAACCATGGCTTATTTCCGGCCGGTGCAGGGGACACCCCTGCACCCACATTTCGTGACCTTGACGACGAACGGTTTTATCCACCTGCGTCTGCCTTATGCCCGGTTTTCTTGCTGGCGTTGATCTGACGCCGAATCGGCTCGAACGTGCCCGTCAACGCACGGCCCACTATATTGATTTGACCAGTAGTAATCCGACCCACCACGGGCTGTTGTTCCCGGCCGATATCCTCCGTGAAGCTGCCGCAGCCTACTGGGATAACCGACGCTATGCACCCGATCCCCGTGGAGACCCGGCGGCCCGCCGCGCCATCGCTGCCGATTATGCCCGGCGGATACCTAGACTGGAGGTGTCGCCGGATGCGGTTTTCATCACTGCGAGCACCAGCGAGGCGTACAGCCTGTTGTTGATGCTCCTTGCCGAACCGGGCGACAATATCCTGGGTCCAAACATTACCTATCCGCTCTGTGAGCACTTCGCTGCGGCCCAACACATCGAGTTGCGGACGTACGAACTCCTGGAGTCACCCCAGGGCTGGTCCATCAACGCGCCGACGCTGATCGCCGCCGCCGATGAACGGACACGTGCCGTCCTGATCGTTTCGCCGCACAATCCAACCGGCATGATTGTTCAGCAACCACTGCCGGTGCTGCAGCAACTCGGCCTGCCGGTCATTTGCGACGAGGTGTTCGCTGCGTTTCCTTACCGCATTCCGGCAACCCCGCCGCTCGGTGCCCTCCACCCTGAACTGCCGGTCTTTCACCTGAACGGTATTTCCAAACGTTTTGCTCTGCCCGATCTGAAACTGGGGTGGATGGTGCTCAACAAACCGGCGGCGGAAGCCTTCGGCACACGGTTAGAAATCCTGAACGACGCTTTTCTCAGCGCCAACGCCCTGGCCCAGTTCATGCTGCCGACGCTGTTTGAGCGCGGACAGCCGTTCGTCGCCGCCATGCAGCAGCGTTTTCGGGAAGGGTTGGAAGTGGCGCTTGAGTGGCTGCAGCGCACGCCAGGTGTCACGGTCCGACCACCCGACGGCGGCTACTATCTTTTTCCCCAGGTCGCCGGTTGGAACGATGAGGAAGCCTTGGTGTTGTACCTGCTGGAGCAGGGGGTGCTGGTCCATCCGGGCTATTTCTATGGCTGCGAACAGGGTGGGGCGCGGATTATGCTTTCCTGCCTAACCGAGCCTGCGCAGCTCCGTGCGGGGCTGGAAACGTTGACGCGCGCGCTGTCGTACGCACGTGGCTGAGTGATTCCCCGAAGCTCACCTTTGTCGATGGTGGCCCGTGGAAAAAACCTTCGGAAGAAACCTTCCGAGCCGGATGTGAAGCCCACAGCCTACCGTTAGGCCCGCCGCCGAAGTGCCACTTTTCCTACCAACCCGTGTCGCGCTTTAGGGAGTGCCACACCGCACGCCGGGTAACAGGATTCCAAAGCAATCTGAGTGCAGAGTGTCCCTGACGGGGATATGTGGTGCAAGGGCGGTGCAAGCAAACCGCCGCGCTATCGGAACGGCACGGCGCACCGCCGTATCATATTCTCCGGTGAGCAGACCGGAGACGGCCGCTGGACCGTGCAAACACTACTCAACTTGCCTGCGGCATCGGTTCGCATTGCAGGTGTCTGCGCAAACTCCCAGGCGTCCGTCATCCGCTTGTCTCTGCGTGAGACGCCTTGCCGTTGTTCGCAAAGTTAGGAGATACCCTACCCCCTGATTTTGGCTTCCAGGCCGGGGTGGCTTGGGGTCCAGACTTGTGATGCCAGGCGACAGAGCAAACCAGGCTACCTTCACGCAGGAAGACGTTGTGGACTCTGCAACGATTTCGGGTGGCGTACCGCCTGCCACGGATCACACCCGTCACGCGCGCGCAGCCGGCGCCGAATATCTTCTGCATTCGAGTAGTCCACAAAAAACTTCAGTGGGTACTCCCAAAAGGCATGGGCAAGTAACGGCCACCCCCCCGCTGCATGGGCGTTGAAGTAATCAAAATGCACGTCCACGGTGGCGGCGTCGTCAAAGTTGAAGTGCAGTGACGCCGTCGGGGTGTCATTTTCGGAAAAGTTGTGGCGCTCAGGATGAAGGCGGCTGTTGAAGCGTCCGCGGTAGGTCCGGTGCAAATCGGTAAACGTCGCGTCGGCGCGCAGATTGTCCAATAGAACACCCGTCCCATAGCGCGGATGAAACCGTAGTCCGTTGAAGCCAACTTCCCGGTTGGGCTGCCGGAAGGTGACGTGCTGCCACAAGCACTTACGCCCTAACGCCTGGTAAAAATTGAGCAAGTCGCCGCGTCGCCGGCCAAGCCAGGCAAAATCCGTTGGGGTGACGCCGGCCGCCGCAAATGCCTCACGGACTACCGGAAGGAGGTCTTCCCAAGCCGGAAGCTCGCGTTCGTCAATTGGCGTGCGCGTCCTTGACAGCCCCGCGCCTAACCACCAGCGCATCCCTACACCGGTTCGTCCCTGGGCACAAGCCCAATGCAATGGTAGCCGCCGTCTACGTGAATGATTTCGCCGGTCACGCCGCGCCCCATAGGTGAGATGAGAAACAGGGCGGCGTCGGCAACCTCTGCGACTTCCGTCGCCCGCCGGAGCGGTGCCACTGCGGCGTGATGTTTGAGCATTTTGGTAAAGCCCTGAATGCCGCGCGCAGCAAGGGTGTTGATCGGCCCGGCCGAAATCGCATTGACCCGGATGCCATAAGGACCGAGATCGGCTGCCAGATACCGCACGCTTGCTTCCAGCGCCGCCTTGGCAACGCCCATGACATTGTACCCGACGACGGCGCGCTCACTGCCCAGGTAAGTCAGCGTCACAATACTGCCACCATGATCTTTCATCATCGGGAGGGCAGCCCGCGCCACCGCCGTCAACGAGTAGGCACTAATGTCATGCGCAATCCGAAAACCTTCCCGCGACGTGTCCACAAACTGCCCTTCCAGCTCCTCACGCGGCGCATAGGCAACGGCGTGGACAAGGAAATCGAGCGTCCCAAACCGGGCGTGAACCTGTCCAAAAAAGGCGGCAATATCGGCGTCACTGGTGACGTCGCACGGTGCGACGAGCGGGTTGTCCAACGTTGCAGCCAGTTCACGGACATTCGCTTCAAGGCGTTCGTTTTGATAGTTCAGAGCCAGGGTTGCGCCAGCTTGCGCTGCTGCTTGTGCGATACCCCACGCAATGCTGCGCTTGTTGGCGACGCCGAGAATGACCCCTTTCTTGCCGGCGAGCATAAGCGTCACAAGTCTCCTCTGCTATGAGCAACGTTCAGACGGTGCGACCCCATGTCAGCAAGCAACCCATCTGAACGAAAAAAGCTTCGGTGAGCAACCCGAAGCCCGCTGTCTTTCTGGCAATGCTTTGTCACCCTGCCAAGCGCACTAGCCGCCGCCTTTTTTAAGTTCCACCAAGACTTGCTTCGCCACCGCCTTGAGGGTGTCAAACACACCCGTACCTTTGTAGGCGACCGCTTCAAACACCGGTTCTCCCTTGCGCATCAACTCTTTCTTGAGTTCTTCAACCGGCAGGGCGCTCGGTAAGTCCCGTTTGTTGAGCTGCAAGACATACGGGATTTTCATCAAGTCGTAGCCCTGCGCTTTGAGGTTTTGCTCTAGGTTCCAGAGCGACTCGATGTTGGCATCCATCCGTTCTTCCTGAGAATCGGCAACAAAGACCACGCCGTCCACACCCTTGAGGATCAGCTTGCGGCTGGCATCGTAGAAAACCTGTCCTGGCACGGTATAGAGATGAAACCGAGTCTTGAAGCCACGTACGGTACCAAGCTCCAGTGGGAGGAAGTCAAAAAACAGCGTGCGGTCGGTTTCGGTCGCAAGGCTAATCAGCTTGCCTTTTGCCTGCGGTGACGTGGTGTCGTAAATATACTGCAGGTTCGTCGTTTTCCCGCCGAGACCGGGGCCGTAGTAAACGAGCTTGCAGTTAATTTCACGGGCTGCGTAGTTGATAAACGTCAAGGCCGGCTACTCCTCAGACTACTCAGGAACAGAACCTGTACACAAGCGTTGGTGTTGTACACAAGCGTTGGTGTTGCTTGATGTTGGCTACAACTTCTCAGTCAGAAAACAATCAGTCAGAAAATAAGTTGTCAATATCGTCTTCGGTGATTTCAGCAAATGGCGATTCCAGGTTGACGCCGCGTGCCTTTTCTTCTTCAACTTTACGCGCGATAGCCTCTAAGACTTCTGCCATATCCGTTGCAGCGCGTTTGACCCGTAGGCGCACCAGACCGAGACTAGAGCGCTCGTCAAAAATGACGACCAGAATGACGCGCTGCGCCACAATGGAAATGTGGATGTTATCCCGCTCTCCCTCATGCGAGAGAACTGGAAACTCCTTCTCACCAACCAGGTGCGCCAAGGCATCCGTTGCTGCGACATTACCTGCTGTCAAAGATGCCAAACTAGTGGTGTCAATCGCGCCAACGTCTCCGTGGTCTGCGATTTTCTGACCGTTTTTGTCGATCAGAAAGACCATGCGCGCGTTGGCGTCTTCGCACAAGCGGGCAATGATGTTCTTAATTTGCTGGTATTCTTCGCCGTAGAGCACCAGCGCGGCATTCGACATGCTCTAACGTCCTCGCCGAGAAAGGTAGCGCACGCTGCCCGGTTTGGCTATCCCCCAATTCCCAGCGCAGCCATCGTCTCCGCCCAAAGTTGTGGCCGATGCCTTTGCCTCAGTCACCCTCACGTTGGTTACTCCAAAAAGCATGAGCCGGCGCTACCAAGTCCGACTCCTCCCACAACGCACCGCGCACAGCGAGCCTTGTTTGGGACTTTGTCTGAAGCGATAGCTTCATAGCACAGGCAGAAAAAAGCTTTCAAGGGCATTTGTCGGCTTCGCAGTCAAGGGTCACGCGCCGGACACGGCTGCCAACAGCCGCGGGACAATATCGCCTGCTTGACCACGCAGTGACAGCGTGACATGGGGCGTCAAGTCAGTCGCTTCGGGATTGACTTCAATGACGGCTGCCCCTGCATCGCGGGCGGCGAAGGGAATCAGGGCAGCTGGATAGACGACGCCTGACGTTCCGATCACTAAACACACATCGCACCGTGTCGCTGCAATTTCGGCGGTTTCAAACGCCCCTGCCGGTAGCATTTCCCCAAACAAGACAACGTCTGGGCGGAGCGGTTCGTCACCTTCTCCACGCGGGGGCAACGTCGGCAGCGGCGCATCGGGCAAGTCGTACTGCTTCCCTGTGCGCAGCCCACGCCCACGCCAGAGATTGCCGTGCAGCTCAACGACACGTGTGCTGCCCGCTTTTTGGTGCAGGCCGTCCACATTTTGGGTAACGACCAAAAACTCGGCAAAGTGTTTCTCTGCTTGCGCAATGGCGATGTGTGCGGCATTCGGCGCAGCAGCTTTCAGCCGTGTGCGCCGATAGTCAAACCACTCCCACGCGGTCGTGAGGTCCTGCTCAAGCAGTCCGATGGACGACGCAATGGCTGCCGGCATGCCTTTCCACGTGGCATCTTGGCCGCGAAAGGTGGGAACGCCCGACTCGGCCGATATCCCCGCGCCGGTAAATACCACGACACGTTTTGCCTGCGTCAGATAGTGCTGCGCCTGCCGTTGTTGTGCTTCGGTCATACCGCTTGCCCTCCCGCTACTGAACGGTTTCCGCAACCGAGGTCGGCGAAGATACCTTGCGGCGAAAAAGGCCGGCCAACTTGCCGGCCGGCCCCTGACCGGCGTAGAGGGTAGCCAAAATCAACAGTGTCCACTCAGAGTAGTTATACACGAGGAAAATCAGCAGCCCCAGCGACAGCAATGCCACTTGCGGATGGCGCGTGTAGGGCCCGAGATCCTTGAAGCTGTTGAAGCGCAGGGTGCTGATCATCAACAGCGCAAGTGTGAGTGCCAGCACAAACAGGCCACAGGCCCACTCGACCGGCGTCACAGTAAACGTCCACCCAAACAAACGGTAAGAGGTTTCCTGATAAACCACCGGAAGCGGCGCGAAATGGACAACTGCTGCCAACAAACCGGCCGCCGCCGGCGTTGGCAATCCGACGAAAAAGCGTTTGGCGGTTTTGGCGTTTGGGTCTTGAGTGTACGAGTCCGACGGAAGCGGTTTGGTCGCCTGGACGTTGAACCGCGCCAACCGCAACGCACAGCAGATTAGGTGGATGAACGCCGCCCCCCAGGCCAGCTTCTGAAACGAAGGAAGACCTGAAAACCCCCACGCATAGATCAACACGGCCGGCGCGATACCGAAACTCAGCACATCCGCCAAACTGTCCAACTGCACCCCGAACTCACTGGTGGCGTTGACCAACCGCGCAATCCGGCCATCTAAAAAGTCACACAACACCGACCACCCGATGCACAGTGCGGCAATGTCAAAGTGACGTGCCGCGTTTTCCGGCTCGTTGAGCGCAATGAACTTATAGCCCTTGAGCGTTTCGACAACGGCATAAAAGCCCATGTAAATGTTGATGCAGGTGATAAAGCTCGGTAGGACGTACACGCCCTTGCGTAGGCGGCGGCGCGCAAGACGTTGCTTGGCTTCTGTTCCACGATTCATGGCGCTCCGATTCGGACATGAAGAGGGCAACCGACGGCAGCAGAGCTTAGTCCGGCAGGCGAATCCGTCCAATAACGGTTACTCCCCCGACCACGCGTTCACCCTGCCGCACACAGAGGGTGACTTCCGGCGGCACGATCAAGTCCGTCCGCGAACTGAACTTGATGAGGCCAATCCGCTCGCCGCACGCGACATAGTCGCCGACTTGTTTCCAGAGAACACACCGGCGCGCAATGAAGCCGGCGATCTGCTTGAGCGTCACTGTGATGCGCTCGCCTTCGAGCGTCAGGATGGACTGCTCATTGACAAGCGCTGCATCTTCGCGCAGCGCACTCGTGAACCGTCCGGGGCGATGCAGCATTTCCCGAATCACACCCGCAATTGGAGCGCGATTGATGTGCACATCCAGCGGCGACAGGAAAATACTCACCAGCCAGGGCGACGCCGGATCGTCAGGCACAACCGGCCCAAGCCGTGTAATCACGCCGTCGGCCGGGGCTACCACCACATCATCGCCGGCCGGGATCGCGCGCTCCGGGTCGCGGAAAAAATACGCGACAAACGCGGTCAAGATGCCGAGCAGCCCGACGAACCACCACAGCCCTGGAAACCAGCCAGCTGCCACGGCCGTCACCACCGCGGCCGCGCCACACCACAGCAAATATGGGTAAGCCTCCCTTGCCATTGCCCACTTGAACTGGCGGCCGCCGCCTCAGCGGCCGCTGCGTCCTGTCCGGACTGTGGTTGCCTTCGGCGGTTCAAACTGCACTTGGTAAAACGCGCCGGTGCCGGGATAGACGGCGTGCGCCCCAAGTTGTTCCTCGATTCGCAGCAGTCGGTTGTACTTTGCCAGACGATCACTACGACTTGCCGAGCCGGTTTTGATCTGCCCAGTGTTGAGCGCCACAGCTAAATCGGCAATAAAAGTATCCTCGGTTTCACCTGACCGATGCGAGATGATGCTCGTGTAGCCCCGCGTTCGCGCCAGCTCGACAGTGTCCATTGTTTCGGTCAACGTGCCGATCTGATTGACCTTGATCAGAATTGCGTTGGCGACTCGCTGCTCAATGCCTTTGCGCAGGTAGGTCACATTTGTCACAAACAAGTCGTCGCCGACCAGTTGTACTTTATCGCCAAGGGCCTTGGTCAGCAGCGCCCACCCCGTCCAATCGTGTTCTGCCAGCCCATCTTCAATTGAAACAATGGGGTACTTTTGAACCCACGCTGCCCAGTATTCTACCATCAGCTCCGGCGTGTACTTCGACTGGTCTGACTTTTTGAAGATGTAGTGGCCATTGTCGAAAAACTCACTTGCCGCCGGATCAAGCGCAATGGCGACCTGCGCGCCGGGCTTGTAGCCCGCCTGCGTAATTGCCTCCAGCACCAGTTCAATGGCTTCTTCATTGGAACGCAGGTTGGGCGCAAATCCGCCCTCGTCGCCGACGGCGGTGTTGTAGTTGCGCTTGCGCAGCACGCTCTTGAGCGTGTGGAAAATCTCGACGCCCCAGCGGAGCGCCTCGGCAAACGTCGCTGCGCCGCAGGGCACAATCATAAATTCCTGGAAATCCACATTGTTGTCGGCATGCGCCCCACCGTTGAGGATGTTCATCAGCGGGACCGGCAGCGTCCGGGCATGCGTCCCACCGAGGTACCGGTAAAGCGGCAACCCAACGGCTTGCGCGGCTGCCCGCGCCGTCGCCAGCGAGACAGCCAGGATGGCGTTCGCCCCCAACTTGCGCTTGTTCGGCGTGCCATCCAGCGCCAGCATTTCGTGGTCAATGCCCCGTTGGTCGAGCGGATCGCGCCCGACCAACCGTTTGGCAATCGTGAGGTTGATGTTGGTGACAGCTTTCTGGACGCCCCGGCCGAGATAGCGCCGCTTGTCGCCGTCGCGCAGCTCAAGCGCCTCGTTTTCGCCGGTTGAGGCGCCCGACGGCACGGCCGCCGTACCGATCACGCCGTTTGACAGCACGACATCGGCTTCAACCGTCGGGTTGCCGCGTGAGTCCAGAATCTCACGGGCATGGATGTGTTGAATGGTGAGTGCCATGGTAGATGCCCTCGTTGTCCTGCCGCGCGAGCAGGGAGTCCGGCAAGCAGGCCGCGTACAAACCGCACCCAAAATGAAGCCAGGCTTTCGAGCTTCCCCGCACACTCCGCAGACTCACTACCGTTGCTGTATTTCTACCCTGGCGGGGTTCGTGAGGCCTTGGACGCGCGGGACCCGAAAGCCTGATAGGCACTTGCCATGTGACAAGCCTAACGACTATAGGCAGCTCGCGACAAGGTGTCAATCGGCAATCAAGACCATCAAAGAAATGGCACAAATCGGTTGCGACCGCGTTCTGCCTGGCAGCAGGCGATGTTCAATGCTGACTTTCCAAGCGGTGAGTTTTGGTTACAATAGCGCGCTTATACCGAATGCCGTGAATTGCTCAGGTCCCGCCTCACGCTCCATGCGCCTACCAACCAGTTTGCTGATATTTTCTCTGACGTTCTTCCTGTGTTTTGGACTCCTCCCTAGTGCGGCGTTTGCCCAGTGCAACATGCGCGTGATGGACCTCCGTGAACTCATCCTCAGCGCCGATTTGATTGCGCGCGTCCGGGTGCGCACGACCAAGAGCATTCGCAACCCAATGTACAATCAGATTGCGGTGCTTGAGGTCCTCGAAGTCATTTACGGCGACCCACGGCGGCAGGAAGTGCGCGTGTGGGCGATGAGTACGATGTACTGCGCCCGCGATGTGTACGCGCCCCAACAGGAAATGCTGGTCTTTTTGGCGCGTGACCAAACGCTGTTTCACACAGTCAACTGGCAGTACGGGCAATTTTTAGTCACCAATGACACCGTTGAAGATTGGCGTAGCCGAGATTGGCGTAGCCGCCGCGACGATCGTCCGGCAACCGAACCGGGCGCTGAACCACGCCGAACGGACGTGCCGCTGGGGCAACCGCGCCCCTTTGCGGAAGTCAAGCAGGAAATCTTGACGCTCCTTGAGGAAGCCCGGCGGAACGGCAAGGCGCAGCGCTGATAAGCGCTTCTGATGGCGGCACTGAATGCAGGCGTCACCATCGGCGGTGCTTCCGCTGCGGGGAGAGATGGCACGGGTGACGGCACCCTCGCTGCCGAGCAGGGGCTTCCCAGGGAGGATGGGGCGACATTCCGGCAGCAAGGGTGTCAAGGGGCGCTTGACGGTTATTTCCCGTTGACGCGCGTGTACAGCCGCCGGGCCTGATTGCGGGCAATGAGTGACAGCCGCAAATCGTTGGCCAGACTTGCCAGTAAGTCGGCCAGTGCCGTCGGTTCGGCAATGCGTTGGGCATTGAGGTCGGCTTCTAAGTGGCTGAGCAGTTGCGGCATGTCAAGCGGCTGATAGCGGCGCGCCGTTTCAATTTGGTTGATCCGTTGGTGCTGGGTGACGAGACCGCGAAAAAAGCGGCCCAGCTCCGCTACGGCCGGTTGTTGGGTGTACGTGAAGGCAATTGAGACCGGTGCGCCGTTCACAAGCAGCGTCAGCTTACTCAAGCCGAGGTTAGCATGTTTGTCCGAAGGCGGTACCGGCGGCAATCCTGCGACTTGGGTTGCCAGTCGTTGCAGCCGCACCAGAGACTCCGAGCGCAAGGTAATCGGCACGCGGACAGGCTCAGGCGTATCTTTCTCGCTGTACTCCAGCGAGCCACGCCCCGCAGCATCCAAAACCACCACAATGTGTGTGACTGGGAAGTTCGGTTGCTCAAACTCGTAACGGTAGGTTGCTTCCTGCGGGGCAGCCTGTGTTACCAGACCAACGCTGCCCCCTGTCAGCAGGGATAACCCCAGCACCACAGCTTGTCCAGAGCGTCGTAGCGTCACAGTTTGCCTTCAGCGTACATCTGACGTAGCGCCTTTTTGTCAAACTTCCCAACGGAAGTTTTGGGGATGCTTTCAATAAAGCGAAATTCGTCAGGAATCCAGAACTTCGCACAGTGGGTCGCCACCAACTCGTGCAACTCCTCCGGCATGGGGCGGTCGTTGGAATCGCGTGGAACAATGAGCGCCAAGGGGCGTTCGCTCCATTTTTCGTTGGGAATGGCAATGACGGCTGCTTCCAGCACCTTTGGATGCGCCATGATGACATTTTCGAGGGTAACACTGGAAATCCACTCGCCGCCGCTTTTGATGAGGTCTTTTGTCCGGTCAGTGATGGTGAGTAATCCCTTGGGATCGATGGTCGCAACGTCCCCCGTGCGAAACCAGCCGTCCGGGGTAAACTGGGCGGCAGCGGAGTTATCGTTGTAGTAGGCGCTGGCAATCCACGGCCCCCGGACCTGAATTTCCCCAACCGATTGACCGTCCCACGGCAATTCCCGGCCATCCTCGCCGACCAAACGCATTTCAACGCCCGGCGGGGCGTAGCCCTGATGGGTTTTGATGGCAATCCGCTCATCCAGCGAAAGATCTTTCCGCGCAACGAGCGTCCCGGTCGACGTCCCCATCGGAGACATTTCCGTCATGCCCCAGGCGTGGACGACCGGAATGCCAAGCTCTTTTTCGTAAGCTTCAATCCATTTCTTGGGGAAGGCTGCCCCGCCGACAATCAGCGCCCGCAGACTGGATACGTCAAACCCATGCGTCCGAATGGCTTGGTACATCCCAATCCAGAGTGTGGGCACACCGGCTGCCACGGTCACCTTTTCATCCTGAATGAGCTGCGCCAGCATCTCCGGCTTCAGATGCGGCCCCGGCAACACCAGCTTGAACCCAAGCGAGGCGCTCAAGTAAGGCAGCGCCCAGGCGTTGGCGTGAAACATCGGCACGACGGCGATGACCGTATCGGTACTGGACAGCGAGAGGGCATCGCCGGCACCGGCGGCAATCGTGTGAATGAACTGTGACCGGTGACTGTAGAGCACCCCCTTCGGATTGCCCGTCGTCCCGCTGGTGTAACATAGGCCTGCCGCCGCACGTTCATCGAGGGTCGGAAAAACAAAGGTTTCAGGTTCGTCGTGCAGAAGCGCTTCGTAGTGCAGCACGTCGGGTAGTGCCGTCTGAAAGTTTGGAGGGGCATTGATGATGATGTACCGCTCAACACTGCGCAAATGTGGCTGGATGGCTTCAAGCACCGGAACCAGGCTGGCGTCGGCGAAGATAAACCTGTCTTCGGCATGGTTGATCACATATGCCAACTGTTCCGGTGACAGGCGGAGGTTGAGTGTGTGCATAACAGCCCCGTAACAGGGGACGGCGAAGTACAGCTCAAGGTGTTGGTAGTGATTCCACGCCAGGGAAGCAACGCGATCGCCGAGCTGTACACCGAGCTTTGTCAGTGCGTTCGCCAAACGACAGATACGCCGGTAGGCATCCCCGTATGTGTAGCGGTGCAGTACGCCATCAGGTTGTTTGGTGACAATTTCAACGTCGTGGTGGTAACGCCGCGCACGTTCGAGAAAGTGCGTCATTGTCAGCGGATAATCCATCATCAGGCCGTGTAGCATAGGCAGCCTTTCCCTCCTTGCGTGGCAGAGAGTGTGCTGTACAATTGCGCCCTGCGGACCGTAGGCCGGAAAAACGCCGGGCCGGACAGCGGGTGCCAGTTATGGCGCATCGCAGAAGAACGATGCCGTAACCTTCATGACGCAGCCTGGGCAAATCCGGTCGGTGACCGCAGAGTATGGCGCAGGTTGACCCTTCGGGTCTGAAGTCTAGGTGTTAGACAACGTGTTGGGATGATACGCATGCAGCAAAAAGATTGGAAGTCCACACGAGGCTATCCGGCAGGTGCAGTGGTCCATATGCCAGCCGTGAGATGCTCTGTGATGACGCGCATCAAGTCGGGGCTGGCCGTTGCGTTGTTACTGTTTGGCCTGGTCGGTTCTACCGTGTGGGGTGGCGACCGGACGCGTCCGACGGAACCAAACCCCTACGATAAATTCCGTCGTCTGGACGACCGGACCCGCTCGCGTGGCGCCATGTCACTGCGCGATGAGCTGGCTTTTGCCGAGATGGCCCACCAGGAAATCGCCAAGCAGTACCGCTTGGTCAACGATCCGGTCATCGTGGCATATGTGAATCGAGTCGGTCAGCGCGTGGCCGAAGTGTCCGGTCGTCCTAACCTACCGTACCAGTTCTACGTTGTGGACAACGATCAGATTAATGCCTTCACACCCGGCGGGGGGCGCATCTACATCCACACAGGGTTGCTCAAGCAGGCGACGACGGAGGGGCAGGTTGCCGCGGTTCTGGCGCACGAGGTCGGTCACAATGTTGGGTACCACCTGAGCGCAACGCTTCGGCGGGCACAGACGACCGGTATTTTGGTCGGCATTGCCGGTGCCATTCTCGGCAATGGGGTGGCAGGTTCGCTGGCACAACTGGGCATTGCGTTGGTTGCCAATGGGACGATGTTCAAACGGTCGCGTGATCAGGAACGGGAGGCGGATTTCCTCGGCCTCTACGACCTGTACCATGCCGGCTACAACACCGATGAGATGAACAACATGTTTCGCCTGCTGGCGTCGCTAATGCGGCGCAATCCTGGCGCATTTGACAAAATTTTTGCTTCACATCCCCCACCGGCCGAACGGCTTCGAAACACGCAACGTGAAATTCTACAGCATCTGGTCGGCTCCGATCGCCGGGGAGTCCGCACGACACAGGAATTTGTCAACATTCAGCGCCGACTGGGCGTGACCGGCCGCGCACTCCCACCATCCCCGGAGGATGAGGATGCCATCCTGACGGCAGGCGATGTGAGCGACGACCCCTCTGAGCCGCAGAGTGCTGAGGTGACGTATGAGGAGGCGGAGAAAATCTTTGCCCGTGCCGGACTTCGGTCTGTCACGCCGCTGCGCGCCGTGCGGGGGGACCTGCTCGGTGGTACACGCCTGACCGACACGGTGATTGCCTATGCGGACAACGGACGTGTGGGCGCGTTGGTCGATCTTGGGGGGCGTATCTATCCCCTTCAGGTTGAACATCAGGGGCAGGTGCAATTGGTGTTGCCGCTGCAGCCGGACGATGTTATGGCCGTTGGCATTATCCCTGTCGCCAGTCGCCGTCGGGCGCAAGTTGTGGTGGTCAGCCGCAAACGGGGTGAGTATGTTTGGGAGTGGACCGGTCGCGGCTTCCGCTACCTTGGAGAGCAGTAGCGAAGCACCGCTCTGGGTCAAGAGCTATTTTCGGAGGCAGTCTGGGGTATGCCAGAACATCAGCGGACGACAGCGACATTGTCTCCATCCGCAGAGGTTAGGCGGCCGCCTGATGCATTTCGTGAAGAGTTTGAGCTTTTTCACCGTTACTTGGTCAAACACCGTCTTAAACGAACGGCCCAGCGCGACTTGATTTTGCGGACGTTTCTGGAAACCGAGGCGCACCTGAGCGTTGAGGAACTCTACGAGCTGGTCAAGAAACGGGATAAAACTGTTGGCTTTACAACAGTTTATCGCACGTTGCGGCTACTGGTCGAAGCGAAGCTGGCCCGTGAAGTCAATTTCAACGACGGGCGTGCACGGTACGAACACGAATACAACCACGATCACCATGACCATCTCATCTGCACCGAATGCGATGCGCTGATTGAGTTTTTCAACCCCGAAATTGAGCGCCTACAAGAAGAAATCGCCAAACAGTACGGCTTCGTCATCTCCGATCACAGTCATCGGGTGTTTGGAATGTGCGAGGCTTACTACACCAACGGCGAGGACTACCCCCCCTATTGTCGCAAGCGCCCGGGTACGATTTCAGGCGGAGAACCACGTTGACCGCGCCCTAGGTAGGGCCGGCACACAGAGGGGCTGCGGACGGCATGTTCGTTTCCTACGCGCCGGGTTACTTTGTGGACATCGGCGATGCGCATGTGTTCCCCATGCGCAAGTTTCCACTGGTCTATGAACGACTCCTTGCCGAGCGTATCCTAACACCGGAGGAAGTCGTTGCCCCTACGCCGGCCCGCGAAGAAGATATCCTGCTGGCACATACCCGTGATTACTGGACTCGTCTCACGACCGGGCGCCTGACACCGCGCGAAGTCCGGCGCTTAGGCTTACCGTGGTCGGAGGCGTTGGTGCTGCGGGCGCGGTTGGCGGCGCAAGGGACGCTCAACGCTGCGCGCCATGCGTTGGCGGAAGGTGTCGCCGGGAACCTTGCCGGTGGGACGCACCATGCCTTTCCTGATCATGGTGAGGGGTTCTGTGTCCTCAACGACATTGCCGTGGCCGTGCGCGTCCTCCAGTGCGCCGGGGACGTTGGGCGCGTGGCCCTGATTGATTGCGATGTCCATCAGGGCAATGCCAACGCCGTGATTTTTGCCGGCGAGTCGGATGTGTTTACGTTCTCGATGCACGGCAAAAACAACTATCCGCTGCGGAAGCCGCCAAGTTCACTCGATATTGAACTGCCCGATGGAATGCCAGATCGGCCATACCTTGACGTGTTGCGTGAGGCCGTTTCCCACGTTCTCCAAACATTTCGCCCGGACTTGGTGTTTTACCTGGCAGGGGTTGACCCCTACCAACATGATCGCTTCGGGCGGTTGGCCCTTTCGTTAGAGGGGTTGATGCGGCGGGATGAATGGGTGCTGCGCGCCTGCCGCCGGGCCGGCATTCCGGTCACCATTACACTCTCCGGTGGTTATGCGCGTGACCGAATGGATACGGTCACAGCGCACTGCAACACCTACCGTGCGGCCCGGGAAGTGTTTGGCTGACGGCAGGTGGGGCATCCCTGACCAAGGCGGTTCCCTGCCAGACCGGGCGGGGGCTGCCGACTGATGTGGTGGGCTGTCGGCACGCCCTCTGAACTGCACGACGCGATGCGCTTTCTGCCGTGTGTCATCGGCAACCGCTCAATGGCCGTCGGTTTGACGCAGGTTCCGGCATATACTATGTTCTACAGGAGATGCCGGTTCCCAAAGGTGACTCGACGGCTATGCACAGGCATCTGTTCTTGTTGTTCCACAACGAGGCTTCCGGTTGGCGGCGATACGTTGGCTGTTGCTTTTTAGCCTGGCTGTTCTTCGATTTGTGCGTCGTTCACATGGTTCGTCCGCAGTACGCTGCGGCCGAACTGTTTGGGGTCGCTGTGCCGGCCGTGGTTGTTGCGCCGTTGATCGAAGGCGAAGAGGTACTGACCGTCGTAACCGCACCTGTGGTGCCGCAAACTGCCGGGCGGTCGCTGCCTGCGCATACTTGCTTCTGGAACACGCAGTGGCTACTCGCCGTCCCGGCAGTCCCGCTGCCGGTTCGAGGCGTCTTGGCGTCGGGTCGTCCACACGCAGCACGGGGGACGATCCAGTACGCCCACTTTTCCCCCAGCGACATCTTCCATCCACCACGATTGACCTGATCCATTGCTGTTGGATGCGCCGTCCTGCGCCCATAGACGGGTGCGCGGCCGCTGTGTGTCAACAACGCTTTGGTCAGGAGTATCGTTATGACAACGGAAGCCATGCCGGAAACCGTTCCGGCTGCCGAGTCGTCGCCCGGGCCGCCGGGGGGCGGGCGGCAGCGGATGGCCTGGGCGGTGACGCTGGGCGCTCTCACCTTGCTGCTGGTCGGCGGCGGACTATGGTTGGGCCTGCGCCGCGCCGCCACAACCTCTGCGCCCCCGCCGACAATGATGAAATCCAAGCCGGCGCTCAAGTCGGCAGTCGAGCTGGAGTCGCTCGAAGGCATCGTTATAGAGCCGGCGCGCATGCAGAATTTGACCGCTAGCCTGCGCGTCACGGGCACCGTTGAGCTCAACCCGCAGGCGAATGTCGTTGTCGCCCCGCTGGTGTCGGGGCGCGTCACAAAAGTCCTCGTTGTGCAGGGCGACCGCGTGCGCGCCGGACAACCGCTCGTCGCGCTGGATAGCCCGGAAGTTGCCGATCTGCATATCCGTCTGCACGATGCGGAAACCCGCCGCGACATCGCCGCCCGCAGTCTCCAGCGCGTCGAGCGCGACGAAAGTCGCGTCGCCTTGGCGCAGGCGCGGGCGCGCCTGGCGCAGGCCGAAGCTAACTTTGAGCGCCTCAAGCAATTGTTTGAATCCGGCGTGCTCTCGCGGCAGGAGTTGCAGGATGCCGAAACCGCCTACGCGACGGCCAGGGCCGAATACGATTTTCAACGCGTCGTCGGTCAAGAGCGCGATTTGCGCGAGGCGCGGGCGGCGCTTGAAGTTGCCAACGTCGAGGTCAAGCATATTCAGGATCAGCTCGCCGCGCTGGGCGTTTCGCCGCCGACCGAGGCCGATCCGACGGCGGAAATCACGCTCACAGCGCCGTTGTCCGGCCTTGTCACTGAGCGCCTGGCGAATGTCGGCGCCTTCATCCCGGCCGGCGCGACGTTGCTGACCATTGCCGATTTGCGTGTGATGTGGGTGATTGCCGCCGTGCCGGAAACGCAACTGGGCAAAATTCGTCTGGGGCAGCCGGTCGAGGTTCACGTTCCGGCGCTGGGCGAACAGACGCTGCGCGGTCGCGTAACCTTTATCGAGGCCCAGATCAACGCCGATACCCGTACGGCGCGCGTGCGCATTGACGTGCCCAATCCCAACGAACGCCTGCGGGCGGGGATGTTCGCCGAAGTGGATTTTCTGACCTCGGCCGACGCGCCCCAGCTTGTCGTGCCGACGACGGCTGTCCACCGGCTCGGCGAGCAAACCGTGGTGTTCGTTGCCGGCGCGTCGCCACGCGAGTTCCACGCGCGCGAGGTCGAGGTCGGCGATGCCCAGGGGGCGGTCACGCCCATCCGCCGCGGGCTGGCTGTCGGCGAGCGCGTGGTGACGCAGGGCGGGCTTGCCCTCAAGACCCGGCTGGCCGGCTTTGCCGACGGAGAGGAGTAAGTCGCCTATGCTCGACCGCATTCTTCGCTTTTCGGCAAACCATCCGGGTCTGATACTGCTCGGCGTGCTCCTGTTGGTTCTGTCTGGGTTAGACGCCTTCCGGCGACTCCCGATTGACGCCGTGCCGGATGTCACCAACAACCAGGTTCAGGTGCTGACCTCCGCGCCGGCGCTGACGCCACTCGAAGTCGAGCGCCAGATCACCTTCCCGATTGAAACTGCCCTGGCCGGACTGACAGGCGTTGAAGAAATCCGCTCACTGTCGAAGTTCGGCCTCTCGGCCGTGACGGTGGTCTTTGACGACGACGTGGACATCTATCGCGCGCGCCAGTTGGTATTTGAGCGCTTGGCGGCCGCCCGCGACCAGATACCACCCGGCAGCGGCTCGCCGCTGCTAGGGCCGATCACAACCGGCCTGGGAGAGGTGTACCAGTACGAGCTGCGCGCCGCACCCGGCAGCGGCCACGATGCCATGAGCCTGCGCGTCATTCAGGACTGGCTGGTTCGCCGCCAACTGCTTGGGACGCCGGGCGTGGCGGAGGTCAACAGCTATGGCGGCTTGAGCAAGCAGTATCAAGTGCGCATCGAGCCGGCCAAGCTGCATGCCTACGGACTGACGCTCCGCGAGGTCATGGACGCCATTGCGCGCAACAACGCCAACGTCAGCGGCGGGGCGATTGTCCACGGACAGGAGCAGTACCTGCTGCGCGGGCTGGGGCTGGCGCAGTCGGTGGCGGACCTGGAGCGGATTGTCGTGAGGACCGGGCGCGGCGGCACGCCGGTGCTCATTCGCGATGTCGGCGAGGTGGTCTGCGCGCCGCCTGCCGTCCGGCAGGGCGCGGTCACGGCCGACGGCGCGGGTGAGACGGTGTGCGGCATTGTGCTCATGCTTAAGGGGGCAAACGCGCGAACCGTCACGCAGGCCGTGGCCGAGCGCCTGGAGGAGATTGCCGCCACCCTACCCCCCGGGGTTCACATCGCGCCGTTTTATGACCGCGCCGAGTTGGTCGGGCGCACGATTCGCACCGTCATCTGGAATCTGACCGAGGGGGCGCTCATCGTCATCGGCGTGCTGCTGCTGTTGCTGGGACACTGGCCCTCCGCGTTGCTCGTAGCGACGGTCATTCCGCTCTCGATGCTGGGCGCGGCCGTCGGCATGCTGGCGCTGGGGATTTCAGGCAATCTGATGAGCCTCGGCGCAATTGATTTCGGACTGATTGTGGACGGGGCGGTGATTCTGACCGAAAACAGCATCCGGCGCATCGCCGAGCGGCAGCATGCGCTTGGGCGACTGCTCAGCGTCGCCGAGCGGCGGGAAGTAGTCGTCGCGGCCTCGAGCGAGGTGCGCCGTGCGACGATGTTCGGCGAGATCATCATTGCGCTGGTGTACGTGCCGCTGCTGGCCTTGCGCGGCATCGAGGGCAAGATGTTCGCGCCGATGGCGCTGACCGTCATGTGCGCGCTGGGCAGCGCCGCCGTTCTGTCGCTGACCTATGTCCCCGCCATGCTCGCATTCGTCCTGCGCGGCCCGGTGGCGGAGCGCGAGTCGCCGCTCATCCGCTGGGCCAAGGCGTGGTATGCGCCGGCGTTTGACTTTGTTCGCCGCTGGCGGGCGCAGGCAACGGCCATGGCGTTTGGGCTGATGGCGTTGTCCGGCGCGGCGGCGCTGTCGCTCGGCGCAGAGTTCATTCCCCGGCTCGAAGAAGGCGCGCTGGCCATCCAGATTCAACGCCTGCCCAGCGTGTCGGTGGCGGAAGCCGTCCGAACGGCGACCGAAGCCGAGCGCGTCCTGCTGACCTTTCCTGAAGTCACGCGGGTGGTGACGAAAAACGGCAGCGCCGAAATCGCCACCGACCCGATGGGAATCGAACTGGGCGACATGTATATCGGGCTAAAGCCGCCGGGTGAGTGGCAAACGGCCCGCTCGCGCGAGGCCCTGATCGCCGCCATGGACGCGGCCCTGAAGCGGCGTCTGCCAGAGGCGCGCTTCAGCTTTAGCCAGCCGATCGAGCTGCGCGTATCAGAACTCATTTCCGGCGTGAAGTCCGATGTTGCCGTCAAGGTGTTCGGCGACGACCTGGACACGCTGCGCGCGCAAGCCGAACAAGTCGCGCGGACGCTGGCGCGCATTCCCGGCGCGGCAGATGTCAAGCTTGAAACCATCACTGGCGTCCCGCAGGTGCAGGTGACGCCAGATCGGGCGGCGCTGGCACGCTACGGGCTGAGCATCGAGGATGTCAACTGGCTTGTGGAATCGGTGGTCGTCGGGCGCGAAGTCGGCATCGTCTATGAGGGCGAGCGGCGCTTTCCGTTGGTGGCGCGCCTGGCCGAGTCCGGCGGGCAGAGCTTGGAAGCGCTCAGGGCGCTGACGCTGGTGACGCCGACCGGCGCGCGCGTCCCGCTGACGGCCGTCGCCCAGGTGGTGGTGACGGAAGGTCCGGCGCAGGTGTCGCGCGAGCGTGGCCGGCGGCGGATTGTCGTGGAATGCAACGTCCGGGGACGCGACATCGCCAGCTTTGTGGCCGAAGCGCAGGCGCAACTCAAGCCGACCTTGAGCTTGCCACCCGGGTACAGTCTCACGTTCGGCGGGCAGTTTGAGAACCTACAACGCGCGGCGGCGCGGTTGGCCGTGGTGGTTCCGGTGGCATTGCTGCTCATTTACGCGCTGCTGTACCTGTCGTTCGGAGAGGGACGCGCGGCGGCGCTGATCTTTACCGGCGTGCCGTTTGCGGCCGTGGGCGGCGTGGCGGCGTTGCTGGTGCGCGGCCTGCCGTTTTCCATTTCGGCGGGCGTGGGATTCATTGCGCTGTTCGGCGTCGCCGTGCTGAACGGCCTGGTTTTGGTGTCCGCCATCCGTCACTTGCGCCGGCAGGGCCTGCCGCTAGAGGCTGCGGTTCGGCAGGGGGCGCTGGGGCGCGTCCGGCCGGTGCTCACAACGGCGCTCGTCGCCGGACTCGGCTTCTTGCCGATGGCTACGGCGACCTCGGCCGGCGCAGAGGTGCAGCGACCGCTTGCCACCGTCGTCATCGGCGGGTTAGTGACGGCAACCATGCTGACACTGCTGCTGTTGCCGACGCTGTATGAGTGGGTCGAAGGGCGCGCAGCGCAGGGCAGCGAGGAAGCTTGGGCAAGGGGGGGGTGAAGAATGGTGCAACTGCCGATATACACAGATAGCTACCGCCCATCGTCAGGTTGGGCCAAGCAACTTGCCGATATGCAGCAGGCCTGGCCGGCAGAAACGCTGATGAAAGCCCAGGTGCGGTTGGTGCCCGAATGGGTTGCGGGGCTGCGCGCCTACGATCCGCAGCCGGAGGGATTGTCGCCGGCAGCGCTGGAACGAGTTGTCCACTGGCTTCTGGTGCGGGCGGCGGCCGGGCCCAATGGGCGGGACGCCCTGACGCTCGACGATCTGAAGGCCGCCTACCGGGAACTCATTGGTCCTGATGACAGCGCCGTGACCTGGCGCGGTGATGAGGGGCGAGCCCAGGTGGAAACCCACCGCCCGGCGTCGCCGGCGGCGTTGCCGATGCTGTTGGAAATGACGCTAGACTGGTTCACGACCGATGCCTTCGCCGAGCTGCACCCGGTTGAGCAGGCCGGGCTGTTTCATTTGCGCCTGCTTGACTTGCAGCCCTTCGCCGCGCATAGCGATACGCTGACGCGCGTGCTGGCGAGCTTTTACACGCTGCGCGCCGGACTGCCGCCGCTCACGCCGGTGATCGGCGAGCAGTCGGCCTACCGGGATGCCGTCGGCTATGCTTTCCAAATGATTACCCAGCCGAGCCTGGAACTGTTTGCGCGGTGGCTGCTGACCGCGTATGCGCGACTGGATGCTGAACAGGAGGAAACCAAGTGAGATTTTTCCGCGTGACGACCGGCGCATTTCAAGCGCACACCTACTTTTTGATCTGCGAGCAAACCCGCCAGGCGCTGGTTATCGATCCGGGCGAAGAGTTCGACGTCATTGCAGATGCCATTGCCAAGGAGCGGCTGGAGGTCATGGGCATTGTTATCTCGCATGCCCACCTCGATCACTTCTGGAGCGCCGGGGCGCTCAAGGCGATGACAGGCGCACCGATTCATCTGCATCCGGCGGATGAATTCCTTTACACGCAACTGCCGGAACAGGGCGCGTGGTTTGGCTTCGCGCTAGAGGATGCGCCGCCGGTGGACGTGTACCTGAAGGATGGCGATAGTCTGACGTTTGGGCGGGAGCAGGTCAAAGTACGCCACGTGCCCGGGCACTCGCCCGGACACGTGATGCTCTACAGCGAGGCAGATGCTTGGGTGGGCGATTGTTTGTTTGCGTCGTCGGTCGGGCGTGTGGACTTGCCGGGCGGTGACGGTCCGACGCTCATCAACTCCATTGAAGAACGGATTGTAACGCTGGGCGAGCATTACCGCATTCACCCCGGTCATGGGCCATCCACAACCGTTGCGCGCGAACTGGACGAAAACCCATTCCTGAGCGGCCGCATCCGCTGGACTGGGCGGCGCTGAAGTGGTATCCGTCGCTCTGGAAAGCCCCTAAAATTTCGTAATACTGATGTCTTCTGCACGCTCTTCCGGCTTGGTGAGAAAGAAGCCAAGGGCAGCACCGCCGGCCGCGATAAAGCACACAACGGCGACCCAAAACTTGTACGTTTCTGTTGCAGACGTCTGGCTCATATACAGCCAGGCCCCCACGATGGCCAACAAGACGGCGGCGCTCAGTAATCCAATCCGCAGAGGGGACATACCTGTAGCCTCCAAGGTTTGAATGGTAATGGTCGGAAGTGAAGCGGCAGAGGCGAGCAGTCACTACGCGCTTGCCGCGTTGAACACAGCAGAAGTGTATGCATAATTACACGAATGGGGAAAAGTGGACAAGTCGGTTTGGTTGGCGCAGAACAGAAAACGGTTGCAATTGGTGACTACTGTGCTAATATAGGGGCTTTTCTGGGAAGTCCTGAAGTGCTAGTGTCGCCACCAAGGAGGTTTTTACGCCGGCGTAGCTCAGTTGGTAGAGCAACTGACTTGTAATCAGTAGGTCGCGGGTTCGAGTCCCATCGCCGGCTCTTCATCATTTTGGGACATCGTGCAGGGGTGGCCGAGCGGTCAATGGCAGCAGACTGTAAATCTGCCCTCCTCAGTGAGTTCACAGGTTCGAATCCTGTCCCCTGCACCAGCTTGGTTCTGAGCGGGAGTAACTCAGTGGTAGAGTCACGGCCTTCCAAGCCGTTGGTCGCGAGTTCGAATCTCGTCTCCCGCTCCACCTCTGCCCATATAGCTCAGTCGGTAGAGCACTTCCTTGGTAAGGAAGAGGTCACCGGTTCAAGTCCGGTTATGGGCTCTTGTAGTTTTGCTCGCCTCGTCCGGCTCTGAGGGGAGGCGCTACTTTCGCGGCAACTCGCGCTATTGATTGAGGTTTTGACATGTCAAAGGAGAAATTTGACCGGAGCAAGGTGCACGTCAACATTGGGACGATCGGGCATGTTGATCACGGGAAGACGACGTTGACAGCGGCGATTACGTCGGTGTTGTCAAAGCGGAATCCGAAGGTACAGAAGAAGAGT
>CALGZC010000009.1 GCA_937934745.1 uncultured Blastocatellia bacterium
GTACATCAAGCAACAGCAGACGCCACACTGAAAACGAGCCGCAGGGGGAGTTTCGGCGCAGCCAAACCGACAGCCAAGGACGGCTCTACGCCGTCCGCGCTCGCCTTCCCTGCCCTGAACAGCGGCGGCTCAGCGCGCACCGGGTCAATGCGCTTTCGTCAATCTGCGCTTGAGCTTGAATCTACGCACTAGCTTGTACGCCGTGCGCCTTCATCTCCCACCACCGGGAAGGCATGCTTCGGATAACGGCGTGCAAGCTGTGGCCGCAACTCACGGTACGCTCGCTGCCAGAAACCTTCGAGGTCGGTCGTGATCTGCACTGGACGACGATTCGGGGCAAGCAGGTGGAGCGTCAACGGAACGCGCCCCTCGGCAATGCGCGGCGTTGTGTTTAGGCCCCAGAAGTCCTGGATCGGCGCCGCGACGTACGGTGGGCTGCCGTCGGTTGGATACTCAATGCGCACGTTCCGGCGGCCGAGCCGGAGTGTTTCCGGGGCCAGTCGGTCGAGCCTGGCGCGCTGGGACGGGGTGAGTTGCGCGAGCAATGCTGCCGCTACATCGCAGCCGCGCACCGCACGCCGGACGTCCTCAAGCGTTGTGCAGCCACGACAGAGCTGTTCAAGGGCGCGCCAGACGGCGTCATCACCAAGCGGCACCACCATTTCCGGCGCATACCGGGCGGCGAACGCCAACCGCGCGCGTAGGCGCTCAACGGCATCAACATCGGCGTACGCCTGCCACCCTTCGGCCCGCAGGTGAGCCACCAAAACCTGTGCGGCGGCTTCCGCATCCACGACCGGAAGCAGGTGCTCTTCAATCACCACGCCGTCGTAGAGGAGTCGCCGCTGCCGTACAACGCGACCATCGGCGCGCAGCTCATGTGTGTCGGTTTCCTCAAGGTCGTCGAAAAACAGCTCCAACAACCAGTCCGGCGCAACGGCCATCGCCAGCCGCACCAACGTCACCCCATCGGCCTGGGTTTCGGCGTCCAGCGCAACCACCAACCCTGCTGTGGCGACAACGCTGGTCGCGGCCAGTTCCGCCCGCCCGCCGCTCGACCGCACCACTTCCCACGTCCCCTGCGCACGCTGTCGCAGACGCCCAACACGGTCAGGAAAGGCGGCCAGCACTGCCTTGCCCAGGGCTACATCACGGTCCTCTGCACCGCTCCCCGGACTGTCGCTGGGTAGCTGCCGCGCCAGGTTCAGCAGCTGCTGTTCGACCCGTCGAAGGCGACCGAGTGTTGCCGCATCGTTGGCAGTTTCAAAGGTTTCCAGCAGCGCCAACACATCAGAATGCCCATAGGCAGCTTGCCGTGACGGAGCAGCGCGGACATCACGTTCGTCCAGCAGCGCGGCCACGCGGCACGCTTCACGCAGCACGCCCCGGCGGCGGCCCTCGACAATGAGCCGCGCCAACCGGGGCGACGTAGGAAACGCAAGCAGGGTGCGTCCCAGCGGCGTGACGCCTCTGGCATCCACGGCACCTAGCCGATGCAGCAGCCTGTCAGCGGCCGCCAATGCCTCCGGTGCCGGCGGCTCAAACCACGGGAACGTGTGCACGTCGGCGTAGCCTGCCGCCCGCAGCTCCAGAACCATCTCGGCCAGATCAGCGCGGTGGATTTCCGGCGTCTCAAACGCCGGCCGCAAGTTGAAATCTGCTTCGGTGTACAGCCGCAGACACTCACCCGGCCGCGTCCGTCCGGCGCGGCCGGCACGCTGCACAGCCGACGACTGCGCGATCCGCCCGACGGCTACCTGCGGCAGCCCCGTCCACGGTGAATACTCAATACGCCGGACAAGCCCCGAGTCAATGACTACGGCGACGTTCTCAATCGTGACGGATGACTCCGCAATGTTCGTTGCCAGGATGACCTTTCGCCGTTCACCAGGGCGGATGGCGGCCTCCTGTTCGGTAACCGGCAAGCTCGCGTGGAGGGCGTGGAAGGCAAGGTTGTAGCGGGTCGCCAGGGGCGCACAGGCGCGCAGACAGGCGCGAATGTCGGCCATGCCCGGTAGAAACACGAGGATATCACCGGCAGGACCGGATCCGGCGTACTGTTCAACGGCGGCCGCAACACGCTGTGCTAAGGGAGCCGTTGGTTCCTGCGCTGCATACCGCACGGTCACTGCAAACTGTCGGCCCGGAACGGTCACCACCGGCGCGGCGTCCAGAAATTCGGCGACACGTGCGACGTCAAGTGTCGCCGACATCACCACCAGTTTGAGATCAGGTCGCAACCGGCGCTGTAGGTCGCGGATGCGGGCCAGGGCTATGTCGGTCGTCAGGCGGCGTTCATGAAACTCATCAATGACGACGCTGCCAACACCCCCCAAGCTCGGATCGGCGAGTAACCGGTGCGTGAGCACGCCGTCGGTGACAAACCGCAAGCGCGTTGCGCGGCTTGTCCGGTCGTCAAAGCGGACGGTATAACCGACATATCCACCGAGCGTCTCGCCCATTTCACGGGCGACGTGGCGGGCTGCCAGCCGGGCCGCCAGCCGCCGCGGCACAACCACGAGGACCTCTCCACCGGTAACGCCAGACGCCAGCAGCGCCGGCGGTACACGGGTGGTTTTCCCGGCACCGGGGTCGGCCTGAACGATCACGCGCCCGGTTCTCCGCACCGTCTCCGTGATGGTCGTCAAGTAGTCATCAATCGGTAGCGGCGGCGTGCTCGGCAAGCAGTTTGTTCTCACAACCAGCTCTACTTTCCAGTCTTGACTCTTTCAGTCGGCAACGTTTCCGGCTATTGTCTAACGTTTCCAAACAATAGTTTCTGGCTGTGATCACAGCCTCATTCCACACCTCGGAGAGTGTTTGTCTTCCATGTCTTCTAAGAAACTCCTCGCCGGGAGTCTCGCCTTGGTGCTGACTTCCGGCTGGCTTTTTGTGCCGATTATGCCGACGCGGGCAGAGGAGGGCATGTGGCTGCCTGATACGGTCAGCACGCTGCCCCTTGCTAAACTGCGCGCCAAAGGCTTCACGCTCAAGCCCGAAGACATTTACAACCCAAACGGCCCAAGTCTCAAGGACGCCATTGTGATCATTGACGGCGGCACAGGGGAATTCGTCTCACCAGAAGGTCTGTTGTTGACCAACCACCATGTTGCTTTTGACGGCATCGCCAGCCTGAGCACACCCGAAAAGGACTACGTCATTAACGGTTTTGTGGCCAAAAGTCGCGCCGAAGAAATCCCAACGCCGGGCTACACGGTGCAAGTCCTCGACATTATGAAGGATGTCACCAAGGAGATGCTTGACGGCGTGACCCCAGAGATGTCCCCGACCGACCGCGAAAAGCGCCTGGCCGAAAATCGCAAGAAGTTGGTTGATGCCAACAGCGCACCGAACCGGCAGCCACAGGTCGTCGAGATGAGCAGTGGCTTGCAGTATTACCTCTACGTCTATGATGTCTTTCCCGACGTTCGCCTGGTCTATGCGCCGCCGAAAAGCATTGGCTACTACGGCGGCGACCCGGACAACTTCGAGTGGCCGCGCCACTGTGGGGATTTCACCTTTTTCCGGGTCTATGCCGACAAGGACAACCGTCCCGCCGCCTACGCCAAAGACAACGTGCCGTATCGCCCGAAAAAACACCTGACGATTTCCCTGGCCGGCTACAAAGAAGGGGACTTCACCATGGTCATGGGCTACCCCGGACGGACCAACCGCTATCGCGAAGCGGCGGCGGTCGAAACCAGCGAGCGCGTCCAGATTCCACTTCTGATCGATTTTTTTACCGGCCAGATTGCGGCGCTTGAAGAGGCGGCCAGGGCTGACCGCAAGACAGCGCTGGCGTTGGCGTCGCAGATTTTCAGTCTCAGTAACTCGCTCAAAGCCTACCAGGGCGCACAACGCACCCTGCGCCGCGTGCAGTTCCTGGAACGGCGACGCCGGCAAGAGGCCGCCCTGGCGCAGTTCATTGCGAGCACACCTGAAAACCAAGCTAAGTACGGCGATGTCATTCCAGAGCTGACCAAGCGCAACGAGGCGTACCGCCCGTTTGTTGCCACCGACTTCATCCTGCCCCGCCTGCCGGGTTTTGTCAGTCAGGTCGCCGGCCTTGCCAATCTGGCGGTGGCGCGTGCCATTGATGCCGACCAACCAGAAGCAGAACGCAACCCACAACTTGCCGCCCAGGTCGCGCGCGTCAAACCCACACTGCCGAACTTCTTCCGCAACCGAAATCCACAGCTCGAACAACAACGCTTGGTCGCGTTGTTTGAACTCGCCGACAAGCAGCCGGAAGGCGCACGGGTGGCCTTTCTCGACAAGCAGTTCGAGGGCAAAACCGGCGCTGCGCGCGCGGCGGCCCAGCGCGAACTCGCCCGCCAGATTGTGGAGTCACCTTACTACGACACACCGGGACGCTTACAGGTGCTGTTTGATCTTTCGTCGGCGCAGATCAAGGCGCTCGACGACCCGGGCTTAAACTTCCTGCTTGCCCTCGCCCCGGAAGCCGAGGCCGCACGGAAGCGGGCGGAGCGTTTCAATGCCGAAGTGAATCCGTTGCGAGCGCGCTACATCGCAGCGCTGGCGGCGAGTCGTGGCAATCAGCCCTTTTACCCGGATGCCAACCGGACGCTGCGCTTTACCTACGGCGAGGTCAAAGGCTACACGCCGAAGGATGGCGCAACCTATCGCTACTACACAACCCTGTTCGGCGTTGTTGAAAAGGATCGCGGTGTCGAACCGTTTGATGCTCCTCTGGCGGTGATCGATCTCCACCGGCGCAGGGATCATGGGCGTTACTTTGAGCCGCGTTTCGGCGATGTGCCCGTGAATTTCCTCTCGACGAATGACATCATTGGGGGCAATTCGGGCAGCCCGATTCTCAACGGGCGGGGAGAAATCATCGGCGTTGTCTTTGACGGTAACTTTGAAGGTCTCGGCAACGACTTCCTGTATGATGACGACGCGCAGCGCACCATCAGTGTCGATATTCGCTACGTCTTATTTCTGACCGAGAAGATGGCCGGTGCAGCATATCTCTTCAAAGAAATGACCTTTGCAGCAGCCGGCGCCGCACCGCGCCGGTAAACGTCCACGGGAGGGAAGCCGCATGAAACGTGTGGTACGGGAGAGCCTCTGGGTGTTGGTGCTGGTGGTGTTAGGCAGCGGGCGCGGGCTGGGCCACGGGCTAGAACGGACCGCCACCCCGCCGCGCGATGCGGCGCACGCGCCCTTGCGGATGACGGCCGACGATCCGCGCTTTTTCCCCTTGACGGCAATTCGGCCCGGGCTGGTCGGTGTTGGGCGAACGGTCTTCCAGGGAGACCGGGTTGAGGAGTTTGGTGTTGAGGTGCTGGGCGTTCTCCCCGGCACCCCAAACCCAAAGCAGTCGTTTGTTGTTGCGCGACTGACCGGCGCCAACATCGAACGGACGCTGGTTTTTGCCGGGATGAGCGGCAGCCCTGTCTTTATTGATGGCAAGCTGGTCGGTGCCGTGTCAGCCGCGTTTGCTTTTGCCAAGGAGCCGATTGCGCTCATCATGCCCATCGCCCACATGATCGAAGTGTTCGCGGAAAATCCACCCCCGGCTCTGGCACGGCGCAGCGGAGCGCTCAGGCCCCTGCCTGTGGACGCCGCAGCGGCAGCGCAGATTCCGGCGCTGCGCGATGCCGTCCGGGACGGTGCGGTGTTGACACCGATTGCGACGCCACTGGCCGCTTCCGGCTTCCCGCCAGATGTCCTGTCGCCGTTTGCGCCCGCCTTCGAGGGCCTCGGCTTTCGTCTGGTGAGCGGCGGCAGCGCGCCGGCTCAGCCGGCTGCCCTGGGCAGCATTACGCCGGACACGCTTGCTCCAGGACGCACTGTATCGGTGGACCTCATGCGCGGCGACTTCGGCCTGAGCGCTTCCGGGACGGTCACCTGGCGCGACGGCGATGACATTCTCGCCTTTGGGCATCCGTTTTTCAGTCCGGGCGGCATTGGGGGCGTCCTGTTTCCGATGTCAGAAGGCGAGGTAGTCACGGTCATTCCAAACGTCGGTAACTCGTTCAAGCTGACGGTGCCTAAGGCACCGGTCGGGGCGATGACCCAGGATCGCTCAGCCGCCATCCGCGGCCGCCTGGGCGTAATGGCACCGATGATCCCGGTCACCGTCGAGGTCAACAGCGCACTCGGTCTGACCCGCCGCTACCGGTTTGAAATTGTCGAAGACGCGTTCCTATCGCCCATTTTGACCAACATCGGCGTCACGGCCAGCCTCACAGTGACCGAACGCAGCATTGGCGAAGCAACGCTGCGTACTGAAGGGCAGATTGAACTGGAGGGCGCACCGCCGGTACGCTTCGCCCAGGCGATTGCCTCCAACTTCAGTCCGGCAACCTCGGTTGGCAGCAGTGTGGCGCAGCCACTCGCCACACTGCTCAACAGCGGCTTGGCTAAGGGCAAGATACGCGCCATCCACGTTACCGTGACGGCGCGCGATGCGCGCCTCAATGCCGTGCTGGAAGGTCTGTGGGCCGACCGGCTGCGCATTCAGCGTGGGGAGGACCTGCACCTGACGCTCTTAGTACGCGATGCCGCCGGACAGGCCATCATTGAGCGCGTGACGGTGACCATTCCAGCCGATGCCCGCCCAGGACCGGTGACACTCCTGGTCGGTGATGGGCGCACAATGGATGCGCTCGACCCGGTGGTTGTGGGCACGGCGCAGACGCTCGGCCAACTCAGCGCTGCGCTGAACCGAACCCATCGCCCTGACCGACTCTACGTGCGGCTTTATCGAACCGAAGCCGGAGCCGTTGTCGGCGACGAGGCGCTGCCGGCGCTCCCACCGTCGTATTTGGCAACGGTCGGCAGCGGACGGGTGAAGGCCAACGGGCGGCCGCTGTCCACGCTCACACTGGTCAAGCGCGAGCTTCCACCTGGCGCGTGCGACGTGACCGGCCGCCAGCAGCTCGACCTCGCAATCTTGCCGTGACCACAACCTGATGGAAGACAGTGCAGTAAGGAGGAGTGACATCGGTGTCCACAGCGATGACCCCGATGCTGCGCCAGTACTTTGCCATTAAGGCGCAGCATCCTGGCACGCTGCTGTTTTTCCGGCTGGGTGACTTTTACGAAATGTTTTTCGATGACGCCCACGTGGCGTCACGCGAACTCAACTTGACACTGACGGCGCGTCACAAGGACACAGCCCAGCCTGTCCCGATGTGCGGCGTTCCCCACCATGCGGCGGCCGGCTACATTGCCAAGCTCGTCGAACGCGGCTACCGGGTCGCCATCTGTGAACAGACCGAGGAGCCGACCGCCAAGACAAAGTTGGTCGAGCGTGCCGTTGTCCGCATCGTCACGCCGGGGACGTCGGTCGAAGAACAACTCCTCGAAGGAACAGAAAACCGCTTTCTGGCAGCGCTGACCTACCATGCCCAGACGACGGGTGTGGCGCTGCTCGATGCGACGACGGGCGAATTCTTCGCGACGGAGCTGCACGACGATCCCGCCTTTGAGGCGGCACTCGCCCTGCTGGAACGGTTTAGCCCACGTGAAGTCCTGCTCCCGCAGGCGCTGGCACCAGTGCTGTCGCCGGCATTTCCCCGGCCACCGTCGCCGGAGGCCGGGCTTGAGGACAACAGCGCTTCGCGACCGCGCCTTTCTGCTACCCTGACGTTGCTCGAAGACCGGCAGTTTGCCCCTGATGTCGGCGAGACGTTCCTGCGCGAACATTTCGGCGTGCTGTCGCTGGCCGGGTTCGGCCTTGAAGGCAAGCCCGCCGGCGTCGGCGCAGCGGGAGCCGTTTTGCGTTATTTGCGCGACACGCAGATGACCGATGCGCGTCACGTAGCGAGTATCAGTTGGTTTGAAATGTCAACAACGTTGGGGCTGGACTCACTGACGCTTCGGAATCTAGAAGTCGTCGAGGGGGCGGCCGGCGGTCGGCGGGACGCGCTGTTGGGGATTCTTGACGACACGCTGACGAGCATGGGCGCACGCCTGCTCAGGCAATGGTTGCTGCGTCCGTCCCTTGAACTACCGGTGATCAACGCACGGCTGGACGCCGTCGCCGAACTCTACGACAACGCGATCCAACGCGATAGCCTGCGTCAATTGCTGCGTCAGATTCAGGATATCGAGCGTCTGGTCGGACGGCTTTCCCTTAACCTGGCAACGCCGCGAGATATGGCGGCATTACGGGCCAGTTGCGCCCACTTGCCAACGCTTAAGGCGCAACTGATGGCCTGTACGTCATCCCTCCTCCGCACACTTGGCGAGACGTTAGACCCGTGCGCCGACATCTGCCAGCAGATTGCGGCCACGCTGGTGGACCTGCCGCCTGCTAAGCTTGAGGACGGGCAGGTGGTGCGTCCCGGTTTTAGTCCCGAACTGGATACACTGCGCGCCCTGCGTCAGGACACAAGCGGTGCCATTGCGGCCATCGAACAACGCGAACGCGAACGAACCGGCATTGGTTCGCTCAAAGTGCGGTTCAACAACGTCTTCGGGTACTACATTGAAGTCACCAAAGCTAACCTCAAGCACGTTCCCAGCGACTACGAACGCAAACAGACCATCGCGCACGGTGAGCGCTATACGACGTTGGAATTGAAGCAGTTGGAGACGCAGTTGCGGGAGGCCGAAACGCGGCTTATCGCACTGGAAACCGAGATTATCCAGGCACTGCGCGCCTTTCTGGTCGGTCAGGCAGCGCGCTTGCAGGCAGCAGCGCGCATTGTGGCTACACTGGACAGTGTGGCTGCGCTGGCGGAGGTCGCCGCACGGCGGCGTTACGTCCGGCCAGAGCTGCACACCGGGGATGATCTCGTCATTGAGGAAGGCCGGCATCCGGTTGTCGAGGCGTACACAGCACGATTTGTACCCAACGACATCCACATGAACAATTCGACCGACCGTTTGCTCATCATCACCGGGCCGAACATGGGAGGCAAGAGCGTTTTTCTGCGGCAGGTGGGACTGATCGTTCTCATGGCGCATGCCGGCTCGTTTGTGCCTGCCCGGCGGGCGCGCATTCCACTCGTGGATCGGATCTTTACCCGGATCGGCGCGTCGGACAATGTGGCCCACGGGCGTTCGACCTTCATGGTTGAGATGACCGAAACGGCCTATATCCTGAACACTACAACGCCGCGCAGTCTGGTCTTGCTGGATGAAATCGGACGCGGGACAGCAACCTTCGACGGGCTTTCGATTGCCTGGGCAGTCTGTGAGTACCTCCACGATAACGCGCGTCACGCTGCGAAAACACTGTTTGCCACCCACTACCACGAACTCGTCGATCTGGCGCGCGTTCTGCCGGGTGTCCGCAACGTTCAGTTGGCAGTGTCCGAACAGGACGGGGACATTGTGTTCCTCCACCGGGTTATCGAGGGAAGCGCCAACAAATCATATGGCATCGAGGTCGGGCGGCTCGCCGGATTGCCGCCGGCAGTCGTGACGCGCGCCAGAGAGATTCTGGCCAATCTTGAAGCCAACGAACTGGACGTGCTCGGTAAACCGAAGCTGGCACGGCACCTGCCGGTGCGGCGCGGGCGGCGCGACCAACCGACCCTGTTTGACGCAGCCAATGAAGCCGTCGTGGATGAGTTGCGGGCGCTCGATGTCAACGCACTCACCCCAGAGATGGCGCTGACCGTCCTCCGTCGTCTTCAAGAACGACTGCTGTAGAGCGTTCCTCGGCCGCCGTGCCCGACTTGCCCACCGGCTTGAGCACGGGATTTGTACCGGCGGCGTGTAGTGCGGCCAGCAGTCGGTCGTGCAGACCACCAAAGCTGCCGTTCGACAGCAGGACCACCACGTCATTCGCCGTCAGGCGCGGCAGCAAATAGCTCACAATAGACTCTCCGCCAGAAACGGCCGCTGCCTCAACGCCGCGCGCCGTCAGGTCGGCAACCAACTGTTCCGGTGAAAAGCAGTCATCGGCCGGAACTTCCTCGCGGCCAAAAACCGGCGCCACCACTACCCGTTGGGCGACGCTGAGGGCTTCGGCATATACGTCCTGAAAGACTTTCTTGCGCGATGACCACGAACGTGGCTCAAACACTGCCGTCAACGGCCGCCCCGGAAAACGCTGCGTCAGCGCCTTCAGCGTTTCCCGCACCGCCGTCGGATGATGTGCAAAGTCGTCAATGACGGCAACGCCTCCGACTTCGCCCCGCAGTTGCATGCGCCGCTTGACGGCCCGAAACGTCGCCAACCCTTCGGCAATCCGCTCCGGCGCAACGCCCCAGCAGGTTGCTGCCGCCACAACGGCCAGGGCATTGCGCACGTTGAACGCGCCGAAGAGCGGCAACTCAAAAGTGCCGAACGGCTCGCCGTGTCGTATCACGCAAAACCGCATACCGGTTTCGGTGTAGGTGACGTTTTCTGCCCGCCAGATGGCATCGGAGGCATCCAGCGCAAAGCTCTCCAGCGGGGCGAATGAGCGCGCCACTACATCGCGGGCATGGGGCGAATCAAAACCCACGACACAGGTCCCGGTGCGCGGCAGCAGGTTGACGAAGCGCCGGAACGCCAGTTTGACTGCCTCCAAATTGGGGTAAATGTCCGCATGGTCGTACTCGACGTTGTTGACAATCCCAATTTCCGGCAGGTAGTGCATAAACTTGGGGCCTTTGTCAAAATACGCCGTGTCGTATTCGTCGCCTTCGAGCACCACGTAGTCGCTGTCCGTGACGCGGAAGCTCGCTCCGAAGTTTTCCGCAACCCCACCGACGAAAAACGTTGGCTCAAGACCACCCACGGTCAGCACATGGGCCGCCAAAGCCGTCGTGGTGGTCTTGCCATGCGTTCCGGTGACAACCAGCACCCGCTTGCCCCAGAGAAACTCCTGCTTGAGGACCTCCGGCAGTGACGCATAGCGCCAGCGCTGCTCCAGAACGAACTCGACTTCGGGGTTGCCACGGCGAATGGCATTGCCTACCACGACGACATCGGGCCGGCGCGCCAGATTGGCCGGATCGTACCCCAGGGCGACCGGCACCCCCAGGCGCGCCAGCTCCTCCGACATCGGTGGATAGACGTTGGCATCCGAACCCGTCACTTCATGGCCGCGCGCCAACAGCATCCCGGCCAGCGAGGCCATTGCCGTTCCACAAATACCGATTAGGTGGTAGTGGGCCATATTAGTCGGTTGGGGTTTCGGCAAGGACGGCGCTGAGGGCTTCCAGCTTCCGCCAATCGCGGTCACCCAGACGGACTTCCGTCGCCTGCCACCCCTGCGCCGTTCGGGTGAACTTGAACGTCGCCTCAATCTGGGCCTCAACGATGGCGTCGCTCGGTGAGAAACCGGGCAGGATGCGCCGGATGTGAATCTGACGCCGGTCATAGCGTCCGCCAAGCGCCTGTTGCAGAGCCTGCTGCGCTGTCCGCGCCGACAGCGACTGCCCGGCCGCCACACCGAGAGTAAAGGCGGTCAGACCGCAACCGAAACCGACGACGATGAACCAGGCCATCCTCCTGGGCATGGGAGGGTCATTTCCTTTCGAAGGTTTTGTTACGCGGCGGCACGCCGGGGTTCTTACCGGGGTTCTCACCGGCTGGCGCATCGCTGTACGCCGCCAGCATCTTGCCGAGATCGTCGCCGGCAGTGACCCCGGCCGTCCGCGCCGTGTTGAGGTAGTTTGCGACGAAACTGAACACCAGTACGCGGCCGTCGGCAGCGACTACATACCCGGCCAGGGCGCTAACATCGTCGAGCGTCCCGGTTTTGGCGCGCAGGTTATTGGCAGCGCGGGTCTCCTTCATGCGGTTGCGCAGTGTGCCGTCTGTGCCGGCAATCGGCAACGAGTCGTAGAAGATTTCCCAGGCCGGATGCTTCCGCATGGAACGCAGCAGGGTCGTCAGCGCCACCGGCGTCACGTTGTCCAGACGTGACAGGCCCGAACCATCACGGATTTTGAGTTCGGCTGCCGGCACGCCGATCCGCTGCATAAAGTCGGCGATGACCTCGCAGCCGGCCGCGTCGGCGTCTTTGTCGGCCGGGCCGCGCGCCTTGCCCAAATGCCGCAGGAGCAACTCGGCGAACAGGTTGGAGCTGACTTTGTTGGTTGTCCGTACCCAGACCGAGAGCGGTGAAGACTCGATGAAGGCGATTTCTTTGAGCTGTTCTAGGGCAAGTGGCTGGCGCTGCCGCAGATTGGCGTCGGCGCGCCGTGTCTTGCCCCGGACAGTAATCCCGCGTTGTATCAGCATTTCCCGGAACAGATGTGCGGCAAACCGCGCCGGATCGTGAATCGCAACGCCTAGCTCACGTCTGCCGTTGGGCGGCAGTTGCCCATACAGTTCGATGTCATTGTCGGCCAAACCACGGTGCAGTCCAAAGGTGTCGGTGTCTTTGCTGGCCGCCGTGATCGCACCGTTGCGCAACGTGACGTAGCTGGTTGCCGGCGTGAACGTGACCTCGACGGGTTCGCCGGCGCGTGTCGGCTTCACGGTCAAGGTCACGTGGTTGTCGGCAACCGACAGGGCGCTGACTTCCGCACCGTAGTACCACTGCAGGTCATCCCACCCCCAGCCGTCACCCAGTGGCGCAGCGCGGAAATAGCTTTCATCCCCGACAATATCGCCCGTGATCTCTCGGACCCCTGCGGCGACAACCTGGTCGGCCAACCGTTCCAATGGCGTCAGACGCAGGTCCTGGGGATCGGGATTGAAGCGGGCAGAAAGTGTTGGGTCGCCGCGTCCGACCAACGTCAAATCCCCGGCCACAACGCCCTTTGCATCCGGCGCCGGAACATACACCGATGTCCGAACGCGAAAATCCGGCCCCAACACATCCAGCGCCGCCGCCGTCGTCAGCAACTTCATATTCGAGGCCGGCAGAAAGCGCTTGTCACCGCTGACATCGGCCAGCACGGCGCCGGTCTCCGCATCTTCGATTCGGATGCCGATCCGCGCCCCCTGCAGGGCCGGACGCGCCGCCAACTGTTCCGCAAAGCTCTGGAGCGCCGACTTAGATGTCGTTGGCGGCGCGTTTGTGGCGGCTCCGGTCGGCGGTGCAGCTGCTTGACTGGCGGCAGCCGGATGTTGGGCCCCACCCGGTGCAGCCACACTCGGCCAGGCGCTGCCCAGTGCTGCCAGCAGTACGCCCACGACGCCTATGCTCGGCCAAACTGTTGATACCCCCCGGCGCTGTTGCATGGCTACTGTTGCATGGTTTGTTACATGGTTTCGGTGGTCCGGTTCACCAGCGGTGACGGCCAAGCGCTGCCGGTGCGGCCAGCCGGCCGCAGCCCGGCAACCAAGGTTACCATGCCGAACGAAAGCCTTTCGACGGCAAAAGTTTCCATTGCGCCGAACCGTGCTATGAGCGAAGTTGGAAGGGAAACGTCCCGCTGACGACACCATTTGCCTGGATGACCGACCTTGCGTCAGTCAACAAACCGGCCGCCAACGCTCATGGCCAACCAATACGCACCGCAGATTTATCCCGTACCGCTGGCACCGTCGCGAGCCGACTTCTGGCGTGCCGTCCTCGAGCTGATGAAACCGCTCACGTGGTTTGCCCCGATGTGGGCGTTTTTGTGTGGGGCGGTGAGTAGCGGGGCTGCACCGACGGGCGACTTCCTCTGGAAGCTGTTTTTAGGGGCTCTGTTGGCCGGACCGCTCATGTGCTCGATGTCGCAGGTGATGAACGATTACTGTGATCGGGAGGTGGACCGGCTCAACGAGCCCCAGCGGCCCTTCCCGTCGGGACGCATTACGGAGGCACAGGGCCTGTGGTTATGCACGTTCCTCACCGTGGCCTCGTTTGGCATGGCCTGGGTGGTCGGTGAGTGGCCGGTGCTGGCTATTACTGTCGCGGCGTTTGTGATGTCACTGCTGTACAGCGCGCCACCTGTGCGCGGCAAGCGCAATGGGTGGTTTGGCAACGGGCTGGTGAGCTTTGCGTATGAAGGTGTGGCTTGGGCGACGGGCTGCCTGGCGGTTTCCGGGGCGTTGCCACCGGCGAGCATTGCCGGGGCGGTGCTCTACAGCATCGGCGCACACGGTATTATGACGCTCAATGACTTCAAGAGTGTGCCTGGTGACACAGCACTGGGCATCCGGTCGGTTCCGGTGCAGTTGGGCATCCCACGGGCCGCGCGCGTGGCGTGCTACGTGATGAACCTGCCACAACTGGCCTGCGTCGGTCTGCTGGCTTGGTACGGCACCTGGGTTTGGGCAGTCGTGCTCTTTGGGTTACTCATCGCTCAACTGCCATTGCAGGCCAAGTTGGTGCGTGACCCAGAAGCACGCGCACCGTGGTACAACGCAACCGGAACAACACTGTATGTGCTGGGGATGATGGCCTACGCCATTGCCATTCGCTGACAACCCCCCGATAACTGCTTCAGATGGATTTGTCCGAGACGGAACGACGGAGCGTATGAGAATCATCATCTACACCGGCAAGGGTGGGGTTGGAAAAACCAGTGTCGCCGCAGCGACGGCCCTGCTGGCCGCCGAGCGCGGTTTACGGACGTTGGTGATGAGCACCGACCCGGCCCACAGCCTTTCAGACTCGCTGGATGTACCGTTAGGGCCGGAGCCGGTGCGGGTCGCCGACCGGCTCGACGCCCTTGAAACCAACGTCTATCAAGACCTCGAGGAGAACTGGGGTCTTGTGCGGACGCACTTTGCTGAAATCCTTGCCAGCCAAGGCGTAGACGGTGTTCTGGCGGACGAATCCGCCATCCTGCCCGGCATGGAGGAGTTGTTCAGCCTGACACGAATTCGCAAGTACCGTGAAAGCGGCGAGTATGACTTGCTGGTGGTGGATGCCGCGCCGACCGGCGAGACGCTGCGGTTGCTCTCCATGCCCCAGACCCTCAACTGGCTGATCCGACTCGTGCGTGGGCTGGAGGCATCGCTGGTCCGGCCAATTGTCCGCCCCCTAGCTAATGCAACGCCGGGGCTGCGCAAGTACATGGCGTCGGAAAAGGTTTTCTCGGAAGTTGACCGCATGTTCCGCAACCTGGAGGTCATGCACGACATTCTGTGTGACGGCACGACAACTACCGTCCGCTTAGTCATGAATGCCGAGAAAATGGCCATCAAAGAGTCCAAGCGAGCGCTGACGTATCTCAACCTCTACGGGTTGTTGTCAGACGCAATTGTGGTCAACCGCCTACTCCCGGTGCATGAACACAGCGGCTTTTTGGAAGGCTGGAAGGCAGTGCAGCAGCGGTATCTGGCCGAAATTGAGGACTCATTTCAGCCGTTGCCAATTTTACGCGCCCCGATGTACGGTTCAGAAGTCGTCGGCATGGAACGACTCCGACTGCTGGCGCGCGACCTGTTCGGCGACAGCGACCCGGCGGCGCGGCTCTATGGTGAACGTCCCTTTGAGATGTGTAAGTCCGACCACGACTGCCGCATTCGCATTCGGTTGCCGTTTTTAGAGCCGGACCGGCTCGAAACCTGGATTGCCGGTGATGAACTGGTCATTCAAATCGGCAATCAACGGCGCATGGTTGGACTTCCGACCTCGATGATCGGTTTGGAGCCAACGCATGCCGAGTACCAGAACGAGTGGTTGAGTATTTGCTTTGAAACCCCGGTCGGCGTTGGCTGAAGCGCCGCCCAGGATTGTCGCGCTACTCCCCGTACCGGTGGATAGAGGCCAAACAACCGGTGTGGGTATGCGCCCCACACGGTATGGCTGCCGACAGCATCTGCTTGCGTCCCCAAAGTTCAGCTCACTTTCCTTTCCATCCGAACTTCGGAGGACTTGTCACTATGGGTCAGTTCAAAAAAGTCGTGGACTCGATCGTCGAAATCGGCGAGATCAACCTTGAGGGCCACATCAACCTCGTGGGCGACATTTACCGCGCCATTGCCTACAACTTCGACCGTATTCAGGGACGCATGTTCGACAACCTGTATGACGGCGGCGGCGCACGGCGCAGCATGGGCGCGGTGCCGGCGGGGAAGACTACTGCTTCTCGTTTCACGGCGGAAGGTTAGCGGTAGCCGGGAAGTTCGATGTCAGACGCCCGGCGTAAGCCGTGTGTCGGTCGAACTTCCCCCCTCAGTGGACACATTGACGCCTCCTGGCGGGCGGCTCGAGGAGAGACGGCGATGGTCAACATCGTATGGGATTTGCCTGTCCCTTACATCGGCAAAAACGTCGAACGCAAGCACGTCGAGGAATTCTTTCGATACCACCGTGAACCCGACGAGGTGGTGATTGCGCTCTTTGACGGCATTATTTTTGACGGTGACGGCAAGCGGGTCGGCGGACTCACGCTGCATGACTACGTTATTTTGACCGACCGGCATTTCATTCTCTGGGCGCGAGGTTTGCAGTCCGATGTACTCGACCGCCTGGATTATCGCGGCGTGTGCTTCAGCGCCAAGCAGGCCGACACCCTGCACGGAGAGTTGGCGCTTGAATTTACCCCGCCGGCAGTTCCTAAGCCGCTGACGGCACGGGTGGACTTGTTGCCGATTATGGACCTGCCGGCACTCGAGGAATTGTTTACCCTGACAAAGGCGCTGGTCGTCGGCCGCTCCGACCAAGCTACCGGCCAAGCTACCGCCCAGGCGGGGCCGGCCCTGGATGCTCCCGCGACGGCAGGCGACCTGCCGCCCGGCGACGTGATGGCCAACGTCGAACGGATTCGGGCGATTGTGCAGGAGTCGCTGGTCAAACGCGGCATCACCTTCAGAGCGCCCGCGCCGGCCCCGCCGGCGCGCAACGGGAGTGGTGTGCGCGAGCCGATCATCCGTGAGACATCGCCAGAATCCCCATTTGGGACAGGGCGGCCGGTCTCCAACGCGAGCTATGCCGTTTATCGCGTCGCACAGGCGGCTAAGGATGCCGTTGGAAGCCTACCGACAGACATCGGCAAGACCATCGGCCTGGACGAAACCCTCTCCAAGCTGGTTGACCGCATCCCCAAAATCGAGGACCTTGGTCAGATTACCGCCCTGATTGAGGCGCTCAACAAGCTCCTTGTCACGGTCAGTGAAAACCCGGCCGCGCGGGCGTTTCTGCTCCAGGCGATTGATCGCATGGTGGAACAGGGGAGTCCGCTCAGACAGCTTCTGGCCTTTATTCAGAACGCCGGGAAGCCGACGGCGAAGCCGGCCGATCAACCGACACCGCCCACCCCTGAAGCGCCGCGCACCGCTGCCGGCTCAAACGGCGCCGCCACAACCGGCGCGGTTCCACGCCGGACGGCCGTCAAAGTCAGTTTTGCCCAGGAAGGTGTCCCACCGGCGCACAAAGCCAGCACACCGAAGCCGTCGCTGTCCATCGCATACGGGCAGCCAAAGCCGGCGGCAACGGCACCAGAAGCAGCCCCAGAGCCCGCCAATGCCCCAGAACTGGCCAACGCATCGTCTTAGGCAGCTTTAGCCTGTGAATACCACAGGCTTGCAGAAAACTTGCAGCAGAAAACTTGTAGAAAACTTACAGAAAACGGGTGGCTTCGCAGAGTGCGGATGCCACCCGTCATTTTTGCTTGGTGATTGTTGAAGCAGACCTTTAGATTTTCAAATCACGTCGTGACCGCCAGGCGCGTTCGCGTCGGTCTTGCCCCCAAGCCATCTCGCAGGGCGAGGATGTTCGGTAATGGCAAGTCAAGTTGCGGTCACACCGCCTGAAAATGCTCCTGCGCGGGCGCGCCTGCCCGTTCAAGCGCGGACGCGCGCGATGGTGGCGCGCGATTTTGGCAGTCCTATCATTGAGGCTTTGCGCCGGCAGGGTTATCGGTACCGCGTTGGACGGCTCACGTTTCGCTTGGCACGTGAGTTCGGTTTTTGCTACGGCGTAGACGATGCTCTGGAACTGGCCTATGAAGCACGTCTTCGGTTTCAGGACCGAGTCATTTATCTGACCGGTGAGATCATTCACAACCCGGTGGTCAACCAGCGACTGGCAGCGCTGGACATTCTTCCGTTGGAAGATCAGTCGCAGGTGATGCCGCAGGATGTGGTGATCGTGCCGGCGTTTGGTTTACCGGTGCCGGAGTTGGCCCGACTGCGCGCCATCGGCTGTACAGTGATTGACACAACCTGTGGTTCGGTCGTCCATGTTTGGAAGCGTGTAGAACGCTACGCCCGTGACGGGTTCACCACCGTTATTCACGGGAAGTATGACCACGAAGAAACGATGGCGACCTGTTCGCAGGTCCTGGCCGTTCCAGGTGGACGCTACGTCGTCGTGCGGGACCTCACAGAGGCCGCCCAGGTGGCGGAAGTCATCACCGGCACCCGTCCGGCGGCAGACTTGGACGCCTTCTTTGCCCGGGCGGCGTCACCAGGCTTCGATGCGACGCGGGACCTTGAAAAAATCGGTCTCGCCAATCAAACGACAATGCTGGCGAATGAGTCCCTAGCGATTGCAGCACACCTGCGCGCGGCCATCACTGTGCGATACGGCGAAGACGAAGCGCCCTTTCGTTTTCGGTCATTTGACACCATCTGCAGCGCCACCCAAGTCCGGCAGGATGCGATTGCCGAGTTACTGGACAATCCACCTGATCTGATGGTGGTGGTCGGTGGGTACAACAGCAGCAACACCGGTCATTTGTGCGAGTTGGCTTCGGCCGTGTGTCCGACCTACCACATTGCAGGGCCGGAATGCATTGTCTCAGCTGAGGTCATTCGCCACAAACCGGCTTGGCAGGCCAGGGAAATTGAATCACACGACTGGCTTCCTCACGGGACGCTAACCATCGGGTTGACCTCCGGCGCGTCCACGCCTGATCGCTCACTCGGTGAAGTTGTCCTGCGGCTGATTGCCGTTGCCTGCGAAGCCGTGCCTTCCGACTGGGTGTTCGAGCGGCACCCAGTCGGATTGGCCGGGACGGCGGCTTAGGTGTGTCGGGTGCCGTCTGTTGCCTGATCAAGCAACTCGGCAATGTCAAGCACCTTTACACGTTCTTCATTGTGTGTCTTGAGACCGTCGGTCAGCATCGTCATGCAAAACGGGCACGCGGCAGCAACAATGTCCGGCTTGGTTTGAAGCGCCTGCCGCGCCCGCTCAACATTGACCCGCTCGCCGGATTCCTCCATCCACATGCGCGCACCACCGGCACCGCAGCACATCCCTCTGTCGCGGGAACGCTCCATTTCCGTGAGCTTAGCGCCAATTTGCACCAACACTTGCCGCGGCTCCTCGTACACATTGTTGGAGCGCCCTAAGTAACACGAATCGTGATAGACGGCCGTTGCGGTAATTTTCTGTGTCGGCGTAATCCGGCCTTCAGCAACCAGCTTTGACAGATACTGGCTGTGGTGCATGACCTCGAACGTCCCGCCGAACTGTGACCACTCATTCTTGATGGCGTTGAAGCAATGCGGACACGAGGTGAGGACGGTCTTGAAGCGGGACTTGTAGTTGTTGAGCGTCTCAACGTTCTCCTGAATGAGCATCTGTGCCAAATACTCGTTACCGGCCCGCCGCGCTGGGTCGCCGGTACATTTCTCCTGCTTGCCCAAGATTGCAAATGAAATACCGGCTTTCTTGAGCAGGCGTGCCACAGCCTGCACCACCTTGCGATAACGGTCGTCGTATGAGCCGGCGCAGCCGACCCAAAAGAGAACTTCTACATGCTTCTGCTCGGCTTCAATCATGGACATCAACGGAATATCCAGCCCTTCGGCCCAATCGGCCCGCCCGTCGTGACTGAATGCCCAGGGTGAGTACTTGTTTTCAAGGTTCGTAAACAGGGTATTTAACTCACTTGGGAACTCCGCTTCCTGCAACACGAGGTAGCGCCGCATATCCACAATCGTCGGCACATGCTCAATGCTGACCGGACACTCCTGCATACACGCCTGACAGGTTGTACAGGCCCAGAGTTCTTCCGGTGTGATGAAGCCCTCCCCAACGATCTTCCGCGCCAACACTGCCTGGACGTTGTCCGGGAGTTCGCCGTGGCCGTTGCCGTTCGTCGCGATGCCTTTTGTCAAGGTTCCCAGCTTACCAACCGTCAGTTCGCCCTTTTCCTCAATGCGGCGACGCAGGTCCATCATAATTTTGCGCGGTGACAGGGGCTTGCCGGTGTTGTTGGCGGGGCACACCGCCGTACAGCGCCCACACTCGGTACACGTGTAACTGTCAAACAACTGCTTCCACGTGAAATGCTCGACATCTGAGGCGCCGAATGTCTCCACGTCCTCGGCCTCAAGGTCCATTTTGGGCAGGACGCCGGAGGACTGGTGGGACGCCAAAAATACGTTCGGCAGCGAGGCAATCACGTGTAGGTGCTTCGAGAACGGCAGGTAGTTGAGAAAGGCAAACAACACGACCGCGTGCGTCCACCAGGCCGCTTCGAAGAGCAGTTCGTTCTGATTGCCCCCAAGGTAAAAACCAACGACATCCGAGATAGGGCGGTAACCGAAATAAACGCTGTTGGTCGCCGGATGCGTCCCATTGGCGACAAACATCGTCACCATCAGCGCAATGATCATGACCAGAATCACGGTGGCGTCTAGCCGGCTGGCCGGCTTCATCTCCGCCCCAGAGAACCGTTTCGGCTTGGTCACATAGCGGCGGAACAGAAACGCGAGGGAGGCCGTCAGCACCAGGACACCGAAGATGTCCTGGAGCAATGTCAACGCCCCGTAGCCCGGCAGGAAGTACAGTGAAGCACGGGGATGGAAGCCTTCCAGCACCACTTCCAGGGAGGCAAGGGTTAGAATGCAAAACCCCCAGAACACGGTGACGTGGAGCGCACCGGCCCACCACTGCCGCATGATCTTTTTCTGGGCAAATCCAATAACGAGTAAGTCCCAAAAGCGACGTGGCAAGTTATCCAAGCGGTTGTCTGGCTTACCGACGCGGATGTACGCGATCAGCCGCCAGGCGTTGAACAAGAAGTAGCCGGTAGAGGCTACAAACAACACGATGAAGATGAGGTTTTTGACAGTCATGGCGTCAACACGCAACCCTCGATACTGAATGACGGCTCATTCAGTTAGACCGCCGTACCAGGGGTAAAAGATACATAGTGAACAGGGACCGTCTGGTCGAGTATCGTCGTTCGGGGGTAGCCTTTGGCCGGCAGAACCTGACATCGGCCGTTAGAATGTCTCAAGCCTAACACTTTACCGAGGCATTGTCTTGTCGAACTTCTGAACAACGACCGAAACCTACCGACTGCTGCCGTCACGTGTGAGCCGGCAACGGGTCACGTCTTAGCTGACAACAACAGGTACAACCCACCGCTACCGAAGAGGAAGTTCGGGCCCCAGGCCGCCCAAAATGCTGGCAACAGGCGGTAATAGCCGAGTTGTTCAAACAACCCCACGGTTCCCCAGAACAGTATCGCCAGGCTGATGCCCACGGCGATGCCGACCATCGTGCCACGCCTACCAACTGTCAGCGCAAACGGCACGCCGACCAACACCATGATCACACAGGCTAGCTGGGCGGCAATTTTGGTCTGGATGGCACGTTCGAGGTTTTCCACATCCATCCCCTGCGCCGCCAGTTCGGCCACCTGTTGTTGGAGCTGCCCAACGCTCATTTTGGTGATGTCGGTCGTACTTTGTTTGAAGTAATCCGGTGTCTCACTCAGCTTCACGCGAAGTTCCTGAATCGGCCGGCGCGTGGTTTCTAAACCGTCGGCAGAGAACGTCCGCCGCCACCCATTGGTGAGCACCCATTCTTCGGTCAAGGCATCCCAGCGCGCTTTGGCAGCGTAGGTGCGTGACAGCAACATCGCTGTCGTGGGGTGGAGTTCGTAGATGCTGAAACTGGTCAACTCGTTCCGGTCGGTGTCAAAAACGGCAAAGTTGAAGATTCGGTGGTCGCGCCCACGAAACCATTTACGGTTTTTTTGGTGAAAGGTCTGGGGCGGCAATGTGCCGCCGCGAATCTGGTAGCGCAAGTAATCTTGCCGCTGATTAGATGCCGGGAGGATCAGTTCCTGCGTCGCGGCCATCGTTGTTGCCGCAAGGATGGACCCAAACACCAACGGCACGGATAAGCGATAGAGGCTTTGCCCACTCGCGTACAGCACAATGAGTTGCGAAGACCGCACCAACAACCCAAACGTGACCAGCGTCGCCACCAGGACGGCAAAGGGCATCATGTAGTTCACAATCTGGGGTGTCAGAAACAGTAAGTAGCCCGCGACGATACCGATCCCAATTCGGTTTTGCACAATCGAGCCGATCAGCTCAAACACCGTGAAAACGTGGAAAACGCCGACCAGTCCAAACAACACAAGCAAGAAGTAGTGTAGAGCGTCACGGAAAATCAGGCTGTCAATAATGCGTGGAAACCCAAGGCGCGGGCGGAGTCCACCGTGCCTGGTGGCGGGTTTTCTGGCCAACCGCGCCGGCTCAGACGCCGGGAGTAAACGGCGCAGATCCATCCGGCCGCACAAGCGCTCCCACGTGCGCCACCACCATCTCCAGGCCAACTGCCGCCCTGCCCACCTACCAACACCACCAAGCAAACTGACGGACAGTCCCAAAAAGAGGAGATTCGGAAACCACATCCCAAGTGCGACCGGCACTGCGCCGCTCCGGGCAGAACGCTCTCCCAAAAGTAACAACAGATAGAATGACATCGCACACAGCAGGCCTACAAAGAAGCCGCCCGACCGCCCGCTGCGCAGCTTCGTCACGCCCAGCGCAACTCCGAGCAGCGCAAAAATCAAACAGGCGACCGGCAACGCTATCCGTTTGTGCATTTCTGTGGCGGCAGCACGCGCCTGCGCGGCGTCAGTCGGCCAGAAAGCCCACAGCGCGGGGAATGTCAACAACTCCGGCCCAGGCGGACGCACCGACACGTCAGGGCCAGACTCATCACCTTTGCCCAGCGAGAAGACGGCCGTGAGCTTCCCGGAGGCGTTCATAAAGTAGCTTTGTTCCCCGTCTATCTGCCGCGCTTCCTGGCTGTAAATCCGTGCCTTCTCAAGCCGTAGCTCGCTGTCGTGCAGGGTTTTGCCCACAACCAGCCGGCCGAACTCCGCCGAGTAGATTTTCGGTTCCTGGTCGGGCCGCTCGACCATTTCGGCAATAAAGATGCGTCGCCACCCACCTTCACCGTCACTGCGGTCAACGTAGAGAATCTTGCCGGGGAGGTCTTCGGTAAAAGCGCCGGGCTTGATGTAGGTTTCAATGCTTCGCAGCAACAGTTCCGAGCGCGTTTTCTTGAGCTGGTTGAGCGAGTTGACTGCAACCGGCAGGAGGTAAAATGTGTTGTAGCCGGTCATGGCCATGACGACGACGCCCACCAGCAGCGTCGGTCGCAACAACATCGCCTGGCCGCCGCCGCTGGCTTGCAACGCCACGATCTCGCTGTCCCCGGAGAGCCGGCCCATCGCCACCGTGACGCCGATCAAAAACGCAATCGGCAGCGTGAAGATGACAATGCCCGGCAATAGGGAAAGAACCAGCTTGATTAACGGCGCACTCGGCAACCCCCGCCGGCCAAACACCACAAAGAGTTCCGAGAAAGGTCCGGCCTCGTGGATAAAAATGACTGCTGTCAGCAGCAAGAATGCCGTGGCGGTGTAGGGGAGAATTTCCCGAATCAGGTAGCGATCAAACAGTCGCATGCGAGAGGATGAAATCGGTGCCTCGGTGGGCGATAGGGTTGTGCCGGCAGCGCGCCGGGGGCAGCGGCATCTTGGATCACCGGTCGTATTGCCCTCAGCAGTTTACCGGCAAAGTGTTTCGGCAACCCGGCTGCTTGCCCACGGCTGCTTCACCGCAGCTTAGTTGTCATCGGCCAAGGCCTGGCTTGCGCCGTCAAGGAGCAGGCGTGCCATCTGCAACGCCATTCGGCGTGCTACCAAATCTTCATCCCTCACGTCCAGACGTTCAAGACGCACAATGTGCGATGCTAAGTTGTGGCGCACCCGGGCCAACGCCTTGCGGAGTTTTGGGTCTTGTGTATTTCCGGCCTCTGCGGCTGCGTCCAGTTTGTCGGCCAGTTCTTCGAGAATCCGCGTGTAGGCATCCAGCAGTTGGCGCGGGACACCACGCGGCGGATCGCCCCAGTCTTCGCGTTTGCGCTGCTGGTCAGGAAGTCCCTCCAGGGCATCTAAGCGGCGCGCCGCCAGCTTGAGGAAAACCTCTGCCCGACGGTCGATTGCCTGCGCCTCGCGAATGCGCTCGATTTCCTGTTCGTTGAGAACTTCCTCACGCCGTTGTCCGGCAACCGGATTGCCGCTGAGCGCTGCGAACAAAGGCAATATCGCCAGCCAGTACCAAACACGATGACGACCAGTGCCAACCATGGTTTCTGTTGCCCCGCTTACTCTGTAGTTGCCTCGCTGCCGGCTTTGAGGAACTCACTGCCGAAAAAAGCGTTGAGCGCGTCACGGCGAATGGTTTTGGCGCACTGTAGCGCCTGCCGCGCACACCCTTCGTGACACTCCGGCAGTCCGTTGACCATCCATTCGAGCAACGGCAGATGCTGGCGCAATGTGGTTTCGAGTTTGCGCAGCATCTGCCGGCGAAGCTTTTCATTGACGATCTGCTGTGTGTAGTGGTGCGTGTACTCGATGATGCCCGTGTACACCCGCAGCGCTTGGGCGGCGGTGTCAAACCGTTCACGTTTGAGCGCTTCGGCAGCCGTCGTCAGGTGGGCGACGCCGATTTTGAGGCAGGTGTCAACGTAGCCCTTTGGGTTTGTCTCTTGTCGGAGGCTCTGCTGCTCAGCAGCAGACAACCCACCGGGAAGCGCCTGGGGTGTCCGCACCGTTTCATCTGCCCAGGCACCGCAACCCAACGCCGCCGTCCAGAGCCACAGGCTCAGCAGGTGGCGCACGAGATGCCCATCCGACTGCAACATGGCGTACTGCATCGTCGTCACCTCCGTCGCCGAGGAAAGCCACGGCGACACCGTCTGCCTATGGCTTCCGTGGTTTCGATTGTTCGGCTTGCCGTCGCAGACGAGGCAACCGAAGTTGGATTTTTTCAATTTCGAGTCGGTGGTAAACGCCATCGGCGCGGGCAAGAAACGCTTCGTAAGCGGCCAACGCCCCCGTATGGTTGCCTATTTTGTCATAACAGATACCGAGAAAAAAGTACGTTGCCGCCACATCTGGCTGGCGGCGGGCGAGCAGATCAAAGTGTCGGGCGGCTTCCTCAAAACGCCCCAATTTGAACAGCGCCGTCGCCAGGCCGGCCCGCGGCGCCGTTGCCTCAGGAGCGCGTGCGACCAGCAGCGCATACGCCTCTGCTGCCGCGGCAAATTGGCCTGTCCGAAGCAGTTGCGCCGCCTGTCCCAGCGCAGCATCTCCGTCGAGTTCCGCTTCCAGGGCGGCCAAACGTGCGTCGGAGGGAAACGTGCTGCGCGCCGCCTTCAAAAATGACCGGGCCGGCTCAAGGCGGCGGAGGTGGAGTAACGCGCCGGCAATCTCTGCCGCCAGCTCGCCGTCTGGGGTTACGGCATAAACCGCCTGCCAATCCGCCAGCGCCGCTTCCACATCGCCCTGCGCCGCATAAGCGTCACCGCGTCGCCGCCGCACCACCGGATGATTGGGCGCCTTGGTAAGTCCCTCGGAGAGTGTCGCCACGGCATCGGCAAACCGTCCCATTTGAAACAGCGCCATCCCCCGGAGCAAGTCGGCCTCGCCACTTGGGTCGTCGAGTGGCTTGAGTCGGTCGAGGGCTTCGGCAGGAGCGTCGCGCGCCAGCGCCAGGCGCGCCAGTTGTAGGCGGGTCGGCACATCCGCCGGGTCGCGGTCAAGGGCCTCGATCAGGGCTTGCTCGGCTTTGGCGGTGTCGCCGGTGGCTAAAGCGGCGGCCCCGAGCCGTGGCCAAACGCGTGGAAAATCCGGCGCCAGAGCGGCACATTGCTCAAAAGCAGCGACGGCTTCGGCTGCCCGCCGGAGCGCCAGGAGCACTATGCCCCGTTGAAAGTGCAGGGGTGCCAGGGTAGCGTCCAGCGCCAGCGCCTGATCGTACAGTGCGAGAGCTTCGGTTAGCTTACCGGCCTGGTGGGCGTCTTGTCCGGCTTCAAAGAGCGCCACGATACGCGCCGGCGGCTCAGATGGCGTTTGGGCTGGCGTGTTGGCGCCTCCAAGGCCCAGCCATAGCCACCCGCATGCCAGCGCGTGCCCGATGCGCCGGCGGGTGACGTTTTTCTGGCGTAGACGCCTTTTGGCACAGTCTTTAGAAGGCCAATCCTTCTGCGTCATCGTCGCTTTCCGGCACTTCGTCTTCGGCGTCAGCCGCATGTGTCAGTCCACCCGACGCTGTTGTCCGCCCGGTCAGCAGCGCCGCTTTGATACTCACCTCAAAAGGGCAGGTGCCATACTCCTCGTCAATAATGCTGCACACGGCGGTTTTGACGGCTGCCCTGTGCTCCGGCGGCACTATGGCCAACCAACGATCCAGCCAGTAACCTGCAATCAGTGGCGACTCAAGAAAATCCTGTCCGTTCTGAAACGTGAAGGTCTCTTTTTCGATGATGATGTTGACGCTGTGTAGCCCGGCGGCAGTAGCCTGGGTTCGCAGAGCAGCCTTGGTGGGGTACGTGTGCAGCAGTGCCTCGAGCGGTTCGGCCAACGTTTCGGCCAGGTTGCATTCGTACAGCGCCTGCCAGAGAATTGAGAAAAACTCATCAAAGCTCCCGCGTGAAACAGCGTAGGCGACAATCTGTCCATCCTCTCCAGCACGTTCGCGCAACAGCGCCAACATCGGTGTCAGGGCATCTGTGGGTAACAGCGAGGCGTCGCCGACGGCCAGATCGTAGCCGTCGGCGACCGGGTCCTGCGCCAACTCCCCTGCATTGAGCAGGCGCAAGTTATCGAGTTTGGCCAGGTCGCGTTTGTCACGGGCAACCTGAAGCCGTGCCGGGTCGCTGTCTGTCGCGGTCACCGTCCCGGTCTCACGCAACCGATGTGCCAGTTCAACAGCCAGGCCGCCGGTGCCGCACTCAACCAGCAGCACCCGTCCACTGTCCGGCAACGGGACGGTTTCGATCAGCAACCGGTGAAAACACTCATTCCACAGCGGGGCTACCGTCAGGTCGTGAAGAAAGGCGCGGGTGCGGTTGTCCGAAGCGGACATACAGAAGCTCCTCCAAACAGCAGATGCACCGTCCTACTGTGGCGCCCACACTGTGACGCCGACGGGGAGGCCGGTCAGGAGCGCAGACGCGGTTGTCCGTGCATGGTATCGCAATCCGTTTGACCGTCCAGCCCATCCAGCGTAAAATCTTCGCCGGTCTTGTTTTATGTTTTTTCGGGGCAGCGTTTTCGCCATAACGCTTCCACGCCTAGTGCCCCATACCGCGTCGTTTTGTGCGCGCGGCTTGTTTCGTCACTGAGGAGGTCATTACTGTGGGATTCAAAGTAGGTGACAAAGTGATATATCCCAATCACGGCATCGGCGTCATTGAAGTAATCAAGCGGATGGAATTCGATGGCGTCGAAATGGAATTTTACCAGTTACGCCTCAGCGGAAATAACACGACGGTCAATGTCCCGGTTGATAAGGTGCAGTCAATTGGCATCCGAACACCAATCAAAACGGTAGACGGTGAAAAGCTACTCAAGCTGTTGGCGACCAACTTCGTAGCACCGCCGTCCGATTGGAAGGATCGGTTCAAAGAGTTCTCAGAAAAGATGCGCACCGGCGACATTTTTAGCGTTGCTGAAATCCTCAAGCATCTGACCTATTTGAGTAGTCTCAAACCACTGTCGTTTCGTGAGAAGCGGCTTCTAGAGCGTGCTCGCTACCTTGTCATTAGTGAACTCACCATGGCTTCTGGAAAACCACAAGTGAAGGTGGAGGAAGCTGTTGAGCAGGCGCTACAGAAAGCCTTCGCCAAGTTTGAAAAGAAGAATGGCAAGGCGGCGGCAGCTTCTGCGGCTGTCTAGCGTGGTCAGCTTTGATGCGACGGCAACGCCGCTCGACGGCGTCACTTGCCTCGGTTAGGTTGCAGGGCCAGGCTTGTCAGGGATGGACGGTTCAGCTCCCCTCGTCGTCCTCAAAATCGTCGTCGTCGGGTTGCTGGTGGCTGCCAACGCCTTCTTTGTTGCGGCCGAATTTGCCTTGGTTGCCGTCCGACGAACACGGCTGCTGCCCTTGGCGGACGGCGGCAGTCGCAGCGCCGTCACGGCGCTGCGACTGATGGATGCCCTTGACGGCACAATCTCCGCCACACAGTTTGGCATCACGCTCGCCAGCTTGGCACTAGGCTGGATCGGCGAACTGACCCTGGCGCAGCTCTTTGAGGGTTGGTTGGCAGCCTATCTTCCCACCGGGCTGTGGACGCTCGTTTCGGCACATGCCATCGCCGTTGCCTGTGCTTTTGCCCTGATTACCGCGCTGCACATCGTTTTCGGCGAACTGGCACCGAAATCCTTGGCGCTGGCACGCGCCGAGCGGGTTGCCTTGGCCGTGGCGCTCCCGCTAGATGTCTTCTGTCGGGTTTTCCGCCCGTTTATCTGGCTACTTGACCGGGCCGGCGCGTGTGCCGTACGCCTGTTTGGCGTCACGCCGGCCCCGGGTAGTCACCACACGGCGGCCTACACCCAGGAAGACATCCAGCAACTGGTCGCCTTGTCCCACCAAAGTGGGCACCTCAATGCCGACGAACAGGCACTCATCCACAACGTCTTCCATTTCAGAGATACGGTCGTTCGGGAAGTGATGGTGCCGCGCCCGGAGATGATCGGCTTGTCGCTGACGGCCACTTCGGACGAGATTCTCAAAACGCTGTGCGAGTCCGGTTATTCTCGACTTCCGGTTCACGACGCCTCACCTGACAACATCGTTGGCTTTATTCACGTCAAGGACGTTCTGCCGCGTTTGGCACGCCAGGAGACTCTCTCGGTGCCGGCTCTACTCCGGCGGCCGGTTTTCATTCCTGACACCGCCCACTTGGAAGAAGCACTACGACAGTTGCGCGCGGCCCAATCACCATTGGGTGTTGTCGTGGACGAACACGGTACCGTCGAAGGTATCGTAACCTTAGAGGACATCCTCGAACAGCTTGTCGGTGACATCCGGGATGAACACGATGTCACCGATGAAGAAACCATGGTCTGGCAAGCGCCGGACGGGGCCCTCATCTTTGATGGCAGCATTAGTGTCCGTGAAATCAACCGCAAACATGGCTTGCAACTGCCCGAATCAGACGACTACGCCACATTAGCCGGCTTTTTGATGACCCAGGCAGGACGGCTCCTGGTGTCGGGTGACGTAGTTCGATACGAGAACTACGAGTTCTGTGTCGAGCAGGTTGAGCGGCGGCGCGTGGCACGGGTGCGGGTCACGCCCCGTTCCCAGAACATCTCGCACGCACCGGTGTTGGCCCGCCAACCATTGTAAGTTGCGTAGGATGCCCGGATTTGACAACCGGTCGGGGATGGACTAAGAACGGCTGCCGCAGGCAGCCGGGATGCGCCTGAGTCGCCCAACCTGTTGCGTAAGTCCTGTCGGTTGGTAAGACGCAACGCTCGGCTTGCAGGTCCCTGCTTTACCAACAACAGATACCATTTGCTGGCGCGCCGCCCATCTGCGTATCCTTCCGAAGGGGAGCATCCTTGCCGGACTCCTTACCGTGCGGTGGGCGGGTTGCCGATGATATTCCACAAAATGTGCGCGCCATCCGTCATGTTGACCTGGCCTGTTGATCTGGGTTCGCACAGTAACGCCGGCCAGTGGGCATCCCGCCCTGAGCTGCCAGCGGCGGCGACTGCGTGTTTCCAGGATGGACAGGGCTTCCGGAAGTCCTCGGTGCGCACCGGATTGCCAACTGCCGACCGCGTTTGGCACAGGGCTGCGCTGCAACCACAACCGGCGCGCTTGCCGGCAGCGCCGACAACCTCCCACGAACAATCTTTGTCCTCTCTGAAGCGCTGTCGTTGCATTGCCAATGACAGCAGACCTCTGGAAGTCCACAACGTGTTGACTCAACTGCGCCGCTGCCCCCCAAGCGGTGCGCACACTCCTTACGAACTCCTTGACATCGAAAGGTCTCCACATGGATCCCAAGTCCGTCTTGAACTTCGCCAACGATGAAGGAGTGAAGTTCGTTGACCTGCGTTTTACCGACCTGCCTGGTTCCTGGCAACATATCTCCTTCCCCATTTCCCAGCTTACCGAAGAAAGCTTTATGGAAGGCTTCGGCTTTGATGCTGCCGGCATTCGTGGCTGGGCGAGCAGCGGCGAAAGCGACCTGCTGGTGATACCCGACCCGTCACGGTTCTGGATCGACCCTTTCTTTGAAGAGCCAACGCTGTGCCTGTTTGCCAACGTGGTTGATCCCGTTACCCGTCTGGGCTACCACTACGACCCCCGGTCGGTTGCCGGGCGCGCCGAAGCCTATCTGCGTTCCACCGGTATTGCCGAGGTAGCCTATTTCGGCCCGGAAGCCGAGTTTTTCATCTTCGACCACGTCAGCTTTCGCAATGAGCCGCACCATGCGTTCTTTCGCTTTGACAGTGGAGAGGGGAACTGGACAAGTGGCAACCCAAACGAGAACCTAGGCTTTCATCTTCGGACGAAGGAAGGCTACGTTCCGGTTCCTCCCTTTGATTCGTTGCAGGATTTGCGGTCAGAAATTGCCCTCAATCTTGAGGCGGTCGGTATTTCGCCGGAATGCCATCACCACGAAGTCGCCTCTGGTGGACAGTGCGAAATCAACTTTCGTTTTGCTTCAATGTTGACGACTGCCGACAACCTGATGTTGTTCAAGTACATCGTGCGCAACACAGCGCTTCAGTACGGCAAGTCGGCGACGTTCATGCCCAAGCCGCTGTACGGGGACAACGGCTCCGGCATGCACTGCCATCAGTCGCTGTGGAAGAATGGACAGTCACTGTTTGGCGGCGACCAGTACGCCGACCTCTCTGAAACGGCGCTCTACTACATCGGTGGATTGCTCAAACATGCCCCGGCCGTAGTTGCCTTTGCCGCGCCGACAACGAACAGCTACAAGCGGCTTGTTCCGGGCGATGAAGCGCCGGTCAGCCTGGCCTATTCGGCCCGCAACCGCTCGGCGGCGATTCGCGTCCCGATGCTTCCCAAGAATCCTAAGACAAAACGGATTGAGTTCCGCCCCCCCGATCCGAGCTGTAACCCATACCTCGCCCTGTCGGCAATGTTGATGGCAGGGCTTGACGGCATTGTGAACAAAATTCATCCAGGTGAACCGCTCGAAAGGAACCTAGAGGCAGCACAACAACGGCACATCCGGCAGTTACCGGCCTCGCTTGAGGAGGCGCTTGTGGCACTGGAAGCCGACCATGAGTTTCTGCTTCAAGGTGGTGTTTTTACGCAAGAAATCATCACGCGCTACATCGCGTACAAGCGGGAACGCGAAGTCCATGCACTCCGCCTGCGTCCGCATCCCATCGAGTTTCAACTGTACTTTGACGTATAGCCGTCCGGTTGTCTGCAGGTCTTCGGCGCAGCAGGTAGGCGCCCCCCTGCGCCGAGTCCTTTTTCTGAAAGCCGGCAGCCCTGTTTGGGCAGACGTGCGGTTGGGGTTTTGGACACTTCACAAGAGACCCTGCCACAAGCGAGCTCCCTGTCACAAAGCTGAGGAAACCGGCCGATCAGTCAGCTGCCGGGCGGGCAGTGACCCGGCGTGCGCATCCGTGGACAACTGTCCACAACCTGGCGGCAAACTGTGAACAACTTGCCACAGGCAGCATCTGGAAAGCGCCGCCGGGCAACTGGACTGCCGCCTACACAATCCTTGATTTGAAGAATCGGTTGGCGTTTTTCCTTTCTGCCTCAACCGTGGCACGGAAACTGCTTCTGAAAAAACCGGCCGCGCATCGGCGACGGCTACACCTCGATCATGATCAGCAGTTGCGACGATGGTTTACCAAACAACCTTACGCCGTGCTGTGTCTGTGCACGGCATTGGACTACATACAGGACAGGAAGCCGAACTGACCCTCTGCCCTGCTCCACCGGACACCGGCTATGTGTTTCGGCGGGTGGACTTGAACGGATTTGAAGTGGCTGCCACTCCTCACCACGTGGCGCATGTCAGCTATGCGACGACGCTGATGCGCGCCGGGGTGATGGTTTCGACAGTTGAGCACGTACTTTCAGCTCTGTATGGGTGCGGTATTGACAATGCCATTCTTGATCTGACGCACTGTGAAGTGCCGATTCTGGATGGGAGCGCCCGTCCGTTTGTAGCGGCCATTATGGCGGCAGGGATGCTGACACTGGACCGCCCGCGCCGCACGCTCCGCGTAGAACGCCGCCTCGAAGTTGTTGATGGCAACCGACGCATCGCCGTTGAGCCAAGCGATACTTTCGTCGTGGAAAGCACGATTGAGTTTGCTCATCCCTGTATCGGACGGCAAAGCTTTACCGGCGTCATCACCCCGGACGCTTATTGCCGCGACATTGCGCCGGCCCGTACCTTTGGTTTTCTGGTGGAAGCCGAGAGGCTTCGCAAACATGGACTCGTGCGCGGTGCAACACTGGAAAACGCCATTGTGCTGGACGACCAGACCATTCTCAGCCCAGAACCGCTACGCTTCCCGGATGAGTTTGCCCGTCACAAGGCGCTCGACATCATCGGTGACTTTGCCTTGCTGGGGAGGAGGCTTCAGGGGCGCATTGTTGCCGAACGTTCCGGCCACGGCCTGCATGCGGCCCTGCTGCGACAACTCCTCCGGGAAGCCACTGCCTGGACGAGTGAGGCGGCTACAGCTTCGGCGACAACAAGGGCAGGGCAACCACGAGCCGCTGCGCTTGCCGTTCACGGATAATGTCCAGTGTGACGGCTGTCGCGTCGCCGCCCTGGCCCACCACCCGTATTAGCGCAATAGACAAATCCTCACCCTGCCGGATGGGTTGTCCGTCCACGCCCACGATGATGTCACCGGGGTGAAGGTCGGCCGCGGCGGCCGGGCTGTTGGGTAGGACCTGGGTCACAAGCAAACCGCCGGGCACGCCAAAAAAGGTAGCCAGCTGCGCCGTGAGATCGGACGTGACCAGTCCAAGAGCCAGGTGTTCGGCCGGAGGTGGCTTGAGCATCGGCGCGTCATCCGCCGAACCAAGTATCACGCGGCAGGTTTGCGTCTTTCCACCGCGCTCGACCAACAGTTCAAGGGTATCGCCGGCCGGATGGCTGACGACGACTTCATTCAGCTCGCGACGAGCCTCCAGTGGGCGGTTGTCGACTTTCAGGATCACATCCCCTGGCATGAGGCCGGCTTCTTCAGCCGGCCCGCCCGGAACAACGCCGGTGATAACGACACCGTAGTTGGCCTGTGTGCCGAAGCGCGCACGTTCTTCCGGGGGAAGGGTCGTCAACGTTTTGCCCTCAATGCCTAACCATCCGTGGGGAACACTGCACCCAGCAGCAAGGATGCGCTGTGTAATCCGCTTCACATCCTCGATGGGTAAGACACGCAAGCGGCGGTTTCGCGGCTGGACAATCGCCACCAGGTGATTGCGGTGGTCAACAGCGACCCCGCAGTTTGCCCCCACCGGTAGCGTCAGCAACGGCTCCGTCTCCCAGTTGGCGACAATTTCATCCCAGACCAGATATGGTGGCTCTTCCGGGCGACCGGGCGGCACCGCCACATTCGCCGGCTGAAACATCGGCAGCACAATGCGCATCTGCGGGGACTTGCCCGGTGTGCGGGCACTTGGCAATGCTGCTCTAGGTTTCGGCGGCGTGAGAGATGACATCGGCGGCGGAGAGACCGGCAGGCCAGGCACGTGCAGGAGGCAGAGACCTGTCGCGGCGTCCCTCCCGACGAACTTAGCCCGGAACACCTGTCGGTCGTACGTTTGGACGACAACGGTTGGGCTTTTATGACGTGGTGGTAAGTTTGCCAGTTGCGTCAGAACGTGACCGTCGGCATCTACCACAATACCTGTGGTGACGTTCGTCAACACAATGTCGGTCGGTGCACAAGCCCCGTCTAGTACGGCTGCTGTGGCAGCCTCTTCCATGACGGCCATCAGTTCGCCCAGGGTGACATGGTGCGTCACCGTCACCAGCCACCGTCCGACGTGACTTGTATTAGCCCGGCGTGCCGGCGGCGGTTCGCTGTGCGATGGCGCCATCACCTGCGCCTGCCCGAGGTCATAGAGCAACAGGGTACTACTAACCAAACAACTTGTGACCAACACGCCTGCGCGGTACGACATGGTGGGGTCGAACACACTAAAACCACACTAGAACACGGAGTCGTCAGACGATTCGTTACCGACCCCAGCACGACGCTCCACAATAGGTTGCACTCCGTAGATCACCTTTGGGAGGCGCATAACGCGTTCTCCTGACCGTCCACGCCACAGCACAACAACGCCACTGTTTTCGTTCACCGGCGCTGTTGTTGAACGGCTCACCGCCAGAACGGGAGTGCGTCCCACCCGTGTGGGAACCGCAGTCGGACGCGGCAGCAGCGCCGGGCGTGTCGTCGCCGCCGCACCAAGCTGGGTACTCAGCGTCGTCGCCAGGGTTTGTTCGGGAAGCGTCGGTTTGGTCAACGCCTCGGTGATTGTTGGGGCCGGCGACTCCAGTGCCAGTTGCACCGACGAACGAACGGCAAGGGCACTGACGACCACAACGGCAGCCGCCAGAGAGGCCAGAACCGGTGTTGGAACCCACGCCAACCATGCCTCCCGGAAGCGGTGTGCCTCACGCCCCAAACGCAACCGAATCTGGGCATCGAAGTTTGCCGGTGGGACAATGCGCGGCTGCTCTGCCAGCAGCAAGCGCAGGTTTTGCATTTGTGCAGCAAAGGTGCGACACGCTGCACACTGCGCTAAGTGCGCAGTGGCAGACGGCGGCAGAGCATCTGGGTCAAATTCGCCGGCTTCCAACTGACGACGAACCACATGACAGCTTGCCATATCACTCTCTCTCCTACGGACAGCGCGCGTCACAAACGCGTTACAAATAAGCGCGCAGCTTGTCGCGTAACAACCCACGGGCGCGATTGATGCGTGATTTCACCGTGCCTTCGGAAATCTTCAGCACGTTGGCAATGTCTTCATAGCTCAGGCCCTCAACATCACGCAGCACCAGTGCTACGCGGTATTTCTCCGGCAACGTCTGAATGGCCCGTGCCACGGCAGCCCGCCGTTCGCGCTCGATGAGTTCAGCGTCTTGTAACGGTCGCTTATCAGGAATATCCAGTGCAGTTTCTTCTTCATCCTCATGGCGCGACCAAGGCAGGAACAACGACACGAGTTTGCGTCGGCGGCGCTGCCGCAGCTCACTAATCGCCAGGTTGGTCGCAATCCGATAGATATATGTGGAAAAGTGAAATGTCGCGCGATAACGCGCCGCATTAGTATAGACGCGCAAAAATGTCTCCTGCGCCAGCTCAACGGCACGGTCGTAGTCGTCGAGCATCCGAAACAGAAAGTTGGTGATGGGGTTGCGGTAGCGCCGAACAATTTCCTGAAATGCCTGCTCATCGCCAGACTGAACCGCAGCCATGAGCTCGTGGTCGCCGGCGGCGTCAACCGTCACGACTCGCTGCACCTCAGTTCGGAGTGGGTAAGGTAAGGCGCTGCTCATCAGATGGGACATCGGGCGTTCATTCCTCGCTGACTAAATCCCCACTTGCATGGGGCAACGCGCAACAAGCACATTTTTTAGCATTACCACGCACAGCAGTGCCGAAAGTTCCAAAATCCACGTGCCGCCGAGCGCGCCGGGTGGTGTGGTTCTGCCGGCGACCATGGTCACGGTGCGCCCACAGTGCTACAGTGGGCGGCACCCACCAACCGGCAATCATGTTACGCCGTTTCCGAGGATATGCCTATGTCTCGTTTGCCCGACCGACCGTGTGTGCGTCCACTCCAGCTTGTTGTTGACAGGGAAGCCGGGGTTCTTCTTCTGCATGATCCACAGGGTTTCACCGACAGTTGTGCACTGGATCTCCGGTTGGCGCCGATCCTGTTTGCCTGTGACGGCACAACCCCCCTTGCAGAGCTGCCGAAGGTTTTGGAAGCAAACTTCGGTCAGCAGTGGTCGGTTGCCGCAGTCGAGGCCGTTCTTGAAAAACTGGACCAATGGCTCCTGCTCGACAGTCCGCGCTTTACAACGGTCGCCGCCGAGCGTTTAGCCGCCTTTCGAGCAGCGCCTGTGCGCCCGGCCGTACACGCTGGCGTCAGTTACGCCTCCGAACCGGACGTTCTGCGCAAACAACTGGATGCAATTCTGGCACAGGCGTCGCCGCCACCGCACCCTGCTGACCGGCTCGTCGGCGTTGTTGCCCCCCACATTGATCTGCGGGTTGGGCAGCGTGCCTACGCTCCGGCTTACCGCCTCGTTCAGCAGTTGGCAGAAACCCTCCCGGCCGACGAGCCGCTCACCTTTGTCGTGTTTGGAACATCCCATTACGGCGGTGACGGTTTGTTCCTCGCATCACGGAAGGATTATGCCACCCCACTGGGGACAATTGGCTGCGACCGCGACTTTCTCGACCGGCTGGAGGCGCAGTTGGGGTTTTCTATCAGCGCCGACGACACATCTCACCGGCAGGAACACTCCATTGAGTTTCAGGCAATTTTTCTGCGGCATCTGTTTGATGCCCGTGCTGCCGGCCCGTATCCGGTGCAGATCGTCCCCATTCTGTGCACATCACTCCACGCCCTGTACGCCGATGACCCAGCCGAACGCGAACGGACGCGCACCGAGTACGAAACGATTATCCAAGCCCTTCGCACAACGCTGGCGAAGACGCCGTACCGAACCGTATTGCTTGTCGGCGGCGACTTGGCGCACGTCGGACCTAAGTTCGGGGATGACTTTGACGCGCAGACGCGAGCCAAGGCGCTCGAGCGCGCCGATAGCGAGCTGCTGGCGTATGTTGCCGCCGGTGATAGCCGCGCCGTCCTGGAACACATTGCCCAGGATGCCGACGCGCGGCGGGTTTGTGGTTTTCCACCGCTGATGGCCTACCTGGATACATTGTCGGCGTTTGGCCCGACAGAAGGGCAAGTGTTGTACTACGAGCAGTGGCAGGAGCAACCCACCCGCTCCGCCGTCACCTACGGGGTGGCGGCGACCTGGCGCACAGAAGCTTAGGCAGGGCCAGGAGGGTTTCTAATGGTGGGCGGTACAGGACTCGAACCTGTGACCCCTCGCGTGTGAAGCGAGTGCTCTACCAACTGAGACTAACCGCCCATGGAGCAGACAACGCTAGAGCGGCAAACGTAGCAAACTTGCGCAATCAACGTCAATTCGCAGTCCTAACCAAGGTCCCGAAAAGGCGCATCATCCCATGGCAACACGAACCATTCGCTGCATCCTGACCGGATTAGGCAATATCGGTCGCACGTTGTTAGAGATTCTCCCGGCGCGCGCTGCACGGCTGCGTGACCGCTACGGTGTGACGCTCGAGTTTGTCGCCGTCGCCGACTCATCTGGTTGTATCACCTGCCCAGCCGGACTGGACACGGCAGCCGTTGTTGCTTGCAAACGCCAGCGGCGCGGCGTCGTCGAACTTGCCGGCGGCGACATACAAACGGCGTCGGCAATGACGGTTGTCGAACAAGGGGCGGCCGACATCCTCCTTGAAGCGACGCCGACCGATATTCGCACCGGACAACCCGGACTCAGCCTGGTGCGAACGGCGCTGCAACGTGGTCTGCACGTCGTCATGGCCAGCAAGGGCGCGCTGGTGGTGGACTTTGATGCGCTGGCACAGTTAAGCGATTGGTCCGGTAACCTACAGCGGCCGCGACTGCGTTTCAGTGGCGCCGTTGCCGGTGCACTGCCCAGTGTCAACCTTGGGTGGCGGGATTTGGCCGGCGGTGAGATTTACGCCATTGAAGCCGTCCTCAACGGCACGACGCAAGTGATGCTGACCCTGATGGGCGAAGGCAAAACATACGCTGAGGCGCTGGCAGAAGCCCAGCGCATTGGCATTGCCGAACCAGACCCAACCCTGGACGTAGAGGGCTGGGATACCGCCAACAAATTGCTCATTTTGGCGAACGCTGTCCTCCGCCAACCAACGCGCTTGGACGATATTGTTGTCGAAGGCATTACCAAGGTGACGCCGGATGACATTCACCAGGCTCGGCGCAACGGCGGCCGGCTGGTCTTACTGGCCAAAGCAGAACGTGGTGCAGATGGACGCTATGCCCTCAGCGTCCGCCCGACGGCGGTCCCGGCCGGGCATCCACTGGCGCAGCTCGGCCAACAAGAAGCCGGTATTGTCTATCAAAGTGACATTTTTGGGCGGACGACGGCCTTGAGCCTAGAAGATGGCCCTGTCGGGACGGCGGCTGCTATGCTGCGTGACATTTTGTCCATTGCCCCTGACATCCACCGTTAGCCTGCCGCATCCCCCAGCCTGCGGCTCAGGACAACCCGCAGCTCACAACGCCGCAGTGTTGTTTGCTACGGCGAGCACTTCGCTCAGCCGTTCTTGAATGCGCGCAATATACGGCGTAAGCACCGTGTCACCTTTGAGCGGCGGGACGATGGTATGCACAAAATCTTCCACCTGCCGCAGCCGTGGACTGGTGCGCCGTGGCCGCAAAAACGGCAGTGCTTGCGTTGCTGCCAGCAGCTCGATGGCCAGGATGGCGGCAAGATTGTCGGCAATCGAACGCAGCTTGAGCGCCGCCGTCATGCCCATTGAAACAAAATCCTCTTTGGCGGCACCCGTCGGCAGCGAGCCAACCGAAGCCGGATGCGCCAGCCCCATGTTTTCATTGCATAGCGCGGCTGCCGTTACCTGCGCCATCATCAATCCCGATTGGATCCCTGGTTGCTGCGCCAGAAAGGCCGGCAGTTCGGACAGATCGGGATTGAGCAGGCGCTCAATGCGCCGCTCGGCAATGCCGCCGAGGGTTGCAGCGGCCATAGCGCACGCGTCCAGTGCCAGCGCAACGGGCGCGCCGTGGAAATTTCCACCCGAGAGCACATCGCCGGTCTCCGCAAACACCAACGGATTGTCGGTGGCGCTATTGAACTCCGTTTCGAGTTGCTGCCGTGCAAACTCGAAGATGTCACGGGCAGCGCCGTGAACCTGCGGCATGCACCGCAGGCTGTAGGCATCCTGAACGCGCAGGCAGTCCCGGTGCGAGTCCAGAATGTCGCTGCCGGCAAGTAAGTCGCGCAGGTGTGCCGCAACCGTTACCTGTCCCGCGTGCGGTCGTGCAGCATGGATGCGCGCATCAAAGGCCGCCACTGTCCCGTGTAGGGCGTCAAGCGAAAGCGCCCCGGAGATGTCGGCCAGTTCAGCCAGTTCGAGCAACCGTGCGAGCGCCAGCCCACCGACAGCGCACATTGCCTGTGTTCCGTTGAGCAACGCCAGCCCTTCTTTGGCTTCCAGGACAAGCGGCCCGAGCCCGGCGCGCGCCAGCGCCACGGCACCGGGTAACCGTTCGCCCCGAAAGTAGGCCTCGCCTTCGCCAATTAGCACCAGGGCCAAATGCGCCAGTGGTGCCAGGTCGCCACTCGCACCGACCGAGCCTTTCTCCGGCACCACCGGATGCACACCCGCATTGAGCAAAGCCAGCAACTGCTCCACCACAAGCGGACGCACGCCGGACATCCCCTGCGCCAGAACATTTGCCCGCAGCAACATCATGGCGCGTGTTTCAGCTTCGGAAAGGGGCCGGCCCACACCACACGCGTGCGACCGCACCAAATTGACCTGAAGCTCAGCCAACGCCGGCGGTGGAATGGTCACGGAAGACAGTTTGCCGAAACCCGTGGTGACACCGTATACCGTCCGCCCCTGCGCCAAAATGTGCGTGACAACCGCACGAGCTTCCGCCAGGCGGGGATACACACCCGGTGCCAGCTCAACCCGCACGACCGGATTTCGAGCTACCTCGGTGACATTTGAGAGGGTCAAGTCGAATCCACTGATTTGCATAAGGGAGTGTCTCCATCCAACCGCTGCCTGACCTGCCGGTTGGAGTCGGTCACCCGTGCTGCCCAAGTTGACGTCGGACTTGAGAACTCGTTACCGTCTTACGACCATCTGTGATACCAAACCGTTCCCAAGGCAGCTACGGTGAACCTTCTCGATTTTGATATTGACCGTCTGCATACCGCTTTGCAGGCACGCCACTGTTCGGCAGCCGAAGTGTGCCGGGCGGCACTGGCAACCATCGAACAACGGAACCCCGCTCTGAATGCGCTCCTGTCCATCCTGCCTGACCGGGCACTGAAGCAGGCCGCAGACACCGACGCGCGCTTGGCAGCTGGTGCGCCACTCCGGCCCTTGGAAGGCGTCCCGATTGTCATCAAGGACAATCAGTGCCTTGCCGGAACACGCACAACCTGTGCCTCCCAGATGCTGGCCAACTATATGGCAACCTACACGGCGACAGCCGTGGCGCGTCTGGAGGCGGCCGGGGCGGTCATCGTCGGCAAAGCCAACTTGGATGAATTTGCCATGGGGTCGTCGAATGAAAACTCCGCGTTCGGCCCAGTGCGCCACCCACTCGACCCGAATCGCGTGCCGGGCGGATCCAGCGGTGGGAGTGCGGCAGCGGTTGCCGCCGGAATGTGCCTGGCCGCAACCGGCAGCGACACAGGGGGTTCGATCCGGCAACCGGCGGCTTTTTGCGGCGTGGTCGGCGTCAAGCCGACCTACGGCCGCGTGTCGCGCTATGGGTTGGTTGCGTTCGGCTCGTCGCTGGATCAAATCGGCCCGCTGACGCGCACCGTCCGTGATGCGGCGCGGATGCTCAGGGTGATGGCGGGCTACGACGAGCATGACGCAACCAGCTCACTTCATGCCGTTCCAGATTACCTAGCGGAGCTTTCCGGGGACGCTGACACTGACCTGCGCGGCTGGCGGATCGGCGTCGCGCAGGAAGCCTTTGGTGCCGGACTTGACCCGGCTGTCGAGCTCGCCGTCCGGCAGGCTCTCAAGACCTTTGAGGCGCTTGGAGCGACTCTGGTCGAGGTGTCATTGCCACGCCTTGGCTATGCGATTGCGGACTACTACATTATCGCTACAGCCGAAGCAAGCGCCAATCTTGCCCGTTTTGACGGGGTGCGTTATGGCTACCGCGCACCGGATGTTACCACCGTTCATGACCTGTATGCTCTGAGCCGCGAGCAAGGGTTTGGGCCGGAGGTCAAGCGGCGCATTTTGTTGGGCACGTACGCACTGTCGTCAGGCTACTATGACGCCTACTACCTGAAAGCCCAGAAGGTACGCACGCTGTTGCGCCGGGACTTTGACCGCGCGTTTGAGCAGTGCGATGTCCTCGTCACGCCGACCGCACCGACGCCGGCGTTCAAGCTGGGTGAAAAGACCGACGATCCATTGCAGATGTACCTATCGGACATCTACACGGTAACGCTGAACCTGGCCGGCGTGCCCGGCATGAGTTTGCCCTGCGGCAAAAGCGGCGAGGGACTCCCGATTGGTCTTCAGATCGTCGCACCGGCTTTTGAAGAAAGTCGGATGTTCCGTGCCGGGTGGGCCCTGGAGCACGCACTGTTACAGTAAGCACACGACATACAGGGGTAAGGACATGGAAAACCGGTACAGACGCCGGAAAGGGCGGTTGGGCAGTGTTCTCCTCGTGAGCAGCTGCTTGCTGATCACGACCCAGGCACTGTCTATGGGAAACGTTGTCGAACCCGACATCGGCGGCATCGTCAGGAAAGAGCACCCTGAAGAGCGGCAAGCCAATCTGGAAGCCGCCCGGCTGATCCTAGAGCAAGGACTTACCGAACGTAATGCCGACTGGCGCACCGAAGTTGCCATTGCGCTGAGCCTGACCCGTGTTGAGAACAACCCCTTCCAACTTCTGGAAATCGCCCTCATGGACAAGGACATGTACGTTCAGGTTGCGGCCTGCGCCACCCTTGCTGGGCTGCCCGACCAGCGCTCGGTGTCGTTGCTCAAAAAGGCACTTGACAGTGAAACGCCGGAAGTAGCCTTTGCCGCCGCCAAGGCGCTGTATTTGCAGGGTGTCCCGGACGGCCGGCAGGCGTTGCTGGATGTGGCGACCGGTGAGCGACGGGCCAGGTCGGGGTACTTCTCGGCGCAGCGCCGGGCCTTACTTCGTTCGCTCAAAACGCCCGGTGGCTTTTTCCGACTCGCCTTCCGATATGGGATGGTCTTTGCGCCTGTACCGGGGTTAGGGATAGGCCTGTCTTCGCTCGCCGGGCTGCTCGCAGACGCCAACCTTTCGGGCCGGGCACAGGCTATTGCCATCCTGCCGCCGGTTCAGGATGGCGAAACTGTCGCCATGCTGCGTGAGGCACTCACCGATGAGGACTGGTCCGTGCGTGCAGCCGCTGTCCACGCGCTGGCCCTCAGCGACCAAACGGTCGTCCTGCGCGACCTCGTGCCACTGCTACAGGACAAAAAAGAGGCGGTGCGCTACCGGGCGGCCGCCGCTTACTTGCGCTTGGCGACAACACCGGCGACACCGGCCCCAGATGCCGCTAAACCGAAGCCGACGCAACGCCCGGCTACCAAGCGCGGACGACTGCGGAAAACGGCTTAGGTTGTGTGCAACGGCCCTAGCCAGGGCCCCAGGCGCCCGACCAAGGTGCGTGGGCAGGGAAAATCTGCTCTATACAATCTGCTCTGTAAGAGTCCCCCCTCCCTTATCTGCTCCGTGCTTGGCTCTGCTCGGAGCAGGTTGCTTACCCTTGGGAGGCGCGGTCAACGCGCCTGGGCGGCCCCTGCCTGTAGCGCATAGGTGCCGGAAGCCCAGTGCCGCCAGCTGCTGAAGGTCCAATCCAAGTTTGCCACCTACGCGCAGCCGGAGTATAAGTTGCTCTCAGTAGCTCCTAGCCTATTTTCTGCAGAGGGCAAAGGACCTGCCTTCCGTATGCCGTACCTTCTGCCATACTCTTCCCGCACGACCTATACCCGGCAATAGACTCGTGTTTGCGGGCGTCCTTGGGTTGGAATCCAGTCGGGGGATTGCTGCGGGAACGTTTCGTCGTGAAACCGTACTCATCCACAGCGAATCGCTTGAATGGCAGGCCACCGCACGGCAGGTGACAACCTGGATGCGCCGGCTGTGCCGTGTGTTGCAGGAGTGACAGCCTATGACGAGCAAACCAGAGCGTGTTCGGTGGTCCCGGTTGGGTGTGGCGCTGACGAGCGCCGTCGGGTTTGGCATCTTGGTCGGACAGCATCTACCTGTGCGGATGGTGTCGTATGCGACGCCAAGTCCGGCTACCGATGCTTTGAGCTTGGCTTTTAGTCAGGTTGCACAAACGGCGCGACCAGCAGTGGTCAACATCCGTGCGGCAGGCCCCAGTCTGGCGCGTGGGACAGGGGGTGCAACTGGCTCTGGCTTTATCATTGACCGCGAAGGTCACATTGTGACGAATCTCCACGTTGTTCAGAATGCTGCCCGGCTCACAGTTCGTCTTGCCGACGGGACGCAACTTCCGGCCCGGTTTGTTGCCGGGGATGCCGAAACCGATCTGGCGGTGCTCAAGCTCATCGGACGGATGGATGTCCGGCCCCTGACGTTTGGTGACTCCGATGCCCTGCGGGTCGGGGAATGGGTCATCGCCATTGGGAGTCCTTTCGGCTTGGATCAAACGGTGACAACCGGGGTCATCAGCGCCAAGGAGCGGATCACCGACCGGCGCAACAACCTTCAGCAGTTCCTTCAAACCGACGCGGCGATCAACTTTGGCAACTCCGGTGGGCCGCTGCTCAACCTGGACGGTGAAGTTATTGGTGTCAACACCCAAATCGCCTCGCGGGACGGCAGCTACAGCGGCATCGGGTTTGCCATTCCCTCATCTACTGTGCGCGATGTGACCCGGCAGCTTATTGAGCGGGGGCAGGTTTCACGGAGTTTGTTGGGCGTTCACGTCGATCGTGTGACACCGCAGTACGCGCGGGTATACGGCTTGCCGAATGAGCAGGGGGCCCTCATCCAGCATGTTGAGGAAGGCGGAGCGGCTTATGCCGCCGGGTTACGCAGCGGCGACGTTGTGGTTGCGTATGCCGGACGGCGGGTTACCAGCGATTGCGATCTCGTTCGCGAACTGGCCGCCACCCCAGGTGACACAACTGTTGAGGTGCGTTACATCCGTAACGGCAAGCCTGCAACTGTTACCTTGCGCACCGAGGAACGGGTTTCATCTCCGGTGCGGACACTACGCCCACGCTTTGAGCGGCGTGGCGGACCGTCTGGTGATACCTCACCTGAGGAACCGGAGACCATACTCCGCCGCCTCGGTCTGAATGTCGCCGATGTCTCACCGCTGAAACTGACGCAGCTTGGGGTCAAAGACCTCTACGGTGGGCAATCCGGCGCACTGATTACAGAAGTTAGTCCGGCAAGTCTTGCCGCTGAAAACGGCCTCCAGGAAGGCATGCTCATCACGGCCGTCAACCGCCGCCCCGTTCGGACGGCAGACGATTTTTTGGCTGCATTGGCCAGCTTACAAACCGGCGACGACCTCGTTTTAGCTGTAAGCCGCCCACTAGGGCGCACACCACAGGGCGAGCGCCGCGCCGTCACCAACTTCTTTTCGTTTACGCTGCCGTGACCTGCAGTTGCCGGGTCTCCAACCAAGCACGCAGGCGCTCCGGGTAGTCCGTCACAATGCCATCTACCCCACAGGCCAAGACGCGCTCAAAGTCGCTTCGCTCGTTTACCGTCCAGGTGTTCACCTGCATCCCCCGCCGATGCGCAGCGGCGACACCAGCCGCCGTGACTAACGTGTGGTGTGGGTGTAGGGCGCTGAGACGCAGCAGGCGGGAAACAGGTAGCCGACGTACAGACCACCATGAGTGCCGCCGGTACAGGTAGGCCAGGGCAACCTGCGGATCAGCCTGCTGCATGCGCCACAGTGTTAGCGGATTGAATGACGAAACCAGGCAACGGTCACGCAACCTAAACTCGGCGATAAGGCGTGCCACCATGCACTCTATGTTGTTGTTGTCAAAGGCTTCGCGCTTGATTTCGACGTTGATAGACAGGCCTGCCGGGAGGCACTCGAACACCTCCTGCAGCGTGGGGATGGTTTCACCGACAAATTCCTGAGCGTACCACCTACCGAAGTCAAAGGTGCGCAATATGGTCAGCGAAAGTTCATTGACACGTCCGGCGCCGTTCGAGGTGCGTTCAACGGTGGCGTCGTGAATGACGACAACCTCGCCTGACGCACAGCACCGAACGTCCAACTCAATCCCGTCGGCACCGAGGGCAAAAGCCCGCGTAAACGCCGCGTGCGTGTTTTCAGGCGACGTACCTGCCGCGCCTCGATGTCCATAAATCCTGGGGCGCTTCATAGGAACGCACCGGCGCAAAAAAGCGAAAACCCTGTTGCCAGTCAGAACTAATCGGTGTATAACTCCAGCAGATCACATGCCCTGTGACGGCAGGGCTTGGGCGCTTGAGCGACCTAAAAATTTCGTCTTTCCCATAAAGCGAAATCCGTCAACCCGCCTCGATCACAACGCGCTGTGAGTCGGAAGCCCTCCTCCCAATCGGGAGGGGGGCTTCTTCCCCATGGTGGATAACGTTAAGCAGCGGCCCGCGCCGGGCTATCGTCATGGATGTCCACTTGAATCAACCCATTACGATAGAGGGCGTAGCCGCTCGGCGTACTGGCAATGATGGATGGAATCCCGCGTTCGGCAAACCACCGCTGCCACCGCTCCAGATCACGATAGCCTTCAGACTTCTTACTTTTGACGAAGGTGGAAAAACGGTTTTCCTCACAAATGACAACCTGTCCCATGGTTTTCACCTCCACTGTGTTACCCTCCAAGGTTCAGTTCAGGAAGTTCAGGTGCTGCCATTGCCGCTACCGAGACCTGGGCGGCGAGTCGTTCGGCAATGGACTGAAAGGCTCTGGCTTGCGTGCTCTGGGGGGATCCGACGACGACCGGCACGCCGTTGTCGCCGCCCTCCCGGATTTCGATGCTTAGGGGAATTTCGCCGAGAAAAGCCGTTCCGAACTTTTCAGCCATCGCTGCCCCCCCACCTTTGCCAAAAATGTAAATCGGTTCGGGGATGTTCGGATGTGTGAAGTAACTCATATTTTCAACAATGCCGAAAATCGGCACGCCAACTTGCTTGAACATGTTGAACGCCTTACGCACATCGGCGAGCGCGACTTCCTGCGGGGTCGTCACCAGCACGGCCCCTGAAACCGGGACGAGCTGCGCCAACGAAAGTTGGACATCACCCGTGCCGGGTGGCATATCCACAATGAGGTAATCGAGTTCCCCCCACTCAACATCGCGGAGAAACTGTTGGACAACGCCATGCAACATCGGACCCCGCATGATCACCGGCTTATCGCCCCGGTTGATGAGGCCGATGGACATAAACTTTACGCCGTGTGCTTCGCGCGGGAGTATCTTGTTGCCACGCACCCGCGGTTCTTCGATGACCCCCATCATGATGGGAACATTCGGCCCATACACGTCTGTATCAAGCAAGCCAACGCGCGCACCGGTCCGCCCCAGAGCCACTGCCAAGTTGACGGCAACAGTTGACTTCCCGACGCCACCCTTGCCTGAGCTGACAGCGATGATGTTTTTGACACCGGGGATGCCCACTTTTTCCGGCACGCCGCGTCCGTGTGGCACCTGGGCTTCCATCTTGACCGTCACCTGCTTGACACCCGGAATCGCCGCGACGACTTCCCGCGCCTGATGCTCCAGTTGCTCTTTGACCGGGCAGGCCGGCGTTGTCAGGACAAAGCGAAATGCCACATGGCCGTCGTCAATCTTGATGTCCTGAATCATGCCGAGCGAAACAACGTCCCGGCGCAGGTCTGGGTCTTCAACGGTGCGCAGGGCATCAAGCACTTGCTGTTCTAAAATGCGCATCACGCTGTCTCTCCCGATGAAGCAGCCGCAGACGGCGGAAAAATACGGTAGCCACAGGCTCCATCACCATTAGCCATCCATTGCTCACGCACGACCTGACCGCCTAGCAACGCTTCATAGAGCTGTCGTTCCTGGGCGCATAGCTCTGAAAACGTCTTGGCGACATTGATGGTGGGACAGTTGCGCTCGATAAGCCGGAACGAGCCGTCGGGGAGAGCTTCATATTCGGCAAGATACCCCCGCTCGATGAGAAACTCTGCGAGTTTTGCTACACGTGCCGGAAAATCAAGCCCTGCCAGGTGGGGGGCCAAATGCCGCAGCACCTGGGCAGCCCGGGCGCTGATAACCCGGAGAACGGCTTCCTCGCCAAAACACTGGCGTGTCATCTGTAAGAGTTCACAGGCCAGCACGTCATAGCTGCGTGGAAAGAGCTCGGCTGCCCGCGCCGTCAGCGAGTAGTAGTGACACGGCCGGCCACGCCCCTGCGCCACCGTACGATAGGTGACGTACCCCTGACGCTCTAAAATTTCTAGATGACGCCGTGTACTCACCCGGGTCAGACCGAGCGCCGCTGCCAAGGCCTCACTCGTCAGCTCACCGTGCTGCTTGAGGAGGCGAATGATGTCGCTGCGATGTTCTTTGAGAAGACCGGTCAGGGCTGTCATGGCAGCCCAAAGCATGCCACTGGGGATAGATTTTTGTCAATAAAAATGTTTTTTATTTTTCTAAATCCTGCAACCAACAGCCTGGAAGGCAGCGCGGAGCGTCAACCGTCCCTCGTAAAGGGCTTTGCCGACGATACAGCCCTCGATTACGCCTGTCGCGGCCAGGGCTTGGAGGTCTGCCAGATCGGCGACGCCGCCGGAGGCAATGACCTTTAGTCCGGTTGCCTGCGCGAGTTCCGTCGTGGCAGCGACATTGACGCCACTGAGCATGCCATCACGGGCGATGTCGGTGTAGATGATGCGGGTCACACCCTGGGCTTGCACCTGCTGAGCCAGGCTCAGCGGCGTGCAGTTCCCAGCCGTTTGCCAGCCATGGGTGACAACCTGCCCCCACTTGGCATCAATCCCGACGGCGATAGCTTCCGTTCCAAAGCGGGCAACAAGTTCGGCAACCAGTGCCGGCTGCTCAATGGCGACAGTGCCGAGAATGAGACGGCGGACTCCCAGATCAAACAACCGTTCGGCCGCCGCTAGACTGCGGACACCACCGCCAAATTGGACCGGTACGGCTATTGCCCGCACGATGCGTACCGTCGCACGCAGGTTTTCGGCGTCGGCATCGTCAAAAGCGCCGTCAAGATTGACAATGTGCAGCCAACGTGCGCCTTCGTCACACCACCGCCGGGCAACCTGGAGTGGGTCGGCGGCATAGACTGTGGCGCTGTTTTTTTCCCCCTGTCGCAGCCGCACACAGCGCCCCTGCTGCAGATCAATGGCCGGAATGATCTCAAACATCGTCGGGTTCAGTACTCAGCCAGCGCCACAATTGCCCCGACGAGGTCAGCAACTTGCGGTAGGATGTAGTCCTCGACTTGCGGGGCATAGGCGACAAACGTATCAAGAGCGCCAATGCGGCGCACGGGCGCGTCAAGATTGTCGAAGAGCTCCTCGCTAATGCGGGCTGCGATTTCCGCACCGTAGCCCCACGACAGGGACTCTTCATGCGCTACGATCACACGGTTGGTTTTCTTGACCGATGCAACAATAGCCCCCCAGTCATAGGGAGACAGCGTTCGCAAATCAATCACTTCAACCGATATGTCATACTCCTGCTCCACTTCCCGAGCGGCGACAAGTGCCTGCTGGACCAAGGCGCCATAGGTAATCACCGTCAGGTCGTCTCCCGCCCGGACGGTCCTGGCCTTTCCAAACGGGATCATGTAGTCAGGTCCTGGGTAAACGCCCTTGTTGTAGGCCTGGCGGTACAGGTGCTTGTGCTCCAGAAAGATCACCGGGTCATCGGCACGAATCGCCGTCCGCAGCAAGCCGTTGGCATCTTCCGCCGTAGACGGAAACACCACCCGCAGACCAGGAATGTGTGTAAACAGCGTTTCCCCCGATTGACTGTGATAAATCGCGCCGCCTTTGAGATACCCTCCAATCGGGACTCGGACGACAACCGGACACTTGAAGGCGCCGTTTGAGCGCCACCGTAATAAAGCCATCTCGTTGCGAAGCTGCATGTAGGCCGGCCAGATGTAGTCAAAAAACTGAATTTCAACCACCGGCTTGAAGCCGGCCGTTGCTAAACCGATGGCGCGGCCAATGATGTTGGCCTCTGCAAGCGGCGAGTTGTAGACACGGTCACTGCCGTAGAGCCGTTGTAGGTTGTGCGTGACCTTGAACACGCCTCCCTTACCCTTGACTTCGGTGAGGTTCTTTTCACGGCTGGCATCGGCAACATCTTCGCCGAAGACCAAAATTCGTGGGTCGCGAGCCATTTCGTCACGCAGGCAGGCGTTGAGCAAATCCACCATCGTGGTCGGCGTACCTTCATGGTGCGTCCGTGGGCTGTCAAAAACAGGCGAGGTGGGGTCAACATCCGGTGAGTAAACGTAGAGGGTGGCCGTCTCTGGGGCAGGCTGTGAACTGGCAAGCGCTTCGGCGGTGGCGGCGTTGACTTCGCGTTCAACGTCGGCGCGTAACGCGGCTAAGTCATCTTCCGTCGCGATGCCTTCGCGGAGTAGAAAATTGGCGAATGTCACCAGCGGGTCGCGCCGCGCGTCACTTTCTCGTTCGTCCGGGGTGCGGTAGAGCCGTTCGTCATCAGAAAGCGAATGGGAGTAAGGACGGATAACATGGGCGTGTACCAGCGCTGGGCCACGCCGTTCGCGGGCATAGGATACCCCCTGCTGCATGGCCTGGTAGCTGGCGAGCAAGTCGGTGCCATCAACTTCCACCACCAGCAGGTCGGGGTAGCCGCGTACGAGCCGTGAGATGCTGCCGCCGGCCGTTTGTACCTCAACCGGCACGGAAATCGCATAACCGTTGTCTTCGATCAGGTACACCACAGGAAGTTTAAGGTTGCAGGCCGTATTGAGTGACTCAAAAAATTCCCCTTCGCTTGTCGTCCCCTCGCCTGCCGAGCAATACACGACGGCGTCCGGTGGAAACTGTTGTCCCAGAACGGCCGGATCGAGCTTCAACCGTGCCTGCCGGTACATCGCCTCGGCAAACCCAACTGCCTGGAGAAATTGCGTGCCGGTACAACTGGATTTGGAAACGATGTTGAGCGACTTGTGTCCCCAGTGTGATGGCATCTGACGCCCCCCAGAGTTCGGATCGGCCGCCGCCCCAACGGCTGCTAATAGCATTTCCAGCGGCGTCATGCCGAGTTCCAAGCACAGGGCGCGGTCGCGGTAGTAGGCATAAAACCAGTCATAAGCGGGACGGAGGGCGCGTCCGGCAGCGACGAGAATCGCTTCGTGACCGGCACCGCTGATCTGAAAGAAGACCTTGTTTTGGCCCTTGAGCTGGATTTCTTTGTCATCAAGACGGCGTGACAAGACCATCGTGCGGTACATCGCCATCAAGTCTCCCGGCTCGAGGCCGGCATACGTCTGGTGCAGAACAGGCTGAGGCTGCAAGAACTGATCTCCTCCGAAGCAAGCTAGACACACGGGGACAGGTTCCGTAACCCGAATGACGGGGCCGGCAGTCCCTTTGTGATCTGTCACACGTCGTTTTTCAAGTGAAAAATAACCCTGCTGCTCAACTCGACTGCCCCGACCACGGGCAGGCTTGTTGGGCGAAGGCGCGCCAACGGTTAGTGCCGACAGACGGTGCGAGCGTGTACCAACCGGTGGTTGACCAGGTTGGCGCCGGCGACGAACAACGCTCCGATGACCATCCCCAAGGTTTCCAGTGCCGAGCCTTCGGTGATGAACAACTTGGTGACAAGTATCAGGCCGAACCCCAAGGTAAACAGGCCCAGCGGCTGAAGCTGGCGGTGGTCCCGGCAGTAGCTCGGCGGCAATGTCACGATGCCCATCAACCCCGCTAGGCCAATGAGTGACCATTCCAACCACGGCGTCGTCAACAGGCCCAGCCCGATCAGCGGGAGAACGCCGATGAGCAGTGGCATTGCCAGGCAGTGAATGGCGCACAGAAAAGAAGCAGCAGCGCCAAACCGGTTGAGTTGGTCAAGCCAAATGGCCTGATTGGGTCTGGATGACGGCGTGTCGCTCTCGACCATATCCCTGCCCTGAGTCAGGAAGTTATCAGTTATTTGATTTTAGGAGATTTCCTGAATGGCAGCAAGCATCCCTTGGATGGCTACCGTGCAGCCAGTTGCACGTGCTGAGGTCGGCATTGACGAAAAGTATCTTGAATCTTATCCTAGCCGACTGGCTTTAAACCGAAGCTTTACCAAGGAGACGAACCAAGCTGCATGCCGAATAAGGCTTCCGCCATCAAACGTGTCCGCCAAACCGAGCGGCGCAATCGGTTCAACCGGCGCAACCGAAGCCGCTTACGAACCTTTATCAAGAAGTTTCGGGCAGCACTCAGAAAACCAGCGCCTGAGGACCTGGCGTTGCTTGAGCCGCAGAAGTTATCCGGCGTCAACAAGAAGACGGCGACGGGACTTCAGAAGGTGTACCTTGAGGCCGTCTCGATTATTGATAAGTCTGTTCAGAAAGGCATCATTCACCGCAACACGGCAGCCCGCTATAAATCGCGGCTCTGGCGCCGGATTGCCACGACTCTCGGGCAGTCCAAAGTGCAGCCGGAGGTGCCTCCCCCAACCCTGACCTGAGCCCGACCCGTGCAGTCGGCTGCTTTTTGCCAATGTTTCCCGGTTAGCTCTGTCGGGCGGTGGGGTGCTGTTTGTCTGCTGACCTGGGTGCTATGCCTGTCACAAACAACCGGTGGGCTTGATGCTGCGTTGCCCCCACCTTCGCCTGCTGGCCGCGTGCCGGCCTACAGGGCGGACCACGCGGCCCTTGCAGCGCGCTACGCCCCGATTTTCTACCAGGGACTGGGACAGTTGCTGCGCTTTGATTACATCACGAACTTTGACTTCGACAACGACTGGCGCGGGGATAACAACTGGCAAAACGCCGAAGACACCCGGTTTCCGTTGGCGGCGTGGGTGTATTTTTCCGTGTGCGAGACAACGACGCACTACTTCATTCACTATGCCGTCTTTCATCCGCGCGACTGGAAAGGCGGAAGCCGGCGCGGCGTCGTCATGAGCGATCTGTTGCGCCTCGGCGCACGGTATGGGCGACGGTACGATCCGACCAGGGTCGTGGACGACCTTGTTCTGGCGCATGAAAACGACCTGGAAGGCTGCCTTGTGGTGGTTGCCAAGCGTAATCCACGCTCAAAAAACACCGAACGGGTCGTGTTTGTGGAATCGCTTGCCCACAACAAGTTTCTCCGCTACAGGCCGGGCACGAGTCGGTCTCAACACACGGTTCAACTTGAAGACGGTCGTCCGGTGCTGTTCATTGAGCCGCGCGGCCATGGGATCGAGGCCTATCGGGGCAGCCAACGCCAGCTCCGGAGTGCAGTCAAAGGCGTTGTGCGCTATGAGTATACCGGTCGCCCCGACGTTCCCCAGGAAGGTGAACCACCACGGCGCTTGGGCTATGCCTTGGTGCCGATTGAATCAACGCTCTGGGCGCGGGCCCAATCCGGGCGGAATGAGACCTATGGCGAGCAGTTTAACTACGGGACGCGGCACCTGACAGTCGCCGGCAAACGGCGTGCGTTTTGGCTTAGCACGCTGGGATCCGCCTTTTTGGGCGTGAACGGTGGTCGGAACATGGCACGACCACCCTGGGGTTGGTTCGACCGCAACGAACGCCACCGCCCGCTCGGCGAGTGGTATTTCGACCCGGCAGCGACCATTAAGCGACATTTTCACCTGGACGATTCGTTCTCGATCAGTTACACCGCCCACTTGCTGCTCCAGACGACGTCAACCGGACGGCGCGCGACCGGCGCTCGTTCCGGCCCATGAAGTCGGCCGCCCATCAAGTGGCACTCAGTGACTCAGGGTTACCCGACAAAGCATGCCGTCGGCGACCGGCGCACCCGGCGGAATAGATTGTGTCTGAACAACGCCGAAACCATTTGCCTCAAGCCGGACTCCGACCTTGGCGCAAGTGATCAGTGCCGACCGCAGGCCCAACCCGTGCAGGTCTGGCATGCGCCGGCCGGCGCTGACCGTGATCATCACGGACACCTCTCCGGCATTTGGCTGTCCCAGGCGAGCCGTCGCACGGCTGGGCAACCGCGCCGACATGGGCCAGGCATCGTCGCGTCCATCTGGCGGCGCTTCAAGCGGAAGCGGGGCGCCGCCGGCCCAGGCCGGCTCAATGTCCAGCGATTTGTCCGGCGGTATCTTCAACAGCGGGAGGAGGGTTTCCACCACCTGCGCAAACACCGGCGCCGCAGCATCGCCGCCGTGATGCCGACCGTAGGGAGGTTCGTCAATCATCACAGCAACGGCCAATGCCGGGCGCGTCGCCGGCGCAAAACCGACAAACGAAGCGACATAGCGCGTTTCGGAGTAGCGCCCGCGCTCGACCTTCTTTGCCGTGCCGGTTTTACCGGCCGTCGTGTACCCTCGTACAGAGGCCCGTTTGCCTGTTCCGCGTTCGACCACTGCCCGCATTAGGAGCGTCATGTCCTGCGCCGTCTCCCGACTGACAACCCGCCGGGTGCGGGGCTTGACTTCCAGTAACACGTCGCCGGTCGTCGAGATAATACGTTGCGCAATATGTGGCTGAACCCAGACACCGCCGTTGGCAATCGTGGCCGCTGCCGCACAGAGTTGGAGCAGGGTCACGTTGACGCTGTAGCCCATTGGTAGCGCCCCGAGCAAAGCGTCACTGAGGTAACCGACGCCGCCGGCCGTTTCACCGGCTAAACCGACATCGGTGGGTTGCCCAAAACCAAATCGCTCAACGTAGCGCAGGAGTCGGTCGCGCCCGAGCCGTATGCCGGTCTTAATTGCGGCCACATTAGACGATTTGGCGAAGGCTTCCTCAGTCGTCAATGCACCATACCGGCCGCCGTCCAAAATCGTGTGGCCGTTCATCTGAATGGCGCCGCCCTGACAGTCAATTTTTTGCTGGCGTGTCAGGAGCTTTTCCTCTAGGGCACCGGCATAGGTGACGATTTTGAAGACCGAGCCGGGTTCATAATGATCCAGAACAGCACGGTTGCGGTAGCGGCGCAGCAGCGCCTCGGTATCCCTGGGCGGTTCGTGCAGTGGATCGCCAAACGACGACGCCAGTGCCAATACCTCACCGGTGTTCGGATTGAGGACGGCAACTGCCCCTCCCTTCGCTCCTTGCTCGCGCAGGGTATCACCGAGGATCCGCTCCACCTCAAACTGCATCTGTGTGTCCAGCGTCAGAACCAGGCTTTGCCCTACCTCAGGCGATTCCTCCAAAACGTTAAACACTTTCCGTCGGGCATCGCGCTCCACAATGATGCGCCCAGGCCTACCCACCAAATGTGTCTCAAACGCCCGCTCGACGCCGGCTTGCCCGTGCTCTTCCACTTCATCGCCGTTGACACCGACAAAACCGACCACTGAGGCACCGACCAGCCCCTGTGGGTAGTGGCGTTGCATTTCCGTCACCAGTTCAATGCCCTGGATGTCCAGACTCTGCACAGCCTTGGCTTCTTCTGGCGTTACCTTCCGCTTCAGTGCCACAAAAACACTGGTACTGGTCAGTTTCCTTACAACGGTATCCTGGTCAAGACCGAGGATCGCGGCGAGTCGGCCGGCCTTGTGGAGGTCTTCCGGACGCACATTTTTAGGCGCGACATAAACCGATGCCGCCTTGAGACTGATGGCTAACTCGCGTCCCTGCCGATCGAGAATCCGCCCGCGACAGGGTGGTGTCTTGAGCACCTTGTGCTGCTGTTGCTCGGCTTTTTCACGGAGGCTGTCAGACTGATAGACCTGTAGTTGAACAAGCCGCCCGACAACCACCAGCAGCCACAGACCGAGTATCCCCCCGACGACCACCAGGCGCCGCAGCCCTGTTGCATCCGTATCCACCACGGCCGATACCCGCCGCCGATGGGGCACAGTCAGGACGGCATTGCGCACTGGGGCGGCGATACGCGTGGTCAGTGTTCGCGTTGTCGGCATTAGGGACGCGCCTCCAGGACAATGGTCTGTCCGGCCTGCGGTCGTACAAAGCGGTACGGACGCCCCAACCTCTCAATGTGCATAGGCGATAACTTTTGCTGCCGTTCGGTTTCGAGTTGCTGCCGCTCGCGGATTAGTTCCTCCAGCTCTCCGCGGAGCCGGTGCGCTTCATAGCTCATGCGCAGTGCTTCCAACTGTTGCCACGCAGCAAGACCAAACCCCATGGCCAGGACGACACCTCCCAGGCAGACAAGCGTCCATTGCAGGAGTGACTGCCGGTCAAGGGGCCGCCGGCAGCGCTGGTTGCTGAGCGGGGTGAGCCACCGATAGCGGGACATACCCACCTCCCCACTGGTAGTTCTGTCTCCCCCCCTAGGCTCGATCTTTTTTCCGGGTCAGGCCGGTGGTAAACGCTCCGCACTGCGCAGCTTGGCGCTGCGGGCACGTGGATTGGCCGTCACTTCGGCTGCCATTGGGACAACCGGGCGCCGATGCAACAGCCGCAGACGCGGTTTGGGCACCAGGCGTTGCCCTTTCTCGTTGACCGGGGTATCCCCATCGGGGATGCCGGCTTCCCGCCGCAGAGCGTGTTTGATAATGCGGTCCTCAAGTGAGTGAAAAGTCAGCGCCACAAATCGCCCACCCGGCGCAAGGACATCGGTTGCCTCTGACACGAAGGTTTCCAGGCCCTCAAGTTCCCGGTTGACTGCAATGCGCAGCGCCTGGAAGGTCCGTGTCGCCGGATCACGGCGGTGCGGGCCGCACGTCGGCACCACCTGCCGCACAAGCTCTGCCAACCGTCCGGTGGTGAGAATGGGCGCTTGCCGGCGCGCCGTCACGATGGCGCGCGCCACACGCCCTGCATAACGTTCTTCCCCCCACTGCCGGATCAGCGTGGCAAGCTCAGCTTCACCCCAGGTATTGACAATGTCTGCGGCCGTGAGCGTTTGACAGACGTCCATCCGCATATCCAGCGGGCCATCTTGGCGGAAACTGAAACCGCGCGCCGGATGGTCGAGTTGCCACGACGAAACCCCAAGGTCCACCAGAATGCCGGCGACCTGCCCCCAGCCCAACCGGGACAGAATCTTTTTCAAGGAGCGAAAATCATCATGCACAAACTGTACCCGGTCAGCATACTTGGCAAGGCGCACCGCAGCGTAATGGAGCGCCTCGGCATCCCGGTCAATCGCCAATACCCGGGCTCCAGCCGCCAGCAGCGCCTCGCTGTGGCCGCCCAACCCTACCGTACCATCCACAAACCATCCCCCACGCCTTGGCTCAAGTGCCGCCAGCACTTCGGTCAGCAGGACCGGGACATGGCACGGAAGCGTGTCACACACCATAGGCAACGCTTACACCACGGGCGTTATGGTAGGGAGTGCCGCCGCCGCACGTCAAGCGCGAGACGACCTGGCTCAGCAAAATGAACCTTTTAGCCAGAAAGGTTTAGTAGAGCTGAGAAAAGATTTCAGTTGATGTTTTTTTGCTGCGCCGCCCGTACCAACTGGGCGACGACTTCGACGTGGGCTGTTTGCGGGAACAGATCAAGCCCGACCAATCCGGTCAGCTGATAACCGTGCGCCAGCAAAAACTTCAGGTCGCGGGCCAGGGCGGCCGGATGACAGGAAACATACGTCACGTGTTGCGGACCAATTGCCGCCAGAGTCCGCCGAACGGCATTCTCGAGGCCGGCACGCGGCGGGTCGGCAACCAGCCAATCTACCCGGCCGACCAGAGCCGCAACCTGCGCCTGAAGCCAGCGTCCGCAGTCCTCGGCGATAACCTGCACGTTGTCAACCTGGTTTTGCCGGACGTTCTCACGGGCGAAAGTCACCGCGTGGGGCGCTGCTTCGACGGCAATGACACGCCGAAACCGCCGGGACAACGGCAGCGTAAACAGCCCGACACCGGCGTATAGATCCAGCGCCAAACCGTCCCCCGGCGGACACGGTTCAGGAACGACCTCGGCAATGAGCGCCGCCACGAGTTCCCAGTTAACCTGGAAAAAACACCGCGCGTCGTAAGTGTAAACAAAATCGCCGATCCGGCGGCAAATCGGCTGCGTCGGGAGCGCAGCCAGCGGGGCCGAAGCCGACAGCGTTGCACCGTCGCCGACGGTCACTTCCAGAGATCTGGCCGGCAGCGTCGGACGCTCCCGACGCAAGCTCCGCGGCAGGTCGGCCAACGGCGGGCAGAGGAGCGGGCATGTCTCAATTTCACAGAGTTCGGTAGTACCGGTGGCGTAAAACCCGACCTGCCAACGCTCCCCGTGCGCAGACAACTTGAATTGGACACGGCTGCGGTAGCCCCATTCTGTCCCCGTCCGCATCGGAATGGGCGACTCCCAGGCAATGTGTCCCAACCGCAGCAGCGCCTCGCGGATGACAGCACGCTTGACCTCAACTTGAGCCGCGTAATCCAGGTGCTGCAACTGGCAGCCACCGCAAACGCCATAGTGGGGGCAGGGTGCGGCCCGCCGGGCAGGTGACGCCCGCAGCACTTCCAGTAACCGACCGCGCGCAAAGGTCGGTTTTTCCTCGACCAGTTGAACACGGACGCGTTCGCCCGGCGCCACGTACGGCACAAACACTGCCCGCCCATCTGGAAGATGAGCGAGGCCGTCGCCGCCGGCAACGAGACGTTCGATCCAAAGCTCGAGGGACTCGACCATAATGCGCCCACCCTGAAACTCGGGCTTGAGGTCGTTTCCCAGGGTTTTATTTCACCGGTCCAGCAGACATCTGTTCGACAAGTTGCACAAGTGTTCGCACTCCGAAGCCGGTAGGACCTTTCGCCAGATCGGGCTTGTCGGCATCAAGCCAGGCGACCCCGGCAATGTCAAGGTGAACCCAGGGCGTATCCTCTACAAATTCCCGCAAAAACCAGGCGGCCGTAATCGAGCCAGCGTAGCGATTGCCCAGGTTCTTGATATCGGCAATGTCGCTTTTCATCAGTTCGCCATACTCTTCGTCTAACGGCAACTGCCAGACCTTCTCACCGGCTGCAGCAGCGGCAGCCTTGACACTTTCGATCCACGCCGTGTCGGTACCCATCAAGCCTGCCCGCTCTTGCCCAAGGGCCACCATAACCGCGCCGGTCAGGGTGGCCAGGTCAACGATGTGCGTTGCGCCGCCGTCTTTCCGGGCATAAGCCAGCGCGTCGCACAACACCAGGCGACCTTCGGCATCCGTATCAATGACTTCAATCGTCTTACCGTTGTACGCATGCAAAACATCTCCCGGCTTGTAGGAGGCCGCCGAAGGCATGTTTTCCGCTGCCGCCACGTAACCATCTACGGCGATGGGCGGCTTAAGCCGCGCAATCGCTTGCATGGCGCCGATAACGGCTGCGCCGCCGGACATGTCGTACTTCATCTCCCACATCGCATCGCGTGGCTTGAGACAAATCCCACCCGTATCAAACGTAATCCCCTTACCCACAAGGGCAAGCCGCATATGACCGTCAGCGGTGCTTCCCGCCGGACGGTAGCTGAGCCGGATTAGTTGCGGTTCCTGGGCGCTGCCCTGCCCGACGGCCAGTAAGGCCCCCATGCCCAGCTCCATCATCGCCGCACGACCCAACACCAGACACGTCAGCCCTTCCTGCTCGGCCATGGCTTGCGCCCGCCGTGCCATTTCAACAGGCGTCAGCTTGTTGCTTGGCTCCTGGGCTAGGGTGCGCGCAAAATTGACCGCCTCGGCCAGGGTAACGCCACGGTTGATCCCTGCCTGAACCACCTCGGCAAGCTGTGGTTCGACACACAGCGTCACACTGTCGATGTGTTTTGTGTCTTCTTTTGGTTTCCGGTAGAGCGCCGGGTCGTAAACGCCGGTCAGTACGCCGTCGGCCACGGCCGCTGCGTGGGCCAGTTCAAACGGGCTGCGCGGCACGATTCCGAGCGTTGTCACACCTTTCTTTGTAGCCACACGCGCCGCCTGCGCACTGCACCGGCGCAGCGCGCGTAGGTCAAAGTCTGCCGCCGGCCCAGCGCCGACCAACAACAGTCGCTTTGCCTCCACCCCACCGGCAAGGTGCAACGTCACGGTTTCACCCATTTTGCCGCGCATTTCCCTCCCCATCACGTTCGGCAGCAACCCCGGCAGGGCCTCATTGAAACCATCTAAAGGAGGGGTGTTCAGGGTGTCTTCTTCAAATACAAACAGGACTAGCGCATCGGCAGCCAGAGTACGCGCGTCACGCGTCCAAACGTCAAACTTCATGCTGTGTCAGAGACTCCTTGGCGTGTTAAGTTCGTCAAATGACCGTGCCCGCCACGGATACTACCTAGCCGGACAGCAGAAACAAGTCTCTTCCCTGGCCCCGGACACCGACGATCACCCAGAGGCACTACCCATAGCGGCCACAAAAAAAAACGAGATGGAGACATAGCATCTCCATCTCGACAATTCATCGTGTCAGCGTTTATTGTAGTTGGCGCAATCTTTTAGCGCAGTCTGAGTGCAATCACTTGAAACTGACCCCTAAAACTGGTTCGTAGACATCACAGCACCGCTCGGCGCTGAAGCAGCTTTCTTCTTGCGCCGACGGCGTTTCTTTTTCGTTTTCGTTCCTGAAGCGCTATCGGCGGCCGGCTGCTCCTGGGCATAGGCGTTCTCAATGACGCCAAACGTGGTCACTCCCATCGCAAGCGCGACCAAAAGCGCGAGAGCCATTTTTTTCATAGTGTCGCCATTTCCTTTCGGTAAAGTGTGTGCCTTGCAGTCAGTTCGTCCCCGCTGTCGCGGGTTGTCATTAATGCTTTTATGCAAGCCCTGTACCAGACCTTTCACAATCCCCGTGGCAGCGTCCAAAGCTTCTGGAATCAACTTTTTGCGGACTAGCCGATCCATTCCGGCAGCCACTGCCCGCCGGATATGAGGCAAAAAGGTGGGGCAGTTTGGCCGCCGGCAGCCAAACTGCCCCACCGAAAACTCCACGTCGCCTCACCCAGGCGAAAAAATCCGACTTTGTTGCCACAACTGGCCTCCTATATCGCGCGTTTGAGAAAACGTGCGCCGATACAAACTCACCGGTACGAACTCACCGGTCGGTAGGGGGCAAAGGCAACTGATGGTGGAAGTGTCCGATCCAGAATCTGACCTGGAGTTAGTCAGGCGTGCGCTGGGCGGTGAACACCAGGCGTTTGAAACCCTAGTACGGCGCTGGGAACGGCCGGTGTTCAGCCTCGCCTACCGTCTGACCGGGTCGGATGAAGAGGCGCAGGATGTGTGCCAGGAAACGTTTTTGGCCGCATTTCGCAACCTGAGCTCCTTTCGTGGTGAAGCCAAATTTTCATCGTGGCTTTACCGCATTGCCCTCAATGCGTGTCATTCACGACAACGCCGGCGGACGGCCGACCATGTCTCACTTGAAGAGCAAACGGAAGCAAACGGCTTTGACCCACCGGCGCCAACGAATGCAGTGGATGAGGACTTGCTCCGCCACGAACAAGCACAACTGGTACGCCGGGCACTTGCGGCGCTGCCGGCCGAGATGCGGCAGGTTATTGTGATGAAGGAATACGAGGGACTGAAGTTACACGAGATTGCCGATGTGCTGGGCATTCCGGTCAGCACGGTGAAGACGCGGCTTTACACTGGACTCAACCTGTTGCGCCGCCGGCTGGAAGGCCTTGGGCTGCTACGCCCATTTTAGAGAGGAAGGAAGGTTGTTATGCCTGCACAGCATTCGTCATCCTCCGCCTGCCAACGTGGGCCGGACTTGGTCACGTACCTGTACGGAGAAGCAACGCCGGCCCAAGTGGCCGACATTGAGCGTCACTTGCAGGACTGTGCTGCGTGCCGCGCCGAGTTGGATGGTTTTCAAGCCGTCCGGGCGACACTACAAACCTGGACTCTAGACGCCGTTACGCCACGGATACAACTTGTTCTCAAGCCGACATTGTGGCAGTCCTTGCGCGAGTTCTTTGCCGTACTCCCGTGGTGGGGAAAACTGGCAACCGGCTGCGCTGCCGCCGTCGTTGTCCTGGCTCTAGTCAATTTCCGGGTGACGGTTGGGCCGCAGGGCGTTTCTCTGGCTTTCGGCCGGGCGGTGCAGCCGGCAGCCCCGGCTCCTCCGGCAGCCGGTTCGGTGGCGGCACTTGATCCGGCAGTAGATGCCACCGCCCTGCGCCATGTGCTCTCTCAAACGTTGACGGAAATGCTGACCGAACAAACACTCCGGCGTGAGGCCGAGCGCGACGCACGTCTGCAGGCGCAACTCACTGCCCAGCTCAAGCAGCAACGCACTGAACTCCTTCGCCTCATCGAACGTCTCAACCGTGAGCAGCGCCTGCAAATTGCCGTCTGGCTTCAGGAAAATGAACGGCGCGTCGGCCCAGATTGGCTTGACCTGGTTGGAGTTTCCCCGGCGGCAGAAGGTGATCAATGAAGCCTCAGAAGCAGCCCCAAGGGAGTCCTTCGACAGGGCTACACATTGCCCGGTACCATCTCTCACGCTCCGCTCTCCCACACGCCGTTGATGCCGTCGTGCAGGGTTGCCATCCTTCCCGGGTGCCTGAAGGCCGGGGATTCCTCCGGCGCTCAGACGCGGCATTGCACCACCCCGGAGTCGCTGTGGCGCGGGCGCTGCTCCCCACTGCGGTTCGCTCCACAGGCCATCCGCTCAACGAGCGCCCAT